>NZ_ATVM01000004.1 GCF_000420725.1 Marinococcus halotolerans DSM 16375 | reverse complement strand
TCATGCGCCATAACCCCTTTCCAGGCTATTTCTTTTTATCATAGCATAAAAAACTGCCGACACGCTCTAAAATGAGAGCCATTGTCGACAGTCTGAGCCAGGCCGATAATCGGCCTGGCTTTTACATATCCCACAAAGCTATTCTGCCGCTGGTACAGGGTCTGTAACAAATACCACAACGCTGGTGTCGTTGTAAAAATCCCAGTCCACGAAAATATCATGTACTTTCGCTCCAAACAGCCTGTCAAAGCGTATTTCGTTTAACAGCTGTTTTTCCAGGTGACGCTTCGCCGTTTTCAGATTTGCTCCATGGCCCTGGTTGATTAATTCTTTTTCAATTAGAATTAAAATACCTGTGCGGGCCGCAATTAATGTCCGTTCATTAATCTGGTACATTGCGATATCATCAGGGATTTTTTCTGTTTTAGCACTGACGTCATTCACTTTTCTTTTAATATTTTCAACATACTCTGGACGTTTTTTTTCATTTTTCGTTTTTAATTCCTGCGAATTCAGGGCAGTAATCATGCCCGAGCGATTTTCAATATTCCAGTCAAAGTAAAATTCCCAGCCCTCTATATCTGCAATCCTTGAAAGATAATGCTTTACTTCCGGAAGGATCTGCTCCATCATCGTCTCCCGCAGCTCTTCCACAGCTTCCTGATTTCTCTGCCCCATGATCACCTGTTCCATTGGGGACAAAAATTTGCGGATATGCATTACGATGCAATGAGGATCAATGCTGACGTAGACCGATTCAGGCCCCTTCCCAAAGTGATCCCGTAATAGCTTTCCGAGATAACTTCCCAACTGCTTCTGTTGTTCCTGGAGATCTTCACCTGAGTGATTTTCCGCCATTGTCCTCTCCTCCTCTTAATCTGTACCGGTTATATTCAAAGACCCTGGAAAAAGATCTATGTATTAATTGAAAAATAAAGGCCTACCTCCCCGGGAAGGCCGGCCGTTGTGCCCATAAATATCACCTTGATAAATGATATTCTATTATTACATTCCCACCCCGGCACTTCGTTCAATCGTTTAATTTCAATAATCCGCGTTTAACCTGCGTTTTTATTAAAAAAGCCCAGTTAAAAAGCCGGACACTTTTGCAGCGCCGGCCCTTTTGCTGTATTTACCTCATACTCCGTACATCAAAACGATTCCTTCGTTCATTGGCGAGCAGCCGGTGAACGGTTTGCTGCCGATTTTGCACACGCATGGTCCGCCGTGTCTTTATAAAGAAAAACACAGCAGAAAAAACAGCCCCAATCAGCAGTCCAATCAAAAAACCAAGCATGAAACCCCTCCCAAATAGTGGTAAAATATTAAAATTACCATAACAAGGACTTAGAGGTATTAGTCTTAGCAGCTGTTTCCCGTTATGTACGAAGTGTTATAATTTCGGTTCATAGAATTCTACACGGAGTCCTTCAAGCGTCAATTCCTCCGGCTTCCATTCTCCTTCTTCAAGCAGTCCTTCCCGGGTAAATACAAGGGAATCCTTATCCTGAAAATCTTCAAGCTCCCAGTAAAGCACCCGCTGTTCTTCCTGGTAGATCTCAAGGTACGCGGTATTCGAGTTTTCCTTTGCGTGCCCTTTAAATAAACCAAAAGGGAATGTCTTTTTGGACCGGCCTTCCATTTTTCTGAACGTGAACTTATGTGTTTCATCGACGGTGCCGTGTATTTCATCTTCATAAATATTAATTTCTATCGTTCTCAATGTATCGCTCCCTTTCTGTGTTTATTTTCAACTGATGATTACTTATCAATAAAGAGTTCTGTATCCTTTAATGTTATGCATAGCTGTAGAGAAATAACATATTTACCATACTTCTTTACTACCCTCATTTTTTCCCATGTAATCTTCCTTTATTTGATATACTGGACCCAGTTCCAAAGTAAGGAGGAAATCAGATGGCGCAGGCAGTATCTCTAAAAGAACGTATACATACTATCGACATGCTAAGAGGTTTTGCCCTGCTAGGCATTATACTGGCAAACATGGCTGCCTTTAAAGCTTTAGGCTTCAGCCAATACGCAGACATGGTAAATACCAGCCTGACGGAAACTACCGCAGCCGATCAAACTATTAATACGCTGCTGGATTTTTTTGTGATTGGAAAATTTTATCCCCTGTTTTCTTTTTTATTCGGACTCGGATTTTATATGTTTTATAAACGGCTTATAGAAAAAAACCTTTCCGCTAACCGGATTTTTCAGCGCCGGCTTCTTTTTTTGCTGCTTGTCGGCATGATTCATCTCATTTTTTTATGGTCAGGCGATATTCTTCATTTATATGCGGTGACCGGCTTCTTTCTGCTTATGTTCACCCATAGAAGCAGTAAGGCAGTTTTAGCGTGGGCCCTCGGGCTTATCCTTGCCTCGGGGTTTTTTATGACACTTCTCTTAACTGCAGCCTCCGCGGGTACTGCCTCAATGGCTCCCGGATCTTCCGCCAGGCAGTCTGTTGCTTCCGGCATTTCTGTCATGGCAGACGGCTCCTACGTCGATATTTTATCCTACCGGCTGAGTAATGAAGTCGTATTCGTTCTGCTCCAGCTTCCATTTTCTATCCCATTTATCCTTGGGCTGTTTCTCCTCGGCCTCTATTTTGGACGCCTGAGCATGTTTACAGAAGCCGCGTCTCATTTAAAGGCATGGAAGCGTCTCTGGCTGCACAGCCTGTGGCTCGGAGTTGCCTTGAATGCTGTTGTGACAGCATTTAAACAGGAATGGACAGCCCTGCCCGGCGGCATCAGCACCGGGCTCGGAGATGGCCTGAATTACATCGCCGGACCGGTGCTGATGCTGTTTTACGTGTCGTCCTTTGTGCTCGCCGCAGGAAAACCAGGTCTGCGCCGGCTTCTCCTTCCTTTTGCCTCGATGGGAAGGCTTGCTCTAACAAACTACCTTCTGCAGACGGTCATTGCGGTTCTCCTATTTCATGGCTACGGCCTGGGGCTGTTCGGAGAGGTTTCCGTTACTGGCGGGTTTACTGCAGCGTTAATCATTTATCTTTTGCAGCTCGCCGGCAGCCATTGGTATTTGAAGAAGTTTTCTCAGGGGCCGATGGAATATTTATGGCGCAAATGGACCTACGCCCGTGCAGCGCGAACCTAAAAGGCAGCCGTTTAAGCGCAGCTGCCTTCATTGCTCGGGTTCTTTAGTAATGTTTTTATTCCACCAGTCTGCTGCCTGCTTGCGAAACACGAGCAGCGTGCACCCAAACAAACATAAAATTGCGGGAATCCAGTTTGGTACACTGGCCAAAATAAATAAAAAGACGCCAATGCCGTTAATAAGCGTGGCCAGATTCATCACTGTTTTTGGTTTCAATGCGTCTCCCCCGTTTGGCTATGTTAATTTTTCCGTTGGATAAAACTCAATTTCCCGGCTTTCCCCGGGTTCCAGGTTTTCTTCACAAAAATGCTCCACGATGTCCTTTAAGGAATCGGAATCAGATGCAGCGTAGCGTTCCTTTAAATAGCTGTTTACTTTTTTCTGTTGCTTCCGGTGCGCTTTTGGTACCATCAAAAAACCAATCATTTCACCGTCAGACGTACGGTCCAGTCTATCCGCCAGTTCTTCATAGGTCATAGCAGCCCTCTGCCTCCTTACACAGTACATTCTTTTATCATTTCCATTATTTTCCATATCATTTATGATGAACATGTGTTTCATCTGTTCACAGCATATCATACAAAGGAGGGACCGACATGCATGATTCTCCCGCAGTGGAAGTAAACGAGCTGACAAAACACTTTAAAGGAGCCACTGCTGTACACCCAATGAATTTCGAGGTCCATGCTCACGAAATATTCGGCTTTCTCGGACCAAACGGAGCCGGTAAAACCACGACGATGCGAATGCTCGCCGGCCTCCTTGAACCGAGCAGCGGGGATGGATACATTCACGGTAAATCGATTAAAAATCAGGCACTCGAAGCAAAGCAGCAGCTTGCCTATCTGCCCGATAAACCAGATATTTATCCAAAGCTCACAGGGTGGGAATTTCTCCAGTTTATTGCTTCTGTATTTAAAATCGACAAAAACATATGGATAGAACATGCAACCAGGCTGCTGCACCGGTTTGATTTAACAGAAAGCGCCGGCAAATTAATGGAGACGTATTCCCATGGCATGAAGCAGAAAATAGCTTTAACCGGAGCCCTGATTCATCAGCCGTCCGTTATTTTTCTGGACGAGCCTACGGTGGGGCTCGATCCGAAGAGCTCACGTGACCTCCGGGCCATTCTGCGCGAAACAGCAGCAGAGGGCACTGCTGTTTTTTTCTCCACTCATATGCTCGACGTCGCTGACCAGCTCTGTGACCGGGTCGGCATCATTCACCGGGGGAGGCTCCTGCAGACGGGCACCCCCGGGGCGCTTAAACAGGAGCATGCCAGTCATGCCGGAGGCACTCTCGAAGATGTCTTTCTGCGCATGACAGAGCAGCACGAAGCCGAAGGCCCTGAAGGGGAGGTTCCGTGATAAAAACGCTCTGGTATTATCAGAAAAAAACCATGCGCCATCAGTACGAGGCACTGCCTTCCGGGCGCAAAGCATTATACATCACTCTTACAGCCCTGGCCCTGTTGATTATGATGCCCTTTAGCCTTGGCATAGCTGCAGCCGGGGACGCTTTCTCCCCCGAAAGCTTACGTGCGGCCATCGTTTACCTGTTGCTGAGTACCCTTGCTGTCATTACCTTTGTAACCATGCCCCGCACCTTTCAATTGTTGTTTGGCTCAAAGGATATTGAGTTCTTATTCACCCTTCCCATTCGTTCGAGACACCTGTTTGCCATGCAGTTTTTCACCGGATGGGCCGGCTTCCCTCTGCTTTCCTTTTTATTATTAGCCGGGCTTAGCATTATTATCGGAGCGGTTTCTGGGGCCCACCTTCTGTTTTATCCGGCGGCTGTTCTTCTTTTTTTCGGCCTGTCTGTCTTTGGAGCAGGCCTCGCATTTCTATTGAATCTGTTTTTTGTTTATATTCTGCCCGCCCAGCGGGCCCAGCAGCTGACTACTGTAATTGGTTTTATATCCGCAGCCCTGTTTGTTCTGGCCGCCCAAATGCCAAACATCATTATGCAAAACGACAGCACCTCTCTTACCATTGAAGCAGCTCCTGCATGGCTGCCTACGCAGCCGGTGGCAGCCGCTCTTTTTGCTTCCTTTCAGGGCGAAGGTACAGGGGCCATTTATACAGCTGCCTGCCTCGGAGCTTTAGTGGTCATAAGCGTAGCCTCTCTCTGGTTCGTGGAAAAACACTATTTCTCCTCCTGGCAACGGGCCACCGAGCCCGTGGGAAACAAAATCAAATCGACCCGGCCCGGGGCAGCCCGTCCTGTTCCCTATGCCATTGCCCTTAAAGAATGGCGGGCCGTGCAGAGAAACCCTAAGGAATGGACCACCTGCTTCACATTCGCCCTTATTCTTATTTTAATGTTCATTAATTTCTTTGGCAGCGGCTCGGCGCTTGCTGCGCCCTGGGCGAATCCTGCCTCCGCCTGGAGCAGTGTGCACGTGATGCTCGGCCCGGCTATTCTGCTCGGCCTGCAGCAGTTTGCTGCGGCTGCATTTGGAAGGGAGGGGGAGTCCCGCTGGATGCTGCGGGCGCTTCCTATAGAGCCCCGGCAGATTGTCCTGGGGAAGTTTCTGGCTCACTGGATGATGACAGGAGCGGCCATTGCAGCACTTGAGCTGATCACCTTTCTGCTCTTTGGGTGGAGCATTGTACTATCTTTCGCCGGACTTGTGCTGACGCTTTCCCTGACAGCTGTTGCCGCGGCTTCAGGCGTCTGGGCCGGGGCAGCCGGCGGAACATACGACGAAAAAAATCCGCAAAAACGGGTGCGGTTCGATACAGGAGTCGTCTCCTTCTTTGTCAACGTTCTGTACCTTCTGCTTTTTTTCATCCCCACCTGGATGCTTTTAAGTGCCGGTCTTTCCCTTCAGTCAAAATGGAGTGGACCTGAGCCCGCTTTTCTTCCTTTATGGAACACAGCCCCGTGGCGATGGATCAGCCTGCTGGGCGCGGGAGGAATGCTGTCTGCTGCAGGACTTGCTCTGCTGATCGTATATCTTCATCTGCGCCATGGCACAAAAGAGCTCACAGAGCGGGGCGTTGATTATTTGGACCCATGAGTCTGCCGGACCGCCGGCAGGCTTTTTTATGCCAGAAGCTCTAAGCTCATTACTTGATTCTCTACATGGCAAATGCTACGATACACTTTGTGACTAAACGTTCACCAAAAGTAACCACATAGTCAAAAGGAGGCCGAAAACTGCATGACAGAGCGTAAAGATGAGCTTTTGGAAGCTGCTCTTCAGTTATTTGTGAAGCAGGGATTTCACTCCACTTCCATCCAGCACATCACAGCGGCCTGCGGCATCTCCAAAGGCGGCTTTTATAAGCATTTCGATTCCAAGGAAACGATGCTTTTAGAGCTGCTCCGCAAAGTGCATGAAAACATGCTTTATGAGGCCGAAAACTATCAGGGAACGCAGCATGAGCCCGAGCTCAAGCGGCTTGAGGGCAAAATACGCATCGAACTGGAAAAATTCACGGAGTACCGCCCGCTGTTTCAGATGCTTTTTACAGAATTTCCTCCTCATACGGAAAACAAAATTTCCAACTACTTAAACCGTATGCGCCGCTTTTTTCAGGAATGGCATGAACAATCGCTATTGGAAGCCTTCGGTCCCCGCGTGCGTCCGTACGTCAGTGATCTGGCTGTCATTCTCGAAGGAATCATGCATTCCTATCTAACCCTTATGACCTGGCATGTTTCCGCCCTTCCGTTGAACCAGCTGTCTGCATTCATCGTAGAGAGGCTTCATTCCATTGTTAAAGATGACAGTGACCTCTGGCCCCAGCTCCCGAGAGGCTGGGCCGGAGGAGACGAGCCCGTACAGGGCATGGAAAGCATCCGCTGCGAAGCCGAGGCACTGCTTTTATTTGTAAAGGCCCGGCACACGCAGGGTGAACTGCCTGAAAAAACGCTTCAGACTACGGAAATGATTTACGAAGAGCTCAAAACAGAAATACCGAGAGAATTTTTGATTGATGCTTTACTGCATCAGCTGCAGCACCACGCGGATCTTCATACGCACACACAGAAGCTGAGTGCAAAATGGAGCGCATGGAAAGGAGAGAAACACGTACTATGAGTTCTTCATCTTGGGACATCCCTACCGGGCAGAAGGCAGCTATGATTACTGCCCTGCTGCTTGGCGCCTTTATGGGAATTATTAACGAAACACTGCTCGCCACCGCCCTGCCTTCAATTCAGGAGGCCCTCGGGGTCACCCAGGGGACCGTTCAGTGGCTGACGACAGCCTTTTTAATGACAAACGGCATTATGATTCCAATCTCCGCGTTTTTAATTGAGCGCTTTACTACCAGGGGATTATTTTTGACCGCTATCAGCTTATTCGGTATTGGTACAGCTGTTGCTGCCATTGCTCCGTCATTTCCGGTGCTTCTTTTTGCACGTGTCATCCAGGCTTCCGGCTCCGGCATTATGCTGCCGCTTTTGATGACGGTGCTTCTGGCCATTATTCCAGTGGAGCGCCGCGGCACGGCGATGGGCATGATCGGGATCGTTATTTCGTTTGGTCCCGCTATCGGCCCGACGCTCTCCGGTTTTCTACTCGAGCATTTTCCGTGGAGAGCCCTGTTTATTACCGTGCTCCCAATCGTTGCGCTGACGATTATTACCGGGGCCATCTTCTTGAAAAACGTAACCGAACTGGGCAGCCCGAAGATCGACGTATTGTCCATCATTCTTTCTTCCTTTGGGTTCGGCTCCTTTTTGTACGGCTTCGGCACGGCTTCCGAAAGTGGCTGGGGCAGCCCGGTCGTTCTCACCGCCGTGATTGTCGGTGCCCTGATTATCGGATTATTCGTCTGGCGTCAGTTTACGTTAAAGTCGCCGATGCTCGAATTCCGGGTGTTTAAGTTTAAGATATTCAGCCTCGCCATTGGTATCACTATGGCTGTGTTGATTTCATTAATAGGAGCAGAAACGCTCCTACCGCTGTTCATGCAGAATGTGTTAGGCTTTACACCGCTTGAATCCGGCTTAATGCTTTTGCCGGGTGCAATTGTGATTGGGATTATGTCGCCGATTACAGGCCGTCTGTTTGATGCCTTCGGCGCAAAATGGCTCGCAATTACAGGCCTCTCCATTGTCACCATCACTACCTTTATGTTTACGAACCTTTCGCTTGAAACGTCGTTTACGTATTTAACCATTGTATATGCGATCCGTATGTTCGGGCTCGCCTGCGCGCTGATGCCGGTCATGACGTCAGCGTTAAACCAGCTGCCGATGAAATGGTACGCCCACGGCTCGGCTATGGCAAATACGCTGCAGCAGATTTCGGCTTCCATCGGTACGGCCCTTCTAGTGACATTTGTCGCCTTAGGCGCCCAGCAGTATCAGCCTGATGCCTCGACTTCCGCAGAGGCCGCGCCACAGCTGGCGCAGGTAGCCGGTTTTGAGTGGGCCTTCATGGGAAGCACTGCTCTTGCCTTTGTAGCCCTGATTCTTTCTCTTTTCTTAAGCTCTCCAAAAAGAGAAAAGGAAATGACCCGCCAGGCAAATGAAGAACAGCAGAGCAACGCTCCCGCTAAATAGCAGAATACCCCGTCAGGCCATTTTTTCAGGCCCAACGGGGTATTTTTTATTCGCTTCCTTTGGAGAGCAGCTTATATACAGCCGCAAAATCTTCATCACCCATACCGTACTGCTTCGCGAGCGCATAAGCTTCCCGCACGGAGCCGGTAACCGGCAGGGAGATTCCTGCCTGATAGGCTGATTCCTCGAGCAGGTGTAAATCCTTGTAGGCATGCTTCAGCGGAAACTGGGTTTCATAGCTGCCACTCAGAAGCATGTCCCGCTTTCCTGCCACCGCAGGTGCCGTTGTAGGCACCTGAAGCAGCACATCAAGCGCCTGCTCCTTATCAAGTCCCAGCCCTTCGGCTGCATGCAGCCCTTCCGATAAACTGGTCATGGCATGCATCAGCGTTAAGTTGACGGACATTTTCATCGCGGATCCGCTCCCGGTGCCTCCCATGTAGTGGACATTTTTGCCCATAATTTCGAGAAGCGGCTGTACTTTTTGCACATCCTCCTCACGGCCGCCGGCAAGAAACACCAGCTCTCCCTTTTCAGCGGGACCTTTAGATCCGGATACCGGCGCATCTACGAGGCGCATTTCTTTCATTTTTGCAGTTTTAGCCATCTGCCGAGTAAACCCGGGGTTAACCGTGCTCATATCCACCCATATTTTCCGGCTCGTTTCGCCGGCAAGCAGGCCGTCCACGCTGTTTGCTATTTCCTCTACTGCTTCGGGGTTCGACAGCATAGTGAATACAACGTCCACCTTGGAAACCAGCTCTCTCGGCGTTTCCCGCCATCCTGCTCCTGCATCAAGCAGGTGCTGCGCCTTCTGCTTGGTCCGGTTGTAAATCGTAACCTTCTCTCCGGCGTCCATTAAATTTTTTACCATGTTTGAGCCCATAATTCCTGTTCCAATAAATCCAACTCTCACACTCATTCATCCTTTCTACGCACGCTTCTATTTGGTTGTTCCCTATCCGCCGTCTGGCAAACGTCTGCCAGATCGTATTGTTTTCGTTTCTTTGCCTATGTTTAAATAAGTATAATTATAAATGCAGGAGATGATTCTATGTTAACACTTCAGGATGCCTGGGAAGCAAGACAGCGTTTACGTCCGGTCCTTCCGGAAACGCCGCTCCTTTTTTCCCAGCCGCTGACAAATATTGCAGGCCAGCCCGTATACTTAAAGCTCGAACAAATGCACGTTACCGGCTCCTTCAAGCTCCGGGGAGCGACTAACATGATTCGTTCTCTGTCTCCGGAGCAGCGGACCCAGGGCGTGGTCACATTTTCCACCGGTAATCACGGTTTTGCCGTAGCGACAGCAGCAGCCCTGCTCGGCATCCGCTCTGTCGTATGTGTTTCAGAAAACGTACCGGCAAATAAAGTCGAGGCGCTCAAAGCAAGCGGCGCTGAGCTGCATGTAGAAGGAAACGGCCAGGACGAAGCTGGAGAAGTCAGCGCCCGTCTCGTCGAAGAGGAGGGACTAACTCTTATCCCTCCCTTTGACCATCCTTCCGTCATCGCCGGACAGGCAACGATGGGACTCGAAATCATCGAGCATCTGCCCTCCGTGAAGCACGTGCTCACCGGCCTTTCCGGCGGCGGCCTCTTGTCTGGCCTCGGTCTTGCCCTGAAGGAACAAGTTCCTGATCTTGAGCTTATCGGTTTGTCCCTCCGGGAAGGAGCTGCTATGGATGAGAGCCTGAATATTGGCAAGCCGACGATCGTTCCGGAGGCACCAACACTTGCCGACAGCCTGCTAGGAGGTATCGGTCTCGAAAATCAATATACGTTTTCCATGGTCCAGCGCTACGCCGATCAGCGCCTCCGGCTGCATGAAGACACAATCGCCCGGGGCATGGCTTTTTTATACGATAAGCATAAAATGGTCGTCGAGGGAGCAGCCGCTGTCGGCGCCGGCGCGCTTTTAGACGGGCTTATAACCGTTAACGGCCCTACCGTCCTCATCGTTTCCGGCAGCAGCGTAGACGTGCACACACACCGCGAAGCCGTTGCTCCGTATATTTAAACAGGACGCTGCCTGCAGCTATATTTTCTTTTCTTCCCGCTGGCGCGACCGGTATGGAGAGAGGGACAGCAGATCCATGGCGTCCTGCTTCTTTGTTTTTTCCCATTCCTTCCGGCGCTGGGCGAACCATTTACGGTAGTTTTTGTGTCCCATCTGCTTTTTCAAAAAAGAAAGGCTCTGAAGCGGGCCCTCTTCGTTGTTCAACGCTGTCAGCTGCAGCTGAAATGCTTCTTCCTTCTGCAGCCATGCATCCATCTGCCGCGTGGACATTAATACGTACGGCACCCTTCCTTCATACAGGCGACGGTAAAGCAGCAGCCGGTAATCTGCCCGGATGAGACGGTCGGCTTCCTCTTTCTGCTCCCGGAATTTTTCGGGGAAACGACGCGTGAGTGCTTTCGCTTTTTGTTCTTCCGCGGCAGCCCGCTGTTCAATATAGCGGGACGTATCAGCAACATAAAACGCACGGCTGCGGTAGCTTTTAAAAAACGGCAGCTCCCGTTCCCAGGCAATGTATCCATGCTTATCCTTTTCTAAATCATCGTTGCGGTATAGACGGCGGCATTCGAGTTCGTTCCATTTACGATTCCATTCATGATAGATCATATTTCGCTATACCTCCGCAAAGGATGGATTTCCTACATTCTAATTGTTTCTTCTTCAAACAACAATGATGACGCTTTCGAAAAAACGGGAATATCATTAATCTGTCCCCGTTTCTTTAAAAGCGCGGGTGCTTCCTTCTCAAGCCTATTATAAAGGAGCCGATTACCATGAATAATGATTTTAGCAGCAAAGACGCCGGCTTATTCACCCACGCCTTTAACCAGAACCCGTATCCCGCCTTTCACTCTCTTCAGCAGCACGATCCGGTGCACCAGGCCTTAATGCCCGATGGCCATTACGCCTGGATCGTCACCCGCTACGAGGACGCTGTCACTGTGCTGAAGGACACTCGTTTCATTAAGGACTTCACTGTCTTTTTAAATGAAGAAGAACGCGCCGAAGCACAGAAGAATATTTTCTCCCAAAACATGCTTTTTGCAGATCCGCCGGATCATAAACGGCTGCGCGGACTCGTTCAGCAGGCGTTTACACCGAAAATGATCGAAGAGCTCCGGGATAGGATTACAGAGATCGCAAACGAGCTGATCGATGACATGCAGGACCGCTCCCGGATTGATATTATCGATGATTTCGCTTTTCCGCTCCCTATCATTGTTATCTGCGAAATGCTCGGCGTGCCAAGCGAGGACAGAGACAAATTCCGAACCTGGTCCAATACCCTCGTCGAAGCCTCCAATGACCCCGGAAAAGCCGAAAAAATTCAGCAGCACACGGAGGAATTCACCGCCTATCTCCGGGATTGGATAGCCAAGAGGCGCGAGCAGCCGGAGGATGATATGGTCAGTAAGCTCATCCAGGCAGAAGAGGCAGGCGACCGTCTGTCCGAGCAGGAGCTTTACGGAGTCGTTTCGCTGCTCATTATCGCCGGCCACGAAACGACGGTAAACCTTATCGCAAACGGCCTGTTTGCCTTGATGACCCACCCGGGTCAGATGCGCACGTTACAGCAGCAGCCCGAGCTCATCCGCCCGGCCATTGAAGAAATGCTCCGCTTCGAGGGGCCGGTGGAATTCAGCACCGACCGCTGGGCCGCCGAAACATTGGAGCTCCAGGGGAAAACGATCAACCGGGGAGACCATGTCCTCGTCGCGCTCGACGCGGCTAACCGCGATCCGGAAGCATTCGAAGATCCGGATGTTTTCGATATCACCCGCGGCCAGAGCAAACACCTTGCTTTTGGTAAAGGCATGCACTTCTGTCTCGGGGCACCGCTTGCCAGAGTTGAAACTGAAGTCGCCGTGAATACGCTGCTCGAACGCTTCCCCGAACTCCAGTTGGATGCGTCTCCTGCTGAATTGGAGTGGCGTCCCGGCATACTCATGCGCGGACTAACGGAGCTTCCCGTTCGTCTGACGTAAATAAAAGACCGGAAAGCCTCGTGAGGCTTTCCGGTCTTTTTGATGGTCTTAAGCTTTTATTTCGTCCAGCCAAGCAGCATTTCCCGAATGCACTTTCCGGCCACAATTGCGGTCTGGTCGCCGCTGTCGTACGGCGGTGAAATTTCTACAATATCGGCTCCGATCACGTTAACCTTTGAGGCGGCAATTACATGAATGGCTTCGAGCAGCTCCTTTGACGTTATGCCGCCGGCTTCTGCCGTGCCTGTCCCCGGAGCATACGCCGGATCTAAAACATCGATATCAATCGAGACATATACCGAACGCCCATGAAGCTCTTTTAAATCCCGTCGCAGCGGCTCCGCTACTTCAAACGGGGAGAAGTGCATGCCGGACGTACGGGCGTAGTCGAACTCTTCCTTTTCCCCGGAGCGCACTCCGTAGGAATACACGTTTTCCGGTCCTATTTTTTCGCAGATTTTCCGCACCGGGGTAGCGTGGGACAGGGGCTCCCCTTCATAATCCTCGCGCAGGTCCGTGTGAGCATCAATGTGGATGAAAGCAACGGACGGGTCATGCGCATAGGCCGCCTGCATAATTGGCCAGGTAATCAGATGCTCTCCGCCTATGCCGAGGGGAAATTTGCCATCCGCAAACAAACGCGCCGCCGTCTCCTGAATAATCTCCACGCTTTTGGAAGGATTTCCGAACGGAAGCATCATGTCTCCGGCATCGTGATACGAACAATCCTCTAAATGCTTGTCCAGATAGGGACTGTATTCTTCAAGTCCGATAGAGGTCTCCCGGATCCGGTTCGGCCCAAAGCGGGAGCCCGGACGGAAGCTGACCGTCCAGTCCATCGGCATGCCGTACAGCACTGCACTGCTATCCTCATAGGAAGCAGAGCTGCCGATAAATACCTTTCCAGTATAAGCCGGATCGAAGGCGTTCATTGTCACTCCCCCTTCCGCTCAAGGCCCCGCTGCACAAAAGCCGGAAGCGCAAACGCAGCCTCATGTATATCCGCCGTATAGTAATGAGTATCCAGCGCTTCTGCCCGGCTGCGATGCACCTCTTTGGGCCTGTACTGCTTCGAACCGATGGTAAACGTCCAAAGACCGCTCGGATACGTAGGAATATTTGCGGTATATACATCGGTATGGGTAAATATTTCCTTTACGTCATTGTAGACGGTCCGAAGCAGGTCCGCGTGAAACCACGGATTGTCCGTCTGGGCGACAAAGAGCCCGTCCTCCTTTAACGCCCGGTGAATGCCTTCGTAAAAGCCTTTTTCAAACAGCTTCACCGCCGGGCCGACCGGCTCCGTGGAGTCCACCATAATCACGTCATACGCGGCTTCACTTTCCGCGATATGCATAAACCCGTCGGCCACCTGCACGTCTACCCGCGGATCATCAAGCGCTCCGGCGATGGAAGGCAGATACTTTTTTGAATACTTCACCACCTGACCATCGATTTCTACAAGTGTAGCTGCCTCAACCGATGGATGCTTCAGCACTTCCCGGATAACGCCGCCATCACCGCCGCCAACCACCAGCACCTGCTTTGGTTCGGGATGCGCTGCAAGCGGCACGTGGGCCATCATTTCATGATAGACGAACTCATCCTTTTCTGTAGTCATCACCATACCATCAAGCAGCAGCATATTCCCAAATTCCGCTGTTTCTACCACGTCAAGCTGCTGGAAATCGGTCTGCTCGGAATGCAGCGTTTTTGTAACACGGGCCGTAATGCCGAAATGCTCCGTTTGTTTTTCTGTAAACCACGTTTCCATAGCCGTTCCTCCTCTTTTCACAGACGAAGCGTGCGGGAAACATTCCCGCACGCCCTGTTTTTTATTGCTCCGCCGCTCCGCGGAAGGCCTCATACAGCTCTTCTGTCGAATTGTCCCACATGTTCCGGTTAAACGCTTTTAAATATTCCTGCAGAATGTAGCGGGAATGCTCATCCATGTGCGCGATTGCGATGCGCCCTTTAATTGCTTTATCCAGATTGTTCACATGCTCCGGCATACTTTTGTACGCACGGCGGGCTTTTTTGTCCACGAGCATTTCGCAGGCGCCGAGGCCGGCGTAAAACGGGCCGTTTTCACCCTGCTCCGTCGACACCCATACGAGCCAGTACAGCTTGCCATCCGGTACATTGCTTTTATCCGGGCCGAATTTCACCCGTTTTTCCGGTTCGGACCTGGCGTGCAGTGCTCCCATGTCAATAAATGCCGCGTCTTCGGCCGGATCGATGAAGACGGGGGTCACATTGTCGAGACTGAGGGCGCCGGCGTTATAGCCGCCGTCCCCTTTCGTAGCGTCCCCGCTTAGAATATTGAACTGGCTGCCGCGTTTCTTTTCAGCGCCTTTATTATTATCTTTACTGAATTCACTCATTCGTAAAAAGCTCCTCCTTTAATCGTTCCTTATTCTTATCGTACCTGTTTTCTTACTGATTCTGCAACGATTCGATATATTCCCAGCCTTCCTCGAATTCTTCCGGGCGGTAATTCTGGCTTTTTTTCAGCTCGGCCACCCGGGCTTCCACCGCTTCTTTGGACAGGTGATCAAAATAAAGCATCGTGGAAACAAGCTCTAAGAACCGGGCGCTCTGGCTGTTCAGACTTTGAAGCACAGGCTTTGCCCGCCCGGATGGCCAGTCAAGCGGAAACTTCTCTAGAAATGAAGTCCCATCTTCCGAAAGCTCATACCGGTACTGATAGTAGCCGGATTTTGTTTCTTTACACTCTGTGATAAGGCCGAGACCACACAGTTCTTCGAGCCGGAGCGTCAATTCTTCTGAATAAGGGCCATACATGCGAAATGTGTATTTTTCCTGAAATGGAAGGTTCAGCTTTTTTCCAATGTATACGATTTTCTGCAGTTTTTTTCGTCCAATAACTTCTTTTGTATCCTCAAGCAGGGCCATAATCTTAGCGTGATCCGGTAGCATAATGCCGCGCCCCCTCCCTTTCTGCTGCTTTCTTTATGTATCTTCCGGCTTTACCGGAAGGACGGCGGAATCACCGTTCTACTTTCCCTAATTTTAAATGAAGTATGTCCTTAATCTGCTGCTTCGTGTCTTCCTGCCCAGGCTCTTCGAGAATCTCTGACGGATAATATAATTTATGATCGGTCCGCTTTTTACCCGAAATCGCTTCTACCACATCCGACTCTCTCGACAATTCACGAAGACGGCGGTCCGGCATCAAAAGATGAATAGGCACCCGGTCTTCTTCCTCGCCAGGCCGGTAAAAATCATACGGCAGATCCGACGAAGAATCGACGACAAGGTAATACGCAGGATCTATCCCAAGCTCTGCAAACAGCTGCTGGAGACGAAGCCATTCATTCATCATAAAGTGCTGGTCGAATTCCACATATTTAAACAGCCGTCTGTTCATAAAGCGCCTGCACAAATCCTGCAGAATCGCATCTTCTTCCTTCTGCCACATCAAAAAATAATACATAACGACCGACTCGTCGAGGTCCAGGTAATCCTCGAGCGTAATGGCCCCGCGGAAAAAGCTCTCAAAATGGTCCGGGGGATATTTAAACGGATAGCTCTCATTTTTAAGATCTTTAACGCGCTGCAGGATTTTTGTCAGTATCACTTCCGCACTTCTTGTTACCGGATGAAAATACACCTGCCAGTACATCTGGTACCGGCTCATAATGTAATCCTCGACCGCATGCATGCCGGTTGCCTTAATAACCACCTGGTCTTCTGTCGGCCTCATAACCCGGAGTATACGCTCCATATCAAAATGACCGTAGCTGACCCCGGTGTAGAAGGCGTCCCGCTGCAGATAATCCATCCGGTCCGCATCAATCTGGCTGCTGATCATGCTGACAATCAGCTTATTCGGATGGGTTTTTTCAATCACGTCTGCGACCTGCTGGGGAAAATCCCCGCCCATCCGTCGGAGAACAGTATTTACTTCTGTATCTCCTAAAATGATATGGCGCGTCCACTCTTCATGGTCTGTATTAAACACTTTTTCAAACGAATGGGAAAACGGCCCGTGGCCGATATCATGAAGAAGCGCCGCACTCAGGCAAAGCAGCCCTTCATCACCATTCCAGTGCGGACGGCCTTCAAACACCTCAATAATCCTGCGCATGATTTCATACACGCCTAAGGAATGATTGAAGCGGGTATGCTCCGCCCCGTGAAACGTCAGAAACGTCGTTCCAAGCTGGCGGACACGGCGCAGCCGTTGAAATTCCTTTGTCCCCACCAGATCCCATATGAGTTCATCACTGATATGAATGTAGCGGTGGACCGGGTCCTTAAATACTTTTTCTTCTGGAAGCTTTTTGTTTCCAACCGGCATGGTCATAGCGTTCCTTTCCGTCTCTGTTTCAGCGGAACCGCTGATCGTATATTCCAATACTATTATTATAGCAATTTCTTTCCTGGCTTAGCAAAAAAAGCAGCCATAAAAAAATACCGGCAGCAGAAGCCGCCGGTACTTGTTGAAATTATTATTTTCCAATATGCTCTATTTCTTCTCCCCGTTTCCGCTTCTCCGAACGGTCGATGACAAACGCGCATGCCGCGTCGCCTGTCACGTTCAGGGAGGTCCGGAGCATATCCAGCAGACGGTCAACACCGATAATCAGGGCGATGCCCTCCACTGGCAGTCCCACCTGTGTCAGCACGAGCGAAAGCATGATAAGTCCCACGCCCGGCACGCCGGCAGTACCGATACTGGCCAGAGTCGCCGTCAGGATAATGACGATTACCTGGGTAAAGGAAAGGTCAATGCTGTACGCCTGCGCGATAAATACTGCCGCCACCGACTGCATAATACCTGTGCCGTCCATGTTAATCGTTGAACCAAGCGGCTGCACAAAGCTTGATACCGGCTTGCTTACCTTCAGTCGTTCCTGGGCCATTCTCATCGAAATCGGCAGCGTCCCACTGGAGCTCGATAAACTAAAGGCCACGGCCATCGCCGGGAAGAATTCTTTAAAGAACGTGAGCGGATTACCCTTGCCGAGTAAAGAGATCGCAAGAGTATACACAATAGCTGCCTGCAGCACGAGAGCAAGAATAACTGCGAGAGCGTACATGAGAATGGATTGAAGGCCATCGAGCCCCGCTTCCCCAATAGCAGAAGCGATCAGCGCAAATGCGCCAAACGGAGCTGTGTACATTACAATCGTAACCAAAAACATGAGAATATCATTCAGCTGTTCAAAGAATTTTGTTACCATCGATACTTTACTTCCGAGCATAGCGAGGGAAATACCGATGAAGATACCAAAGGCAATAATTTGGAGCATGTTTGCTTCCGCCATTGCCTGTACAGGGTTATCCGGAATAATTCCGAGCAGGGTATCTGTAATGGAAGGCGCTTCTTCTGCGTCATAGCTGGCGTTTTGAATATCAAAATCCCCGCCGGCTCCCGGCTGAAGCACGTAAGCAACAATAACGCCGATAGTCAGGGCAATCGCGGTCGTAACAAGGTAAAACGCAATCGTCTTGCCGCCGATCCGTCCGAGATCTCTCGGGTTTAAAGCTGCGGCCCCGAGCGTAATTGAAACGAACACAATTGGTACTACGAGCATTGTAATTAAATTAAGGAAAATTTCGCCGACAGGATATAGCACGTATGTATCCAACGGATTGTAGACGCTGTCCGGTCCAAAGCTTAAAATGATCCCTGCGATCACACCCGCCACAAGCGCGATTAAAATCCAAATCGTCAATTTCTTGTTCATGTTAAGGTCCCCCTTTTCAAATATAAATATTATGAATATTCTCTCTATGTTGTTTTTCGGGCCCCTCCACTAAAAAACTCTCAGGCAGATACCGTAATTATACTGTTCATTATCCTGTTTGGAAAGGAAAAATCCTGGTTTCTTCTACTATTTAGTAGCGTGCAATATCTCACATGGAAACAGCAGTGTTATAATAAGACCGGTCAAATTGAAAATGAATAGAATCGGGGTACATAAAATGGAAATGAAAGATATTTTTGTCGACAAAAATTGGCGATGGATTGATCATTCAGTAACAGGGATTAATATGGATCCATTGCAATCTTTTGCCTTTGATGATAATTTTTGTGTGAGTCTCGGAGAGGGTTCTTCCCCTTCTGTTATGCGTGCCTGGGTCCATGCCCCCACTGTTGTCCTGGGTATTCAGGACACCCGGCTGCCGAATGCGGCCAACGGGCTTAAATATCTCCGGGAGCAGGGATATGAAGTTATTGTACGCAATTCGGGCGGTCTTGCTGTGGTGCTTGATGAAGGAATTTATAATCTGTCCCTCATTTTTAAAGAAGAACGTGGGACTTCTATTCATGCCGGATATGAATGGATGTGGTCATTTATGCAGGAAGTATTTGACGACAGTCCAGGAAAAATTGATGCTTACGAAATCGTCGGCTCGTACTGTCCGGGCTCCTACGATTTAAGCATCGACGGGAAAAAATTTGCCGGAATTTCGCAGCGCCGTATCAGAGGCGGGGTAGCAGTGCAGATTTATTTGGCCGTTACCAAAAGCGGCGCTGCCCGTGCAGAAATTTTACGGAAATTCTACGAGCATGCCGCTAGTGATCAGGCAGATACAAAGATCACCTGGCCGGCTGTTGTTCCTTCTGTGATGACTTCGCTCGAAGAGCTTTATGGCACCGCCTTTTCCATTCAGGATATCAACCGGCGAATCCAGCAGACAGCAGAGCGCCTGGGTGCTGCTGTGTATGATGACCAGCTTACAGAGGATGAGCAGTCCCGTTTTGCGCATTTCTACGACAGGGTGCTTGCAAGAAACAAAAAAGCGACCCAGCCACGCTCATAGGAAAACTTTACACAGCCTAAAACAGGTATTGTTTGCGGCTGTTTTCTTATGGTTTTATTGCATGGAAATGTTTGGGATAATCCTAAACGTGGAAGAATCCTGTCAAGACAAAAAATTAAAGGTGGGTATATTATGTCTAACGGCTTGAGCAAGGGCTGGATATACTTTTTTGGTGCCCTTGGCGGCTTATTGTACGGTTATGAAACCGGTGTAATATCCGGCGCTCTCATTTTTATTAATCAGGACATTCCTCTTTCGAGCTTCCTGCAGGGTGTCGTCGTCAGTTCACTGCTCGCAGGGGCTATTGTTGGTGCCGGCTTGAGCGGCTATGTATCGGATAAGTTCGGCCGAAGACGGGTCGTATTTGTAATCGCTCTCGTCTACTTAATCGGCTCCCTGGTTCTTGCATTTTCTCCAAATGCAGCTGTACTTATTACCGGTCGTATTATTCTCGGCTTTGCAGTCGGGGGATCAACGGCGCTTGTGCCGGTTTACCTGTCGGAAATGGCTCCGACAAGTCAGCGCGGCGCTCTCTCGTCTTTAAATCAGCTGATGGTTACTCTTGGTATTTTACTTGCTTACATCGTCAACTACGCCTTCACTCCAATCGAAGGATGGCGTTGGATGGTCGGGCTCGCAGCCGTGCCGGCGATTCTTCTTATGATCGGCGTAATCTTTATGCCGGAAAGCCCGCGTTGGCTGATCAAAAGAAACCGTGAACAGGAAGCCCGGAACATAATGAGCTTAACGCGCGACCAGTCAGAAATCGAAGATGAAATGAAACAGATGAAGGAAATTGAAAACATTGAAGAAGGCACCGGCGATCTACTGAAGGCGAAATGGCTGCGGCCAATGCTGGTAGTCGGCTGTCTGCTCGCTGCCTTTCAGCAGCTGATTGGTATTAACTCCGTTATTTATTATGCGCCGACCATTTTTACGGAAGCAGGGCTCGGTAATGCCGCTTCAATTCTTGGAACAGTTGGTATCGGTACAGTAAACGTGTTAATGACTCTCGTGGCAATTGCAACGATCGATAAGCTGGGACGGAAAAAGCTGCTTTTGGCTGGAAACGTAGGTATGGTCAGCAGTCTTGCAACGTTAGCCATTATTTTATTCAGCGTTGAACTCACCACTACTGTTGCCTGGCTGATTGTGGTTTTCCTTGGCGTATTTATCATGTTTTTCTCCGCTACCTGGGGGCCGGTTGTCTGGGTGATGCTCCCAGAGCTTTTCCCAATGAAAGCCCGCGGTGCAGCTACTGGCATTACAACGCTCGTGCTGTCTCTGGCTAACTTAATTGTTTCCTTAACGTTCCCTATTCTATTAGGCGCTATAGGCATCAATTGGGTTTTCGTTATCTTTGCTTTCATGGGCGTTCTCGCCTTCTTATTCGTCCTGCGGTTTATTCCGGAAACCAAAGGACGCAGTCTCGAAGATATCGAAAAAGACCTTCGCGGAGGATTGTCCTCCAAATCGTAAAAGCTTTTTAGACGGGCGCTCGTGGCAGTGTCCGTCTTTTTTCTGGTTTTAATTATTCAGGGTGCGGAAATACGTGTCATACATGCTTATTTCTAAAGGAGGAAAATAATGAGCGAAGAAACGAACGAAGAGCTGTATAATCCAATGGCAGACAAGTATCTGCCGATGACGTCGGTGAAAAGCGGCAAAGAGCATACGGTAGCCCGGGGAGTACACGCATATACAAATAAAATCGTTAATATCTGTACTATCGAGCAGCATGATAATAATAACAACTGGGTGTTGGTTGATACCGGCATGCCTAAATCCTCGGATAAAGTGATTCAGGCTGTCGAGGATTTATACGGCACAAACAATAAACCAAATGCCATCATACTCACGCACGGTCATTTTGACCATGTAGGCACAGTGGTGGAGCTCGTGAAAAAATGGAATGTTCCCGTTTATGCGCACCCGGAGGAAATGCCTTTCCTGACCGGAAAGAAAGCATATCCAAAGGCAGATAGCTCTGTAGACCGCGGCCTTGTTGCGAAGATGTCGCCACGGTTTCCAAACGAACCGGTCAATCTGGGGGATTTCGTGCAGCCGCTTCCGTCCGACGGTTCTGTTCCTGAGCTCGGCGAATGGAAATGGCTGCACACCCCCGGACACACTCCCGGACACATTTCCCTTTTCCGTGAAAACGACCGGACGCTCATCGCCGGTGATGCTTTTGTTACCGTAAAACAGGAGTCCCTCTCCCGTGTTACGACCCAAAAGCTCGAAATCCACGGCCCACCGAAATATTTAACAATGGACTGGGTCGACGCTAAAAGCTCTGTTGAAAAACTAAACCAGCTCGAGCCAGCCGCTGCAATCACCGGCCACGGCATGCCGGTTCGCGGAAGCGCGCTGCAGGATGGACTTCAAAAGCTTGCAGACAACTTTGATACCGTAGCTGTACCAGAAACACAGACGCACGACACACGGCAATAGCACAAAAAAGACCTTTCGGAGCTTTTATCCGAAAGGTCTTTTTTATTTATGATTCTTTATTTGCTACTGCTTCGCGTTCAGTGATAGCCTGCTTGGCCGTAATAAGAGAAAGCTTATACACATCATCTATGCTGCACCCTCTCGAGAGATCATTTACCGGCTTGTTCAGGCCCTGGAGAATCGGTCCGATAGCATCGTAGCCGCCGAGACGCTGGGCGATCTTATAGCCAAGGTTCCCGGATTCCAGGCTTGGGAAAATAAATATATTCGCTTCGCCGCGAAGCGGTGAATCCGGAGCTTTCTTTTGAGCTACCGCCGGCACAAACGCGGCATCAAACTGGAACTCCCCGTCAATAACAAGATCCGGACGGGTCTGTTGAGCGGTTCTTGTCGCTTCGGATACCTTCTGCGTTTCCATGGAAGCGGCCGAACCTTTTGTAGAAAAGCTGAGCATCGCTACTTTTGGATCGATATCGAATGATTTTGCCGTTTCTGCGGTGGAAATAGCTATTTCTGCTAATTCTTCAGCGCTTGGAGATATATTGATGGCACAATCCGCAAACACGAATTTGTGATCCTCTTTCACCATAATAAATACGCCGGACGTTTTTTGAATACCTGGTTTTGTTTTAATAATTTGAAGCGCCGGACGTACGGTGTCACCGGTAGAGTGAGCTGCCCCGCTGACGAGCCCGTCTGCAAAATCCATATATACAAGCATTGTTCCGAAATAATTGACGTCTGTCAGCTTTTCTCTTGCTGTGCGCTCTGTCTCTTTTCCTTTCCGACGGGAAACAAAAGCGGCTACAAGCTCGTCCATTTTTTCATACGTTTTCGGGTTGAAGACAGTAACGTTTTCGAGAGGAACGCCTAAATTCTGTGCCCTCGCTTTTATTTCCTGTTCGTCTCCGATAAGAATAGGGGTAAGCACATTTTCTTCCCCGAGACGTGAGGCTGCCTGGACGACGCGGTCATCGTCTCCTTCCGGCAGTACGATGGAAGGATGTTCTTTTTTCACCTGATCATAGATGGATGCGAAAAGATCGCTCAACAAAATTCCTCCTCAAAATATTGTAAACAAGTGTATATGGTGTTGGTTCCATTGTAGTAGTTCTTCAGATAATTAGCGAAGCTTCTGCAGAGAAGCATTCGTTTATTCATTGTGAAAATACCTGCACAGTTTTCATACATTAGCATACTCCTTCTGTCAGGAAAAATAAACCGGGACGAATAAATTCAATGATTTGTAAATTTTCACACTTTTGCCCCCTTAATTCCTGATGCAGAAGGGCTGATCGTTTTTCAACGACCATCATGCACGTGTCACAAATTGCTCAATCATATTCGTTTTGGACGCTCTTGTACTGTGGTATAGTGGGCAACGGAAGGTTTAGATGAAGGAGGAATCAGGATGAGCGAAGCTTCTCAAACACTCGACGGCTGGTATTGCCTGCATGACTTCCGCCACTTTGACTGGCATGCATGGAAGCAGGTGCCAAGCGAAGAGCGCGACCAGATGGTTAACGAGTTTCATCGTATGATTGAAGGTTTTCAGCAGGTGGAAGAGGCTGAACAGGGCAGCCATGCTTTATACACGATTGTCGGCCAAAAAGCCGATTTTGTTATCATGGTGCTCCGTGAAACCATGAAAGAGATTCACGATATTGAGCTCGCTTTCGATAAATCGGGGCTCGCGGCTTACACGACTCCTGCCTACTCATACGTTTCCATCGTAGAGCTTGGAAACTACTTGCCCCCGGAAGACGGGAGCGACCCTCTCGATAATCCGTGGATCCGCGGACGTATTTACCCTATCCTGCCAAAATGGGAGCATTTCTGCTTCTATCCGATGGATAAAAAACGGGAAGGCGAAGACAACTGGTATTCGCTTCCGATCGATAAACGCCGCGAACTAATGAAAGCACACGGCATGACCGGCCGTCAGTATGCCGGAAAAGTAAAACAGATTATTACCGGATCCACCGGTCTTGATGACTGGGAATGGGGAGTCACTTTATTTGCTCATGACGCCCTGCAGTTTAAAAAGCTCGTATACGAAATGCGTTTTGACGAAGTCTCTGCCCGCTACGGCGACTTTGGAGCCTTTTATGTCGGAAACATTCTCGAGCCGGAAAAAATCCAGGTATATTTTTCTGTATAATTAAACGAACCGCCAAAGTGAGCATACACTTCGGCGGTTTTTTCTTTAAGCGTACGGCAGAAGCCGTTTATTTCCCGGGAAATACTTTCCTCTCTGCGGCCTTTTAAAATTTTCTTAAGCTTTGCGTACGTTCCATTTTTCTTTCTACAATGTCTTCGACAGAATACGTACGGCCATCCATATCTTTATAAATAAGATTATTCCGATTAAATTCCGTCGGCGAATGGAGACCGGCCGCCACCGCTAAATTATGCATTCCTTCGCGCATAGAAATAATAAAATTGGTGACGCGGTAGGATTTTTCTTCAATATCCAGAGCCTCCTGCCGCTTCGGATCGGTCGTGGCCACTCCGACCGGGCACTCGTTGGTGTGGCACACCTGCGCCATGATACAGCCGACGCTGACCATGAATCCTCTCGCCACATGGATCAAATCTGCGCCAAGGGCCAGTGCTGTGACTGCCTTGTTCGGCGTTAGCAGCTTCCCTGAGGCAATGATGGTGATTTTGTCTCTAATCCCTGCTTCAAGCAGCGCTTCTTCAAGCATCGGCAGCGCTGAAAAGAGCGGGAGGGCTACACTGTCCGCCATTTCTTTGTAGGAAGCCCCGGTGCCTCCCTCGCTGCCGTCCAGCGTGATAAAGTCGGGAAGAATCTCCGAGGTCTTCAGCTCCTCCGCCAGCTTGGTGGCGTGCTGTCTTAAGCCAAGAGTGATTTTGATGCCGACCGGCTTTTCACTCAGCTGCCGCAGTTCTTCAAGAAAAGACATCAGCTTTCCTGTTGTTTCAATATCTTTAAACCGGTTCGGACTGTCTATCGTTTTCCACGGCTCCACATTCCGGACAGCGGCAATTTTTTCGGTAACCTTAGCCCCGTCGACATGGCCGCCGCGCTGCTTAGCTCCCTGAGCCAGCTTGATCTCTACAGCCTTTACCTCATCGTAAGCTGCCTGTTCCTGAAACAGCTGCCGGTTAAAATTGCCGGCACGGTCTCTTGCCCCGAACAGTCCCGGACCGATCTGCCACATAATGTCCGCTCCGCCCTTCAGATGGTAGTCCGACAGTCCCCCTTCCCCAGTGTTCATCCAGGACCCGCCAGCCCGGGCGTTTCCTGTGGACAATGCTTCGATCGCCCGGTCTCCGAGCGACCCGTAGCTCATGCCTGACTGGCCGATAAGCCCCTTCACACGGAAAGGGTGCTTGACCCCGCTATGTTTTCCAAGCGTAAGAATGTCCTGCTCATCAAGCAGAAACGGATCGAACGATTCCTCCACCCGGTGCTCCTGCCTTGTAAACAACCGGTCATTGTCAATTTCGTACACCTTGGACGGAACGGCTTCTGCCTTCCTGTCCCGGCGCACCTCCTCTTCAAGCGTCGGATACATGTCGTTTACGATATAATATCCATTCGTATTAAAGTCCTCCTTCGAACCGTAGCCAAGCATGCGTGTTTTGTATTTACCGGCTTTGACCGTAGAAATGAACTGCTCTCTTGAAAAGGGTTTTCCCTCAAGATCGTTGTTAAATAAATACTGCCGAAACTCCGGTCCCGTTTTTTCAATTAAATAACGCATCCTCCCGAGAACCGGGAAATTTTTTAAAATAGCGTGCTGCCTCTGCCGTCGGTCCTTAACGTACATCCAAAGCACCAGCCCTGCAGGCACCAAAACGATAAAAGCAATTAACAGACCCAGCAGAACAATAATAGCTGTTTGCATCTCCGGACTTCCTCCTTTCACTTTGTCTCACCTTTCTCAGGCAATCGTTCCGCGTTCATTTGAAAACTGCAGGTATTCTTCATTATCTATAATTCTTTTCAGCGTTTCTACCGCCAGCCGTACTTCTTCATACGTATTGTACAACGCCACCGGCGCCATCCGGATATATGACGGCGACCGGAAATCAGGCACGATGCCTTCTGCTTTCAATGCGTTGCAGATGCCGGCGGCGTATTCATGCTTAAGAAGCACATGCCCGCCTCTCAAAGCTGGCTTTCGCGGGCTTACCACCTTCAGGCCGCTGCCAACACCAGAGTCAATCAGATCGATCATATAGCCGGTTAGCCGCAGAGATTTTTCCCGTACTCGTTTTATCCCTGCTTCCCCGAACATTTCCAGAGACCCGATCAAAGGAGCCATACTCAGCACATGCGGGGTCCCGATTTCATAAGCTCCGGCTGATTCTTCCGGCTCGAGGGTATGCTTCATATCAAACTGCACGGATTTTTTTGAACTGAACCAGCCCGCAAGTCCCGGTGATTGCCCAAAGTGCTTTTCATGAACGTACAGCCCTGCAACAGCTCCGGGCCCTCCATTCAAATGCTTATAATTGCACCAGACAGCAAAATCGACGCCCCACGCATGAAGCTCATGCGGTACAGAGCCGACCGAGTGACAAAGATCGAGACCGACCATAATGCCTCGGGCTTGTGCTTCCTTCGTTAACCGCTCCATATCGAGCACCTGGCCGCTCCGGTACAATACGCCCGGAAGAAACAATAGAGCAGTACCTTCATTCATCCTGTCGATAATCTCATCCTCATCAAGCATCCCTTCCCGGCTCGGGGCCTGAACCAGTGCCTCTTCTCCCAGGCCGCGCAGATGAAGCTGGCTTTTTAATGCGTAAATATCGGTGGGAAAAGCCGTATCATCTGTAAGTATTTTGTACCGTTTGGCGGCAGGCTGATAAAAGGTAGCAAGCATCTGGTGAATATTTACGGTCGTTGAACCGGTAACAATCACTTCTGTCTCTTTTGCCCCAAGCAGCGGAGCCGAGGCCTGGGCCAGCTTTTCCGACAGGTAATACCAGGGATGGCTTCCATTTGTCCATCCCTCAATGCCAAGCTGCTTCCACATATCCATAATTTCCTGGACGCTTTTTTCCGCCCGCTCCGACAGCAGGCCGAGCGAATTTCCATCCAAATAAATCGTCTCTCCCATGTAGAATTCTCGGCGGTACTTCCGGAGTTCATCACCTTCATCCAGTTTTTTCGCGTAAGCTTTTGTATGTATGTTTTCTATATTCATAGGGCCCCTTCTTTTTGTATAAATATTATTTTTCGTCTCTATTTTATATATGATTCCCCCGGCAGCTGAAACATTAACTGCTCTTTGCACCATCGCAACAGAAATATTCTTCCTGTCTCTTTACACCGGCACTGGGTTGCTATTTTTCCAGTTACAGCTTATAATCGTTCTCGGACTAAAAGTGTATACACCGTCGCTGCCTTTCCGGCAGCGATTTTTATATGAAGACGTATCAACCGGGAAAGGGGGATCTGTATGACCTGGGATATGCTGACAGTGGTAGGCACCATTGCGTTTTCCATCAGCGGGGCGATTGTCGCTATGGAAGAAGACCTTGATATCTTTGGGGTGTTGTTTTTAGGATTTATCACAGCGTTCGGGGGAGGAGCGATTCGAAATATTCTGATCGGGGTCCCCGTGTCAGAGCTGTGGAGCCAGGGACTGTTTTTCCAGGTTTCCTTTTTTTCTATTCTGCTGTTTGTACTTTTTCCAAACATTTTAATGAAGCACTGGCACAGCTGGGGGTCATTTTTTGATGCCATCGGCCTTGCTTCTTTTGCGATGCAGGGGGCCCTCTTTGCGGTAGAAATGGGGCACCCGCTCAGCGCCGTCATCGTGGCTGCGGTACTAACGGGAAGCGGCGGTGGACTGATCCGTGACGTGCTGGCCAACCGAAAACCGATGGTGCTTCACTCAGAGGTCTACGCCCTGTGGGCGCTGGTCGGCGGCTTATTTATCGGTATGGGCTGGGTTACCGGCGGCTTGGGCCTGTTCTTGCTATTTGTTTTACTCGTTTCCGGCCGTGTATGCTCCTACCGCTTTCAATGGAAGCTTCCCCACCGGACGATTCCGTCCATGTAAATTCCTCCCGCCGCTCTCCGGCGGGCTTTTTTTATGCCCCGCGGGGCGCCCACAGCATGATACTTACACCGATAATGCAAAAGGCAGCCCCCACCCAATCGTATGTGTCCGGACGCCAGCCGTCGATCCACCAGCCCCAGAGCAGGGACATAATTATAAATATACCGCCATATGCTGCGTAAACTCTTCCAAATGCCGGAAACACCTGAAAAGCCGCAATTACCCCGTACATTACAAGCCCTGCTGCTCCGAAAAGGCCGTAATACACCGGACGCGACTCTCTTATCCACTGCCAGACCAAATAGCCGCCGCCGATTTCCATAACTCCTGCCAGAATAAATAAAAAAATACCAGTCAGCATATAACACTCCTCCTTCTCTTGCTTCAACATACCGTAGAGATGATTAAAAATAAAGCCTTCGTAAAATTATATAAAAAAGACTGCTCATCTATGAGGCAGCCCTCAAAGCTTTATTTTATGCTGTTTTTTTGTTTCTTTTCTTTCCGTAAATACTTGTGGCAAGCTCAGGTGCTTTCTGGAACAAATATACTCCGGCGAGAGCCGAAAGAAGAATAAAAATACTGCTGAAGGTTCGCAGGGTTCCCGTAGCAAGTGCCGCGATTATAATTGAGAATTCCCCGCGCTGGGTTAAAGATAAGCCTGCGCGCAGAGCTACTTTGGATGACAGGCCGTACAGTTTTCCGCCTGCAAACCCGACGATTATTTTCGCAGCCACTGACCAGAAAAGCAGTACGAGAAGCATCGGTATCATCGGCACTCCTTCCCCGACCTCAATGGTAGTGCCGAAATAAACAAAAAACATTGGGAGCAGCAAATCCCGAAAGCGCACGACCAGGCCTTCGAGCACGTCGCTGCGTTTCACTTCCGCAAGGATAATTCCAGCCAGAAAAGCGCCCAGCACCTCGGATAAATTCAAATACAAAGCAATACCGCCGTACGTAAGCGCAATGCCAAAAACAAAAAGCAGAAAAAAATCTTCGTCCATATAGCGGTCCACAAATGAACGCAATTTTCGGAAAACAAATATCCCGAGCAGGACCGCTCCTGCGACCAGTATAATAATTTGAACGAAGGTCCATCCAAGCGTACCAATTGTAACTCCGCTGCCTACAGTCATACTTACGAGCACCGCCACCAGCACTGGAGCGAATAAATCCTCAAAAATGAGAAGGCCAAGTATAAATTCAGACTCGGGGTTTGCCATACGTTTGGAGCTTTCAAGCATTTTGGCTGTGATCGAAGAGCTTGTGGCGTAGGCGACGCCGCCTATGATTAAGGCCTCGAGCCATCCAAGACCAAATGCCAGCGTAATACCTACGGTGACCCCGAAGCTGAGTACAATATCTAGAAGCCCGGCCCGAAAAACCTTTGTTGCGACATGGATGAGCTGCCGGACCGGAAACTCCATCCCCAGCATAAAAAACAGCAGGACAATACCAATTTCACCGGCAAAATACAGCAGGTGAGAATCTGCCAGCCAGCTGCTGACGACAATTCCAATTAATAGATAGATGATGACCTCGGGGAACCGCATCTTAAAAGACATCCATCCCCCGATAAAAAGTACGAGCAGCATCAATCCCGCAGCAAGCAGATCAGGCATTTCCGGCATAAGAATTATCCTTTCGCCTTACAAACTTCTTCAAAGCGCCCAATAATATCTTTCTTTCCAACCACAAGCAGGGTGTCCCCGGCCTGAATGATAAAATCATCCTCCGGCTTCGGAAGAATATCTTTATCTCTCATGATGCCGACAATAGAAACTCCTTCCGGGATTGACGTCTGGGCTTCTTCCACTGAGCGCGTATCCATCGGCGAGCCTTTTTTTACTTTGATCCAGTCGACAAGCATTTTCTTTCTTAACAGGCGAAAGCGCTCAAAGCTTTCTTCATCCACCGGTTCATCGTGGATGCCAAGCAGACGGGCACCCAGCTCCTTTGCTTCATCGGATGTGAATATAGTTGAAAAAAGAGCCTCGTCGTCATCTTCATCTTCGACAAAATAAATTTCTCTTTTACCGCTATGGTGTACGATCATGACCGTGGTAATACCGTCCCGGTTTTCAAACGACACTCGTTTTCCTACCCCCGGCAGGTCATGTTCTCTGATTCTCATTTGTCATTCCTCCTGTGTGCCTTTTCTTTATTCGTCAAAACGGTGCATCCAGCTATTAAACGCCTGCACGAACTTTTTTACGTGCTGCGTAGTTTTTTCATCCTCCAGCGTATCCAGCTCTTTGTTCATTTTTCCTGCCACGCCCGCCACCAGCATTTTCGGCCCGGGCATTACATAGGCTTCAGCAGCTGTCAGTGTCTGCCGGACCTGGTACTGGGATAAAGCCGTGCCTCCGCCCCCGGGAGTCGCTCCGGCAAGCGCGAAAGCGCGATGGGTCAGAGCGGAGTGGGCGGGCGGGCTGGAGGCCCAGTCCAGAGCATTCTTTACCACACCCGGCATGCCATTATTATATTCGGGAGTCACGATAATGACCCCGTCCGCACGCATCATGGCGCGTTTCAATTCTACCACGGCTTCCGGGGCCCCTGCTTCTTCTACATCGGCATGATAAAGTGGAATTTGATGCAAAAATGCTTCTTCAACCTCCCAATGCTCCGGAAACTCTGCTTTCATTAAATCCAACAGTTTCCGGTTATAGGATTCCTTCCGCAGGCTCCCGCATATTACCGTTACATTCATCTGTTCCCCTGTCACAAGCTTCACCGCCTTTGCGTTCATCTTCTAGCCTCATTATACATTTTTTCTGCTCTTTTACCCTAGCAATCACACTTTTTTCTAAAAGTATTGAATCGTATTTTGACTTCTATATGCATTTATATTAGCATATGCTTATATAATAAAATCAGCAATTATATTATTAAATTAGAAAGAACGGATGCCGCATCGTTTTCGGCCCGGCCTGGAGGTATATATGAACACTCTGCTCGCAGTTATTATTTTTCTTATCACGCTCGTATTGGTTATTTGGCAGCCGAAAAATTTAAATATTGGCTGGTCTGCCTGCGGAGGCGCTATTATCGCTCTTATCGCAGGCGTTGTCAGCTTCGGGGACGTCGAAACCGTTATTGGAATCGTGTGGAATGCTACGCTTGCCTTTGTTGCTATAATTATTATCAGCCTGATTCTCGATAAAATAGGGTTTTTCGAATGGGCTGCACTGCACATGGCAAAAATTGCCGGAGGCAGCGGCCTTCGGATGTTTATTTACATAATTCTGCTCGGTGCCGTTGTTGCTGCACTTTTTGCCAATGACGGCGCTGCCCTTATACTGACGCCTATCGTTCTTGCGATGGTGAGAGCACTCGAATTTAAGGAACGTATGATCCTCCCATTCATTATGGCCAGTGGCTTTATCGCTGACACAGCCTCCCTGCCCTTAATTATCAGTAATCTCGTAAACATCGTGTCTGCCGACTTTTTCGGCATCGGCTTTGTTGAATACGCCACCCGGATGATTGTTCCGAACTTTTTCTCCATCGGGGCGAGTCTTCTTGTTCTTTATCTTTTTTTCCGCAAGGATCTACCCGGGCGGTATGACGTCACGAAAGTAAAAACTCCGAAGGACGCGATCCGGGACATAAAAATGTTCCGGCTTTCCTGGGTAGTGCTCACGGTTCTGCTCACCGGTTATTTTGTCAGCGAATTCGCAGCAGTGCCCGTCTCAGTTATTGCCGGAATTGTGGCCCTGTTCTTCCTATTGATGGCCCACCGCAGCCCGGCTGTGGAAACAGGCAAAGTATTAAAAGGAGCTCCGTGGGACATCGTTTTCTTTTCAGTAGGAATGTATGTTGTAGTTTACGGTCTTCAGAACGCCGGGCTTACCGAGCAGCTGGCCATTGTAATACAGGCTGCTGCTGATGAGGGACTGTTTGTCGGTACCCTTTCGATGGGCTTTATCGCTGCTCTTTTATCTTCTGTCATGAATAATATGCCAACGGTGATGATTGATGCTCTGGCTATTTCAGAAACAACTGTGTCCGGCACCCTGCGCGAAGGCCTTATTTACGCCAATGTGATCGGCAGCGACCTGGGGCCGAAAATCACTCCGATCGGTTCACTGGCTACCCTGCTGTGGCTTCATGTGCTGCGGCAGTTCGGCTTTCGTATTTCCTGGGCGTATTACTTTAAGGTCGGTATCATTCTGACTATCCCAACGCTGTTTATTACTCTTACCGGTCTGTATGTATGGCTGTTAATCATTGGCGGCTAACCGGAAAGGAGCAGCCATTTCCCGGGAAATATGATGCCTTCTGCGTGCAGGATATCAGCACCCGCCAGGTTTCCTGTACGAATTAGTTGAATAACAGTTATATTGTTGTTACCCTTGGCAGAGTTGCAAATGATAATTATCCAGCGCCCGGCTCCGGCAGTTTACACTTCCGGAGAGCAGGGAATGTATTCAGCAGTTTGCAGAAATAGAAAAAGAGGTATAGATATATTCTATACAGGTTTAAAAATTAAGGAGGCTCACCCTTGGAAATTACAAACGGTGCTAAAGCAGTACTAGAACCGCTGATGGAAGAAAACAACATGGACCACCTTCGCGTGGCAGTTGAAGAAATGGAAGAATCCTCTCAAATCGGTCTTGTTCTTCAGGAGCCACAGGAGGACGACCAGGTGGTAGAAGCAAACGGCATTAAAGTAGCAGTGGACAACCGCGTTACAGACTTAATGCAGGACGTTACGCTCGACACGCAGGAAAACGAAGACGGCGAAACACAGCTCGTCATGGCCGGCCTTCCTGAAGCTGAATAACAAGCACTCCCAAACAGCTCTGCTTAAACAGCAGGGTTGTTTTTTGTTTTCGGAGCCGTTTTTTGTCGTATCGGGCCGAAATTTCGGCTTACTTCATTAATTATTTATAACCTGTCCCCCTGTATCAGCCTTTAGCTGCGTTTACAATCCTGGCACGCTCCTTGCATATACATAGAGTGCATCCTGCAAAATTACAAGGAGGGTTCACTTATGAAAGCAGCAGTGGTTAATGAATTTCATCAAAAACTGGAGATTAAAGATATTCCGGTGCCCGAGCTTGATTACGGAGAAGTGCTTGTCAAAATTCATTCATGCGGAGTCTGCCATACCGATTTGCACGCGGCCCACGGCGACTGGCCGGTTAAACCAAAGCTTCCGCTCGTTCCAGGACACGAGGGCGTGGGTACAGTAGAAAAGGTGGCGGACGGCGTCAAATCCATCAAAACCGGAGACCGCGTCGGCATTCCTTGGCTCTACTCTGCCTGCGGCGAATGCGAATTCTGTCTCTCTGGAAGAGAAACGCTCTGCCAGCAGCAGTTGAACGCCGGCTATTCCGTGGACGGCGCCTATGCGGAATACTGCAAAGCTCCCGCCCACTATGTGACAAAAATTCCGGACAGTCTGGACTTTGACACAGTAGCTCCACTTTTCTGCGCAGGCGTGACAACGTACAAGGCACTTAAAGTATCCGAAGCCAAACCAGGTGACTGGGTCGCGATTTTTGGCATCGGCGGACTCGGGCACGTTGCCGTCCAGTATGCAAAAGCCATGGCCTTAAACGTTGTAGCTGTCGACATACGGGACGACAAGCTGGAACTTGCGAAGGACATGGGAGCAGACATGACGATCAACAGCATGAACGAGGATCCCGGCAAGGTTCTGATGGAGAAATTAAACGGCGTAGAGGCAGCCATCAGCGTAGCTGTCAGCCCGAAAGCGTTTGAACAGGCCTACTCCACTGTTAAACGGGGCGGAAATTTAGTTATTGTGGGACTTCCTGTCGGCGAGCTTCCGATTCCAATCTTCGATACGGTGTTAAACGCAGTAAACGTAAAAGGCTCTATTGTCGGTACACGCAAAGACCTGCAGGAGTGTCTCGAGCTCGCAGCCAATGGAAAGATTCGCCCGATTATTGAAACGAAGGAATTGGATGATATTAACGACGTATTTGAATCAATGGAAAAAGGCGATATCAACGGCAGGATTGTACTCAAAATTCAGGACTAGATTTCCGGCAGTTTCCGAAACGCTTACACAAAGCATTACCCGGACGGGCTCCTCTTCCCGCCGGGTTTTGTTTGTTGTTCTGCCGGAATTTATTCATTCAGCCAGTAGCGCAGCTTTCTCGTATTAACCCCGAGCATTTCTGCTGCCTCCCGGCGATTTCCACGTGTCAGCATTAAAGCATGGTCAATAATATCCTGAATGCTTTGCTTTTCCTCACTCCTTATATCCTCGACAGTACTTTCAAGCGATAAATATTTTGTTTCTTCGAGCTCCTGCTTTTTCTCCCGGAGCCAGTCCCCGGAAACAATCCGCTCCCGGGCAGTCGTCTTCCGGCCCGGGGGCCTCATGTTTAAATGACGGCGTTCAATCCTTCCGTCTGATTCTGCGGCTGCCCGGACCAGTATGTTTGTCAGCTCCCGGATATTGCCCGGCCAGTGGTGAGCCTGCAGCGCATCCAAAGCTTCCGGACTGAGCGCTGTGCTTTCCGGCATTTCTTTGCGAAGAATCGCCTGGGCCACCGCTGGGATATCTTCCTTACGCTCCCGCAAAGGGGGAATAGTCAGCCGGACGACCTCGAGCCGGTACAGCAGGTCTTCACGAAATTCTCCAGCCTCTGCAGCAAGGTGCAGATCCTGGTTAGTGGCAGCGATGATGCGGGCTTTTGTTTTAATCGGGCGTTCACCTCCCACCCGGTAAAACTCTCTCGTTTCGAGTACCCGCAGCAGCTTCACCTGCGTCGAAAGTGATGCTTCTCCAATTTCATCGAGTAAGAGCGTCCCTTCCGAGGCCAGTTCAAAATACCCCTTCCGTGTTTTACTCGCTCCGGTGAACGCTCCTGCTTCGTGGCCGAACAACTCACTTTCAAGCATCTGCTCCGGCAGGGCTCCGCAGTTCACTCCAAGAAATGAGCGCTCTCCCGGTCCGGCAAGTTCGTGAATGAAGCGGGCAGCTACCTCTTTTCCGGTGCCAGTCTCCCCGTCGATTAAGATCGTTAATGGCTTAGGCGCAAACCGCGCAGCCAGCCGGACGACTTCCTTCATCGCTTCGCTTTCTCCGGTTATCAAGCCGCTTCTTGCAGCTGCCTGTTCAATGTTGTCTAAAGCCTCCCGGTTCACCTTCGGCTGCTGTATTTTCTCTTCAATAATGCTGATATCTTCAAACGGTTTTTCAATATAGTCCTCCGCTCCAAGCTTAACTGCTTCCACAGCTGTATCGATCGTGCTGTATCCTGTCATAACAATACAGCGGCAGGAGGGCTGCGCCTGCTTAAGGTCTGCGAGCAGCTTCAAACCATTTGTGTCAGGCAGTTTTAAATCGATAAATGCGAGCTCGTATAAATGATTTTGGCTGCAAAGACGCTCATATTCTTTTCCATCGTGGGCAAGATCAATATGATGGCCCTGTTCTACAAGCAGATAGCGAAAAAACGTGCCAATATCATAGTCATCGTCAACGACTAATATCTTCATATTTCTCCTCTCCTCCATAAACCGGGAGCTTCAGTTGAAAGGTGCTTCCCCTTTCCTCTTCGCTTGTAAACGTCAGCCGGCCAGCATTTTTCTCTGCAATGTCTTTACTTACCGACAGGCCCAGCCCGGTTCCATTCTGCTTTCTTTTTGTGGTAAAAAAAGGTTCAAACACCGACGCTTTCTGACGCTGGCCGATGCCGCACCCATTGTCTTTGACCTCAAGCACGACGTTTGAATAAACAACCCTGGTTTTAATTTTAATTTTTTTATCTTTCTTTTCGCTGTTTTTCAACGCGTCTTTTGCATTTAGGAGCAGATTAATAATCACCTGGCCGACCTGATGCGAACTAGCTTTGACAAGCGGAAGACTGGACGAGTAGTGCTTTTCAATCACAATATTTTCTTTTTCGATTTGAAAGCCGATCAGGCTCAGCACATCTTCAACTGCAACATTCATATCGCATTCTATGCTCTCTTCTTTTTCCGGCCGGGAGAAGGAAAGCAGGTTTTGTACGATCGTCTGGCAGCGGCGGCCCCCTCTTTCAATCGCCACCGCCAATTCCCTCGGTGGTCCTTCCTCTTTCAGACTCCGCTGCAGTATCTGGGTATTGCCAATCACCGCGGTCAGTGGACTGTTTAACTCATGCGCCACCCCCGCCGCCATTTCCCCTATCGCCGCAAGCTTCCCGGAATGCTGGAGCTGAGCTTCAGTTTTGATCCGCGCCGTTACATCTTTAATATAAATAAGCAGTCCTTTCATTACTCCGTCGCCGTCCCGGACGGGATACGTCTGAATATCGCACACGCGCCCGTTTTTTAACGTCATCTGGTAGTTTTTCATCGATTCGCCGTTATAGCTTTCTTCAATGGGACAGAACTCCTCCGTATCGTGAAACAACAAGTCATGACAGCGCTGCCCGGCCACCGCCTCCGGAGATACATCAAAGAAGCTGTAGGAGGCCTGGTTGCAGCGAACGATCCGGTGATCATTATCGGTTAATATCAGGAGGTCCGCTACAGCCTGAAAGGTTTCCTCCCATTCCTTCCTGCCCTGATACACCTCCTGGTACAGCCTTGCGTTTTCCATCATGACAGCAATATGATCTGAAAGCTGCCGGAAGAAGCTGATATCCGACTGGTCACACTCGATCCTCTCAGCCGCGGCAAAGGTGAGAACACCGATGGTTGACGCTTTGATCCGAAGCGGTATCACACATACATAGTGAAGGTTCAAAGCCGAAAGCGTCCGCTCTTCCACAAACGTATACGTATCAGCAGGATCCCATTCGTGAAGCACAATCATATTTTGTTCGATTGCTTTCCAGTACAGTGATTCTTTTCTCGGAAGATGCATACCTACTGCGGAATCCTCTGCGTAAAGAGGATAGACACTTTTTAACGACATGGCTCCCTGCTCAATTAACGATAAGCTTACCCGGTCGATCGGATACAGTTCATAAATGGTTTCAAGAATATGCTGCAGTGACGTTTCCATCGTTCCCGTAACCTGAAAACCCTTTGCAACTTCACTTAAAATTTCAAGCTTACGGTTCTTTTTTTCAAGCTCCGCAATCGTTGCTTTCAGGTCTGTATAATAGCTTTTTTTCGAGGCACGGACCCCGGTTAATTTTTCAATCACCATTTCCTTTTCTGTAAACATAAAGACGCTCCTTTATTCGTAAGCCTTTTTGAACAGCATTTCGATATCCTTCAGGGCCACGTCCCGGGGATTGGTTATCATACATGCATCCTCAAGGGCAATCCGGGCCATACTTTCAAAATCAGGATCTCTCAGGCCGACGGAGCGCAGAGTCTTTGGAGCACCGATATCATCTGCGAGAGCGCGGACGGCCTGAATGCCGTGTCTGGCACGAACCATTTCTTCCCCGTCCGCAGAAGCGCCGAAAATATCGCCGATAGCAGCAAATCGGGGAGGCGAGGCAATGAGATTAAATTCCATGACGTGCGGAAGCAAAATACTGTTAATCTCTCCGTGCGCAAGAGCATAGCGTCCGCCAATCGCGTGGGACATCGCGTGTACAGCTCCCAAAATGGCATTGGAAAACGCAAGTCCCGCCTGCATGCTTGCCATCGCCATCGCACGCTTGGCTTCCACATTTGTGTGCGAGGCCACCGACGGCCGCAGAAATTCAGCCGCCAGTTTCATCGCATTAACCGCATGCACATCCGTCAGCGGCGTCGCTGCCGCACTTACATACGCTTCTATGCCATGGGTAATGGCATCAAGACCGGTAGCTGCTGTCAGCAGATGATCTTTGGTCATTAATACAAACGGATCAACAATCGCGATATCCGGCACGAGCGATTTCGAAACGATCGTCATTTTCTTTTTCCGCACCGGGTCCACAATAATGGAAAATTGCGAGACTTCAGAGCCTGAGCCCGCCGTTGTCGGTACCATAATGACCGGCGGAAGCGGGCTGTGGATATGATCTATCCCTTCGTATTCTTCGATTTTTCCGCCATTACTCACAATGACAGCCACCGCTTTCGCCACATCCAGCGCACTTCCTCCCCCAATGCCAAGTACGGCGTCACACCGGGCTTCATGATAAGCCTCTACACCTTCTGCTACTTGATTTGTGTCAGGGTTCGTACTGATATTTGAAAACAGGTGATAATCAAGGCCGGAAGCTTGTATATTTTCTACAGCCTGTGTGGTCCAGCCGGCTTCTTTGACGCCCGGATCGCTTACTACCAGTACACGCTGCGCCCCCAGGCGTAAAAAGCTTTCACCCGTCTGCTGAATCGAATGATCTCCGAAAATGATCTCGGGTGCCATGAATTTTGAAATCATATCCTCACCACCGTATTTATTTAGAAGCTTTTATGTTACTGAAAACGTTTACTTAATATGTATTTATTATCTCTCACCCTTGTTTAATGTGCAAAGACTTCCTGCTCCTGTTTTAGCGCAAAAAATCCGCGAACCCATAAGTCCGCGGATCAAAAATATTAGTAAGGAAATACCTAGGAGGGCTTCGGAGACAAAAGAGCAAAAACCAAAGCCGTAGCCGGCAGAAGCATCATAAGCCATAATATGGCCGTATAATTATTGAACCAGTCGTAAAAAATACCAAACGGCAGCGGCCCGAGAGCGGAGCCAATAACCATCACTGTCTGGGCAATGCTTTTAATACTTCCTAAATGCCTGGGGCCGAAATAATTGGGCCACACAATGCTTAACACAATACGCTCAAAGCCGTGCGCTATGCCCCACAGCACTCCAAAAATAATAGCTCCTGTCCAGGAATTTACCGTTAAAAGCACCAAAAGTGAAACAATATGTACCCCAAACGTCATCGCAAGCACATAATGCACCGCAATGCGGTCCACCAAATACCCTACAGCAAATGTTACCGGAAAACCGATAAACGCCATTAATGAAAGAATTAATGCCGCAAGCGAAATCGAAAGACCTTTGCCTTCTACAATAGATACTAAATGGAAGGTAACCCCTGTGTTTACAAGTGCCGGAACGCTGACACAAAAAAGAATAAGCCAGAACGCTCTGGTCCTCCGGGCTTCCTGAAGGGTCCAGCTTTTTTCCTGGATCGCTGTCCGCTGCGTCCGTGTATCCCCGTGGGCCCCCGGCCCTCCCCCATCGGGCTCCTGGCCGACATCCTGCGGCTGATTCCGCACCACTAAAAAGGCCAGCGGCACGAAAACAATAAGCAACAACCCGGCCCAAATTAACCATGTATCACGCCAGCCAACCATATGGATCAGCCATGTATTCAATGGAGGCAGGGCAGCGGCGCCAACGAAACCGCCAATCGCCATGACACTTAAGGCCCGGCCACGCTTCTGCACAAACCACTGCGGCACAAGCGTATTGGGAACCAGGGTCAACGATCCCTGGCCGAACAGTCGAATAGCAAAAAAACCAATAAACATCATTACAGCACCTGTTAAAAAGGCGTTCCAAATACAAGCGAGCGCCAAAAGAATTCCCGCGGCCCCCATGACCAGGCGCTGGCCAAGACGATCAATTGCGCGACCGACGAAAAAAAGAGTAATGCCGGCAGCCAGAGTACCAACAGAATAAATACCAGAAACAAAGGAACGTGAATACGAAAAATCCTGAATGTAATAATCGATAAAAATAGAAATTGAATAGGTCTGGCCCGGTCCGGAAAAAAACATACTTAACGCGGACAATGCCACAATGGCCCATCCGTAAAAAATAGGACCCGCCCCATTTTTCGGTCTATCAGCCCACATGTCGAAGCTCCTTTTTCACCATTTTCTCCAGAAACTATAAATAAAATTCAGCCTCCCGGTCCGGGTGCTCATCTATGCTACTTTATCACAAAAGGGCGCATAGGTTTTATCCCTAATTTATTAAAGACAGTCTGCGAGATAAAAAAAGCTGAAGCAGAAAAAACCTCTCTGCTTCAGCCGACTTTTTACCCTAAAGCTACATCCAATATCATCATGACACTGAAACCGATCATAAGGCTGAAGGTGGCGAGCCGTACGTTGCCCTTTTCCTGTGAACCGGGAATGACCTCTTTGGCAACGACAAATATCATCGCTCCGGCTGCAAAACTGAGAGCAAATGGAAGCAGCGGCTGGATGATAATAACCGCGGCAGCACCAATCACTGCAGCCACCGGCTCAACAAAACCGGAAAGCTGACCGTAAAAGAAGCTTTTCTTTTTCGACACTCCGTCCCGGCGCAGCGGCATCGATACGGCTGTTCCCTCCGGAAAATTTTGAATGCCGATGCCAAGCGCAAGCGCTACTGCTCCGGCGAGCGTGGAGCTGCTGAATTCCGAAGCCAGTGCCCCGAACGCTACACCTACAGCGAGCCCCTCCGGGATATTGTGCAGGGTAATCGAAAAAACAAGCATAGTGGTCCGATGCTTGGCATACTTGTCTTTTATTTCCTTAAAATACGTGTCTTCGTTCATCATAGGAATGATTCTGTCCAGCAGCAACAGAAAAACGCCCCCAAGTAAAAAACCAATAACAGCTGGAATATAAGGTATCTGCCCCTGCTCCTCTGCCATATCAATGCCGGGAGAAAGCAGCGACCAGAAGCTCGCAGCAATCATGACCCCGCCGGCAAATGCAAGCATACTATCCATCAGCTTCTGATTGTTTCTGTTTGTAAAAAACACCACCGCAGCTCCTGCTGCAGTCATCCCCCAGGTAAACAAAGAACCAATCAGCGCCTGCAGCGTAGGATGAAGCTCCGCAAACCACTCCATAGTATAATCTCCTTTTTACTCTATTAAAAAAAGTTTCCCTAAGGAAAATATATTACCATTCTATTCCTTATTATAAAAGCTTGTCAATCGACAAACGTAAAGCCGCTCCCGGCTTGAGAGCGGCTCTATTCTATTATTGTTAAATAATCGTATTAACGCCTTCAGTATCTGTCACAATGAGAAGGATCTTTCCTTCATCGAGTTCATCCTCATACTCATGGGCTTCTTCCTGGGATAATCCAATTTCCTGCAATTTATTCCGGAGCTCGTCGCCCTTTTTGCTGAACATATTTCCTACCGCATTTTTTAGGCCTTCTTCTTTCATTCCGACAGTATTGGCATTCGCATTCTCCGCGATACGGCCGGTACGGTCGTTATCATGGGTCATAACGTACACGTTACTTTTATCAATGCCCTTTTCAGCTAAGCGCTGAACATCCTGCTGCAGTGCTTCGTCATTTGTGTATTCTCTAACGAACGGTTTCATAAGAACCTCCCTTTATTGGCTACTGCTATCCTAATAAACAATTCCGTCGTTATTTAAACCATCTCCCGGCAAACTCCCTCTTTTCGCCTAGAGAGCATGGGGGTCTATATAGTCCAGAAATTTCGTCTCAAATAAGTGTACATTGTAGTTCACAAGACCTACGACTGTTTTTGTAATAAAAGAGTCTTCGTTTTTCTCTCCCGGTTCGTACGTGGACTTAACAATTCCGTATTCTTCAAATGTATCGTTGTGAATTGTTTTTAAATCTTCTCTCGCCTTCTCCAGATCTTTCACGGTGTAAGTAACCTGTGACCCTGCCTCGCAGCAGTCCGGAAACCGTCCGCGGAGTAATTCTGCCGAGCGTTCCATAATGTTTAAGATAATCGCTGATTTATGCTTTTGAGATTCCATCGTTTCAGGCTGAAGCTTTTCAATATCCTTCATATGGTATTTCTCCTGAATAATAATATCATCCAAAAAAAGAATAATTGCATGGATCTTGTCTGAGATAAATACTACTTCACGGTCCTCTCCCTGCATTGTGAAGCCACCTTTATTAATTTTTTAGTTTAACCTATGCCAATCGCCCTAAAAGCTATACCCTTTTTACCCGGTGATCATACAGTAAATTTTAAAAAAGGAATATTTCTTTAAAATTATGAAGGAGCGTATAAAGAATCTCCCTCTTGATACGATCAAAATTGATAAAATATTTATTTAGGGCACGAACTCTGTTTCACGTGAAACAGCTGTTGTAGAAAGCTTCCTACACTTGGGATACAGTTGAATTTTCACGTCATTCTAAAAAATCCGCGCTCTTCATGGAAGAACGCGGATTTTAGTCATTAAACGATTTAAGCTATTCTTTTTTTCAGTATATGCTCAATATACTCCCTTATTTCTTTTAAACTTTATTAACACTGTTTTATTATCTGCTTTTAACCAGCAGATTAACAGCTTCCTGGATCAGCTCTTCGCTGTCTTCTCCTTTTTCTATCTGTTCACGCACACATTCCTCGAGATTCGTACTCACTACCAGACCAATCGCGCGATCAAGCGCTGTACGTGCAGCATTCATCTGCGAAACAAGCTCTTTGCAGTCCTTTTCTTCTTCCATCATCCGAAGAATGCCGCGGACCTGCCCCTCTACCCGTTTTACCCGGTTTTTCATTTGATCATTATATTCCATGAAAGGCTCCTCCTTTCAAAAAGGGTATTTATTTACTTGCTTTTATCTCTTTATATTACCCTAATGGGTATATGAAAAATATAAAGGATGCTTTCCTGTTTGTCAAACACTTATCATATGCTGCGCTCCGGCAGCCGCTGCCTCCCCGTGGCACCTTTAGCCTTGCAATTTCCTTCTTTTTTTCTATATGATGAGAAGACCAAACTATACAGATAGCGGTGACTATTCGTGTTAAAAGACACAGGAGAACGAATCATCCCTTCAGAAATGAAACCGACCAACGGTATGCTGCTTGAGCATCTGGCCCGCTATTATTTTGCTATGCCTTACGCAAGGGGCCGTGTGCTTGATATTGCCTGCGGAGTCGGCTACGGGGCTCAGATGACAGCTAAAGGGAAAAAACGGGAGGTAGACCATGTACTCGGCGTCGACATTGACGCTGAAGCTATCGTCTTTGCCCAAAAGCACTATTATCATCCTAAGCTTTCCTTCCAGACAGGAGATGCTCTTGATGAGAATATCCCCGTGCAGATAGGTACGTTCGATACGGTTGTTTCCTTTGAAACCATTGAGCACGTGCCCGATGACCGTATCTTTATGAAACGCATGTACGCTCTGCTCCGCCCTGGCGGTACGCTCATCGTCTCTACGCCCTTCGGCCGGGGAAGACACAAGCCCAGCAACTCCCCTTTTCATTACCACCAGTTAACGCCAGAAGAATGGGAAGAGCTCTTATCAAGTGAAGACTGGCCGTGGGAAAAGCTGGAGTTATACTACCAGCAGGGAGTAGCCTTCGAACGTCCCGCCCGTGCGGAGGTTCACTACCCTCTCGGCATTGCTGTATGTACTAAACCAGAGGGATGAATAAAAAAAGATCCCGTGCCTATTGGGGCCGGGATCTTTTTCTGAGTTCATTTCTTTCACGCAGTATTGCCAGCTCTGTCACAAGCTTTTTCTGGTCTTCATACGAGATATTTCCTTCAAGCATTGATTGAATTTCCTTAAATCGTTCTTTGTCCTCTTCATTCAAATAACGAAGCTCTTCTTCCATGAAGGCCGTCCTTTCATGTACAGGATAAAATATCATTCTGTGCCGGTACTGACAATCTGCTTAGCCTGGCTGATAACAGCAAGCGTCCGTAGCCACCGGATCACGGTAAAGGCTACTATTCCCGTGAACAATGAGAGCATAAAAAAGGCGAAATTCACCGCCACAACCGGCAGGTTCATCTCAGTTATCACTAAAAGCAGAAATACTATAAACAAAATAGCACTTACTGCAGCTGTAATTCCCCACCTCCGGCACTTTTTTCGGTATTCCTCCAAAAAATAAAGCGTCCAGTGGTCCTGAAAGGACAAAGCATCTTTATCCCCTTCAAATACGTGAAGTACCGGAGAGGAACACAGAAGTGTCCATTCCTCTTCAGAAATTTTCCGCAATCCCTGGTAATCTTTCGACATGATAAACTGATATTCCTTTTCTTCTTCTCTGGCTTCCGACAAAGAATAGCCGAGAAGAGAGCAGTCCTGAACCTGCCATCCTTTTTGACGCTGCTCCTTCAAACGGCTTTTTTCTTTATCGTAGGTAGTAAAAGGCATAAAAGAAAATAAAAATTTGGTTTCTCTTCGCAAGTAGCTATACACCTCCTATATATGGAATATACACAAACGGAAATTAATTAAGAATAACGATGAAGGGCAATAAACGCCGGGGGAATAATAGAATTGTACGAAGTATATACTATTATGCTACCATGAGCTTCCTGCTGTCACAAACACTCTACCTGGGCTCCACTTCGTCCCTCGCCCCATCTGCTGCTTTTTCCATGAGCCTGAGAAGCGTTTGTTTTTCTTCCTTTGTAAACTCTTTTGTCATAATATCTGTCCATTCCCGCATCGCTTCTGAAATCTCCACTTCTATTTTCCTGGCCGCTTCAGTAAGAAAAACGATCTTTTCCCTCCGGTCCACGGCGCTCTCTTTTCGGTAAAGATACCCTTTTTCTTCGAGGCGTTTCATAGCGCGCGTAATTGTAGCTTTATCCATCACTATCTGCCTGGTGATGTACTCCTGGGGCACATTTTCCTGATCGTATAACGTTAAAAGTACCAGCACTTCTGTATTCCCTAAACCAAAATGATTGAATCGTTTCTCAATATATTGGTGAGTGTAACGCTGAATAACCGCCGCCCATTTACCAACAGAATAAACAGTCATACTACTTTTCCTCCTCCAGAGCTTTACGTTTCCCGAAAGCTTTAAACAGAAAAACCATGGCTGCCACTACAAGAGCCGTGATGCCGGAAAAAGCATATATGAACTGATTAGTACCAATCGAACCACCCGCCAGACGGCCGACAAAATCCAGCACGAGTGGCGACATAAACTGTCCGAAATACATGCAGCTCTGCACCACTGCCATTGCCAAAGACATCTGGACAGCGCTTGACACTTTCGTCACACGGTCAAAAATCAGCGGAATAACTGTGCCAAGTCCAATACCTATCAAAACGATGCCTAGCGTAATCAATACTGCCTGCCCGCCAAAAGCGATAAGAATAAAACCGAGGCCGGTTACCGCCAGCTGCAGAGGCACTGTCCATCTCCCCAGCCGGCTTGTGATACTGCCGAGCATGGAGCCTGCTGCAAACCCTCCTACGTTTAACGAAGCAATCATTACACCAGCAAGGGAAGCAGAGGCAATATTGTTTTCCTGCAGAAAGATTGCCATATTCGTCGGAATGGAATAAAAGAATAAGAACACAATAAACATACCGCCGGCAAGAGCAAAAATTTGCTTTTCCACTCCCCGCGATGCGCTGCCATCTGACGCTGATACTGCTTCAGGCTTCTGTTTCGGAAGAAAAAGCAGCACCAGCACGAACACCAGCAGGGCCAGGCCGTAAACAGCAAACGTCAGCCTCCATAAAATACCTGCCAGTATGCCCGCAAGCACAATGGAGATAATACCGCCCAGCTGATTGGAGGCGCTTACCCGTCCCATCATGACTGTTTTTTCTTTACCTTCATAAAAATCCGGGATCAGGCTCGTCGATATCGGCATGATCAACCCGACGGCAATACCGAGCACCGCTCTTGAAACGAGCAGCAGCCAAAGCGTTGGAGCAAAAGCTCCCCCCAAACCTCCAATAACATACAGGATGAGCCCGGCTGCTAAAACAGATTTTTTGGACACTCGTTTCGTGAGACGGCTTGATATAAAAGTAAACGGGATAATGAACAATGCGTGCAGGGTATTGATTAGTTTAATTGAAGTCTCGTTGGCGTCCGGAAAAGCTTCAGAAATAGAACCGAGCGCCGGAGAAATAGTAGCTCCTGCCATAACGGTAATCAATGAAATGGATAAAATGGCCAGTTTTTGAGACACTTTGATTACTCCTTTGTCTGAATTTACTCTATCTACCATATAAATAATTAGTTGCACATGCAACTAATATGCCTGATCATGCTCTTCTGGTACTAAAAAAAGCAGGCGGCTGCCTGCTTCTACGTGCTTCCGTTATAAAATAAAATGGAAGCAATCATAATAATATAACCGAGCACGACTACAAGTGAGGGCACCATGTAGGTGAACGCATTTCTGGTCCTATCCCTTTTCACAATAATCATCACGAGCCCCGTGAGCACAAACCCTGCAATGGCGATAATGGTGGTCTGATCGCTTGTATCCATCCAAATACTGCCGTCGCGGTAAAATACGTCCCCGATCGCTGTTACAAGTACATTAAAGATGTTACTCCCAAGAATCGTACCGATTGCCATATTCACATTGGCCAGCCGAAGCGCTACAAATACGCTGACAGCATCCGGCAGGGAGGTGGCGGTTGCGACCAGAATACTGCCGACTGCCGTAGCGCTGATACCTGTAGTATTTGACATCACATCTCCGGATATAGACAGCGCACTTCCCGATACAAAGATAATCGCAGCAAACGTAATAAATTTAATCAAGGTGCGACGGATATTCACATTCTCGTCCGGCGAAGCTTTTTTTCCCTCTTCTTCGGCCGCATCATTCTGCTTTTTTGATATATAGAACATACCGCCGACATAAATAACAACTACCAGCAAGCTGATAACACTTATGCCAAAAAAGGAAAGCGGGTAATGAAGCATTAGTCCGCCAGCAGTTACCACACAAAGCAAAAGCGCGATAACAGCCGTATAGAGATGATCGTCTGATACTTTAAGAAACAGCCGTTTGTTTCGAAAGTAAATATCCAATAAAAACAAAAAGAAAATATTGAAAATAATACTTCCGAGTCCATTGCCTACCGCAATATCGGCATTGCCGATCACACTTGCCGAAATAGTTGCGGTCAATTCAGGAAGAGAGGTAGCAACGGCAAGCAGAATAGTGCCCGCGAGCAGCCCGCCAATCTTCGTATTTCTGCTGATGATATCTGCGTAGCCTGACAATTTCACAGCTGAAAACACTGAAACTGCAGCAGAGAGTATAAATGCAACAATTGATAGAGTAGCGGTAATAAAGCATTGACTCCTTCCGTCTGTTCACAACCCATAACATGGAATCTTAAAAATTTTATAATCCATTCCCGTTTACCCTCTTGAGTATAACAATAATCTTCTTTTCCTGTTTTTAATGGAAGAGGGTTCAAAGTTCCAGGTATTTTAAGCGTTGGAATAACTAAAAAGCCCCCGCCAGTGGCCGGAGACTAAAAGCACAGAATACTATAATCCAAACCGATGTTTCACATGGAACTGACCCACGTTTTTCCGGTAAATTTTAACGCCAGCTTTCATACTGTCTATACAGGCTCTCTTTTTCTATTAAACACCTTTGCAGACTTGGCGCTGGACAAAGCTGGTTGTACCGGCGGACTTTCTTATTGATTTTACTGATTTCTTTTTTTATACGGCGCTCAGAGATTGCTTCATCCGTCTGCTCTTTCAGCACCTGCCCGAGAGCCTCCCGGATTTCCCGCTGCAGCCGGACCCACGAAGGCACAAATCCATTTCGCTTTAAAAGAGTGTCGAAGGTGTCGCTTTGCAGATACTCCTTAGGGAGCGGCCTGCCGCGACCCGGCAGATTGTCAAAGCCGCCCTTCTTTTCGTGCTCCCGAATCAATTCACCAACAGGGTCGCGGTACGTTAGTCCTTCTTTTTCCCCGGCAAGCCTCTCGTTATATTCCTTCGATGACGCCATTCGTTCTGCTCCTTTGCTTTTTGATATTCTTATTTTAACAAACAGAGCAGATGAGGTCTTTTTAAAGGCTTTCCCACGTTTCTTCCGCCTCTTCCATAAGGCGCTTAATCATGGCCCCTGCCGGCTCCTGTACGCTCATACGCGTTCCCTGGCCGCTCCAGAGAGACATAAATGCAGGTTCGTTTTGCCTGGCCGCTTCTTTTCTAATCGGCTGTGTAAGCATATTTTGAATCGGATACGGCGGCCACCTGTGCTCGAGTTCCTCCATCCATATCATCATTTTGTTTGTAATTCCCCTGGCCGGCTTGCCACTGAATATCGAAGTAACAGCGGTGTCTGTTTCTTTACTTATCAACACCGCCTGCTGATGGGCCTGCGGGGCGCCGCTTTCCCTGCTTGTTAAAAAAGCAGTACCCATCTGAACCGCTCCTGCTCCCAGGGCATGAGCCGCCAAAATACCGCGTCCATCCATAATCCCACCAGCTGCAATCACAGGAATGTCGACCTCGTCCACGACCTGGGGCACTAAAGCCATCGTTCCGATCATCGCTTTTTCAAAGGACTCTGCAAAGGTTCCCCGGTGCCCGCCGGCTTCACTCCCCTGGGCGACCACCGCATCCATACCTGCCTGCTCATTTTGAACGGCTTCTTCAACTGTGGTGGCAGTGCCAATCAAAAAGACGCCGTGGGCTTTCAACCGCTCAATCTGCAGAGCAGAAGGAATCCCGAAGGTAAAACTGCAAACCGCAATTTCTTCTTCTATAATAATTTCAAGCTGTTCTTCAAAGAAAGAAGGCAGCCTTTCCGGCACCGATGGAGCAGTCAATTTTAATTCTTTATGAATCAGGGAGAGCTTTTCATTGGCGGCATGTACATCTTCAGAAACTACGTCCGGAGCTTCCGGCACGAAGACATTTACCGCAAACGGCCCCGATGTCTGCTTTTTTACGAGTTGAACAGCAGAGCGAAGATTCTCTGCGGTCATATATCCGGCTCCTATAGTCCCAAGCCCGCCTGCTTTTGTGACTTCTGCCACTAATTCCGGCGTGGTGACCCCGCCGGCCATCCCGGCTTGAATAATAGGCTGTTCGATTCGAAGACGCATAAGTAATTCAGGACGTACCGCCATATGTGCTCTCTCCTTACTACAATGTTTAATACAATTAATTGGAAATGTATTTATTATATCACGGCGTATATTTTGAGTTAGTTCTTTTGAACCAAATCTAAAGTTTTACATTACTTTTACACAAATAAAAAAGCAGGGATGCTGTGATCCACTGCTTTTATAAAATGTGCCGGAATTGCTTTGCCTTTTCTTCCAGGCCTTTCGCTGCTGCACCAATGTGTTCGAACTCTTTTACCGCGTGCCTGATGTGTTCCTGACTGTTTTCCATTCCTTTTTGGGAACGAATTGTGCCCTCACTAATCTTACTCACTTCTCCAGTTATTCCCTCGACGTGACTGTTTACCTCCTGAATAGAGGAATGGGCCCTCGTTGCCAGCTTCCGCACTTCATCTGCCACTACTGTAAACCCCCGCCCTTGCTCACCGGCTCTTGCAGCCTCAATTGCTGCGTTTAAAGCTAAAAGATTTGTTTGGTCGGCAATCTCACGGATCGTTTTTACGATTCCCCGGATAGAATCCGCCTGCCGCTCCAATGACTCCAGAATCGAAAGATTGTTATTTGCCTCTTCTACTACCTGCCGGGAGTTTTCAGTAATCTCCCGGCTTTTTGTCATACCATCTTCCGCCCTCTTTAACAGCTCCTCAGACATGTTCTGCACAGAATCTGACACCTTAGTCATTTCATCCTCCCGGAGGGTAATATCTGTTGCTGCCTTCAACACCGCGTGTACATTCCCAGCGTCATCGAGCACAGGCATGTACGTAGCTTCAAGCCTTACAAGCTTACCGCTTCGCGTCATCCGCTGTATTTTATCCTGAAAGGATCTTCCCGCGCGCAGATCCTGCCAGAATCTTTCATAATCCCGGCTTGAGGCAAAATCCGGAGTGCAGAACTGCCGATGATGCATCCCTGCCATATCTTCTTCATGATACTCCATCGCCGCAGCAAAATGGTGGTTTGCCCACAGCACTCTTCCATTGAGATCGAATTCAATGATGGCAAGCGATTGTTCCAACGCACGTAAAACCTGGGAAGCGTCTAAAACCTGCTCATTATTTTTTGTTTTTTGCATAGTGTTTACCTCTCTAGTTCTTTTTTATTATATTATATTAATACTTTATACCCAATACGCTATTTTAAAAACACTTTTTGTAATACATATTTATAAAAAAGACTCAATTATTTATAAACAATAAAAAAGACCTATTTTATAAGGTCTTTTTTAGAATACATGCATGTCTGGTTACGACCCTGGTTTTTTGCCTGATACAAAGCATCATCTGCCTGCTTAAACAGCTCTCTTTCTTCTACAGCTGTCTCAGGAAATATGGATACCCCGGTCGACACAGTAATATACAACGTCTGATGATCTGTGAGAAAAGGATATTTTTCCACGCGCTCCCGTATCCGTTCAGCGATATCGAATGCTTTAGAAGCTGGACAGCTGGACAATATAACTGTAAATTCTTCTCCGCCTTTGCGGTATACCGAATCCTCCGGCCGGACCATTTCAAGCAGTACAGCTCCGAGCTGACGTAAAATATCATCTCCGGCTGCATGCCCGTGACGGTCATTAATATCTTTAAAATGATCGATATCGATAATGAGCAATGCGACCGCCTGCTTCATTTTCGAAGCCTGTTCAAGATTTTTTGTTAACGAATAGGCGAAGCTTCTCGGATTATCAAGGCCCGTAAGCGGATCCTTTAAAGACTCCGCCCGGTACTTATGAAGCAGCTGATTGGAATAAGTCAGCCGCTTCACCATATATACTGCGGCAAATGCTCCGGCAAACGAAACAAACCAATAGCTGAGTGTCACTTCCGTGTAAAGAGTCGCAGTATTCAACTGGTATACCATAATAATGAGAAAGTAAGTGTTGGAGCATAGAAGCATATAAAATGCGGCAAGCCACGGATTTCGAACCAGCCGGGCAATAAAAATATACACCGCCGTGCTGAAAATAATCATGCTGATCGGGTATAAAACAATGACTCCTCCACCAAGGGCGAGACGGGAAAACGAAATAATGACCGCAGCCGTTACTGCAGGTATCCACCCGCCAAACAAAGCGCTGAGCATAATTGGGATATGACGCAGATCGATCAGGGTGTACTCGTTAACTCTGATGCCAAACCCGATTAATACCATGCCGAGCACTCCAAACAGTACACCGGTAAACAGCCTCATCGGTATAGAGGTTACCCGCGAAAAGGAATGCTCCCGGAACACCTGGTAATAAAAAAAAAGGAACGTTACTAAAATAGTTAAATTAACAAAAAGTTGACTAAACACCACGGCCCTCCTCCCACCATTCAGGCCCCGTCTGCGCATCTGCGCTCCGCGGTTCAATCTTTTTTTGTACAGCCCTTTATACCAGTTATGGATAAGCTGACTTCTCTTCGCCTTTTGTCCATTCCTCTGTTACACTTTTTACTATACCGTCCAGACTGTTAATTAATAAAGGAGAATCAATGATGAGTAAACGACTGGAAATTATGCATTCTGCCGCCCGCATCATCCGCAGAGACGGCTTTAACCGCCTTGCCCTGCACGCTGTGGCAGACGAAGCAGAAGTGAGTAAAGGTGGTCTGCTTTATCATTTTCCAAATAAAGAACAGCTCGTATATGAAATGAACGCTTATGCGCTGGCCCGGTTTCATGAATTAATCGAAGAAAAACGAAGCGATTCAGGCAGCTATATTAAAGCTTACGCGGAAGCAACACTCGAAGAGCTTCGCTCGGGAAGCAATTTTTTAATCAATGCGAGCCTGCTTGCTACTCTTGCCGATCACAAAGAGGTGCTCGGTCTTTGGAAGGAATACAATGAACGCTGGCAGGAGCTTTTTGCTTCCGACGCTTTTCGTACTGATGAAGCCTCGATGATCCGGCTGTTGAGTGACGGCATATGGTTTTCACATATTTTTGAAATTAATACGATGCCCCTTTCACAGGCTGAGAACTTACTTCAAAATCTTTTGGGGCGCTTTGCCGAAGGAGAAGTGTAATGGTTTACGTGCTCATTATTATCTCTGTCATATGCGAAGTATTTGCTTCCTCCATGCTCAAGCTTTCGTATGGCTTTACCAGACTGCTTCCGTCTCTTGGTTTTGCAGTTGGTATGGGCGTTGCTTTTTACCTGCTGTCGCTCGTTCTCCAGGCCCTTCCGCTCGGTGTTGTTTATGCTACGTGGAGCGGCCTTGGCACTATTTTAACTACCTTCATCGGCGTTTTTTATTTTAGGGAAAAAATGAATAAAACGAACACTTTAGGTATTGTCTGCCTGGTGATTGGTATTCTTATGATGAATTTAGGATGAAAGGAAGGAACAATTTATGCGTGCTGTTCTTCTACTGTTTGCTGCGATTTTATTTGAGGTTATTGCTTCTACGTCCTTAAAGCTTTCAGAAGGTTTTACCATCCTTATTCCCTCTCTGACCGTTTTTATAGCATTTATTGGGGCTTTTTTCTTCCTGAGTCTCGCCTTAAAATCGATTCCGTTATCTGTGGCTTATGCTGTATGGGCAGGTCTTGGCACGGCTTTAACAGCCGTTGCGGGCATTTTGCTTTTTCAGGAATCATTTGGATGGATGAAAGCTGCCGGCTTATTTTTAGTCATTTCCGGGCTTATTCTTCTTCATGTGAAAAATAGCCGCCGCACGAAAAAAAGCAGACATTTCCCCCGTGCCCGGCATGCTTAAGCTTCCGCCTGTTTTTAAGCCCGAAGCCCCTACAAAATATGGCTGCATGGGCTTTTTTTCTCATATTTTTTCACAAATTTTTAAAAAATGCGTTTATTTCCGACATTTATAAGGTAAAATTACCATAGAATACCAGAAGCCAGTGGTTTACCACATAAGCTTTTGCCGAATACATGAAAGAAAAGAAAGGACGAATAATGATGAAAAAATGGATAACAGGAAGCAGTGCCGGTTTTTTAGCTCTCGGTGTAATCGCCGTACCCGCCCAGGCAGAGGAAATGAACGCAGGGGACGTTCTGCAGCAGTCAAACGAGACTATGGCCGGGCTCGACAGTTATTCTGCTACTACCGAAATTTCACAGGAAATTACAAACGCCGCCGGCGAAGGGGAAACAATAACGAACAGCTCCACCTCTAAACAGGATATTACGATGGATCCTTTCGCCCTCCACCAGACAACTAATACAGTCGACCCGGTCAGCGGTGAAGAAGTATCCACAGAAATGTACTGGACAGAAGACGGCTACTATGTAGAAATGCCGGATGGCAGCTGGACGATGATGCCCGGTGACATGATGGGCGGTATGGAAGAGATGACCACAAACCCAGGTATGCATATGGGAGCTTCAGAGTCCTTTGCTGACGAAATGGACGTAGAAGAGACAGAGGACTCCTACGTGCTCACTTACGAAGGGAGCGGTGAAGAGATAGAAGAAGCAGCCAGTAAAATGATGCAGTCGGATATGGGCAGCGGTATGGCTGATGAGGAAATGATGGAGGAAACATGGAGCATGATCGACATTCAGGACGTATCCATGAGCCTGACCGTGGACAAGGAAACTCATTACATGACAGCGAGCACCATTAATCTGGATGCTTCCTATGAGATGGAAGAGATTACCACAGATATGAACCTGACAGCCGATTCCACCTATTCCAATTTCAACAGCGTCGGTGACATTACTGTACCGGAGGAAGTCATGAATGAGGCGGTACCAATGGACGAAATGGAAGGCATGGACGGGATGAACGGCATGGAAGACATGCCTGAAGAAGGTATGGCCGAGGACGAGGCTTCAATGGAAGAAGGCGCTGAAGGCGGAGAAATGCCTGAAACAGCAAGCGCCCAGCCTGCCTATATGGCTGGCGGCCTGGCCCTTGCCGGCCTGGCCGGCGGAGCCCTGCTTTGGACAAGACGCCGCCAGCAGGCATAATAACCTTTCAATCACGCAGCCTTCACCTCTTTGGTGAAGGTTGTTTTTTTCTCCATCAGCCGTGTATTATGGAAATAATAGTAATGTCTATTGTGGTCTGTTATGTCCTTTTAATGGAGTGAGCATCTATGGAAAAAGTATTTATTGCGATGATTGTTATCGGCCTGAGTGTTACGGGGTACTTCGGATACCAGTGGTTCGACGCCAGAGCAGGAGTAGATAAAATTTCCACCGACGAAGAAGACGTTATTACTGATTCTGCCAATGACTCAGCGGAGGCTCCGGAAAAAAACAATTCCGAAAAGCAGGGTGATTCTTCCAGTGTGGAAGCCGCCGGGGAATCAGAAGCCTATACGCTGCCTGAAGGAAACGATACAGACAGGAATCCGGACAAAGCTTCCTCCGAAAACAGCAGGGATTCGGCGGTAATGAGCGATGAAATAGATCAATGGGATAAAGGCGAAAATGTAGCCAAATTAAAAATTCCGGAGCTTGGAAACTCTTATTCCGTCTACTGGGGTACAGATGATGAAGCGCTTGACCAGGGCGTTGGTATGTATGTCAGCGAATGGACGACCACTCCCGACGAGTCCCGCCACACGGTGCTAAGCGGTCACCGTGACACGGTTTTCACCGGGCTTGATGAGCTTGAAGATGGGGACTCTCTTATTGTCGAGTATGAAAACACGCAGTACGTTTATCGTCTGCAGAAAACATGGGTAACCGACGCAGAGGACCGTTCTGTCATTGTAGACAAAGATGAACCAACGCTTACGCTCACCACCTGCTATCCATTTGACTATATCGGCAGCGCTCCTGACCGTTACATTGTAGAGGCAGAACTCGAGCAGAGCAACAGTCTTTAAGCACATAAAACGGCTCCGCCGGCCAGCCAGCGGAGCCGTTTTTTCATTTTCCCGGCAGGGTTTCAAATTTCTTTTCCCCTCTTGCTATAATAAAAATTAATTGTTATTCTTTCGATATCGGATTTCGATATCGAAATCCGAAAGGATGATTGATCATGGAAGATAAAACGCTTCGAAAGCTTTTTTTAGGCTTTATTCACATTCACATTCTGCACCATGCCTCCGAGCATCCCGTATACGGGCAATGGATGCTTGAGGAACTGCAGGAACACGGCTATTCCATGAGCGCTGGCACTCTTTACCCCATTCTTCATGCTATGGAAAAAGACGGCCTTTTACACAAAGAAAATAAAAATGTGAACGGAAAAATCCGCAAATATTACACGACTACAGATAAAGGCGCCGGAATTTTGCAGGAAGCCCGCGCAAAAGCCTATGAGTTGTTTAAAGAAATCAAGTAAAGACAGGAGAGAACGCCATGGAAAAAACATTGGGGCAAAAATGGCTGGAAATATTTTTGATTTCCACGCGGCTCGGACTGACCTCTTTTGGCGGCCCTATCGCCCATTTAGGCTATTTTCATGAAGAATACGTACGACGCAGAAAGTGGCTCGACGAGCAGAGCTATGCGGATCTGGTCGCCTTATGCCAGTTTCTTCCCGGCCCTGCCAGCAGTCAGGTCGGTATAGGGATAGGCATTGTCCGGGGCGGTCTCGTTGGAGGGTTTATTTCCTTTCTCGGATTCACCCTCCCTTCCGTTATTGCTTTAGTAATCTTCGCCCTCGCACTTGAAGGCCTCGACGTCAGCGATGCCGGCTGGCTCCAGGGGCTGAAAATTGTTGCTGTGGCAGTTGTTGCGCATGCGATATGGGGCATGGCCCAGAAGCTCACACCTGATCTTCAGAGGCGCACCATTGCCCTTCTCGCCATGAGCGGTACTCTTTTATGGCAGACATCCCTTGCCCAGGTACTCGTCATACTCGCAGCCGGCGGTGCTGGATGGGTGTTGTACCGCTCGGTCCAGGAGGCAGATAATACAGCGGTCATCGAAACCGTTTCGCGCAAAACAGGTGTTTTCTGCCTGGCACTCTTTTTTGTTTTGCTCGCTGCGCTGCCGCTTCTACGGGAGTGGACCGGTTCTACCTTCGTAGCCATGTTTGACAGCTTCTACCGCGCAGGGTCACTCGTATTCGGCGGCGGTCACGTTGTTCTTCCTCTGCTGGAGCGGGAGTTCGTCCCGACCGGATGGTTGAGTGAAGAGACCTTTCTCGCAGGCTACGGTGCGGCTCAGGCTGTGCCGGGACCTTTATTCACCTTTGCTTCCTACCTGGGCACGGTCCTCTCCGGATGGCAGGGAGCCCTGGTGGCCTCTGCGGGCATCTTTTTACCGGCTTTTCTTTTAATTATCGGGGCGCTGCCGTTTTGGTCTCTGCTCCGTAAAAATACTCATATGAAAGGCGTATTGACCGGGGTAAATGCTGCTGTAGTAGGTATCCTTCTGGCTGCCTTTTATAATCCAATCTGGACGTCATCCATTACGACTTCGCTTGATTTTATACTCGCTGCTTTTCTATTCACAATGCTTGCCTTCTGGAAGCTTCCGCCGTGGGTAATCGTTGTCAGCGGCGCAGCCGCAGGCGCTGTTCTTTTATAGAACAGCGCCTTTTTTCTGCTCTCAGCCGGCTTCTCTTCCCTGGATGCTGTACGAAACCGCCAGGAAATGGGATACTGGTACCAGAAAAATTGAAATCCTCAGGAATCAGAAAGGAAAGATGTGAATGGCCAATCAGTTCGCCGGGACGCTGCGCAGTGCGTGGATGCTTGTTCGTGCCATTGCTGTTATATCTTCAAGCATCGCTACAATTGTATCTACCATGCTTCCGCTTTTTTTATACTCGTCTCTCTCTGCTTCTTATTTGACAGCTATTTTTATTCTCCTCGCCATTGGCGCTTTTCTTATTCATGGGCTTCTCACCCACGCTTTTAATGATTATGCTGACTATCTTTCAGGCACGGATGAACACAGTCCTGCTATTCTTTCCGGAGGGAGCCGCGTTCTGCAGACCAATGCCATGTCGTTAAAATCGTTATGGCTGGTGGGAAAATGGCTCGCTATTGCATTGATTGGCACCGCCGTACTTTGTTTTATCTTTGGTTATATCAAAGTAGGCGTGCTTCTTGTTATAGGCGTCTGGGCAGCAGCTTCCTATTCCCTGCCGCTCAGCCTCAGCTACAAACCATTTCTCGGAGAATGGCTGAGTCTGTTTCCCTCCATATTTTCGCTCGGTCTCGGCGGGGCTTGGCTGGCGCTCGGCACCATTCCGGAATGGGCTTTGCAGAACGCATTTATAAATGCCATGATCTGCCTGGCCTGGGTGATGGTCCATCACATTCCGGACCGAAAAGCGGACATGCAGGCCTCTCCCGAAAAGCGTACCACTGTAGTCTGGTTCACCCGTAAATTTGGCTCACCTTACGCTCACATGCCTGCTGTATGTTATTTAGTGATTTCGGGGCTCACTATCTTTTGGCTCGGCACCGACCGTTTTTGGGCGGCAGCAGGGCTTGCTGTACTTATGGCAGTATCTCTTATCCTGGTCCTCCGCATGGATAACTCCAATCCCGAGCACGTATCAGCTGTAGAAAAGACTCTGTTGCTGATTGCCATGCTAAGTGCCGTATGGCTCGGCATTCTTATTTAATCCGGTGGTGCAGCAATACGGAAAAGAGAATTTATTGTTTTCTCTTTTCGGTTGTCTGCTATAATAAAGCATCACCTTTGAAAGGAAGGACATGTTATGGACGGCACAAAGCGTAAAGATGTTACCCCGGGAGCAGAAGTAGATATTGTATTAAAAAAAGATCAGCGGAGCGGTGCGCTGACCCGTGGAACCGTTAAAGATTTACTAACCAATTCTCCGAGCCATCCACACGGTATTAAAGTCCGGCTTGAGGACGGTCAGGTAGGACGCGTCAAACATATTCATTAAATTCACAGCATCCTTAAGCTCCTCTCTTCGCTCCAAGAGACGGGGCTTTTTCATTATAGAAAAACACAGAGAATAAAATATATTAATATAATAAAATCGAACTATTTCCCTCTCTCTTTTACCTTCATTTCAATCGTGAGAACTTTAATATTTCTGCATGAGCAACAGGAGGTATAAAATGAAGCTTCAGCAAAGAAATAGAAAAACGGAGCGTTTAATTCTGCGCCCACTGCAGCCGGATGACTTTGAGAGCTACAGGCAGGCACTATCGGAACGAAAACCCTCCCAGCATTTATACGATCCCGGGCGTCCGGAAATCAGCCGTTTAACTAAAACAAAATTTATAGATATGATTCAGCAGAGAAAAGTGATGAAAGAAGAGGACAGCACCTATGTATATGATATTTTTCATAAGGACGGAAATCACCTTGGGCATGCTGATATTACTACGTTAATACGTGAAGAGTTTCAATGGGGCATGCTCGGCTATATGATTCATAACCAGCACTGGAACCGGGGCTTTGGGAAAGAAGCCGTACAGGAGGTTCTATGTGCTTCTTTTGATGATCTGCATTTTCACCGGATAGAAGTTCACATTAATGTTGATAATCACCCATCCATTTCTCTTGCAGAAAAAGTCGGAATGGAATACGAATGTGCGCGCAAGAGATTCATTTACGAAAACGGTGCATGGACAGATAACCTGGTCTACTATAAAAATGCTTAATACAGTGTTTCACGTGGAACATTTTATTTTTATTCTGCCAGCAGTTCTAATCGAGTCATATATCACTTTTTTAACATAATAAATGCGGAACCTGTAAAAATTACAAGGTTCCGCATTTGTTATATTAGAATTGTTTTATGGCTTCAAAATTACTTTAATATTGCCGTCTTCTTTTTCATCAAAGATGCGGTAGCCTTCAGCTGCATCCTCTAAAGGAATTGGGTGCGTAATAATATCCGTCGGATCGAATAGTTTGTTTTCAATCATCCGGTAAAGGCTTGGCATCATATGAATGACCGGCGCCTGCCCCATCGTAAGCGCAACGTTTCTTGTAAAGAAATCACCGATTGGGAAGCTGTTGGCTTCGGTGCCGTAAACACCAGTCAGCTGCACGACTCCGTTCTTCTTCACAGACTGAGAAGCTGTCACAATTGGGCTGATAGTGCCAAACTGATTGTCGCTTTCAGAACCGAATGTTGTATCCGGTGGCACGGTGCCATCCATGCCTACACAATCAACGACTACATCTGCGCCGCCTTTCGTGTCTTCATGAAGCAGCTTGCCTATTTCTTTTGTATCACTGAAGTTATACGTCTCCACGTTGTTTGTTCTTCTTGCATGCTCGAGACGGTGCGGCACCTGATCGACGGCAATGACGCGGGACGCCCCTTTCATCCATGCAAATTTCTGGGCCATTAATCCAATAGGACCGCAGCCTAAAATAATAATTGTATCTCCATAAGTGGCCCCGCTATTTTCAATGCTCCAGAATGCAGTAGGCACGACGTCCGAAAGGAACAATACGCTTTCGTCCTTCAATTCACTATCTTCCGGCACTTTAAAGGAAGTAAAGTCAGCATACGGTACACGCAGATACTCCGCCTGACCGCCCGGGAAGTTCCCGAAATCCTCAGAGAAGCCGAATAGCCCGCCCATTTCAGCGTGCGGGTTGGAATTGTCGCACTGGCTTTCCATTTGATGATTGCAGTAATAGCACTCACCGCATCCAATGTTAAATGGAATAACAACGCGGTCTCCTTTTTTCAGCGTTTTTACATCGGGACCGACCTCTTCTACGATTCCCATCGGCTCATGGCCGACAACGTAATCCTCCGGCGTCGGAATACCGCCTTTATATAAATGCAAGTCCGATCCACAAATACCACTGGCTGTAATGCGTACAATCATGTCATCGCTACGTTCAATTTTCGGGTCTGCAACTTCTTTGACTTCCATGTGTTCTTTGCCTTGAATCGTTACTGCCTTCATTATTTTAGACCAGCCTTTCTGTATTTTAATCTGTGCCTGGAGTTACTGGTTTAAAATACTCTTTTCCGATTATGCGCATTTGTAAACGCCTGGTTACGCATAGCCTAAATAACGAAGTGCCGGCCCTGCCGCTTCTTCCAGCGCAGATCGCTTCTCTTCCGGGAGCTCCGGCCACGTGTCCGGCTTGGGATTAATTTGTACGACACTTTTTTTTATCCATTGTTCGTTTGCTTCCTTTGACGCAGACGGCGGATTTATAAATGTAATCAGGCGCTCGAGCTCTCTTTCCGGTGTTTTCAACAGGTCTTCATACCGAAGCCAGTGCTGCTGAGTCTCCGGCAGGCCTTCGATCACACGGCCTGCGTGCAGCAGTGAGTTTGAAATCCAGGACCCGAGTTCCGTGTACGACATGTCCATCTGGTGCAGCTGTTCAAGTTCAAAATAATCCGGGTGCAGCCACCGGTAGGAGCCAAGCTTTTCAGCCTCCGTGGACGGGTCCGAGGGATCAGCGCCTATTTCTTCCATCGCCCTTAAAATAGCTTTTCCCATCTTCATCGTCTGAAAGCGGTTAAAAGCCACAGCAATTTCCCGGGGGTCCCGGTATAAAAAAACAAATTTGGCCTTTGGGAACATGTCTATTAAGTATTCGACTGCGTCTGTAGAAAAGCCGGAACGCTCCACACACGTGTCGCCATCAAACCGTTGCTGCATCCACTCAAACAGGCGGCTGTATTGTTGCGGCAGCGAGCCTTCCGGAAACGCCGGCACGTTTTCTTCAAGCTCCTGATACAGCTTATCCGGTTCATCGGTCAGGTGAGGAAGGGTGATGGAAGCAATAGCCGGCAGCCCCGTTTTTTCGTTAAATAAAGTATTTTCCGTTCTCTCATAGAGTATTTCCTTATTGTATAATCCTTTCTTTTCATATGGAGCCAGTCGTATTGGTTCCTTTTGAGCGAGAAGCTCCCAGAATTCGCTTCCTGTCCATATTTGTTTTTCGAACCCCTTCCATTCTTCACCGCTGATCCCAAAATTATAATGAACAGAAAGAATCATTTCAGACAGGCTTACAAGTTTAGGATGGAGATTAATACAGCTGGACAAAGCTGTGGATCCGCTCCTCCCGGTAGAAATAATAAATACTGGTTCCGTCATTGAATACACTCCTTTTTAGCGTGATACATTCGTTTTTCTCTACCCTTTTTCATCGTAATTATGACGTCTGGTTTTTCTTTTGGATTATTTTGGTACAATAAAAGAATTGGGACGAGCAGTTGAAGTTGTGCCTCAGGTTTGGCGAGAGACCGAAAAGGAAATAGCCTGCTTAAATACATCCTAAAGGAGCTTTTTTTATGTCCAGGGAACAGCAAAAACAAGATGCAGCAGCAAAGGCTGTCGAATATATTTCAGATAATTCTATTGTCGGCCTGGGCTCGGGATCCACTATGTACTGGGTCATGCAGAAGCTTGGAGAACTTGTCCAGCAGGGGATGCACATCCAGGGCATTCCTTCCTCCCCTGCTACAGAGCAGTGGGCAAAGGAATTTAATGTGCCGCTCGTATACTTCTCGAGCGACATGACGAAAGCAGATGTGGCCATTGACGGGGCAGACGAGGTCGACCCTGACTTTCATATGACCAAGGGAGGGGGCGGTTCCCTATTAAGAGAAAAAATTATTGCCGACGCAGCAGATAAGCTGATTATTGCTGTGGATCAAAGCAAAATTGTGCAACAGCTCGGCTCCTTTCCACTGCCGGTCGAAATCACCCCCTTTGGGTGGCAGAAAACTGCACGCGATATCCAATCGCTGGGCTGTGATCCTGTGCTTCGCCGCGACCGCGGCGACCCATTTAAAACAGATAACGGCAACTACGTGATCGATTGCGATTTTCAGCTGATCGAACGGCCGGATGAGCTGCATCACCAGCTGATTCAGCTGGTCGGCGTCGTGGAAACAGGTTTATTTGCTGATATGGCAGATATCATTATTGCAGGAACAGACGGTGGAGCTGAAACGTTCAAAAATAAACGGTAAAACTACCCTTATAATTTCATTAAAAAATCCGGAAGGCTTTCTGCCTCCCGGATTTTTTCTACGTTCGCAGCAGCTGCGCGTTGACAGCTACTACTACCGTACTGATACTCATCAACAGCGCTCCAACAGCCGGACTCAGCAGAATGCCGACCGGTGCCAGCACACCGGCTGCAAGCGGTATAGCAGCAATGTTATAGCCGGCAGCCCACCAGAGATTCTGAACCATTTTCCGGTACGTTTTCCCGGACAGCTCAATAACAGAAAGCACATCGAGCGGGTTGCTCTGTACAAGGACAATATCGGCGGTTTCCATTGCAACATCCGTGCCGCTGCCAATCGCAATACCAACATCCGCTGTCGCAAGCGCCGGGGCATCATTGATACCGTCGCCGGTCATCGCAACCTTTCTGCCGGATTGCTGTACTTTCTTTACCTGCTCTGCTTTATGATCCGGCAGCACTTCCGCGTAAACTTCTTCAATGCCAAGCTGGGCAGCTACCCAGTCTGCCACGCGCTGATTGTCCCCCGTGAGCATTATCGGTTTGATTCCCTGCTCGTTTAAGCGCTCCACAGCTTCTTTGGCGGATTCTCTTACCATATCAGCGAGCGCCACCATTCCGATTAGCTCTCCATCAACCAGCACAAACACGACCGTTTTTCCTTCTTCTGCTTTCTCCCCGAAGGTTTTCTCATCATACGTCAGCTGATGGTCTTTCATATAGCCGGGACTGACAATTTTCACCGAAGATCCGTTCACAGATCCTTCGAGCCCCTGGCCGGTCATCGTTTGAAAGTCTTCTACCTCATACAGCCTGATTTTGCGAGCCTTAGCTTCATTAACAATTCCTTCTGCGAGCGGATGCTCCGATTCCTGCTCCACGGAGCCGGCAAATTCAAGCACCTGCTCTTCAGAATAACTGCCACCTGGAACAACGTCGGTTACGCCAAAGCTTCCCTGGGTCAAAGTCCCTGTTTTGTCAAAAATGACCGCATCGAGCTTCCGGGCACTTTCAAACGGCGGCCGGTTACGAATCAGCAGTCCCTGTTTTGCGGATAAAGCCGTAGAAACAGACACGACGAGCGGCGCTGCGAGACCGAGAGCGTGGGGACAGCTGATCACCATTACAGTAACCGCCCGTTCTACTGCACTGTCTGTCGAACCGCTTACCAGCCGCCAGATAATAAACGTCACGATGCCCGAGCCGAGTGCAGCATAAAACAGCCATTTAGCTGCCCGGTTTGCCAGGTCCTGAGCCCGCGACTTGGATTCCTGGGCTTCCTGTACAAGCGTAACAACCTGCGAAAGATACGTCTGATCACCGGTTTTTGTTACTTCAATGGTTAAGCTTCCGTCCTGGTTGACTGCTCCTCCAATGGCCTCGTCCTGCTCGTTCTTTTCCACCGGGAGCGACTCTCCGGTCAGCATGGATTCATCTACCGAAGATTTTCCTTTAATAATCGTCCCGTCCACCGGCACTTTTTCTCCCGGTTTAATAAGAACATGGTCCCCCTGCTGAAGTGCGTCCACGCTTACCTCTTCTGTATCTCCGTCTGCTTTCACCCGGCGGGCTTCATGAGGCATGAGCTTAATCAGCTCCTGCAGAGCGTTTGAGGCCCCCATAATCGAGCGCATTTCGATCCAGTGTCCGAGGAGCATGATGTCGATCAACGTAGCGAGCTCCCAGAAAAACTGAGTGCCTTCCCAGCCAAACACCACCATAGTGCTGTATCCGTACGCTACGACGACAGCAAGCCCGATCAGCGTCATCATTCCCGGACTTTTTTGCTTCAATTCGTCTACTGCTCCGGTTAAAAACGGCCAGCCGCCGTAAAAGAATACGACTGTTGCGAGCCCGAAAAGCACCCACTGATCAGAGGGAAAAGCCCATTCAAGGCCAAGAAAGCCCTGGATCACTGGGGTCAAAAGCAAAATAGGAACGGTTAAAATAAGGGATACGAAAAACCTTCGTTTAAAGTCAGCAATCATAGCGCTGTGGTGTTCATGATGATCATGTCCCCCGCCGTGGCCTTCGTGCTCTTCATGCTGCTCTTGTCCATGAGCTCCGTGTTCGTGTGCCATTAACCCGCCTCCTTTAAAATTATTCCTTCAAATACCCTACCCCTGTATAAAAATTAATAAACAAAAGACTCTCCGCATAAAAGAGCAGGGATAAGGGAAAAGGCTCTACAAATAATGTATGGGAGGCGAAATCGTTTATGCAGACAGAATACCAGGGTATCACCATCGAATCTGTCAAAGGTGATATTACAAAGCAGGACGACCTCGAAGCTGTGATCAATGCCGCCAACGCCCAGCTTTTAACCGGTGGAGGGGTTGCCGGTGCCATTCACCGGGCTGCCGGCCCGGAGCTCGAAGAAGCCTGCAGACCGCTGGCCCCTATTTCTCCCGGAGATGCTGTGATTACAAAGGGATTTCAAATGCCAAACGATTATATTATTCACTGCCTCGGGCCCGTTTACGGGGTCGACAAGCCTTCTGACGAACTTCTTCGTGCCTGCTATCTTAACGCCCTGCAGCTGGCCGAAGACAAAGATATTCCAAGTATCGGGTTTCCTGCCCTGTCCACCGGAGCCTTTGGCTACCCACTTGAACAGGCGCTTGAAGACTTTATGCCTGCCCTTTTGGATCAGCTTTCGCGGGCTGCTTCTGTTCAGCATGTCCGGTTTGTACTGTTTAGCGATAAAGATGCTGCTTCTTACGAAAAATATATTCAGGAGGCTCTTTCCTCTTAACCCGGCCAGGACCCAAGAACGGCAGTGGTAGATGCCTCTTCTGTCGGGCTTATGACTCACGACTATTCAACTGCACAGGCAGAGATCCAACTTTTGATTTGAATTTGCCACTGCTGGTTAAGGTTCATTTCATGGAGGGAATTGTAGAACCATACCTTCAACTGAAAGGAGATCATCTATGAAAAAATTCTTTTCCATCATCGGTGTCGCAGCTTTATTTGTAGCAGGATCGGCTGTCCCGGCACAGGCTGCTGAAACTTCAACGACTGTTCAGCAGGAACAGAAGCAGGAATTCACCCCTTATGAAGCACTCCAGACAGTACGCGATCAGGAAGGCACAGATGCGGAATTAAAAATCGATCAATACCCTTCGATCAGCGAAAGCGGCCAGGCTTACTACCAGGTGCAGGCACTCGACCTTTCCCTTATTGAACAGGGCGACGACGGGCTGCTCCAAACGTACCATGTGTATGAAGACGGACGCGTTCTCGCCGTATAAACGTCAACCCCGTGCAGCAGAAGCCGCACGGGGTTTCTTTATTGAATGGTTGGAGGCTTTTTCATTAAAAGCGGACGGTAAAAGTATTCCCGGTCCTTCCATCCGAGTTCTTCATGCAGTAAAGCAAATGTTGTATGGAAAAACCGCTGTATGGCCTTTTCATCAAATTTATCTGTAAGAGGCAGAAAGTATTCGCTTGCGTTTTGATCATAATAAGCGTCTTCAGGCTCAAGCGCTGAACTGTTTAAATCCTTTTGCTGAAAAGGGTATGGCAGAACGAAAAAAGCAGGCATCGCTGTATCGTCATCACCGGGCCAAAATCCAAATTCGATAAACTGTTCGTCAAAAGCAGCTTTTTCAATCGTTTTGTCTTCTGGAAAAGGCTCCGGAATATTTTCCACAATGAGTGTCGAGACGTCGAAGGTACCCCAGAATAAACCCGGTTTGATTTTGCGGCAGCGCAGCGGTCCGATAAAAGCCAATTCCTCCTGATACGCTGCCTGCATCATTTTGAGCCCCTTCACGGCTGCCTCTGCATCGTACCGTTTATGCACCTGGTCTTCCGAAAACCATGTCGTCACCGGCATTTCCTGGGGTTTGGGATGGATGCGCACGTGAACTCCTGCCTGGTGAAGACAGCTGAAAATCCATTCGTAATACGTTTGAATGGAGGTGCCGTCTTCAAGCCTTTTGGTTTCCACAGTATCTTCTACTGCTACCAAAAGCCGGCTGCTTCTAATGTCTATTTCGAGCTCAAATGCTTTACGCTCCTTAACCAGCACGCCTGTAGAGAAGCCATTGCGCGTAACTTCAAGCATCACATGCTCCCACTGCGGCTCCTGCGGAGCTGTTTCAAGCCGTATCTTCCCGAGAATCTGGGAGAGAAGCTGAAGGGTCAGTTTTGTTTCCTTCCATTCCTGAAAAGGCATGATTTCCATTGAATACTGCTCCTTTCTTCCGGAGGAAGCTGTTGTTGTTAATGAGGCCTCCCTGCTACACTGCGTTTTCCTCCATATACATTACTTCCCAGAGATGACCGTCAATATCCTGAAAGCTCCACCCGTACATAAAGCCTCCGTCCATCGGCTCATTAGATGGACTGCCTCCTGCATCCAGCGCCTTTTGGACAATCTCATTGACTTCTTCTTTGCTGTCTGCAGAAATGGCCAGAATCGCTTCTGCCTCCCTGCTGGTATCCGCGATATTTTTGTTGGTAAAGGTTTGAAAAAATGCTTCCTGGAGCAGCATGACGTACATACCGCTTCCCAGTATCATGCAACCGGCATTTTCATCCGTGAAGCGCTGATCAAATGAAAAGCCGATCGTTTGAAAAAAGTCCATCGAATCCTCAAGGTTTTTAACCGGAATATTTACAAATATTTGCTTTGTCTGCATAGCCATTGCATTTCCACCTTCTTCTTTGTCATTGTCCTTCTTCGTAAGCGACCACGTGCCACAGCACACCAAACTGGTCCTTCAACTGCCCGTAAGCCGGGCTGAAAAACGTTTCTGCCATAGGCATGATTACTTCCCCGCCGGCTTCAAGAGCGTGAAATGTTTTTGCCGCCGAGGAAGCGTCACTCATGCTGAGTGCGATCGACACCAGACTTCCCGGCGCTTCCAGATCGGGGCTGTCAGGGAAGGCATCTGAGAGCATCAGCTCCATCTCGCCGATTTTTAAATAAGCATGCATAATAAGCTCTTCAGCTCCAGGTGGTATTTCCATGCCTTCAACCTCTGCATAGGTCTGGCTTTCGATAACTCTTGCCTCCAGGGCTTTTTCGTAAAAAGCGGCCGCCTCCCGTGCTTTTCCGTTAAAAGTGAGGTACGGATTCATTCCGGTAATCATCGTACACGCCCTCCTCTATTTCATAATTACCTTCACTATAGCACGGGGATCTCCACCCTATTTCTTTTCGATTGCGGTCCCGGCCTGGCGCTTTAGAAAATTATTCATCAACAGCGACAGTGAAACGAGGATGGGAGGGTCATCGAGGCGCGGCGGATACAAATGAACGTTTCTCTTTTCTTCCACAAAGGCTTCATCCACATGAAACGGCTCTTTTGACCGTGTGCGAAGCGTGTGATGAGGGAGAAGAATATCGGTCGCCTTCATTTTCCAGGCGACCGATGTCGCCATCACATAATACACACCCGGCTTCACCCCGGAGATACAGTATTCTTCCGACGCATCGCACAGCGTGCCGTACAGCGGCACGCCCTCCGGCATCGGCCGTGGGAAAAGGCCGATCAACACAAACCCTTCAAAAGGCATTTCACTATAGATACGGCCTTTGACACACGTCCCCGTCGAAGGAAAAACCGGCTCTGTCCAGTGACGAGCCTGTCTTAACAAGGATAAAGATTCCTCTGTGGAGACAGCTGAGGCACGAAAAACTCCCGGCGTCATTCCTACCCTCGACATAAAGCTTGTTGTGAATGTCCCCACGCTCTGCTGGCCGATCTCCATCCCAATGTCCCGTACAGGAAGAGCTGTTTCGAGCAGCAGCTCCTTTGCCCTCTGAAGCCGTAGAGCAGACAGGTAATACAGCGGCGGCACCCCGACATTCTTTTTAAACAGACGTGAGAAGTGATACGGACTGTAAGCAGCCTGCGCGGCCAGCCCGGCAAGATCCAGCGGTTCGTGAAGATGTTCCTGCATATACGTAATAGCGTCATGAACAACCGGTGAATATGATTGTTCCATTACCTTACCTCCTGCCCTTCGGCCCGTTATTAAATACATTCCAGTTGAACCAAAAGATTCCTGATATTAATTATAACAGAAAGCGCTTTCATAAAGGGGTAAAAATTGAAATCCGGCTGCAAAAGTGCCCCCGCCTAAAGGCAGGGGCAAGTCTGTATTTTATGCCGGGTATACCGCGGCTTTTACATGCTTTTTCAGGGTTGTAATGAGCAGTTGGAAATCTTTATCTTCGATGTTCAGCGGCGGGGAGAGGGTTAAAATATTATTATGGTGCCTGGCAATATCAGACGTTTTGCCGACAATGACTCCGTCCTTTTTGCAGCTTGCAAGAATTTGCTTCACGAATTTTTCCGGCGCCGCCTTTTTAGTCGTTTTGTCTTCGACAAATTCAATGCCGGCCAGAAGCCCGCGGCCCCGTACCTGACCTACGTGGGGGAGCCCTTCCAGTTCCTTTAACGCCTCCAGGAGCTCCCTGCCTTTTTTCTCCGAGCGTTCCACCAGCTTTTCCCGCTCCATTACTTCCAGGTTTTTCACAGCGGCTGCGCAGGCCGCTGGATGGCCCCCGAAGGTATTTACGTGGCGGAAATGGTCATAGGCTTCACTGCCGGTAAACGCCTGGTACATATCCTTTCGAACGGCGGTTACAGACAACGGCATATATCCGCTCGTTATCCCCTTCGCCATTGTTACAATATCCGGCTTCACGTCTGCATGCATAAATCCAAAGCGCTTTCCGGTCCGTCCAAAACCACAAATAACTTCATCGCTGATTAAAAGAACGCCGTAGCGGTCACAGATGTCCCGGACCCGTTTCATATAGGAAGCTTCGGGAATAAGCACTCCGCCCCCGGTAATAATTGGCTCCATAATAACAGCCGCTATAGATTCTTCTGCCTCCCATAAAATGGCCTGTTCAATTTCATCTGCACAAGCCAGGCTGTACTCCTCATCGCTCTGGCCTTCCGGCTTCCGGTACGGGTCCGGCGGTGTTACATGCACAAATCCCGGCGGCAGCGGCTCGTACCGGTATTTTCGCTGCGTCTGGCCACCTGCTGCCATTGTGGCGAGTGTGCTCCCGTGGTAGGTGCGGTAGCGGGAAATGGTTTTATAACGGCTGCCTTCACCAATTTGCTGAAAATATTGACGCACCAGCTTCAAGGCCGTTTCATTAGCTTCCGATCCACTGTTGGAAAAAAAGTACATATAGCCGTCGCCGAGCCATTCATCAAGCTTTGCTGTTAATTGAACGGCCGGAGTATGGCTTTGCGTTAAAGGATAGAATGGAAGCTTCAGCATCTGTTCATAGGCAGCGTCGGCAATTTCTTTTCGCCCGTATCCGACATTCACACACCAGAGACCGGCCATGCCATCAAGGTACTCCCTGCCGTCCACGTCTGTTACCCACGAACCGTCCGCTTTCTCTATAACCATGCCTCCTCCCGGGCTGTAAGGTCTCATGGCATGCCAAATGCTCTCCTCATCTCTTTTCTTCATCTCTTCCGGTTCCCAGGCCATTACAGTCACCCTTTCCACTAAAATGTCAGCGCATACAAAATGCTGTCTACCGTGATCTTCTCACGTCCGCCCTGAAAAGAAAAGACTCAGCGGGAAAGAGTTTATAGTCAGAGTGCCTGGTTTTTATGTTTTTCGATACATAGATCTGCTCATTTTTTCGGCCGGTGCAGATGGACTGTCAGCGAAGGGATATCCACGCGGAGCAATGTCCACCGGAAGAGTTTTACCTTTAGCTCTCCGGCCACGGTCACTGCTTCCACCGGATTCTCGTTTTCAATTTTTCGTTTCACTTCTACTGAAGATCCGTTTTGAACAGGAAACGTATTTCTGGGCACCGGATGGCTTTCACCAAACAAATGACGGGGTTCTGACAGCCTGTATGTTTTAGCGGCTGAGTTCTTTTCCTTATTTTTCATTTGGCTCCGTCCTTTCTAAAACAGCTCTGTTTCTTTTTCCTTTCCCTTTTTCCCTGAAAATCTTTCACTGCTTTCACCTTTTCTCCCATTCGATATTTTTATTGGTCAGAAATGTTTAGACTTTCGCAATAACGTTAATACATTCTCTACCGTTTTTCACAGTTATTGTTCAAGCATATTTCTTGAATTTCTCTTCTCCATTTCCTACTATGGTGGTGTAAATCAATTGGTCAAAGAAAATCAGATTTATTTCTTGCATTATACGTAAAGCGAGTATATAATACTGTTACAAGGTCAAAGATAGTCAAAGTCAACAAAATAATTCTGATCTTACGAAGATGAAAATTGAACAATGCACACGTCAATAATACTACTTTAAAATAAGGAGGTTCGGTTCAGTATGATGAGATGTGAACATTGCGAACAGCGTCCAGCACGCATTGAACTGAACATGAATGTTAATGGAAGTCATCAAAAAATGCACCTTTGTGAACGGTGCTATAGAGAAATCCGCCAAAGCATGAATCAGCCATCCGGACAGGGCGGCTTCGGCGGTTCCCAGTCCCCATTTGACCAATTCTTCAACAATATGATGGGCGGCGGAGCAGAACAAGGCTCCGGCCAGAGTCAGGAACAGGCTCAGTCTGGCGGTGGCCAGGGTGGCGGTCTTCTTGACGATTTAGGTAAAAACCTGTCTGACGTTGCACGCGCCGGACTCATCGATCCAGTCATCGGCCGCGATAAAGAAGTCGAACGAGTCATTGAAACATTGAACCGCCGCAATAAAAACAATCCGGTTCTTATCGGTGAACCGGGTGTCGGTAAGACAGCCATTGCCGAAGGCCTGGCCCTCCGCATTTCAGAAGGCGATGTACCGAACAAACTGAAAAACAAGAGCATCTATCTGCTCGACGTCACTTCCCTCGTAGCAAATACCGGGGTGCGCGGACAGTTTGAAGAACGCATGAAACAGCTGCTAAAAGAGCTGCAGGAACGCCAGGATGTCATCGTCTTTATTGATGAGGTTCACCAAATCGTTGGCGCAGGTTCGGCAGAAGGTTCTTCAGACGCCGGCAATATTATGAAACCGGCACTGGCCCGCGGAGAAATTCAATTGATCGGTGCAACTACGCTTGCGGAATACCGTAAAATTGAAAAAGACGCAGCACTCGAACGCCGTTTTCAGCCGGTTATGGTTAACGAACCAAATCTCGAAGACAGCGTAGCGATCCTAAAAGGGCTGCAGGCAAACTATGAAAAATTCCATCATGTGGCTTTTACTGATGAAGCCCTTGAAGCCTGCGTTAATTTATCCAACCGCTACGTACAGGACCGGTTCCTGCCGGACAAAGCAATTGATTTAATGGATGAAGCAGGCTCCAAAATAAATCTCGCCCACAGCGATGATGACAGCGAATCCCTGCAAAGCCGCCTCGAACAGATTGCTGCGGAAAAAGAGCGTGCTACTCAGCAGGAGGATTACGAACGCGCAGCTAAGCTTCGTGATGAAGAGGCCAAGCTGCAGGAGCAGGTTAAAGAAGCCGAACAAAACGGCAATATTCAAAAGGAAACGCCAACCGTTGATGTAGAAACGATCCAGATGATCGTGGAAAATAAAACCAGCATTCCGGTTCGCCGCCTCCAGCGCGATGAACAAAAGAAAATGCGCGATCTGCCTGAACGTCTGAATGCCAATGTGATCGGACAGGAAGAAGCAGTAAGTAAAGTCGCGCGCTCGATTCGCAGAAATCGTGCCGGCCTTCGCCGCGGCAGCCGTCCAATTGGATCCTTCCTATTTGTCGGTCCAACCGGCGTCGGGAAAACGGAGCTTTCCAAAACACTCGCTTCTGAAATGTTTGGCGATCCTGAAGCAATGATCCGCCTCGACATGAGTGAATATATGGAAAAACACTCTGTGTCCAAGCTTATAGGTTCGCCACCAGGATATGTCGGACACGATGAAGCAGGACAGCTGACAGAAAAAGTGCGCCGGAAGCCGTACAGCATCATTCTTCTGGATGAAATTGAAAAAGCGCACCCTGATGTGCAGCATATGTTCCTGCAGATCATGGAAGACGGCCGTCTGACTGACAGTCAGGGACGTACGGTCAGCTTTAAGGATACAGTCATTATTATGACTTCAAACGCCGGCTCGCAAATGAAGCGTGTTACAGTAGGCTTTGGAGACAAAGACCAGGTAGAACCAAAAATCATGGAATCCCTCAGCGATTATTTCCGTCCGGAATTCCTGAACCGTTTCGACAGCATTGTAAGCTTCAAAGAACTGGCTCGCGAAGACCTTGTTACCATCGTAGATCTCATGCTCAAAGACATCTTAGAAGCAGCCAGTGAGCAGGGACTGAATGTTACCGTGTCTGAAGATGCAAAACGCATGCTGGCCGATCAGGGCTATGATCCTTCGTTCGGTGCCCGCCCTCTTCGCCGGGTAATCGAAGAAAAAGTAGAAGACGGCATTGCTGATCTCATGCTTGAAGAAGAAGACGTGCAAAGCATTAATATCACGGTGAACGACAATGATATCCAAGTAGCCAATGCACAAACATCCGCCTCCGCCAAAGAATAACTCTAATAAAAGGAAAGCCCTGCGGCAGCTGCTGCAGGGCTTTCTTATACTTAAGAACATCTAATATGAACCGCTTACTTATTTTATGTTATTCCTTTCCTAAAACACGTACCAAGTAAAAAACCTTTTTTCTGTAGAGCTGCTTTGCCAGAAAGGATGGTTGAATGAGAAAAAATATGATTTGTTTTTTATGGGCATTATTTATAATACTCACGGTTCTTTTTGTTGCAGCGGGAATTCGAACCGGAGAATGGAACTTCCTGACTTATTTAATTTTCTTACTCGTTTTATTAAGTACAGCAGCGGGCACCTATTATAAGCTCTCTCCGCCGAAGCCCTAAATGTTCCACGTGGAACATTTTTTGTTTGTGAAGCTATTTACCATCTTCCTTTTACTTTTGTACAAAAAGAGCGTACAATGTAATTGATAACGATTATCACTAAAGGAGCTGGACACCTTGTCTGACTTTCACATACATGATGTTACCATTATCGGCGGCGGCCCTGCTGGTTTATACACTGCTTTTTACTGCGGAATGCGGGCGCTCGACACCCATATAATCGAAGCACAGCCTGATCTGGGCGGAAAAATTCACGCCTACCCTGAAAAAATTGTCTGGGATGTCGGCGGCCTGCCTCCTTCCTCCGGAAAACAGCTGATGGATCAGCTGGTGGCACAGGCAGAAACGTTCCACCCGGCAATTACTACAAATGAAAAAATTATTCACGTGGGAAAGGATGAGGCCGGACTTTTCCGTCTTGAGGCAGAAACAGGCGGTATCTATTATTCCCGTGCGGTTATTATTGCTGTCGGCCACGGCATTCTTCATGCCCAAAAGCTCGACATCGAAGGCGCAGAAAAATTTGAGCTTTCGAATCTGCACTATACCGTTCAGCAGCTTGAGCGTTTCCGGGACCAGAAGGTCATCATTTCCGGAGGCGGCAACTCTGCTGTCGATTGGGCTAACGCTCTCTGCCCGATCGCAAGCGAGGTCACCGTCGTGCACCGGCGCGATGAGTTCGGCGGTCATGAGCGGCACGTTCAGGAAATGAAGGACTCCGAGGTAAATGTACAGACGCCTTTTGCTCTTTCGGAACTTCACGGCAACGACGAAGGCACTGCTATCGAAAGGGTGCTCTGCACAAACCTTGAGACTAACGAAAGCATAGAGAAAGAAGTGGACGCTGTCATCGTGAACCACGGTTTCCAGATGGAGTTCGAGCTTCTTGAAAACCTGCAGCTGCAGACAGAAGAAAATAAAATCCTCGTAAACGAGCAGATGCGGACAAATATAGAAGGGTTATTTGCTGCTGGTGATATTACCAACCACCAGGGGAAAGTCCATTTGATTGCCGGTGCGTTTGTAGAAGGCGCTTCAGCTGCGAACAGCGTCAAGCAGTTTCTTGAGCCCGGAGCCGGGGCAAAAGCTATGGTATCTTCCCACAACGAGCGGTTCGCAGAAAAAAATCAGGAAATTCAAAAGAATCTTCTTTCCAAACAGCTGTAAACAGCCGTGTGAATGCTTCATGGAAAAACTGACGAACATCAATTAATCAAAGAGGTGAAAGCGTTGCGACTCCCCCGCTCCACAGAACGTCTTTCATTTCGTTCAATGCAGCATAAAGACCATCGGCTGCTGCAAAACATTTTCCAGGATAAAGACGTTATGCGCTATTACGCCGCATTAAAGTCCGAAAAAGAGATCGACGAATGGATTCACTGGAATAAAAGTCACTATCTATCGTACGGGGTCGGAATGTGGATTGTGGAAGACCGGCAAACCCAACGCTTTATCGGCCAGTGTGGACTTGTCCCCGAAAAAATAGAAGGCAGCGTTTCTATTGAACTTGGGTATCTGCTTACACCGGAAAACTGGGGATGCGGCTATGCGTCTGAATCCGCTGCTATGGTCCGGGATTTCGCGTTTTATTCACTTTCTATTCCCACACTTATATCAATTATCGACCCTGAGAACACCCCTTCTATCAAAGTGGCTGAAAATATCGGGATGTCTTACCAGCGTCCTGTAAAACGATGGAACCGTTCCTTCAGCTTGTATGCTGCGGCCCGTTCCTAAACCAACTGTCACAATTCGTCCATTGTACCGGACCTTTCCCTATGCTATGTTAACGATATATTCTTATCGTGATTTTGACATTAGAAAGGAAGGCCGTGCATGAATTCTCTCCAATCGCTTAGATGGGCCGGAATCATTGAAGGCATCTCATTTTTGCTTCTGCTCTTTATTGCTATGCCGTTAAAATACGGGGCGGGCTTTGACATGGCTGTCACCGTCGTAGGCGCTGCTCACGGCGGATTGTTCATCCTGTATGTAGCTATTGCTTTATTTGTCTGGGTACAGAAACGCTGGCCGTTTCTGCGTATGCTTATTGCCGTGATTGTATCCGTCATTCCGTTTGGCCCGTTTGTGTTTGAACGCAGCCTGCGGCGTGAAGAAAATGAAGAGCTTGAGCCCGGCGCCGTTTTTTAAACCGAACCTTTCGTTCGGTTTTTTTGTGGGCTGTCGTCCGCTTATAGTAATTTCTTTCAAAACGTGATATAAAGAATTGATGCTGTGAAAAATTTGCAGTTTTTACATAAACCAATTTCTGATGGACGAGGAGTCTCGATGTACATGATTGAATGGAAAAATATTTTACGAGGTATGGCCATGGGAGCAAGTGACGTTATCCCGGGCGTAAGCGGTGGTACTCTGGCATTAATCCTTGGTATTTACTACAGGCTGCTGTCTGCTATCAGCCTGCTCTTTTCACGCCAGTGGAAGCAGCAGCTTGGCTTTTTAATCCCTCTTGGTGTAGGGATGGGCACAGCTGTCCTGTCACTTGCCCATCTGCTTGAGTGGCTGCTTGCCGAACACCCGCAGCCGACGTTTTTTTTCTTTTTTGGATTAATTCTTGGTACAATTCCTTTTATTTTATACAAAGTGAATTACAAAACCAACTTTAAAAAGCACCATTACGTCATTTTACTTATCGCCGCTGTGATTGTCCTCCTCTCGGGTCTGTTCCAGGGGGACGAGGAAGCAGCCGTAATTGCCACCGGCAGCGCAGGAAGCTTTGCCACCTTATTTTTTTCAGGATGGCTTGCGAGTACTGCGATGATTCTTCCCGGCATCAGCGGTTCGTTTGTGCTCGTGATCATTGGCGTTTATCAGACCGTTATCAACGCTTTAACAGAATTTAATCTGCCCGTGCTGTTCACCTTCGGCATCGGGGTGCTCGTAGGGATCGCTATTATGAGCAAGCTGCTGCGTTACCTGCTGCGTGCTCATACTGTCGGAACGTACGCAGTGATTACCGGCCTGCTTCTTGGGTCGCTTTACGTTATATTCCCCGGCTTAAATGACGGCGTGATTGCTTTTATTATCAGTCTGGTGATGTTTGCTGCCGGCCTCATGCTGGCACTTTTCCTCGGCCGGATTGATCGTACAAGAGCAGTGTAATTCCTATAAACAAAAGAGAAGGGCCGGCTGCGGTAGAATTCCGCAGCCGGCCCTTTGTCAGGCTTTCAGCACATAAATAATTAAACAAATCCAGCCGGCAATAAAAGCCACTCCGCCTAAAGGAGTTACGGCTCCCAGCCAGGAGATACCGGAAAGCGACAGCACATACAGGCTCCCGGAAAATAAAATGATGCCCGCAAATAAAAGCCCCCCGGACCATCCCAACAGCGCTGATCCCCCGCCGGTATAAGCTGCTACAGCGCCGATAGCGATCAGTCCCAGGGAGTGATACATATGATACTGCGCTCCGGTATTATACGTTTCAATCATCCGGTTCGACAGCCGGCCCTCCAGACCATGGGCGCCAAACGCCCCAATTCCTACTGCCAGAGCAGCGTTTACTGCCCCTAATACAACGAGTACTTTCCACAGCATGCCCAAGTCTCCTTCTTAATTAAAAATCCAGTAAATTACCTTCGGTGGACGGGATTTCTTTTTCCTCCTCATCCGCTGTCCGTCGCGGCTTCGGTGCCGCAGGCGTTTCTGGAGAAGCTGACGGTTTTGGCTGCGGAGATTCTGCAGCCGCTCTCTTCGCTTCCCCGGCCTTTGAGGAAAGCAGAATATCACAATAGTTTCGAAGCGTTCTTGCATGCTCCTGCAGCGCCCGTTCGTCTCCCTTTTCTCCCTGCTCTGCGAGCTGGAGCAATTCTTCTTCCATTTTTTCAATCACGGTCTGAACAGATATGTGCATAAGCTCTGCCCTCCCTTTCTCTGCTTCAAAGCATTCACACGTGGAATCCCGTCAAATTATATCATATGTACAGCCCGATGCCCTACGTTTTCCTTTATTGTCACGAGACTTTCGCAATTTGCTGAAGCGCAGCACAAAAAAACTGCCGCACCGGAAAGTCCGGTACGGCAGGAAGCTTCTTTTATTGACTGAACTCATTTTGAATTTCATGCATCTTCTGTACTTTATTTTCCCAACATTTCGGGCTTAAATCGACTGGATATTCTTCGGGATTTAACGAGCGTTTATATTCCTCCCATAAGAGCGGCAGGTTCGATTGCATATAAGCCTGGATATCTGCTACGGATGGCAGACTGTATACAAGCTTTCCGTCTTGAAATATTGTTTCATGAAGATTCACCGCTTTGAAGTTCTGGACTTTTTTGCTGATGTACGTGTGAACAGGGTGGAACATATGCAGCTCCTCCTGCTTGTTTGGCTCTTCACCAGAAAGCGTAATGTAATCCCCTTCCGAGCGTTCGTTTTCAGTATTTATAATCCGGTAGACGTTTTTCACACCCGGGGTAGTCATTTTCTCCAGATTGCCGGATTTTTTTGCTCCGATTTTCATCGTGTCGCGCATGCCGCCATTATTGTTTTCAATCGCCACAAGCTTGTATACCGCTCCGAGGGCAGGCTGGTCATACCCGGTGATAAGCTTTGTACCGATGCCCCACGTATCAATTTCTGCTCCCTGGGATTTTAAATTGGTAATTGTATATTCATCCAGGTCTCCGGAGGCGATAATCCGGGTGTCGGTAAAGCCGGCCTCATCGAGCATTCTTCTTGCTTCTTTGGACAGGTAGGCCAGGTCTCCGCTATCAAGGCGCACGCCTTTAAAACGAATATTTTCCCCCATCTCTTTTGCGACCTTGATAGCATTAGGCACTCCGGAGCGCAGGGTGTCATACGTATCCACTAAAAATACACAGTTTGTGTGGTGCTCGGCATACATTTTAAAGGCTTCATATTCCGTTTCACATGCCTGTACCATGGAATGCGCATGTGTGCCCGCTGTAGGAAGTCCGAACACTTTTCCGGCCCTGACATTACTCGTTACTTCAAAACCGCCGACAAAGGCCGCTCTGCTTCCCCACAGCCCGGCGTCAAGCTCCTGGGCCCGGCGCAGTCCGAAATCCATAGCACGCCCGTTCCCGCCCGTCACCTGCTTAATGCGGGCTGCTTTAGTAGCAATCAATGTCTGGTAGTTCACCATGTTTAACAGTGCGGTTTCAATCAGCTGGGCTTCTCCAAGCGGGGCCTCTACTTTAATCATCGGCTCGTTACCAAAAACAAGCTCGCCCTCTTTCATCGCATAAACGCTGCCGGTAAACCGGAGATCCGCTAAATAGGAAAGAAAATCTTCCCCGTAGCCTGCTTCTTCCCGCAGATAAGTAAGATCCTCTTCTGTCATCCGGAAATTTTCCAAAAAATGTACGACCCGTTCCAGCCCGGCAAATACGCCAAACCCATTGCCAAACGGGAGCTCCCGAAAATACAGATCAAATACCGCTTTCCGGGTATGCATACCGCTGCGCCAATACGTTTCCACCATATTCACCTGATACAAATCGGTATGCAGCGATAAGCTGTCATCTTCATAGCGTGTCATTCCAATCCCCCCTTAAACATCCTGATAATTATACTTCCTTGAGCCGTTTTTGCGCTACCTGTACTTTTTCACTTCTTCTTTCCTTTGAAACTCGTTTCCGCTCCGATCTTATCCCGGGTTCATCTACATTTAAAAAAGAGCCCGCCCTAAAATCAGGCGCGGACTCTTATACGTGTGTTTACTTCTCTACAAGTTCATAGCCGTAGGCTTCGATCTTCGCATAGTCTTCTTCGTCAACCACCCAGTACTGGCCATCGTTATTGCGGACAATGACTTCCTTTTCCGATGCGTCTTCACGGGCGTTCTCAAGCTCGTCGAATTTTTTCGCCGGCACTTGAATATCTTCTACAATAATAAATGACATGAATAAAACACCTCCGTTGTATCGAAAGTGTTCCCGTTCACTTCTTTATTCAAACAAACATAAAGAATTTTTTAAAAAAGGGACTTTTTTATTAAACCGTATCCCAAACACAATTCCTCAACTTGAATTCTTATCCCGGACGGAGAGCACAGCTTTAATGCCGGCAATATTTAACCCCTGGTCGATAAGCTCTTTGATTTCCTGACACCGATCAATATCATTCATCGAAAACAGGCGCTGGTTCCCCTGATTCCGCTCTGGATTGATCAACCCCTGTTCTTCGTAGTAACGGATTTGGCGAGCTGACAATGATGTGATTTCTTGTACCACGCTAATGGGAAAACAAGCAGCATTACGAGGAATATTACCTTTCACCGCGCCCTCCTCCTTTATAAATTTTTTCAGCCTGTCGCAGGAACTTACCTCCGGCGGTGACTGAGATGTGCATATACGTCCTGAAGCGTTTCATAGCCAAGCTCCTGTACCGTCTGGATGGAGCGTGTCCAGAGCTCGGCAGCCATAATGGCATCCCCGAGGGCATTGTGCCTGCCTTTTATCGGAATATCATAATAGTTGCAGCAGTCATCGAGCGAACGAAATTCAAAGTCCGGCGCAGCAATGCTGAACACAAACGAAGTATCAAGCAGGCGATGCTGAAGGTTTGTCCCCATCGTCCGGTACGTATACTTTTGCAGAAACTTTCGTTCATGTGAGGCGTGATGGGCTACGAGTATGTCTGCCTGGGCAAACTGATAGAACTGCTCGAGAGCTTCGCTGATCGACTGACCGTCTGCTTCCAGTTCTTCCGCTGTTAAGCCGGTGACTTCGCTCACCTCCGGAGACACCGCCTCCGGTTCATGTACAAGCGTATAAAAGGCATCGTCACGAACCAGCCGGTTGTGTTTAATTTTAATAGCCCCCATCGACAATATCCTGTCTCCGGCATCCGCGTTAAAGCCCGAGGTTTCCAGATCAAGGACGGTGACGTTCAGCGAAGACAGCGATTTCTGCAGAGGCTGTTCTGCTTTTACGTCTTTTTGCAGCTGACGCATAAAAGACTGATGCTGGGGATTCGCGGAGTCCAGACCGCCAAACCGACTTGAAATACTGCGCATCCATTGGAACATTTAAAAATCACCCGACTCCATGATTTTTTTTGTATGCTGAAACAAGTGCTTTCCTTCTTTTAATGCAGACTTCAGCTCGGACTTCTGGGTTTTCGAAAGCTCTTGCACCGGCACGTAGTGAACGTCTTCATAGACATTTTGTTTCCTGGAAAATGAAGCCCGCAGCTCCAGCAGATTTTTAAAATGCACATCCTTGCCCTTCACATAGGAATGTTTTTCCGACACCTGCCGGATACGTTCTATCGTAGAAGAAGCATGAATGCCTTCATAAATGGCCAGCAGGCGCAGGGCATGAACGTATGGAAAAAACCCGACATCTTTAATGTGCATCGAACCTGCGTACTGTCCTTTTTCTTCCGGGAGAAGCTGCCCGAAAGCATTGAGCCCTTTGTGCAGATAGGCGGTATTTTCTGATAACCGTTTTAGCACCTCTCTCCGGCCGGCCTGCTCGAAAACATGCTCCTTTACGTCCTCAAGAAGTTCATCTTCACCCACAAGTGTCCTGGCATCGATAAAGGTGAGCAGATGGCGGAACGGTCCCCATTCATCGGCTTCAATCCATCTGTCCACCTGCTTTTTCCACCCTTCCACCCCGTGGCACCAGCGTTTATGCGAAGCCATAACCAGCCCTTCACAGCGCGGGTAACCAACGATGGCCATCCCTTCACGTATTTCCGCACCCAGACCGAGAAAATAATCCTGATGTTCGTCGTCTGTCCCTTCAAAAACAATACCGTGATCCTGGTCACTGAACTTCGCCTGTTCCTGTCTTCCGGCGCTTCCCATAAGAAAAAAAGCAAAGTGAGCAGGAAGGTCTCCCCGCTCACTCTGATGATGATGAACAGCAAGAGTAACCGTTTCTGAAATCCACTTGTCGTGGGCTTCATTAAGCTTTACTGGCTCTCCCGCCAAATCGTCCATCTTCTCTTCTTTGTCTTTTTTTATTTCTTCATAGCTCTTAAAGGAAGGTTCTGCTGAAAATCCCTGTGTTTGTGAGAATGAAGAATTCGACATATTTTATGCTCCTGTTCTTTCTGAAGGATTGTCTGTGGTAGGCTGCACGTTTTCCGGATAGCCGTATGCACCGTGCTCACTCATATCAAGACCCATGATTTCTTCTTCCTCCGATACGCGAAGTCCGCCGATAATCGATTTCGTAATTAAGAGCAGAATGTAGGAAGCAATAAAGGCAAACAGCCCGCACGCTACGACACTGATAATTTGTACACCAAGCTGGGTTAACCCGCCGCCGTAGAACAACCCGGCGCGGCCGCCGTTCATTTCAGCAAGCTGTGGTGTGGCAAAGAAGCCAGTCGAAATCGTTCCCCAGGCACCGGCCATACCGTGCACTGAAAGGGCAAAAATCGGATCGTCGATGTTGCGTTTTTCAAAGAAACGAACGCTGAAGAAGCAGATCATACCGCCAATGGCGCCGATAACTACGGAAGCCCATGGAGCTACAAATGCGCAGGAAGCGGTAATTGCTACAAGCCCTGCAAGTGCTCCGTTAAGCATGCTTGGTACATCTGCTTTCCCAAGCACCGCCCAGGCAATCAGAAGTGCTGCAAAAGCACCCGCTGCAGCTGCAAGCTGCGTGTTCATTGCCACGTAGCCAAAGAAGCCGTCTGCTACACCGAAGGTACTGGCACCATTAAAGCCAAACCAGCCGACCCAAAGGAAAAGTACACCTAAAGCAGTAAACACCTGGTTGTGGCCGGGAAGATTGTTGACCGAGCCGTCTTTATTGTATTTCCCAATACGCGGCTTAAGTAAAATCGTTGCCGCAAGAGCACCCATCGCACCAGTCAGGTGGACTACTGTAGAACCGGCAAAGTCCTGTTTGCCAAGACCGGAAATCCAGCCGCCGCCCCAGATCCAGTGTGCTACTAACGGGTATACAATGGCCGAGAATAAAATAGCGAATACTACGTAAGCAGCAAGCTTTGCACGTTCAGCGAAGCCGCCAAAAGCAATCGTAAGGGCAATCGCTGCAAACGCCAGCTGGAAGATAAAGTCAACGGCAGGTGTCAAACCGTCTGCAGTGCTTGCATCTCCGTAAAAGAAGTTCGACGTTCCAATAATGCCTCCGACATCGTTGCCGTAGATAAAGCCGTATCCGACAGCCCAGAAGACGAGTGAGGAAATTCCCAGTGTGAAGATTGTTTTTCCTGCAATGTGCCCCGCGTTTTTCATCCGAGTCGAACCTGCTTCCAATAGAATAAATCCACCCTGCATAAGAATAACTAAAATAAATCCAATCATAACCCAAAGGTTATCAAGCAATACTATCGGATCCACATTTTTTCCCCCTCTGTTATTATCGTGCAAGATTCATGTGAACTTAGTTAACATCTTGCGTTAAATAGTATTTTACCGTTTAAATTTTCAGAATCTAGTATTGTGTAAGATAATCTTACACAGAAATATCGGCTTTGTTATTTAAAAATTCGAAATACCAGTGATATATAAGGGGTTCAAAAGGTTTACTTTTTTACGAAATATTTTTGTTTCTTTTGCTTTTGAAAGCGTTACCTTAAAAAAGCCTATTATATGCCAGTACTTTCTCCCGCAAAAACAAAAAAAAAAGACGATAAAATTAGTTATCGTCCCAGTTGTTTATTTCTATTCGGTTCTGCTACGCGGCCTGTTTTTGAATCAGCTTCTGCAGCAGGCGTACAAAAAATGGCAGACAGATAAATAAAACGAGAACCCTTATGATATGAAGACTCGACACAAGAGTCGGCTCCAGATTTAAGGCAATCGCTGTGCTGCTCATCTCTGCTGCCCCTGCTGGTACTGTGCTAAGCAGACTCGTTACATACGGCAGACCGGTTGCAGCGTGAAACATCAGAGCGAGCAGCAGGCTGAAAATGAAGTAAAACCCAAGAAGCACCGCGCTCGGGCGTCCTATTTCTTTTAATTTGTAAAATGTCGGACGGTCAAAACGAATACCGACCATCACTCCGAGCAGAGCCTGACCGCTGCCACCGATGACAGACGGCAGCCCGCTGTCTGTTGTCACCACCCAGTGACCCGCTATAAACCCAATAATTAACCCGTAAAATAACGTCCCTGCTGGCACTTTATACAAATAATAAAGCAGAACCGTTACGACCACGCAGATACCGAACACTCCCATTACTAGAGGGGAGACTTCGGACACCACCGGTCCGGCGCTTCCTATCGAGCCAATGTCCATCGGGGTCGTAAGACCAATAAAAATTGGTATTGTTAACACAAACAGCGTTATTCGCGTAGTGTGAAATGCGGCGACCATGCGGTTATCGGCTCCGTAATCGCTGCTTAAGCCGATCACCTCTGAAGCCCCTCCCGGCACGCAGCAAAAATAAGCCGTCAGCGGATCCAGATCTGTCCAGCGGTTCATCAGCCAGCCAAGACCAGCACCGAGCGCCATCGTTAAGCTGAGCGTAAGGATCAGCGGAAAAATATACTGCCCCAGAAGAGCAAAGATGCCGGGCTCCATCATAAAACCGATGTTGCAGCCAATCAGGGCAAGAACGGTACGAAACGGCCAGCCATCAAACACGAGCCGTTTGTATGCCATACCGCAGACAATTCCCGTCACGAGCCCGCCGAGCAGCCAGCCTGCGGGCAGCTGTAAGTAGGAAAACAAGCTGCCTGTTAATAAGGCAGCTGCTAATAATAGAAGTTTTGTCCGCTTCATCATGATGCCTTCTTTCTTCATTCATCCATATCGGTTAATATTATAGCATCTTGATGAAATTGAAAAACCTTCCCGTTATTTCCTGCATTAATTGCATTTTATTCACGGCATAAGTGTTTAAATAGAAATTGCGAAGGTTATACGAAAAATATCATTTGCTAAAAGGAGGAAACAAACATATGACTGCCGGCATTTACAACATCGACGCCGTCCAGGCCGATGGCACAGAAAAAACGCTGAACGAGTACAAGGGAGATGTGCTGCTGATTGTCAACACCGCTTCAGAATGCGGATTCACACCGCAGTACGAAGAATTGGAGGAGCTGTATCAACGCTACAAAAACCGTGGTTTTCAGGTGCTCGGCTTTCCTTCGAACGACTTTGGCGGCCAGGAACCGGACACAATTCAAAATATCACGGAATTCTGCGAGACCAACTACGGGGTCAGCTTCGACATTTTTGATAAGGTCCATGCCAAAGGAAACGAAAAACACCCGCTGTTTGACTGGCTTCTGGAGCAGACCAGCCCGGATCGTGAGATCGAATGGAATTTTGAAAAATTTCTTGTTTCCCGCCGCGGCGAAGTTCTCGGCAGCTTCAAAAGCAGCACAAAGCCAACCGATCCGAAAATAACGGGCATGATCGAAACAGGCCTTCAGCAGTCGCAAAGATGGTAAACATAAAAAAGCAGCCGGCATATTCGCTATGCCGGCTGCTTTACGTTGTTATTTTGTCGTTGATGCGTAATCGAACTCGTCCGGGTGCAGACCGTAACGGGCGTTTTCATTCATGCCGTTGATCGTATCCATATCCTTCGTATCGAGTTCAAAATCGAACACTTCTGCATTGGAGCGGATCCGATCGGCTGTAACGGATTTAGGAATAGATACAACCTTATTTTGAAGCGCCCACCGTATCAAAACCTGCGCCGGCGTTTTGCCGTGCTTCTCAGCAATTTCCTTCACCGCATCATGTTCAAGAAGGTCCCCTTTGCCAAGCGGTCTCCAGCCTTCAAGCTGAATATCATGGCTTTGGCAGTATTCTAACAGGGCTTTTTGGAAAAGGCGCGGATGAAACTCCACCTGGTTGACCATCGGTGTAATTTCTGCCGTTTTCAGCAGCTCTTCGAGGTGCTGGTCGGTAAAGTTACTGACACCTATTGCACGCACTTTGCCATCTTTATAAAGCTTCTCGAGCGCTCCCCATGTTTCCTTAAACTTTCCGGGAACCGGCCAATGGATTAAATAAAGATCCACTACATCGACGCCGAGTTTTTTACGGGAGCGCTCAAAGGCTTCCAGCGCTTCGTCAAAGCCATGTTCGTTATTCCAGAGCTTTGTGGTAATAAATAATTCATCACGCGGCACTCCGCTTTCCTGAATCGCTTCTCCGACGCTTTCTTCGTTGTCGTAAAAAGAAGCGGTGTCAATCGAGCGGTAGCCTGCCTGAAGAGCAGTTAAAACAGCATTTTTTACTTCTTCGCCTTTTTCCGCCTGATAGACGCCAAGGCCCAGCCACGGCATTTTTACTCCGTTTGCTAAGGTTGTTACAGATGTTTGAATACTCATGTACGATCTTCCTCCTCTGTTGGAATACACCAGTCAATTTCGGGACGCCCTGCTTCTTTTAAAAACTGATTTGTTTTTGAAAACGGGCGGCTCCCGAAGAATCCTTTATTGGCAGAAAATGGACTCGGGTGTGGTGATTTAATGACTAAGTGGTGTTCATTTGTAATAAGCTCTTCTTTTGCCTGCGCATGGCGTCCCCACAAAATAAATACCACGGGATACTCTTTTTCATTTGTCTGCCGGATCACTTCATTTGTGAAGGTTTCCCATCCTTTTCCTTTGTGCGAATTGGCTTCTCCTTTTCGCACCGTAAGTACTGTATTCAGAAGAAGCACTCCCTGCTTTGCCCAGGCCACCAAAGAACCGTGACGAGGTTTTTCACAGCCCAGATCTTCTTCCAGCTCGGCGTGAATATTTTTCAGCGAGGGCGGGATAGAAACATCAGGATTTACTGAAAAACTTAATCCATGAGCCTGTTTCGGACCATGATACGGATCCTGGCCGAGAATCACCACTTTTGTATTCTCGTAACCTGTATAATGCAGAGCGTTAAAGATATCGTGCATATCAGGATAGACGGTTTTCTCCTGATACTCTTTTTTTAAAAACTTCCGCAGCTCCTGATAATACTCTTTATCGAATTCCTTATCGAGTACAGGAGCCCAGTCGTTCTGTAGAATTTCCATAGCCGCGTCGACTCCTTCGACTGCTGATTTCTTTTACTACTTGCTCTAAATCCTTAATATCCTTTTTTTAGAAAAATCAAACGTAAACACTCCGGGAATTGTCAATATAATGCCACGCCTATTCATTGTTTTTGCGGCACGGCCGCGTTACGATTAAAAAGACGGTAACGTGATTCGGCATAGTGAAGGAGCGGCAGCCCATGAATGATACAGCGGCGACACAGCCAAGAAGCCTTAAAGCCATCATTTCCCTGGTCCTGGGGTTTGATGCATTCATTTTTCTTGTAATTCTTTTTCCTTTCAGCCTGATTTTCGGTATTATTGGTTTGTGGACCGGGCTTAAAGCATTAAAGGATATTAAAAACTATCACTACCGCGGCAGAAAAGCAGCTTTAGCCGGAGTGATTTTCAGCTTCATTGGAATGATAATAGGAGCTATTATTACGTTAAATGTATTCGTATTATGAGAGAAGTATCGGCGCTTTAGGTCTTTCTAGACCTAAAGCGCCGAATTTTTTGCATAAAGCAAAGCATTCCTTCAAAAAGGAATCGCTCACCAAAAGAAGCTTTCGGCAAACAAATGCTTGTTTATCCTTCCCTCTGGCAGTACTATATAACTATTAAATACATTTTATCAGGAGGTTATATGAATAAAAAGCTTGTACCTGTCGTAGGTCTTGTTTCCTTATTCATGCTTTCAGCCTGCAATACTTCTTTAGAGACCGAAGCTGCTTCAGGATCTTCTGCGAAAGAAGAACTGCAGGAAATAAAGGAAAAGAACGAGAAACTAAAAACAAAAATCTCTAATCTTCGGGAAAAAAATGAAGAACTCCGGGAGAAAAAAAGTGATTTAAAAGAAAAGAAAACAAATTTAAAGACAGAGAACCAGGTCTTACTGGAAGAAAACGAAGAGCTTAAGGAAGAAAATTTAGAATTAAAAGAAGAGGTGGAGACCTTCAACGAGGAGGAAGAAGAGGTAGAAACTTCAACTGAATCCAGCGAAGAAACAAATGGCAGCTACACGAACGTTATCGCTTCGATTACTGAAGACGAGGCAGAGACCCGCATTAAAGAAAATGCGGAGAGCGACTGGCCTGACGACTATGTCATGCAGGATTTTGTCATAGAGGAGCAGAGGGCTGCCTACCAGAGCTTATTAGAGCTTTCCATCGACACCAGTACAAAAGAAACGCTTCTGCAAAACGCTTACGACGACTGGGGTTATGATTTTGTTATGGTTGAATTTGCCTATGAAGAACAGTTAAGTGCCTACAATAATTAACTGTTAAACAAGCGCCTGCTCCTTTAAGAGTAAGCGCTTTTTACATTCCTTTTATTTATGATAAGGACTCCCAGCATTAATCTGGACTGCACGGTAGATCTGCTCTGTAAGCATCAGGCGTATTAATTGGTGCGGAAAAGTTAATGCGGAAAACGACCATTTAAAATCAGCCCGTTTTAACACTTCTCCAGATAGACCGAGAGAGCCGCCGATGACAAAAACGATGGTGCTCGTTCCCTGGACGGCCAGGTCCTGGAAGGTTGCAGCCAGCTGTTCAGAAGAAATCATTCTGCCTCCCGGATCGAGAGCAATCACGTATCCACGTTCGGGAATCTTTTTGAGAATGCGTTCGCCCTCTGTATTCTTTACCTGCTCATTTTCCTTCTCACTGGCCTGCTCCGGTGTTTTTTCGTCTTTTACTTCAACAATTTCCAAGGAGCCCTGTCTGCTCAGTCTTTTTTTATATTCTGCGATTCCTTCATTAATGAATGTTTCTTTGCATTTTCCGACAGCAACAATCAATATATTCACAGGTCTTTTCCCCTCCAGCTTATTTTTCCACAGAAATTATCCACATATTCACAAGTGAACGAGACTGAAATCCCACGGTAAACTCTGATTTATTTGAGCAATATTCACAGAACGTGGATACTTTTCGGTTTTCATCCACAAACTTATCCACAGATGGAAATTTTTCTTCTCTTTTTTCCAGAGCTCGGCTGATGCTTCTTCTATGTCTTCTTTACAGCAGTATGTCAAGGCTTCTACTTCTTTCTCTATACAATTTTTCCAGAGTCTATTGTAGCATAGATTTTCTTTCTGCTGATTGTCTCTATATTTATCCACAAAAAAGGGACCTTCGTTAGAAGGCCCTTAAAGAAATGACTTATTCACCTGTGGAGGCGGTCTGTGTTAATTCTATCTCGGTGGTCTGTTCTTCACCGTTCCGGTAATAAGTTACAGTAACTGTATCCCCAATCTCCGTACTATTGTAGAGATAATTCCGGAGGTCACTGCCTCCCTGAACTTCTTCACCGTCAATTTGAGTGATGACATCGTTTTGTTCCAGTCCTGCCTCCTGGGCATCAGAATTGGGCTGGACCTGGGTCACGTATACTCCGTGATCCACATCTTCCGGCAGTCCCAGTTCTTCTGTCCAGTTATAGCTCGATAGTTCGGAAATAGACTGAATAGCTACCCCCAGCTGCGGGCGTTCTACTTCACCGTCTTCTTCTAAATCCTCAATGATCGGCAATGCCACTGACGTTGGAATCGAAAACCCGATGCCTTCCACCGAAGACTGGGCAATTTTCATGGAATTAATTCCAATTACCTGACCGGAGCTATTAACTAAAGGACCGCCACTGTTACCCGGGTTAATCGCCGCGTCTGTCTGCATGACATCTGCTTCCCAGTCGTTCTGTCCGTCTCCGTCATAATCTACCGGAATACTGCGGTCTTTTGCACTGATGATTCCTTCTGTCACCGTTCGTGACAGATCTGTGCCGAGCGGATTGCCGATAGCAATTGCCTGATCACCCACCTGCAGGTCATCGGAGCTGCCAAAATCCGCTACAGTGTCTATCTGCCCGCCGTCTACTTTTAATACGGCCAAATCGGTATAAGGGTCAGTGCCGACAATCTCTGCTTCAAGCCGGGTATCGTCCTCGAGGCTGATTTCCACAGAGTTTGCCCCTTCCACGACGTGGTTATTAGTAACAATAAACGCTGAGCCGTTTTCCTTCTTGTAAATGACGCCGGAGCCGGTGCCCTGTTCGACAGAATCTCCTTCTTGACCTTCGCTGCCCTGAATACCGGCGTTTTCTGCCTGAACCTGATTAAATACCCCGACTACAGCCCCGGAAACTTCGTTTGCTGCTGCCGTCACCGTTCCAGCTTCTGCACTGACTTCTTCCGTAGAAACGTCGGATTCTGAACCATTGTTCGATACATCCGCCGTTCCATCAATCGTTTCATTATTTTCCCCTGAAACCGAATCATATATAAACGGTGCTGATACTGTCATTACCCCCGCACCGATAATTGCCCCTACAAAGCCTGCGATACCTACGTTTCTGCGACTTTTTCTATGCCTCTGGCTTTCCTTTCTTGCATGATCATCATAATAACCCATATTCCGACACTTCCTTTTTTCATAAGATACCGGGACTTCCTCCATTGCTTTTGACTCACGTTGTAATAAAGACCCTTTATCATACCCGTCTCGGGTGCCGGGATGTATATTTATTGTACGAAGAAAAAGCACACCTCGTCTAGTAAAAGGCATGCTTTTGATAATTTTTTACGTTTATAGAGAATACCCCACAGGTGTACCATATATTTTCGTTTAAAGCGTGTGCAGACTCGTCGGAATAAACGGATCCGTATCGTAGAGGTGAAACGTATGGCCTATCCCTGTTTCCTCTTCTTCCAGGACCTGCTTTACTGTCATTCGCGCCAGGTCCTTCATGTTGTTGTCCCGACTTAAATGTGCGAGATAGATCCTGCTCGTCCGGTCTCCCACAATATCAGCAAGCGCATAAGCGGAATCTTCGTTCGACACGTGCCCGGAATCGCCCAGAATACGCTTTTTGACATTCCATGGATAGCGGCCCATGCGCAGCAGGTTAATATCATGGTTTGATTCAAAAATGTACGCATCGGCATTTTTGACCGTGCCTTTAATCTGGTCACTGACGTATCCCATATCTGTGGCAAGCGCCAGCTTTTTGCCTTCATGGTGAAACACAAAAAACATGGGATCTGCTGCATCGTGCGAAACGTGGAAGGGCTCAAGCTCAATATTGCCAAATGCAGCCGGCTGATTGCGGTCAAGGTGAAATTTCTGTTCAAGGGGCACCTTGCCGATAAGCCCTTCCATGGCCTGCCATGTTTTTAAATTGGCATACACCGGCAGCTGGTATTTCCGGCTTAATACCCCCACACTTTTAATATGGTCGCTGTGCTCGTGAGTAACTATCAGTGCGTCCAGAGCTGCCGGGTCAACGCCGATAGCATATAAATTTTCTACTATTTTTTTGCCGCTCAAGCCTGCATCAATCAACAAACGCTGTTCCCCCGTTTGTACGTATATAGCATTGCCTGTACTGCCGCTGGCAAGTACGCTGAACTGCAGTGTCATTCTATCCTCCTGCTTTCCCTATTCATTAGCCGGTGCTTCTTCCCCGTTTTCCGCTGAGCCATTTTCTTCCGGGTCAGAGCCATTTTCCGGCACTTCCGGTTCGACCATGATGTCCTCTTCGCCGTTATCCTCCATTACCTGCTCCCATGACTGGACGCGCTGGGTTCTGGCATTCACCAGGTACCTTGATTCTCCGTTTACTTCCACAATATACATCGGTGTATATAAATAAACGTTTTCTCCCTGAGGTGTAACCTGGTTAAAGTAACCAACACTCACATCGCTTACCGTATCATTTGTCTGCAGAATACCATTGCTCGGGTTCCCCAGGGCTTCGATAGCATCTTCTGCCGGGATAGTGCTGTCTGCTGGAGTAGCGTCGAGCTCAAAATACGACTGGCGGAAGCCGACAATCTCGTTCTGCTCGTTAAACACCAGCTCAAGCTGGGCGGACGTTTCCGGTTTATAAATTTGTTTATCGTCAAATGTCTGGTAATAGTACTGCCTGTTTAATTCTTCATCCATCTGTCCCTGCTCATAGTCCCCTGCATTCCAGACATAATTGTTTAAAAAGGAGGCCAGATCCTCGTTCCGGTTATCCTCAGATATTTCCACCGGCTCCTCGAGTGTGGCGCTCATTCCAATCAATCGTTCGTTTGATATATACGTAATGTCATTAATGTTTGAATTGTTTTCTACTTTCTGGGAGCGGCCGCCGCTTTCAAAATCCACATAGCTCGCTTCAAGATGAAGCTGTTCAATCCGGTCCGGCAGATCCTCTTCAGAGTAACCGTAAAGCCGCTGTTGCGATTCTTCCCCGCCAGTCTGGGAAGCAGAGCTTTCCTGATAATTCGTCTGCTGTTCTAAATAGCTGGAAAGCAAAAACGTGTTAAGAAGCAGGAAAACAACGATAAAAATGGTCTTTGTTCTCGCCCAGTCCATCTTATTCTCCTCCTTCTTCGTCAAACTCTACCGGAGACCAGCTGCCATCGCAACGCACAAACCACCCAGGCTCCATATCATAGTAACCGGAATTCTCCCCGTTTCTTGAAATGCTGTAGCCGATTTGTATATCTTCAATCAAAGAAGAGCTGCACTGCTCCTGCACGGCATCGAGCGTTTCTTCTCCGGTTGATAGGTCGGTGGAAACGCCGGCGTCCCCGGTTCTGATCGGATTGTTTTCCAAATCAAACAGCGGCCGGGAATATCCACTCGTTTGCGTTCCTACGTTCGACACCTGAATGGAAGCAAAATCGCTGCCATTGGAATCCCGGAAAACGGGAAGACCGCCTTTATTCATTCTGAATGTAACCGTCGTTTCTCCGTCCACAGTATTGGAATCATAATACTGGTAACCATCCGACCATCCGGCATGATTGTTTACAAACTCAAAGGAAGAAACAAGGCTGCTTGTATCATTTCCGTCTGTCTGCTCTGAGTAGGTCGGGTTGGCGTAACGAAGGTAATCTCCGGCGTCATTTATACGCAACTCTCTCGTACCGTCTGTAATGACTTCCGAGGAATCATAATTGTAGGTCTGAAGGTTTTGTCCGTTCCCTTCCGGCAGTAACACCTGCTGAAAGCTGTTGGCTGATAAACTCGTAGAGGCATAGGTATAGTTCGTTCGGGAGCCCGGGTCTTCGGGGATATAAATATGCTTCTCGTACCCGTCTTCATCAGCACTGTAGGTAAGCATGTTTTCATGCTCTGAGAGGTATCGTTCGTACTCTATATCGCTTTTATCGAGGCTTGTATTGCTGTTTACGATCACGCCCTGATCGTAGGAAACAAACGCAGCATTCAGCTCCTCGCTCCCCGGGGAAGCTGTTAATATAATACGGTCAACCGAGCCATCCAGGATGCTCGCTGCTTCATCGCTTTCATCTTCAAAGCTGAACAGTTCATTGATCATCGACCACGATACTGACGATGGAAATACAAGTTCCATCGAATATGCTGCTGAAGCTGCATTTTGGTAGAGCTCGTCATGCTCCAGGTCAGTCGCTGTCGTTTCAGTAATACTTGCCTCTTCGAGCTGCCGGAAGACCTTGTCCAGATCGGCTGAAGCCTGATCCTCTGTCATGAGAACACTCCTGCCATTTGCACGCACTACTCCCTGATTCGGCCTGACGACTTCCCCTGCTTCCCGGGTCTCAGCTATTTCTGTCGTTTCCTGTACGGTTTCCGAAGAATTGACGCTATCATATTCGGGCTGAAACGACCAGTTCTGCCAGGTAAGAAGCAGACTGCCTATTACTAAAATCGTTAACACCCAGGATTTGATTGTTTCTTTCATGATCCAGCCTCCGCTTTATTAATCACTGAATATGGCAGCGTAATTAATATAGTGGTTCCTTTTTTCCATTCACTGTCAGCCGCAATCCTTCCACCATGCGCATGGATAAATTCCTTGGCAATCGCAAGCCCGAGCCCCGTGCCGCCGAGATTTCTCGCTCTCGCTTTATCCACCCGGTAAAACCGGTCAAAAATACGGTGCTGGCTTTCTTTCGGGATGCCTACGCCCTGGTCGCTGATTTCAACATCTACAGCATCGGCACGCGTAAACATCTGCACACTGATCTCCCCGCCATCCGGCGAATATTTCACGGCATTCGAAAGCACGTTATCAAAAACTTGATAAATCCTGTCTTTGTCCATGTCTACGTATACCGGGTAGGAAGGGACCTCTTTATAAAAAGCAATATTTTTATCCTTGTTAATCATTTCAAACCGTTCAATCACCTGATTGATCATTTCAGACAGGTCTACAGTAAAAAAGTCTAAGCTGATTTCGTCACTGTCCATCCGCGAAAGCTGAAGCAGGTCGTTCACGAGCCGGATCATTCGGTCTGTCTCGTTCTGGGTCACCTGTAAAAAGCGGGGCCCCAGATTTTCGTCCTGCATCGCCCCGTCTTCGAGAGCTTCCATGTAGCTTTTCAGCGTAGTCAGCGGAGTTCTTAATTCGTGGGAGACGTTTGATACAAATTCCCGGCGCTCTCTTTCAATCTTTTCCTGCTCCGTAACGTCGTGAAGCACGGTAATAAGACCGGTAACCGGTCCGTCTTCGTTTCGCACGATTGAAAAGTTGGCCTGCAGCAGAAAATCCTGTTCCTCGCTGCTGAAATCCAGCATGATTGCTTCATTGTAATCATATAAATCGCTCGATGTCAGTGTCTCTGACAGGTGCAGGGCTTCCGTAATATAGGTGCCCTCCATTTCCTCACTGTTTTTGTTTAACAGCTGCTCGGCGCGTTTGTTCATCAAAATAATGCGCCCAAGCTCGTCAGTGGCTATAACACCATCTGTCATATGAGTCAGAACCGAGCTTAATTTCTTCCGTTCGTCCTCGGTGCTTGCCTGGCTTTCTTTTAATTTCAGCGTCAGCTGGTTAAAGGAATGGGCGAGCTGCCCGATTTCGTCGTTACCGTATACGCGTACTCTGCGGGAAAAGTCTCCTTCTCCCATAATTTTCGCCTGGCGCTGCATGTCTGCGATTGGCCGTGTAATCGTGCGGGCAAGCAGAATCCCCAGGATCGCATTTAAAATCAGTACTATAATGCTCGCTGCAATCAAAATACTGCTGATGTCATTCACCAGGCTGTACACGCTCGACATATCGGAACGCACGTACAATACACCCAGAATTTCTCCGTCTTCTTCGATTGGCCGCACAATTAAGCTGACCCTGTGGCCGCTGTCGGCATCCCAGCGTACCTCTTCAAGCGTGTTCCCTAATAACGCCCGCTGCACAAGGTCATCGTTCGATTGATTATTGACGATATCCTGTTCGTTTATGTTCGACGTGCCTAAAATAATTTGGTTGGAGCCGATAACCCTGGCTTCGGGACTCGAGTGTCCCGGATCATTGTTTGCTCCTGAGTTGGCAAACTGGCTTAATAAACTGTCGATATCCTCCTGAACCGTATTATCGTCTTCTCCTCGACTCTGTGTCAGTTCTTCCTGCACATTATACTCCAGAAGATCTGTCTGCTCGGCGAGCGTATCATTAAAATTTTCCACGAGCGTATCTTCAAGGGCGCTCGTGAAAAATACGGTAATGAACTGCATCGCTACAAAAATCAGCAGCACGAAGATCAAAATGAGTTTAAAATGAATCGATTTGAAAAAATCGATAATCTTCATACATTACTTCTCCTGTTCTGGATGTTTTAAGTAGTACCCAACACCACGTCTAGTCACAATCCACTCAGGGAAGCTCGGATTGTCTTCTACCTTCTCTCTCAAACGGCGCACCGTTACGTCCACGGTACGTACGTCCCCAAAGTAATCATAGCCCCACACGGCCTGGAGAAGGTGCTCTCTTGTCATTACCTGACCGATATGGCGACTGAGATAAAGAACCAGTTCAAACTCACGATGCGTAAGATCTATCGGCTCACCGCGTTTTGTCACTAAATACGCATCCGGGTCCACGAGAAGGTCACCGATTTTTATAGCATTCTGCGGCTCGGTGCTTCCTTCTTCTGCTGCCGGCTGCTTCCTGCGGAGATTGGCTTTAACTCTGGCCAGAAGCTCCCGGTTGCTGAACGGTTTGGTCACATAGTCATCTGCGCCGAGCTCGAGGCCGAGCACCTTATCGATTTCCCCGTCTTTAGCAGTTAGCATGATGATTGGCATATCAAACCGCTTCCGGACTTCCCTGCATACTTCCATGCCGTCCTTGTTTGGAAGCATAACGTCGAGAAGAATCAGGTCCGGCCCGAAATTATCCACCTTTTCTAAAGCTTCATCGCCGTCGTATGCACAAACAACCTGAAATCCTTCTTTTTGAAGATTAAATTCCAATATATCAGCAATTGGCTGTTCGTCATCAACTACTAGTATTTTCTCATCCATGTTCCCACCGCTCCATTCCTCAAATGTGAAAAGGCATAAATTCAGTCATCTATGTGTAGTAACACCCTGCACAGGTATGCCTCTTTATGTTTATTGCAAACTATTTAAGAGGATTACAATTCTCTTTCACATTGTAACATAGCTCTTTATCTGTTCCTATCGAGGCCTAAAGCCTGTGAAAAAAGCGCCTGGACGTCAATGTCCAGGCGCTGGTTATTTTATAAAAATGGTGGCTCGAGACGGAATCGAACCGCCGACACGAGGATTTTCAGTCCACTGCTCTACCGACTGAGCTATCGAGCCATATTAAGAGAAGTGCTTTTGCTTGAGTGCTGCTCTTACTTTTGGAGCCACTGTCCTTACCCTCATGCTTTGCTTATTCGAGGAAGCAATTCGGGACGGACAACTCGCAGAACATTCGGAGAAGTATTGCTTGTTGCTCTACCGACTGAGCTACCTGGCCATATGAAAGGGAGTGCTGCTTTATCATGCGTAAATCGGAAAAATAAAATGGCGGGCCTGACGGGATTTGAACCCGCGATCTCCTGCGTGACAGGCAGGCATGTTAACCACTACACCACAGGCCCTTTTTAAAAAGAATACACTGCGAATCTTTTTGCCTGTTCATTTTCTGTCTGATAAAGAAAATGGTGACCCGTACGGGATTCGAACCCGTGTTACCGCCGTGAAAGGGCGGTGTCTTAACCACTTGACCAACGGGCCTTTCATGGTGAGCCATGGAGGATTCGAACCTCCGACCCTCTGATTAAAAGTCAGATGCTCTACCAACTGAGCTAATGGCTCCTGACAAGAAGAAATTGTCGATATGGATAACGACAACATGAGTAATATTATCACGTCACAGATGCAATTTCAACTAGTTTTATATGAAAAAAATGATTAGTTGAAAAAAGCATCCGCCTCTATGGCAGATGCTTAGTGGTTTTTATTGGATCGCCCATACACCACGGACCATATTTGTCTGATTCCGATCCGGTCCTACCGAGAAAATGCTGATAGGAATATTGGTCAGCTGAGAGATACGTTCAATGTAATGACGGGCATTAACCGGAAGATCGCCGAGCGACGAAGCACCGGTGATATCTTCTGTCCAGCCTGGAAGCTCTTCATAAATCGGCTCACACTCCGCGAGTACTTTCAGGCTTGCAGGGAATTCTTCCATAATCTCTCCCCGGTACTTGTAGGCCTTGCATATTTTCAGTGTTTCGATACCGGTCAGCACATCAATGGAATTTAAAGATAGATCGGTAATACCACTAACTCTGCGGGCGTGACGCACAACTACGCTGTCGAACCAGCCAACACGGCGGGGCCGGCCGGTAGTGGTCCCGTACTCGTTTCCGACTTCACGAATCTGCTCTCCAGTTTCGTCAGACAGCTCTGTTGGGAACGGGCCGTCGCCCACGCGGGTCGTATACGCTTTGGAGACGCCCACCACATGCTGAATTTTGGAAGGTCCTACCCCTGAACCGATGGTCACGCCGCCGGCGATAGGATTCGAGGAAGTGACAAATGGATACGTCCCCTGATCGATATCAAGCATGACGCCCTGAGCGCCTTCAAACAGCACCCGGCGGCCTTTATCGATCGCTTCATTTAATTCTACCGACGTATCACAGACGTACTTCGCAAAAAACTGGCCGTAGTCGTAGTATTCATTCAGAATATCTTCAAGCTCAAAGCCTTCTGCATCGTACATTCTTTCGAGCAGGCGGTTCTTTTCTTTCAAATTCCGCGACAGCTTCTCCCGGAATTCATCTTTATCCAGAAGGTCGGCAATACGGATTCCAACGCGCGCAGCCTTGTCCATATAAGCCGGGCCAATGCCTTTACGGGTAGTTCCAATTTTATTTGTTCCCTTGCTGTCTTCCTCCACGGCGTCAAGACGCAGATGGTACGGAAGAATAACGTGGGCGCGGTTGCTGATACGAAGGTTGCTTGTATCCACTCCGCGCTCATGCAGATATTCCAGTTCTTCGACGAGCGCTTTCGGATCAATCACCATTCCGTTTCCGATAATGCAAGTTTTATTATCATAAAAGATTCCGGAAGGGATTAAATGCAGCTTGTATTTAGTCCCTCCAAACACAATCGTATGACCTGCATTATTTCCACCCTGGTAACGGGCCACAACCTCCGCATTTTCTGATAAGTAATCTGTTACTTTTCCTTTTCCTTCGTCTCCCCACTGAGTTCCCACAATTACTATTGACGACACAGCGTCCACCTCCACAATCTCTCCTGCCGGCACCTTAGGCATATTTTTTTGCTTATCCAATAACGTTCACTTGGCTTCATTTAAAGTTTTCATGTACGAATTTTATTATGGAGAAAATCCCTTAGATAGTCTATCAACCACGGCACACAAAGTCAATAAAACACGAACATTAAAAGTTTTATTTGCTTAATTTGTTCGCTTATACAAAAAGCCCAGAGCCTAAGCTCCGGGCGGAATTTGATTATCATCGTGTCGCCGGTCCAAATTAACGAATTTATTATATTCTTTAATAAAAGCGAGCTCGGCCGTACCAACCGGGCCGTTACGCTGCTTGGCAATAATAATTTCAATGATATTCTGGTTTTCGGATTCCTGGTCATAGTAATCATCACGGTATAAAAACGAGACAATATCTGCATCCTGCTCAATACTTCCGGATTCCCTTAAATCAGACATCATCGGTCGTTTATCCTGCCTGGACTCCACACCGCGGGAAAGCTGGGACAGAGCAATTACCGGGACATCGAGTTCGCGCGCGAGAGCTTTTAAATTACGCGAGATTTCCGAAACTTCCTGCTGGCGGCTTTCTCCGCCTCGGCTGCTTCCCTGGATCAGCTGCAGGTAGTCGATCAAAATCATTCCGATACCCCGTTCCTGCTTCAGACGAAGACATTTCGCGCGTATGTCGTTCACCCGAATGCCTGGGGAATCATCAATAAAAATGCCGGCCGAAGACAAGCTTCCCATCGCCATCGTGAGCTTTTCCCAGTCTTCCTCCTGCAGTGCGCCGGTCCGGAGGCGGTTAGCATCAATGTTTCCTTCCGCACAGAGCATCCGCTGCACGAGTTGGGCAGCGCCCATCTCCAGGCTGAAAATCGCCACATTTTCCTCGGTTTTCGTCGCAATGTTCTGGGCAATGTTTAAGGCAAAGGCCGTTTTCCCCATGGAGGGCCTGGCAGCCACAATAACTAAGTCACTGCGCTGAAAGCCGGCAGTCATATGGTCGAGCTCGGCAAAGCCGCTTGCGATTCCGGTTACATCATTTTCCCGGTTCTGCAGCATTTCAATATTGTCGTATGTCTCAATGAGTACATCTTTAATGGAAACGAAGGCAGACGAACGGCGCTCCTGCGACACTTCCATTATAGTCTTTTCAGCTTCGTTAAGTACTTCCTCTACATCATGCTCTCCGCTGTAGCCTTCATTCACTATGTTAGTTGCCGCCCGTATCAGCCGCCGCAGCAGGGACTTGCTGTATACGCCCTGACTGTAATAACCGACGTTGGCAGCTGTCGGCACAGCATTTGCCAGATCGGTTAGATAAGAAAGGCCGCCGATCTCTTCGAGCACCTGCTTCGCCTGCAGCTCCGTGCTGACCGTAATAAGATCAACCGGCTCTCCCCGTTCGGACAGCTCAATCATTGTATTAAAGATACGCTGATGCGACTGACGATAGAAGTCTTCCGGCATTAGGTGCTCCGTAGCAGTGATAAGCGCTTCTCCTTCTAAAAAGACAGCACCCAAAACAGCCTGTTCTGCTTCAATATTCTGCGGGGGGACCCGTTCTGTGAAAATATCATTCATTGCTTTCACCTCGATAGAACGTGTTGAAAAAAAGAGCCTGATTCTTACCCTCTGTTTATGACGGGGAAACAGGCTCTTCATTCATCCACGCAGCTGTTACTCTTCCGTCACGTGTACGTTTACGACAGCTGTGACTTCAGGATGAATCTTAATCGGTACTTTTGTGTAGCCAAGTGAACGAATTGGCTGGTCAATTTCTATTTTGCGTTTATCCACTTTCATATTCATGCTTTTCAGCTTTTCAGCAATCTGTTTTGTGGAAACCGCTCCGAACAAACGGCCGCCTTCTCCCGCTTTGGCAGTAAGCTCCACGTCTGTTTTTTCAAGCTGCTCCTTAAACTTCTTCGCCTGCTCAAGCTCTTCCTGCTCACGTTCTTTTTGTTTTTTCTGCGTAGCTTCCAGATCCCGCAGATTGCCCTTGCTAGCTTCCACGGCAAGGTTTTTCTTTAATAAATAGTTTCTGGCGTATCCTTCAGATACGTCTGCAACTTCACCTTTTTTTCCCTGGCCCTTTACGTCTTGTTTCAGTATGACTTTCATTCGGATGTGCCCCCTTGCAAATATTCATCAATGGCCTGCTTCAGGCGTTTTTCCGCTTCTTCAATCGTAGCATCGGTCAGCTGCGTGGCCGCGTTCGTTAAATGACCGCCTCCGCCTAAAGCTTCCATTATTAACTGCACGTTCACTTCGCCAAGCGAACGGGCGCTAATACTAATTTTATCATCCTGACGCTTAGATATCACAAACGAACCTTTGATGTCATTCATCGTAAGCAGCGTGTCCGCTGCCTGAGCGATTAAAATCTGCCCGTACATTTCGTCTTCCGCAGCGGCGGCAACAGCCATGCCGTCACGGTAGACCTCCGCCCGTTCGATAAGGTGCGACCGCTCCACATATTGGTCGAGGTCTTCTTTTAACAGCATCTGTACCATCGTCGTATCGGCCCCGTGCATTTTTAAAAATGAGGCTGCGTCGAACGTTCTCGATCCTGTTCGGATGGCGAAGCTTTTCGTATCCACAATAATGCCTGCAAGCATTGCCGTTGCTTCAAGCACATCCATGCTGAGCTTTTTCGGCTGATACTCCAGAAGCTCCGTTACAAGCTCGGCTGTAGATGAAGCATACGGCTCCATGTATACAAGCACCGGATCTTCAATGAACTCTTCTCCCCGGCGGTGATGATCAAGAACAATCGTACGGTTCACGCGGTCAATCAGCCGCGGCTCAATAACCATGGATGGTTTATGTGTATCCACGACGACGAGCAGCGTATGCTTTGTCACTTCATCCATTGCTTCTGACGGCGTAATAAATTGAGACCACAGGTATTCATGGTTTTCGATTTCTTCCATCAGCTTTTTCACGTCCGGGTTAATTTCATCCGGATCCACGACGACGTACGCATCTGTATTATTTACTTCAGCGATTTTAAGCACGCCAATCGCAGCGCCAATAGCGTCCATATCCGGATTCTTATGGCCCATCACAATAACCTGATCGCTTTCGAGAACAAAATCCCGCAGTGCGTGGGAAATAACCCTGGCGCGCACCCGGGTACGCTTTTCAACAGCATTGGACTTCCCGCCGTAAAAGCGTACCTTCCCGTTCGCCTCCTTGATGGCTACCTGATCGCCGCCGCGTCCGAGTGCGAGATCGAGACTGGACTGGGCGAGCGAACCAAGCTCCTGCAAAGACGGCTCTCCCGCCCCGATACCGATACTCAGGGTGATGGTCACCTTCTCTTTACTCGTAATATCACGTACGTAATCGAGCAGTTCAAATTTCGTCTGCTCGAGGTGATCGAGAGCATCCTGATTCATGATAGCCATAAACCGGTCTACAGCGATGCTGCGCAGTAAAATGTCATGATCCCCCGCCCACTCATTCAAAGCGGTAGTCACATGACTCATCAGCCGGCTTCTTGTCTGATCATCCATGCCCTGGGTAACTTCGGTGAAATTATCTAAATAAATAAATGCAACGACTGATTTCTCTTTTTGATACATTGCCTGAATATCTGTCGTTTCAGTCATATCAAAGAAATACAGCAGCCGCTCTTCGCTGTGAATATACACGGTATAATGACGATTTCTGATCGTTAAGTGTATTTCGCTTTCCCCCTGCTTGATCGCTGCAGCCAGACGTTCAGATACAGTACCGATCGGCTTTCCCATGAATTCTTTCGGCAGATAGGAAAGGATAAAGGGGTTCGCCCACTGTATTTGATAATTCTTGTCATACAGAAGGATGCCTATAGGCATTTCAGTAACCGCTTCTTCTCCTGCCTTGTTCACACGGTGGGTCAGCGTAGATATATACCGTTCAAGCTCTTTTTCAAATGAACGCTCTGCCTGGATAACGTAAATAGCCAAAGCTCCGAGCAGGATAAATCCTACCGCCCCTATTTCCCATTGAAACCAGGTGAGAAAGGCAAGTGCTATTCCGGCTAATATGAACAATCCGACGATATGATAGCCGTACCACCGCCGTATTAAAAACTTCGGCATGTAACTCAACCCCTACTTCGTGTCGGTTTGAATGCGTTGCTTCAAGTTTAGACCTAAATCTATTATACCTAAAATGCGGGCTAAAAATAATGCTATTGTTGATAATAATATACTCCCGACAATAATGAGAACCCCGTAGTATTTTGGATAGGATTTAGCATGCAAAAAATAAAAGATCACAGTAAACCCCTGAATCGCTACAGCCAGCTCCAGGAGAGGAAAAAGGTTCATGACAACAATATACATAGCTGTACCTTCTTCAAGCCCGATCAGAATAAATATAGAACCCGTCAAATAATACCATATGAGCGATCTCGGAAAGTTCCAGTTTCGAAAAGCCGGGAACTGCTGATAGTCCATCCGGACACGCTTCAAAATGACATGAGCGAACACCTGGGTTATAAATGAAAGAATAATGCCTGTACCAATAAGGAGCACCGGGCCGATATATTGAATCAGCGTAACCATCTCGGCTAAGGCATCCAGATTCGACGTATTTTGATCGATGCTCTCCATCATGCTTCTCGCCTGGGAAATAGAATCATTCAATGTTTGCTGGATCAATTGAACCGGATCAATATTAAAAAGAAGTACCGAACTCAAATAAAATAAAACCAGGCCGGTTATATATGCCACAGTTCCTGCAGCAAAAACGGCAAAAGCAGGCTTTCTTTGATGAATAAGCGCGCCTGCCGCAATCCCCCCAAGGCCGAAAATCAACGCAGTCGGAAAACCAATTCCGCCCGTAAACAGAGTAGCAAGCAGCGCACAGACGATAAACATAAAAATGCCCGGCTTCCATCCGTTTCTTGCCACAAAAATAATAAACGGAAGCGGCATCGCTATCGTTAATATACTGCCCACGACCGGCACAAAGATCAACAGCAGTACCAGCACCAGGAAAACCGCGCTAAAGACGGCTGCTTCTGCAACACTTCTAGCGTTTTTCACTTCACGTTCACCTCATTTACAAAGGCAGTCAAATAAATGTACAGCAGCCGACCGATTACTTTTACTCTGACACCATCCCAGTGCTGCCTTCATCCCTTCGTATTCATGGAAATTCCATTCGTTCATTTTAGCTTATTCCTTTTCAAAAAGAAAGACGAACAGCCGAATAGTCAAAGGCTGTTCATATCTAAAAAACGCTGACTTCCGTCAGCGCCTTATTTCGTTTATTTATCTGCAGCAGAACTTTTATTTATTCTTCATTTGGCAGCTTGAAAGAAGAATCGTTTGGTATTTCCGCTTCTATGTTTTCATCCTTGGCCTGAATATCATCCTGCTTCAGTTCTTCAAGCTGTTTATTAATTTTCGTAATATAAGACTGAATGTCCATGTGAAGACCTCCTTCCCAGTATATAAAAAGCTTCATTGATTACTTCATTTATACCCCGGGGAGGGTGCTGATTAAACATGCAGCCAGTTTCCACACATTAAAATACCCTTTCCCAGGCGCCCGGCCTGAAAAAGGGTGTTTTAATGCTGTCCTTACTGCTCGCGCACAAAAGGAAGCAAGGCTACGTGACGGGAACGCTTGATAGCGCGGGTCAGCTTACGCTGATATTTCGCACTTGTACCAGTTACGCGGCGTGGAAGGATCTTTCCTCTTTCTGAAATAAACTTCTTCAGGAGTTCTGTATCCTTGTAATCAATATGGGTAATTTTGTTTACTGTGAAGTAACAAACTTTCCGTCTTTTTCCTCTACGACGTGCTGCTGCTGCCATTGTTTATCCTCCTTTATAAAAGATTGTTTATGCTCTCAGGGGTTTTAAAATGGCAAATCGTCATCTGAAATGTCGATTGGCTGCCCGTTATCCGAAAACGGATCATCGTTTAAATTGGACGAATCACGATTTTGCTGGCCTGAACCTGAGCTCTGGCTGTTCTGCTGCTGAGAATAGCCGCCGCCCTGCGAAGAACCTCCGCCTCCGGATGCTCCGCGCGGTTCAAGGAACTGTACGCTCTCCGCCTGAACTTCTACTACCGTTACACGACGGCCTTCCTGATTTTCATAGCTCCGGCTCTGCATACGTCCATCTACACCGGCCAGGCTGCCTTTTTTCAAGTAATTGGCCACATTTTCTGCCTGCTTCCGCCAAATGACGCAGTTAAGAAAGTCTGCTTCGCGTTCGCCCTGCTGGTTGGTAAATGGACGATTTACCGCAATGCGAAAGTTAGCGACTGCTACGCCGTTCGGGGTATAACGCAGATCAGGGTCCGCGGTCAGCCGACCGACTAACACGACACGATTTATCATTTAAACCCCTCCTGATTGTTAATGAAATTAGTCGTCGTTACGAACAACTAAGTGGCGGATTACGTTATCATCGATTTTAACCAGACGGTCAAATTCGTTGGTAGCGTCCGCGGTGCCTTTAATGTAGGTTACAACGTAATACCCGTCACGAAAATCGTTGATTTCGTATGCGAGACGTTTTTTACCTACTTCGTCTACTTTTTCAATTTCAGCGCCGTTATCCGTTAAGATCTTGTTGTACCGTTCGATAGTGTTTTTCACACCGTCTTCGTCAACATTCGGGCTGATAATGTAAAGTACCTCATAATTCCGCATGCTGCGTCACCTCCTTTTGGTCTTCGGCTCTTTTCCACTGGAAAAGAACAAGGAGCAAAAAACGCTTATCCGTTTTTAACTCGCAAGTTAAAATTATATCAGCTTGACTTTCATTTTACAATATTTCAGCCAGAAAAATTAAACGTTGAAGCGGAAGTGAACGACGTCGCCGTCCTTAACGATATATTCCTTGCCTTCAAGCCTTACTTTGCCTGCTTCCTTGGCGCTGTTCATTGCACCTGCCTGCATCAGGTCCTCATATCCGACAACCTCAGCACGGATAAAGCCTTTTTCGAAATCACTGTGAATTACCCCGGCCGCCTGAGGGGCTTTTGTATTCCTGCGGATCGTCCATGCTCGTACTTCAGGTTCACCTGCAGTAAAGTACGTCTGCAGGCCAAGCAGGGAATAAGCTTCCCGGATCAGCTGGTCCAGCCCCGGCTCTTCGATGCCGAGGTCCTGAAGGAATTCGCTTTTTTCTTCTCCTTCAAGCTCTGCAAGCTCTTCTTCAATTTTCCCGGAAATAACTACAACGCCTGCCCCTTCGGCTGCTGCGAATTCTTTAACGCGGGAGACGTGTTCATTGTCTTCTTCTTCCATTAAGTCGTCTTCGCTGACGTTGGCTACGTATAACACCGGCTTCATCGTGAGAAGCTGGAAGCCTTTAACGATTTTCAGCTCTTCCTCAGTCCATTCCAGGCTGCGCACGGGCTGCTCTTCTTTCAATGCTTCGACAATCTTTTCGAGTACCGCATGCTCCTGCATGGCGTCTTTATCCTTGGATTTAGCAAGCTTAGCTACTTTATCAATCCGTTTTTCCGCCGTTTCAAGGTCTGCAAGAATCAGTTCAAGGTTAATTACTTCAATATCATGGATCGGATCTATTTTTCCCGAAACGTGGGTGACGTCATCACTGTCAAAGCAGCGTACCACGTGGGAGATCGCATCCACTTCCCGGATATGCGAAAGGAATTTATTGCCGAGCCCTTCTCCCTTGCTCGCTCCTTCTACAATGCCGGCGATGTCTGTAAACTCAAATGCGGTAGGAATTGTTTTTTTCGGCTGAAACATATTTGTTAACTGTTCGAGCCTGCTGTCCGGAACTTCCACAATACCTACGTTCGGGTCGATAGTGCAGAACGGATAGTTGGCAGACTCCGCCCCTGCCTGGGTGATCGCGTTGAACAATGTTGACTTCCCAACGTTTGGAAGTCCGACTATACCTGTAGTTAAAGCCATTTATTATTTCCTTCTTTCTTTCAATTAATATTTCTCTAAACATAACAAAGAGGACAACCGCAGCTGTCCTGAAAAGCAACTCTTTATCGTTAGTATATTGCTTTGAGTATAGTATAATTTCACTTTTGCGACAACAAGAGCGGCTTTACGGGAATTATTCGAGCACCTTTTTTACCTTTTTACTGAACTCTTTTCTTGGAAGCATAACGCTGTGCCCGCATCCTTCGCATTTAATCCGGATATCGGCGCCCATCCGGATAATTCTCCAGCGATTCACACCACACGGGTGCTGTTTTTTCATTTCCACAATACTATTGATATCAAAAGGCTGCTTTTCCACCATGAGTCCCGTTTTCTCCTTTCTTTTCATCTCACCTGAATGATTCGATACTTTTTATCCTATCGTAATCCGTCAAAAACCTCAATTAAACTGTTATCTTACTGTTCAGGACGGCTGCTGCTTAAATATGCCAGTTATTTTTATCCAAACGCGGGTATAGTAGGCTAATACAATTATTTTTGGGGAGAATTCTGGAAAGGAGTTATCTGTTATGGGGAAAAAAGCTGTTTCACGTGAAGCTTACCGCACTCACTGCCACGTCAGCATGGATGAGCCCGGCAGTGCTGGAGAGCTGGCGGAATGCCTCTCCGGCCATCTCCGGGAGCGTGTCACAGATGAAGATATCATCCTGGTCTGTATTGGCACAGACCGCTCCACCGGAGACTCTCTCGGACCATTAACCGGAAGCAAGCTTCTTGACAAAAAACTGGAAAACTTTTATATATACGGCACTCTCCAGTACCCGGTCCACGCTGTTAATCTGGAAGAGACGCTCTCCATCATCGAAGCAGAGCACCCGCATGCTTTTATTATCGCTGTGGACGCCTGTCTTGGCTATCTTCAGAATGTAGGAAAAGTTACTTTGAATGAAGGGGGAGTAACTCCGGGAGCTGCCATGAAAAAGAAGCTCCCTGTGGTTGGAGATATGCATATTAACGGGATAGTAAACGTCAGTGGAATGATGGAGTACTTTGTCCTGCAAAATACCCGCCTGTATACTATCGACACGATGGCTTCTTTAATAGCAGAAAGCTTCCTTCTCGCCGATCAGTCTATATCAAAGCAGCATGTTTTTCAGGAGGAAGAAGCCACCACCCCTCCGGTAACTTTCCACAATGACGACGACCATGCGCGCTTTCTCCGGGAGGCTTCATCCGCCGAACAGACGGATAATAAACACAAAAAAAGCCACCATCGGTATCGCCGGAAGTAGATTTGCCACCCGGATTTCTAAAAGGCCTGCCAGCTTTAATCCAATAGCGATAATCATCACGCCGCCAGTAGCCGTCATTTCAGTAATAAAGGTATCCATGGCCTCCTGCGGCACCAGCCTGTCAATCTGGACAGCAAAAAGAGCAATGGACCCCTGGTAAATAACAACCGGAATAAACGAAAATAGCACACCAATCCCCATCGTCGTTGTAAAAATAAGCGCAGAAAACCCGTCGAGCATCGATTTTGTAAATAAAACATCGTGCTCCTGGCGCAAACCGCTGTCCATTGCTCCAAGTACTGCCATCGCTCCCACCACATATACCAGCGTGGCAGTTACAAAACCTTTGGCTACTGTATTCTCTGTACCCCGGCTTCCCATTCGTTTTTCCACCCACTGGCCAATTGATTCCAGCCCGTCTTCGATTCGCAGACGCTCTCCTGCCCAGGCTCCAGTCACCAGACTGCCTACGACAATTAAAAATTGCTCTGTCTGCAGCCCCATCTGGATCCCGAGAAGAACAACTGCAAGCGCGAGCGCCTGCATAATAGTAGTTTTCATTCTTTCTGGTATGCGGTGAAACAATAACCCCATTAACGATCCAATAATAATAGTCACTCCGTTGACCAATGTTCCAGTCAGCACCATAAATGTCCGCTCCCTTTTCCCGTTTGTTTCTTTATTTCCCTATGTATACTCTTTAAAGATTTTGAAGGTACGCTGATAAAAAGCTGTCCAGCTGCCAAAAGCGTCGCTCGTTTTTTCCCTCCATTGTTCTTTTGGGTGTTATTTGTGTATTTTTCCGCTTTATTCTTATTAAATAAAAATTTTTTCCTTTTTGCTCAAAGAATGGCATAAACGCCAAAATGTGCGCTCCCCTTTTTCAGTAACAAGTGAGCTTTAAATATTTTACTACAAAATGAACTGGAGCGGGCTTGCCCTAAACGGCAAAGGTTACATAGCTGATGTCTTTTATCGTTCATTCCGCTTCTCTCATTTTAAGGAGAGATTATGATGATCATCCTCTTACCTAATCACAAATACGATACCGCTAAAAGTATACTTGCTTTGCAACAGCAGTCCTATTATACAGAAGCTTTGCTTATAGACAATTTTGATATTCCTGCTCTGAATGAAACCGTGGAAGCTATCCGTTCATCAAAGGAAACCTTTATCGGCTACTTTGTGGAAGGCGAGCTACGCGCTTTTATTGCTTATGAATATCAAGAGAAAAAACTGCAAATTACACGGCTCGTCGTCCACCCGGATTTTTTCCGGCGGGGCTTTGCCTCTTATCTGCTGAAATATCTATTAAATCATCATCTCGATACTTTAATCTACGCCTGCACCAGCGAAAAGAACCAGCCGGCAATCGACCTTTACTATTCGTTCGGGTTTGCCATTACCCGCACATTCAGCCTTTCCGACGGGCACCCAATAGTGGTGCTTGAGCGCCATTCCTCCTATTCCTGATATCTTCACCGGCTTCTATCTTTGGGACCAAACAAATTACAAAGGCTCCCGGTTGATGAACCGGAAGCCCTTGCTCTATTCTTTTTCTTCACTCAGAAGCTGAAGAATCCGATCCAGGTCCTCGTCCGAAAAGAATTCGATCTCAATCTTTCCTTTATTTTTTCCCTGCTGAATAGAAACAGAGGTACCAAAATACGATTGGAGCTCCTCCGCTTTTTGTTCAAGGAAAGGAGAGGCCGGCTGTTTTTGCTTTGTTTCACGTGGAACACCCTCGTTCATCTGCTGAACAAGAGCTTCCGTCTGCCTGACATTGAGTGCCTGTTTGACAATTTGTTCGCTCACCTTCACTGCCAGCTCTTTCTTTTTCAATCCAAGAAGCGTTCTGGCGTGCCCCATGGAAATCTCCTTGGTCTCAACAAGCTTTTGCACTTCTGTCGGAAGCTGCAGAAGCCGGATATAGTTGGCAATGTGCGGCCTGCTCTTTCCGAGCCGCTTGGACAGTTCATCCTGCGTAATACTGAGGGAATCCACCAGACGCTGATACGCATGGGCTTCTTCTAATGGATTCAGGTCTTCGCGCTGCAGATTTTCAATTAACGCGACTTCCATCATCCGCTCATCGCTTAAATCCTTTACGATCGCCGGAATTTCTTTTAAACCTGCCGCTGAGGCAGCACGGAACCGCCGTTCTCCAGTAACAATATCGTACCCTTTAATACTTTTGCGGACGAGAATTGGCTGCAAAACCCCGAACTCCGCCACAGAGTGCTTCAGCTCTTCAATTGCTTCCTGTTCAAATTGTTTTCTCGGCTGATAAGGGTTCGGCCGTAATTCCTGTACTGGTACGGCAGTGATTTGATCTTCGTTGCCGCCTGTTTCTTCCGGGAAAAAAGCGTTCAATCCTCTACCTAGACCTTTGGCCACCAGCAACCACTTCCTTTGCTAATTCTAAATAGACCTCGGCACCCTTAGACTTTGCGTCATACATAATAATTGGAAGACCGTGGCTTGGAGCTTCCCCAAGACGTATATTCCGGGGAATGATCGTTTCGAATACTTTTTCCTGAAAATATTTTTTCACTTCTTCTATAACCTGAAATCCAAGATTGGTCCTTGCGTCGAGCATTGTAAGAAGGACCCCTTCGATTTCCAGATCATGATTTAAGTGCTTTTGGACGAGCCGGACCGTATTGAGCAGCTGGCTCAATCCCTCCAGGGCGTAGTACTCACACTGCACAGGGATTAAAATCGAGTCCGAAGCGGAAAGCGCGTTGATCGTTAAAAGTCCAAGGGAGGGCGGGCAATCGATTATTATGTAGTCGTACTGCGCAGCCACATCCTCCAACGCATTTTTCAGCCTTATTTCCCGGGAAATGGTGGAGACCAGTTCAATTTCTGCCCCAGACAGCTGTATAGTGGCAGGTACTACGTCCAGTTGTTCCAAAGCTGTGCCCCGGACAATATCACGAATATCTGTATCTTCAACGAGGACGTTATATACGCATTTTTCAACGTCCCCTTTTTCAATGCCGGCCCCGCTGGTGGCGTTGCCCTGCGGGTCAATGTCTACGAGAAGCACCCGCTGACCCACATGTGCCAGACAGGCACTAATGTTCACTGCTGTTGTTGTTTTCCCAACGCCGCCTTTCTGGTTGGCGATAGCAACAGTTTTTGCCATCGATACACCTACTTTCCCAATTCCTTGCTGTTCTTCTTGTTTACTGCTTCGATTTTGGTATTCGAATGGTCACCTGATAATAACCATCATAGTCTTCTTCATCCGTATCAATTGCCATGCCGCTTTTTGTCACCATGTCTATCGACTCCCGGATCGTATTTAAGGCAATACGGGTATCCCTGGATACGTGTTTTTTCGGCTGCTTTGTCTTTTTCGGCTTTGGATCAAGCAACGCCGCAATCTTATCTTCCGTCTGTTTTACGTTCCAGTCCTTTTCAATGGCTTCATCAACGATACGATCCTGACGCTCCGCCTCCGGCAGCTTCAGAAGTGCTCTGGCATGCCGTTCGGTAATTTCTTTTTCGGAGAGCTTCTCCTGAACGTATTCAGACAGATGCAAAAGACGAAGCTTATTAGCAATGGTGGACTGACTTTTCCCCAGCCGCTGCGCCAGACTCGCCTGTGTAAGCTGGTTCATTTCCAGCAGCCTGGCATATGCGGCTGCCTCTTCAAGCGCTGTTAATGCTTCCCGCTGCAGGTTTTCAATGAGCGCAATTGAAGCCGTCTGGGTGTCATTAAATTCTTTCACCAGTGCCGGTATCTCTTTCCATCCAAGCTTCTGCGAAGCGCGCCAGCGCCTTTCGCCAGCAATAATTTCATAGCCGCCGGACTGCTTTCTGACTGTTATTGGCTGTAGAAGGCCGTGCGTCTGCAGCGACTGGGCTAGTTCCGAAAGCTTTTCATCTGAAAAGATCGTACGCGGCTGAAAAGGATTGGCCATGATTTGATGAATAGGAATCATTTTGACTTCGTGTTCATTAATGCCGCTTTTTTCGGCCTGGTTGTCCCCCAGGCCGAACCATTTTTGAATAGACTGTTTCATACCCGTATATCACCTCACTTAAAAACTGCGGCCCTTGATGCTTCACTCGTTGAGTTCGTACATTTGCTATTTTCATTCTATCACGTTTCTAAGGGTTGTCGAATGAGCCGTGAGTGATTATAAAGGATTTTTCGCCGGGGTTCCTGGTTTTCTCGGATACGTTTTTGGGGTTTTTTTCTTTTTTTCGAATGTTAAAAGTACCCGCTCGCTCTGTTCTTCCGGGAGCTTCATTTTCTTCGGGGCTGCTGCTTCTGCTTCTAATTTTACGAGGGCGTTTTCCGCCTCATGCAGTTCCTCTTCTCCACTTGCACCCTTCCACGCAATGAAAACACCTCCCGGCTTTACAAACGGCAAACAGAGCTCGAGCAGCACTGGAAGCTTGGCCACAGCCCGGGCACTGGCTGCGTCAAACTGATCCCGGTATGCCTTTTGACGCGCGAGCTGCTCGGCCCGGTCATGGATGAGAGTCACTCCTTCAAGCCCGAGTTCACTCACGATTTCCTCTAAAAAACCGATGCGTTTTTTTAAAGAGTCGACAATGGTAACCTGAAGCCCTGGAAAGCAAATCTTAAGAGGCAGACTCGGGAAGCCGGCTCCTGAACCGACATCGATCAGGCTTCCCTCTTCCTTAAAGGCCGCCAGGGAAGCTCCGGTAAGGGAATCATAAAAATGTTTTTCATACACCTCCCGTTCTTCAGTAATGCCTGTCAGGTTCATGCGCTCATTCCATTCGACAAGCAGCTGATAATACTGCTCGAACTGCTTTTTCTGTTTAGTGTTCAAAGAGATATGTATGGCTTCAAGCCATTCGGGAAAATTTTCTTTACTCATTCTTGTCTTTCCTGCCCTTCACTGGATAATACGATCACGCCCATACTCCTGGTATCTGCACCGCAGAAAGACGGCGTATCTTGAAAAAAAGCCCCTGCTTTCGCTAAGCAGGGGCTTTATCACGCACTGTTACGTTGTTGCCATACGGCCCTGTTCAATATACACAAGCAGTATAGATATATCGGACGGATTTACCCCGGATACACGGGACGCCTGACCGACAGAAAGCGGACGTACTTCTGAAAGCTTTTGTCTCGCTTCAATTGCAATACCGGAAATGGAATGGTAATCGATGCTCTCCGGAATCTTCTTCTCTTCCATTTTCTTCATCCGCTCGACCTGTTCAAGCTGTTTGGAAATATACCCTTCGTATTTCACCTGGATTTCCACCTGCTCAGTTACATCCGGCGCAATAGACGACGGTGCGTCTGCAAATGGAGCGACATCAGCATAACCGATTTCCGGCCGCTTCATCAGGTGAGCCGCCGAAGCTGCTTCCTTCATCGCTGTCGAGCCACGGGAAATAAGCATGTCATTGATTTCTTCATTCGGCTTCAGGGTAAAGCTTTCCAATCGTTTTTTCTCGGCCTCGATCGATTCTTTTTTATGCACAAATCGTTCGTAGCGGGCCTCCGGAACCAATCCGATCTCCCGGCCGATTTCGGTTAAACGCAGGTCGGCGTTATCATGACGGAGAAGCAGGCGATATTCCGCCCTCGACGTTAACAGACGGTATGGTTCGTTAGTGCCTTTAGTGACCAGATCGTCGATCAATACCCCGATATAAGCATCCGAACGGTCGAGGATGACGCCTTCCCTGCCCTGTGCTTTGCGGGCTGCGTTGATTCCGGCCATAATTCCCTGGCCGGCAGCTTCCTCATATCCGGACGTGCCGTTAATCTGACCGGCCGTGAAGAGACCTTCCACGGTTTTTGTTTCAAGGGTCGGCCACAGCTGCGTCGGTACGATGGCATCGTATTCGATCGCATATCCCGGGCGCATCATTTTTACGTTTTCAAGCCCCGGAATTGTTTTGAGTATGCCAAACTGAATGTCCTCCGGAAGACTGGTTGAGAGCCCCTGCACGTATACTTCATCTGTATTTCGGCCTTCAGGCTCGAGGAAAATCTGGTGCTTCGGCTTGTCATTAAAACGGACAATTTTGTCCTCAATTGAAGGACAGTATCTCGGACCGGTTCCTTCTATCATACCGGAATACATTGGGGAACGCTGCAGATTGTTCGTGATCAGCTCATGCGTTTCTGCGCCGGTATAGGTGAGCCAGCATGGCAGCTGATCGGTAATGAATTCCACCGTTTCATAGGAAAAGGCCCGCGGCTGTTCATCACCGGGCTGAATCTCTGTTTTGCTGTAATCGATGGAATTACTGTTTACCCGCGGCGGCGTTCCGGTTTTGAACCGGACCATGTCAAGGCCGAGCGCTTTAATGCTGTCCGACAAATTGATGGAAGGCTGCATGTTATTCGGGCCGCTTTCATACGCGAGTTCTCCGAGAATAATCTTGCCGCGCAGATAAGTTCCTGTTGTCACTACGACCGATGAAGCGTAGTAGCTCGCGCCAGTGTTAGTAACTACACCCTTGCATACGTTATCTTCAACGATCAACTCCTCCACCAGACCCTGGCGGATCGTTAAATTTTCTGTGTTCTCAAGGGTCCGCTTCATTTCCTGCTGATAAAGAAATTTATCGGCCTGGGCACGGAGTGCCTGAACAGCCGGTCCCTTTCCTGTATTAAGCATCCGCATCTGGATATGCGTTTTATCAATATTTTTAGCCATTTCTCCGCCGAGCGCATCAATTTCGCGAACGACAATCCCTTTTGCCGGCCCTCCTACAGACGGGTTGCACGGCATAAACGCTACGGCGTCGAGGTTCAGCGTCAGCATCAATGTGCTGGCTCCCATGCGTGCAGAAGCAAGCCCTGCTTCTACGCCCGCATGTCCGGCGCCGATGACAATCGTGTCATAATTTCCTCCGTTGTAACTCATTACGGTTCCTCCTTCTAGTATTACCCTCCGCCTGCAGCGGACGTATCTATTTTCCGAGACAAAACTGGGCAAACAGCTGATCAATTAATCCGTCGTGCACGTTTTCTCCGACAATTTCTCCGAGCTGTTCCCAGGCCCGGGTAATATCAATTTGTACCATGTCTACCGGCACTCCCATTTCCACGGCTTCCAAAGCGTCATTTACCGAACGTTTTGCCTGGTTCAACAACCCAATATGACGGGCATTGGACAAATAATTCATGTCTGCTGCCTCTACTCCTTCATCAAAAAAGAGATGGGCGATTGCTTCTTCAAGACTGTCGATGCCTTCATCATTCAGAAAAGAAGCGGCAATAATCGGCCGGCCGGATGTATACTCCCGGAGTTCTTCCTCATCCACCTGTTTGGGAAGATCCGTTTTATTCATTATAACAATAACATTCATGCCCTGAACTGCCTGAAATAATGCTCGGTCTTCATCGGACAGCGGCTCTGCGCTGTTGATGACAAGAAGGATCAGCTCCGCTTCCTGAAGCACCTGGCGGGAGCGTTCTACGCCGATCTTTTCCACAATATCCTCAGTTTCACGTATGCCGGCGGTATCAATTAAACGAAGAGGCACACCCCGGACGTTTACATACTCTTCGAGCACGTCTCTTGTAGTGCCGGGCACTTCCGTTACAATTGCTTTATTTTCATGTACCAAATTATTCATCAGGGAGGATTTTCCTACGTTTGGCCGGCCGATAATCGCTGTGCCGAGCCCTTCCCGCATAATTTTCCCCTGTCTCGCCGTTACGAGCAGCTGGTCGATCTCTTCGCCGACAAACGCTACATTTTCCTTTAAAACATTCGTCGTCACAACATCAGCATCAAATTCAGGGTAGTCAATATTCACTTCCACATTGGCCACTGTTTCGAGAAGCTTTTGGCGAAGCTTACGGATCCGTTCGGAAAGTCTTCCTTCCACCTGCTTTAAAGCACTCTGCATGGCCCGGTCAGTTTTGGCTCTGATCAGGTCCATGACGCCTTCTGCCTGCGTCAGATCAATACGCCCATTTAAAAATGCACGTTTCGTAAACTCTCCAGGCTCCGCCAGCCGCGCTCCCTGACTTAATACGTTATCAAGAACACGATTAACCGAGACCAGCCCTCCGTGGCAGTTAATTTCCACGATATCTTCTCTTGTAAATGTTTTTGGGGCCCTGAGCACAGAAATCATGGATTCTTCAATTACGGAGCCGTCCGCCGGGTCGATAATATGCCCATAATGGATCGTATGCGTTTCCACATCATGAAGAGATTTTTTGCCCTTATACACATGATCCGCAATAGCAAGCGCTTCGTCTCCGCTCAGGCGGACAATCGCAATAGCCCCTTCCCCGCTCGGAGTGGAAATCGCGGCAATTGTATCTGTTTCCATTCATCAACCCTCCCTGGGTTTTTCTTCATCTATTAGACATACGAAAAGGACGACACCTTTTTTCGGCATCGTTTTCGTCGTTTCCTTATATGCTTCTAACTAAATAGAATATCATATGAAAGCAAGTTCGCAAAAGGTTTTTATCCACATGTGGATAACCTGTGTACAGATGCCTTCTGTTTAAAAAACCGCCTGGTACTCCAGACGGCAGCTCGTTCTATTTTTGCTTTTCTTTTGCAGCAGGTGTGATTACTACGTGGCGTCTTGGTTCTTTTCCAGACGACGTTGTTTCAACATTTTTATGCTGGTGCAGGGTCTGATGAATAATTTTTCGTTCCGCTGCGTCCATGGGCTCAAGTTTAATTGTCCCATTTTCCCGGATAGCTTTCCCCGCCATGCGCTCGGCAAACCGCTGCAGCGATTCTTTTCGTTTCCCTCGGTAATTTTCAGCGTCAATTATAATATGCTGCTTGGCGTCAGCGTACTTATTGGCGGCGGTGTTCGTAAGATGCTGGAGCGCATCGAGGGTCTTTCCTCGTTTTCCAATCAGAAGGCCCAGAGAAGAGCCTTTGATCTCCATCATAGTATGCTTTCTTGAGATCTTTACTTCCACCTCTGCTTCTATATTCATAGCCTGTACCAGATCTTTTAAGTATGCAGCCGCTTCCTCCACAGGATCGATTCGAAGGAATACTTCTATGGAAGCCTGCTTCGCTCCAATACCGAGAAACCCTTTTCTTGGCTGTTCAAGCACATGATATTCAATACGGCCTATTGTTGTTTCCCACTCCCGCACAGCTGTGTCTAAAGCTTCTTCTACTGTTTTCCCGGAAACCTTCATTGATTGGTCCACCGTTACCCCGCCCTCCTTGTTTCTTAGTACCTGCTTTTCGTTCATTGCGGACATCTATATGCATATGCTGCACGTACGTGCAGGGGCAAAATAATTCTGATGTTAATTTCCCATGGGCCCTGTAAATAATTTCTTCAGTGCCGGCGGAAATCCCTCTATTTTAAAAGTATCTTCGCTCCCGGCCGCTGCCGATTCAGAAGCGAAAACAGCTTCTTGTTTACCTTTTGGGCTTTGCTTTACCTGAGTTTAACAAACCGGCTTTTTTAAATACATGGGTCAGACTTTTTTTCGTTTCATGGTAATCCATATCCGCTACCGGTTTCCTCGCTATGACTACCAGGTCGTAGCCTCCCGGGATCCGGGGCTCGAGTTCCGATACAGCTTCGCGCAGATAGCGCTTGATCCGGTTGCGCATGACGGCATTTCCCATTCGCTTACTGACAGTGAGGCCTGCCCGGTAATGAACCTGCTCCTCTCTTTTTAAGGTATAAAGCACAAACTGCCGGTTGGCAACGGAAGTTCCGTGCGCAAAAATATAGCTGAACTCGTGATTCTTTTTTAAACGATTGTGCTTTTTCATTACCCGGCCCCCTTTTTCCTATAATAACTGCCGGCAATTTTATTTTTCTTTCCGGCTGAAGACAGAAAAAAAGACCACTGGATAGAATCCGTGGCCTTCTTATGCAGATAATACTTTTCTACCTTTACGACGACGATTTTTCAAAACCTGACGACCGTTCTTTGTTCCCATTCTCGCACGGAAACCGTGTACTTTTTTACGCTTCCGGTTGTTAGGGGTAAATGTTGGTTTTCCCATAGTGTATCGCACCTCCTCAAGGAGTAATAAACGTTCGAAAACATTCCCGTAAATTATATAGAGAATAAGAAAAACTGTCAACCACCCCCTGGGCGATACCGGCAGCTGTTTTTACTGCGTTTGTACACAGCGATTCTTCTTTACTATGTGGATAGTCAAAAGCGAACATAAAAAATGCCCACAGCGTTATAAACAACTTGTACACATAATCTTGTGCTGTGGATAGTTTCTATACACAAGTTCTTGAGTTTGTGGATAAACAAATATGTTCCCGTTGTTATTCATCTTTTTATTTGCTATCATGGATTAAGTTTCTGTTAATAACATTCCATACAATGCAACCTTATCCACAGCTGTTGATAACTTTGTGGATAATTTTCCACAGCCATTGGACAATGTTATTCACAGCCCTGTGCATTATGTGTATTTCTTTTTTTACATAATTTTATTATTATTGCACAATAATTTTATACCGCATACAATATGCATCTCCCGCATATTCACTTATTGGGTTTCTTTCTTTCACCATGATAAGATAGAAGCCTTTTCTGTCTTTCCAGCGATTTGAGTCTCCAGCCAAACCATTGTATACTGCTAAACCTGTACGAGAGGAGTGCGTCCTTATTGGAAAATATTACTGATTTATGGAACCAGACATTGGAACTAATGCAGGAAAAAGTAAGTAAACCAAGCTATGAAACGTGGTTGAAAGCGACTGAGGCCTCGGATCTTCAAGGAGATACCGTCATTATTGAAGCACCGAACGAGTTTGCCCGCGACTGGCTTGAGAGCCGTTATACAAACCTGATTACTGACGCTTTAGAAGATATTACCGGATCCGCGCTGCAGGTGAAATTTGTGATACCGCAGGCTGAAGCTCCGGTTGAAAATGAACCAGCGCCTCCAAAAACGGCTCCGTCCGGTTCCAGCCAGGACCCTCCAAAGAGCATGCTGAATGATAAATACTCATTTAATACTTTTGTGATCGGCTCCGGGAATCGTTTTGCCCATGCCGCATCGCTTGCAGTAGCTGAAGCGCCGGCCAAAGCATACAATCCATTATTTATTTACGGCGGTGTCGGCCTTGGAAAAACCCACCTGATGCATGCCATCGGCCATTATGTTATTGATCATAACCCCAATGCCAAAGTTATGTACCTGTCCTCCGAAAAGTTCACCAATGAATTTATCAATGCTATCCGGGACAACAAAGCCGTGCATTTCCGGAACAAATATCGAAACGTCGATGTACTGCTTATCGACGATATTCAGTTTTTAGCGGGAAAAGAGCAGACACAGGAAGAGTTTTTCCACACCTTTAACGCTCTTCATGAAGAAAGCAAACAAATTGTCATCTCAAGCGATCGGCCGCCAAAGGAAATACCAACGCTTGAAGACCGGCTCCGTTCCCGGTTTGAATGGGGGTTAATCACCGATATCACGCCGCCGGATCTCGAAACAAGAATCGCTATTCTGCGTAAAAAAGCGAAAGCAGAAATGCTTGATATTCCAAACGAGGTCATGCTCTATATTGCCAACCAAATTGATACAAACATCCGTGAACTCGAGGGGGCACTTATCCGTGTCGTCGCTTATTCTTCGTTGATCAATCAGGACATGAACGCTGACCTCGCGGCTGAAGCTTTAAAAGACATCATTCCTACTGCCCAGCCGAAGACAGTCACTATTGAGCATATTCAGGAAAGGGTAGCGACTCAGTTTCAGATGCCTGTGCCCGAATTAAAGGCAAAAAAACGTACGAAGAGCATCGCTTTTCCGCGTCAGATCGCCATGTATCTGTCCCGGGAAATGACCGATGCCTCTCTGCCAAAAATTGGCGAGGCTTTTGGCGGCAGAGACCATACGACCGTCATTCATGCCCACGAAAAAATATCAAATCTAATGTCTACAGATACAGAACTGCAAAAAACGGTCCAGGGAATCATCGATCAGTTACGCACATAGATGTGGATAACGACCTGAAGTTATGCACAACTTATTAACAGGTTTAAATGCCTGAATTAGCAGTTCAAATCTTATTTATCCACAGTACTAACAAGCCCTACTACTATTACTACTTTAAAAACAATATATATAAAGGGAGATGACCTATGCATTTCACCGTCGATCGAGAGCAATTTGTGCAACATGTACAAAACGTAAATAAAGCTGTCTCCTCCAGAACGACAATTCCAATACTGACCGGAATTAAAATCATTGCAGCCGCCGATGGCGTAACATTAACAGGCAGTGATTCTGACATATCCATCGAAACGTTCATTCCAGCAGAGGAAAATGATAACCAGTATGTGCAGGTACAGGAGCAGGGAAGCATTGTGCTCCAGGCCCGTTTTTTTGCCGAAATAGTGAAAAAGCTTCCGGGAGAGGAAATCGAAGTTGTCGTACAGGACCAGTTCGCGACTACTATCCGTTCCGGCTCCGTTGTATTTAACCTGAACGGTCTGGATCCGGAAGAATACCCGCGGCTTCCAAAGCTTGATGATACAAATATGTTCCATCTGCCGCAAAGCTTACTCAAGGACATGATCCGCCAGACGGTTTTTGCCGTCTCAGCGCAGGAAACACGACCGGTGTTAACAGGTGTAAACCTTGAAAGTGAAAACGGGGAGCTGATCTGTACTGCTACAGACAGCCACCGGCTTGCTCTTCGGAAAGCAAACCTTGAAGCAGGTTCAGATGCTCCCGACCTATCCAACATCGTCATTCCGGGCAAAAGCCTGAATGAATTAAGCCGACTGCTGAGCGATGATGATTCCACCGTCGAAATTATTATTACGGAAACCCAGGTAATGTTTCGTTTTCCACATCTTCTGTTTTACTCCCGGCTTCTTGATGGGAAATATCCGGTGACAAAAAATATGATCCCTTCTGAAACCAAAACCGGCGTGGAGCTGTCTACAAAGGAATTACTGCAGTCCCTTGACCGGGCGCTGCTGCTTTCAAGAGAAACAAAAAACAATGTGATCAACTTAAAAACACTCGGAGACGGAAGGGTAGAAATCAACTCCGTTTCTTCTGAAATCGGGAAAGTGACGGAAAACATCGATTGTGATAAAATAGACGGAGAAGAGCTTCGCATTTCGTTTAACGGAAAAAATATCACAGATGCCCTGAAAGTAATCGATAGTGAAAAAATTCATATTCAATTTACCGGGGCGATGAGCCCATTTGTGGTGCGGCCGACAGACCATGATCAGATGCTGCATTTATTCTCCCCGGTACGCACGTATTAAAAGTTGAACAATTATACGGCCTTTTGTATAAAACAGGGGGCCGTTTTTCTTATGTTGTGCTGACAGGGAATATGAAACGAATAGTGCGATATACTGGCATTTTCCGCTTATTTTTAGTAAAATATAGAGTATGAATGAAATATGTTCGGAAACAGGCAGAAGTAATAATTATGCTTTAATATCCGGCGTCGGGAGGATCGATATGGGAGAGGCGATTAATATCACAACCGAATATATAACACTCGGCCAGTTCCTCAAAGAAGCTGGAATCATCGATACAGGTGGTATGGCGAAGTGGTTTCTCTCTGAATTCGCTGTAGAAGTGAATGGAGAAGAAGAAGCCCGCAGGGGAAGAAAGCTGTATCCAGGGGACGTAGTGGAAGTCGAAGAGAACGGAAGCTTCACTATCGGTACCGGCGAAGGATGAGCACAGGCCTGTGTATGTAAAAAACATTCGGCTCAAGCAGTATCGCAACTACAGCGATATTGCCTTGCAAATAGAGAACACTGTAAATGTTATTGTCGGGGAAAATGCCCAGGGAAAAACAAACCTGATGGAAGCTATTCATATGCTTGCTTTTGCGAAATCCCACCGGACTTCCAAAGACAAGGAGCTGATTGGCTGGAATCATGAATTTGCCCGCATTGAGGCTTCAGTAGAGCGGGAGCAGCGTCACGTTGATCTCGAAGTTATTCTTTCGGCCAAAGGAAAAAAAGTAAAAAAGAATGGCATCGAACAAAAAAAGCTAAGTGAATATATAGGCGCATGCAACGTCGTCATGTTTGCCCCGGAGGATTTAAATCTTGTAAAAGGCGGGCCGAATATGAGGCGGCGTTTTATTGATATGGAGATTGGGCAGATCAGCCCGGTGTATCTTCACGATCTTTCCAAGTACCAGCGCATTCTAAAGCAGCGCAATCAGCTGCTAAAGGGCATGTTTCCGGTGCCGAGCCGGGAGCAGGAGTTAACACTTGAGGTGATCGATGAACAATACATCGAAGCAGCCGTGAAAGTAATCCAGCGGCGTTACGGATTTTTGCAGCAGCTTGAAGGCTGGGCTTCAGAAATCCATACACGGATCACACAGGGCCGGGAGCAGCTTGAGCTGCAGTATGACCCATCTGCAAACATTCATGCGGAAATGGAAGCCTCAGCACTCGCTGAACAGCTTCGGGCAGAACTTGAGCGCCGCAGAGAAAATGAAATCCGCCGGGGACTGTCACTTGCAGGACCGCACCGGGATGAGATGAAGCTTCTGGTCAACGAAAGGGACGTACAGACATACGGCTCCCAGGGCCAGCAGCGGACCGCTGCCTTATCGTTAAAAATGGCAGAGATAGAGTTGATCCGTGCTTACGTAGGAGAATATCCCATCCTGTTGCTTGATGACGTACTCTCGGAACTCGATCAGCACCGCCAGTCTCATTTACTGGATGCGATCCAGGGAAAAGTACAGACCTTTGTTACAACAACAAGCATTGAAAGCATCAAGCACGAGACAATCGAGCGGGCAACCGTATTTACTGCCCGCCAGGGACAATTGGAAAAACAGTAGGTGGTGAATCACATTGTTTATACATTTAGGCGACGGCACCGTAATACGTTCAAAAGACGTCATAGCGATTTTAGACAGCAACAGCCAGGATTCTTCAAGCATCACAAGACAGTTCCTGCAGGCAGTGGAAAATGACGATAAAGAACAAATTGCAGACTCCGAAGCAAAATCCGTCGTGGTTACAAAAGAGAAGGTTTATTTCTCCCCTATTTCTTCGTTAACGCTGAAGCGCAGATCGCAGATTATTTCAGAATATGATGAATATCATGAAGAAATACAGTCAGCCAAAGAGGACTGAGCGTACAAAGAGATGAAAACGGCAGCAGGTATTTACGGACTACACGCGAGAATTGATCCCGCAGGAAGCGAAGGTGAACAGATTGTCGATGAACCAAAATTCATACGATGAAAATCAGATCCAGGTACTTGAAGGACTCGAAGCAGTCCGGAAACGTCCAGGCATGTATATCGGCTCTACAACGTCCAGAGGACTTCACCATCTAGTGTGGGAGATAGTTGATAACAGCATTGATGAAGCCATGGGCGGCTATTGTGACCAAATATATATTACGATTGAAAAAGATAACAGTATTACTGTAGAAGACAACGGCCGTGGTGTGCCTGTTGGTATGCACGAAAAAATGGGACGTCCGGCCGTAGAGGTTATTATGACCGTGCTCCACGCCGGCGGTAAATTTGGCGGCGGCGGCTATAAGGTTTCCGGCGGTCTTCACGGTGTGGGAGCAAGCGTGGTGAACGCTCTTTCCGAGACGCTTGATATCGAAGTGCACAGGGAAGGCGAAATCTATCAGCAGGCTTATCGCCGTGGTATCCCGCAGCACGACCTCGAAACAGTCGGCAAGACAGATAAGCGGGGCACAAAGATCCGTTTCAAACCGGATCCGGAGATTTTTGAAGAAACGACCGAGTTTGAATTTGAAACGCTTACGACGCGTGTGCGGGAGCTTGCGTTTCTTAACCGGGGACTCCATATTACGTGTACTGATAAACGTACGGAAGAAGAGCAGGTGCAGACCTACCATTACGAAGGCGGCATTGCTTCCTTTGTGGAATACCTGAATCGTCAGAAGGACACACTCCACAACGAACCGATTTTTCTTGAAGCGACCCGCAACGATATTCAGGTCGAAGTAGCCATGCAGTACAACAACGGGTATACAAGCAATGTATACTCATTTGCAAATAATATTAATACCCATGAAGGCGGCACCCACGAGTCGGGCTTCCGGACGGCACTCACAAGGGTTATTAACGACTATGCCCGCAGAAACAGCCTGTTTAAGGAAAACGATCCGAACTTAATCGGAGACGATGTGCGTGAAGGCCTCGTTGCGATTGTCAGCGTAAAAATTCCCGATCCGCAGTTTGAAGGGCAGACAAAAACAAAATTAGGAAACGGGGAAGCCCGTACCATTACAGATTCATTATTCTCGGAGCATTTTTCGAGGTTTATGAGCGAAAATCCGGATACGGCGAGGACGATCGTAGAAAAAGGACTAATGGCCTCAAGAGCCCGGGACGCTGCGAAAAAAGCCAGGGAATTAACCCGCCGTAAAAGTGCCCTTGAAGTCAGCTCGCTGCCGGGAAAACTGGCCGACTGCACCTCAAAGGATGCGGCAAGCAGTGAAGTATACATTGTCGAAGGGGATTCTGCCGGCGGTTCAGCCAAGCAGGGACGGGACCGGCATTTTCAGGCTATTCTGCCGCTGCGGGGAAAAATCCTGAACGTGGAAAAAGCGCGTCTGGATAAAATCCTCGCCAACAATGAGATCAGAACTATTATTACAGCTCTCGGAACGGGCATCGGCAATGAATTTGATATCGAAAAGGCCCGCTATCACCGCATTATTATTATGACGGATGCCGATGTGGACGGAGCCCATATCCGGACACTTCTGCTAACCTTCTTTTATCGTTATATGCGGCCGCTGCTTGAAAGAGGATATATTTATATTGCCCAGCCGCCTTTGTACAAGGTCCAGCAGGGCAAATACGTTCGCTATCTCTTTTTTGAGCGTGAACTTCAGCCGGCACTGGCCGAGCTTCCGGCGCAGCCAAAACCAAACCTTCAGCGCTATAAAGGGCTCGGGGAGATGAATCCGACCCAGCTTTGGGAAACGACCATGGATCCGGAGACAAGAACGACGATGCAGGTGACGCTTGAAGAAGCAATGGTGGCTGATGAAGTGTTTGAAACACTGATGGGAGATCACGTAGAGCCACGTCGTGACTTTATCCAGGAAAACGCGCATTACGTACAGAACCTCGACGTGTAAGAGCCGGCACTAAGGTAAACAAAGAAACCCCCGCGAAAGATTAAAGCGGGGGTTTCTATCGAATATAGCAGAAACAGGCACTTAAGCCTGCTGGAATAGAAAGTAGGAGGTTACTGCAATGGCAGAAAACGAATCCAGAGTCACGGAGATTGGTATTGGCGAGGAGATGCGCACCTCGTTTTTAGATTACGCGATGAGTGTTATCGTCAGCCGGGCCCTCCCGGACGTTCGTGACGGAATGAAGCCGGTGCACCGGCGTATTTTATTTGCAATGAGTGAACTCGGCATGACGCCTGAAAAACCGTTTCGGAAGTCGGCGCGTATCGTTGGTGACGTTATCGGTAAGTACCACCCGCACGGCGACTCCGCGGTTTATGAAACAATGGTGCGGATGGCACAGGATTTCAGCTACCGCCACCCAATCGTTAACGGACACGGGAACTTTGGTTCCGTGGACGGAGACGGGGCAGCGGCAATGCGTTACACCGAAGCAAAAATGTCGAAAATATCGCTTGAAATGGTCCGCGATATTAACAAAGATACCATTGATTATCAGGAAAACTATGACGGCAACGAGCGCGAGCCCGTGGTTCTGCCGGCGCGTTTCCCGAACCTGCTGGTCAACGGCACATCCGGCATTGCCGTAGGTATGGCTACCAATATTCCACCGCACCGTCTGGAAGAAGTTATTGATGGGGTGCTCGCCCTGAGTGAAGATCCTGATATTACGGTAGAAGAGCTGATGGACTATATTCCCGGGCCGGATTTTCCAACGGCTGCTTCCATTTTAGGACGTTCCGGTATCCGGAAGGCGTATCAGACGGGCAAAGGTTCAATTATCATTCGTTCGCACGCCTACATTGAAGAAGATAAAAAAGGCAAGGAAACAATCATCGTAGACGAGCTGCCGTATCAGGTGAACAAAGCCCGGCTGGTGGAGCGAATTGCAGAACTGGTGCGCGATAAAAAAATCGATGGTATTACTGATCTGCGCGACGAATCAGACCGTAACGGCATGCGGGTTGTCGTGGAAGTACGAAGAGATGCTAACGCCAATGTTATTTTAAATAACCTATACAAGCAGACGGCACTGCAGACGAGCTTTGGTATTAACATGCTGGCTCTTGTGAACGGCCAGCCGAAAGTGTTGAACCTTAAAGAATGTCTGTATCACTATCTCGAGCATCAAAAAGTAGTTATTAAGCGCCGGACTGCTTTCGAGCTTCGAAAAGCAGAGGCCCGTGCCCACATTGTGGAAGGTCTGCGGGTGGCACTTGATCATCTGGATGCGGTGATTGAACTGATCCGGGGATCGGAAACCACAGACATCGCAAGAAACGGTTTGATGGACAACTATGATTTGAGTGAAGATCAGGCCCAGGCTATTCTCGACATGCGGCTGCAGCGTTTAACCGGACTCGAAAGAGATAAGATTGAACAGGAATACCGGGAGCTGATGGAGCGCATCCGGGAGCTGAAAGAAATTTTAGCTAACGAGGAACGGGTGCTCGAGATTATCCGGGAAGAGCTTACCGAAGTGAAGGAAAAATTCGGTGACGACCGGAGGACCCGTCTTGAAGCCGGGGAGAATTCCATCGAAGATGAAGACCTTATTCCGCGGCAGGACGTAGTGGTCACTATCTCGCATCAGGGCTACATTAAACGTATGCCGATTGATACGTACCGGAGCCAGCGCCGCGGTGGGCGCGGGGTCCAGGGAATGGGTACAAATGAAGATGACTTTGTAGAGCATCTGCTGACAACCAATTCCCACCAGACAATCCTTTTCTTCACCAACAAAGGGAAAGTATACCGTTTGAAGGCTTATGAAATTCCTGAATTAAGCCGTACGGCTAAGGGGATTCCATTAATCAACCTGCTCCAGATCGATAAAGGGGAGTATATCAGCACCGTCATTCCGATCGAGGAATTCTCGGAAAACGCTTATCTTTTCTTCCTGACGAAAAAAGGAATTTCGAAAAGAACCGTTCTCTCTGCCTTCTCGAACATCCGTAAAGGCGGCCTGTTCGCTATTAACGTCCGGGAGGACGATGAGCTTCACGGCGTGCGGCTTACCTCCGGAAATGATTCCTTAATTATCGGCACAAAGCAGGGAATGTCCATTCACTTCGGCGAAGAGGACGTACGCTCGATGGGACGTACTGCTTCAGGAGTCAAGGCGATCTCGCTTCGTGCTGATGACGAAGTAGTAGGTATGGACATTGCGGTAGAAAATGAAATGATTTTAATGGTAACAAACAAAGGGTACGGAAAGCTTACCTCCATCGAGGAATTCAGCAGGCAGAACCGCGGCGGCAAAGGGTTAAAGGCGATTAAACTCACAAGCCGCACAGGAGAGCTTGCAGCGATGCGTTCGGTACCGTTGGACATTGATCTGATGGTGATGACTATTCACGGGGTCGTTATCCGCATGCAGGTAGATGACGTTTCAAGACTCGGCCGGTACGCTCAGGGCGTGCGCCTTATCCGCCTTGATAAAGGCGAAGCCGTGTCCACAGTAGCCCCTGTCATTGAACACGAAGCCACCGAAGAAGAAAATGTGCCAGCAGAATTAGATGAAGAATAGCTTAAGTCCCGGCCGTATTTTAAACGGCCGGGCTTTTTTTGTGTGAAAATGGAATTTTATTCTAAAATTATCCATTAAAACAGCGAAAGTAGTGGTATTTTTTAAGGAAAATAGTAAAATATAATTATTATCTCAGGAAGAATGGAGGAGTCTCCATGCGAATACATATTAATCAGGCAGTACCTGGATGCGTGTTGGTGAACGATATCTATGCCGTGAATGAAACGCCGGTGGTCAAAAAACAAACGGCGCTGACAGAGCATTTAGTCGATATCATCAAACAGTTTCTTGTGGAGTATATTGAAGTAAAGCCGGTGCTCGTCAACGGGGATCCCTTTTCTCCCGCTGAAGAGGCTGAGACAGCCACCGAGCGTCGGCAGCCGGTATTTGAAGACGTGTATGATACAGCGGTGGAAGCTCACGAAGCCATGTGGCATTCCTGGACAGCCGGAGCTCCCATCGAAATGAAAAAAGCACGGGCGGTTATTGCTCCCCTGCTCGAGGATATCGAAGGAAACGCTTCTCTCATATTTACAAGCTATCAGTTTGCAGAGCAGGAAAAGTATGAGAGTCATCATGCGGTATCAGTGGCGCTGCTTGCTGCGCTGCTGGCTAAAAAGCACGGCTGCAGCCAGAAGGAATGGCTTGGAGCGGCGCTTGCCGGTCTCTTGTGTGACGCTTCTCTCGCCAGAGTTTCTGCCGCAGAGCGGCAGAAGGCAAAAAAGCATCCGATTCAGAGCTACCAGATGGCAAAGGCTACCGGGGTGCTCAGCGATGAGGTATTGCTGGCTATTTTGCAGCACCATGAACGTGAAGACGGAAGCGGTTATCCACTCGGGATGAAAGGCGGCAAAATATATGTACTGAGCAGTATTGTAGCAGCAGCGGACATGTATCACTCCATGGCAGGCGAACGATTGGAGAATGAGGGAAAATCTGCTTTTCATGCAATGCGTGAGCTCACAATGCAATCGTTTGGAAAGCTTCCTCCCGCCGTAGTTGAAACATTAACAGAGCAGTTCATTACTGTAATGACCGGAAAGAAGGTGCAGCTTGCCGACGGCAGCTCTGCTTCTATTGTGCACCTGGACCGCCGTGATATAGAATATCCGCTGGTCCAGCTTGATAAAGACGGGCAGGTCATCCAGCTAAATGAAAAGTCAGCCATCCACCATGTGATCTAGCATGGTGGATACATTTTTGAAATCCTTTACATAATTATTAGCGTCTGTTTATAAATTTTCGGAAAAATAAAACATATTCCTTTTACTTCTGAGACTGGCCCAAACGTGATAAGATATTAGAAATAAATATAGTTACAGGCAGCAGGGCAGTGAGAAATCCTGTAAAATCACCCATTTTGAAGGAGGAAGATTCGTGCGAGCAGATAAGTTTTCCCAAGAAGGTCTAACGTTTGATGACGTTTTATTGTTACCGGCAAGATCTGATATTCATCCAAGGGATGTATCAGTACGGACATCGTTAACCGATAAGCTTCCTTTAAATATTCCTGTTGTAAGTGCTGGAATGGACACAGTGACAGAAGCAGATATGGCGATTGCGATGGCACGGGCCGGCGGTCTTGGCATAGTGCATAAAAATATGTCTATTGAAGCTCAGGCAGAAATGGTGGACCAGGTGAAGCGTTCAGAAAGCGGAGTTATTACGAATCCTTTCTTTCTTCATCCGGACCATCAGGTGTTCGATGCAGAACATCTCATGGGGAAATACCGCATTTCCGGTGTACCGATCGTGGACGAGAACCAAAAGCTGGTGGGGATCATTACGAACCGTGACCTCCGCTTTATCGAAGATTATTCGATCGGGATCAAGGAAGTGATGACGGCCAACAACCTCGTTACAGCACCGGTGGGAACCACGCTTGAGGAAGCGGAGGATGTACTGCAGAAACACAGGATTGAAAAGCTTCCCCTTGTAGAAAAGGACGGCACGCTGAAGGGTCTTATTACGATTAAAGATATCGAAAAGGTAATCGAATTCCCTCATTCGGCAAAGGACAGCCAGGGAAGACTGCTCGTCGGAGCGGCTGTCGGAGTCAGTGCCGATACGGATAAACGTGTAGAAGCTCTCGTTAAAGCAGAAGCCGATGCAATTGTGATCGATACGGCCCACGGGCATTCCAAAGGCGTACTTGATAAAATTGCAGAAATCCGCAACAATTATCCTGATGTTGTACTGATAGTTGGCAACGTAGCCACAGCTGAAGGAACAAGAGATTTAATCGAGGCAGGAGCCGATATTGTAAAAGTCGGCATCGGTCCAGGCTCGATATGTACAACCCGTGTAGTAGCCGGTGTGGGGGTTCCGCAAATCACCGCTGTATACGAGTGTGCAGAAGAAGCGGATAAGCATAATGTACCGATTATTGCCGACGGCGGCATCAAATATTCCGGCGATATCGCCAAAGCTTTGGCTTCCGGTGCCCATGCGGTCATGCTCGGCAGCCTGCTTGCAGGAGTGACAGAAAGCCCTGGAGAACGTGAAATTTATCAGGGCCGTCAGTTTAAAGTCTACCGCGGCATGGGCTCGATGAGCGCTATGGAGCAGGGAAGCAAGGACCGTTATTTCCAGGAAAACAGCCAAAAGCTTGTGCCAGAAGGCATTGAGGGCCGTATTCCTTATAAAGGTCCACTAAAGGATACGATTCATCAGCTGCTTGGCGGCTTGAGGGCCGGCATGGGCTACTGCGGTACCCCGACGATCTCATCCTTGCGTGAAGATGCCCGCTTCGTACGGATTACCAACGCCGGGCTGCGGGAAAGCCACCCTCACGACGTGCAGATTACAAAAGAAGCACCAAACTATTCTTCCTAAAAAGACGGGGGCCGGCGGCTCCCTTCTTTTTTATGCCAACAGATATTTCCCGGGAAATATCCCTGGACGTTGCCGGGTGCGGGCAGTTTTATAAAAGGAACAATGGCAGGTATGTTTTAAAATGGGGCTGTGGTAAAATGTGCGATAGCAAAACACCACGGAGGTGCAGAGATTGAGGAGAAATAAGTTGAAAACAGCAGGTATTTCCTGCGTGGCGGCTGCAGCTATCTGGACGTTCGGCAGCACGCCGGCTCAAGCGGCAGAGCCTGACATAGAAGCAAGCGCTTCTATTATGATAGATGCAGATACAGGGCAGGTAGTTTATGAAGACAATACCGGTGAACTGCTTTCGGCAGCCAGCATGTCCAAAATGATGACAGAATACATAGTAAACAAAGCAATTGAAGACGGGGACATCAGCTGGAGTGATGAAGTAGCAATCAGCGATAAAGTCCGCGAACTTTCTCTTCAGACAAATTTATCAAACGTGCCTCTTCGTCAGGACGAAACCTATACCGTCGAAGAGCTCTACGAGGCTATGGCCATTTACTCTGCGAATGGTGCAACAATAGCTTTGGCAGAACATATTGAAGGCAGTGAGGCAGCTTTTGCCGACCGGATGAATCAGCAGGCCGGAGAGCTTGGCATGGAGAATTATGAATTCGTGAACGCGACCGGGCTGAATAATTCCACGATGATGGGCTACGCTCCGGAGGGCAGCGAAGAAAATGCAGAAAACATGATGTCGGCAAACGATACTGCCCTTTTGGCTTATCATCTTTTGGATAAGTACCCTGAAGTGCTGGATGTGGCAGGTATGCCGAAAAAAACATTTAAGGAAGGCACTGAAGAACCAATCGATATGATTAACTGGAATAAAATGCTTCCAGGGTTCGAACAGGAGTACGAAGGAGTGGATGGCCTGAAGACAGGTACCACTGATCTGGCGGGAAATGCTTTTACCGGGACGATTGAACAGAACGGCAACAGATATATATCGGTAGTGATGAACGCAGAAACGAAGATGTCGCGTTTTACAGAAACGGCTAAATTATACGATTACGCTGAACGTGAGCTTGAAAGCCGGGCCCTCGTGGAAAAAGGAGCAGAAGTCGATGGAGAGTCCTCCATTGAAATCGAAGGCGGACAGGAAGAAAGCATAGATGTGACAGCTGGAGAAGAGCTGGAGCTGATTTCGTCGGAAGAAATAGAACCGGAATATGAATTGGCTGTCTCCAAAAATGAAGCTCCGATTGAAAAAGGGGAAGAAGTCGGGACAGTGGTTGTTACCAACAGCGAAGCCTCGTATGTGCAGAACGGGGCTAGTCGCACAGAAGTACCTTTGATAGCTGGTGAAGCAGTGGAGGAGCGCGGGTGGTTTGGAAATATTGTGCAGAGCGTCAGCAACCTTTTCAGCAGGGTCTGACACGCAGCGGCTGGAAATAAAATCCGGCAGAAACGCTTTTTCATCTGCAAACAAGATGCTTTATCCGGGCATAGTATAGTGTTACAATAGGGCTACTGATTGTTATTATTACACCGCAAAAATCGGTGGCAAAAGATAGAATAATGGAGCTGGAGGGCTGAAGTATGGCAGAGAGAGGAACAGACCGCGTTAAAAGAGGCATGGCGGAAATGCAAAAGGGCGGCGTTATTATGGACGTCGTTAACGGAGAACAGGCGAAAATCGCCGAAGAGGCAGGAGCAGTAGCTGTTATGGCACTGGAACGGGTGCCGTCAGATATCCGTGCTGCCGGCGGCGTAGCCCGCATGGCAGATCCTACCATTGTTCAGGAAGTGATGGACGCTGTATCGATTCCTGTAATGGCAAAGGCCCGTATCGGCCATATTGTGGAAGCCCGGGTGCTCGAATCGCTAGGCGCTGATTATATTGATGAAAGCGAAGTGCTTACACCGGCGGACGATGTGTATCACATGGATAAATCAGAGTACACAGTGCCATTTGTGTGCGGAGCCCGCGATCTTGGTGAAGCGACCCGCCGGATTGGGGAAGGAGCTTCCATGCTGCGTACAAAAGGGGAGCCGGGCACCGGCAACATTGTGGAAGCAGTACGCCATATGCGTTTGATCCAGTCTCAAATCCGCAAGGTGATCGGCCTGTCGAAGGACGAATTAATGACAGAAGCGAAAAATCTTGGTGCGCCGTACGAACTGCTGCTTCAAATTCGCGACAGAGGCCGCCTTCCAGTCGTTAACTTTGCAGCAGGCGGCATAGCAACACCAGCTGACGCTGCTTTAATGATGCAGCTTGGCGCCGACGGCGTATTCGTAGGCTCCGGCATATTTAAGTCCGAATATCCGGATAAATTTGCCCGGGCCATCGTAGAAGCTACCACTCACTATGAAGATTATGAGCTGATCGCTAAGCTGTCCAAAGGACTGGGGACTGCAATGACTGGTATGGATATTTCCCAGCTTGAAGGCTTCGACCGAATGCAGGACCGCAGCCAGTAATATAAATACAGGGGGTTTTTACTCATGATGAAAATCGGCGTTTTAGCTCTTCAAGGCGCTGTTCGTGAACATGCCAAAAGTTTAGAGGCCCCTGATACGGAAGTTATTATCGTAAAACGGCCGGAACAGCTTGAAGAAATCGATGGTTTGGTCTTTCCAGGCGGCGAAAGCACGACGATGCGGCGGCTGGTGGAAAAATATCAATTTTTCGAACCGCTGCAGGCATTTGCTAAAGCAGGAAAGCCCATATTTGGCACATGTGCCGGTTTGATTTTAATGGCAACCGACGTGGTAGGCGAGCCGGAAGGCCATCTCGAACTGATGGACATGACGGTTCAGCGTAATGCGTTCGGACGCCAGCGTGAAAGCTTTGAAACCGAGCTTTCCATTCGCGGAGTCGCAGATGATGTCGAAGCAGTATTTATCCGGGCCCCGTTGATTACGGAAGTTGGACAGGATGTCGAAGTGCTTGCAGAATATAAAGATGAAATCGTGGTGGCACGGCAGGATCATCTGCTTTCCTGCTCCTTTCATCCGGAGCTGACGAACGACCGCAGATTTCATCAGTATTTCGTACAGATGGTACGAGAAGCACAGACGGCAGTAAATGTGTAAAGATAATCGCGTTGATGGACAATAGTACTTTTGTATTTTTCTTCAGAGAGTCGGTGGCTGGTGTGAACCGATGAAAAGGCGAAAGGAATCCCGTCCGGAGTAAAACAGTGAACTTAAGTAGCTGTTTTCGGCTCGTCCCCGTTAATGGATGAGAGAAAAAGCCGGCAGTAACGTTTACTGCAACAAGGGTGGCAACGCGGGAAATTAAAGTCTCGTCCCTGATTCACAGGGGCGGGGCTTTTTTATAATATATAAACAGCTACTATTATGAAGGAGGCATCACCTATGCTGGACCCTAAACGATTGCGAAATGATTTTGATGCAGTAAAAGAGCAGCTTTCAAAACGAAACGAAGATATCAGCGAACTGGATTCCTTTGAAGAACTCGACCGCGAACGCAGGGAGCTGATCCAGGAGACAGAGGAGTTAAAACAGCGGCGCAACACCGTGTCCGATGAAATCGCAGCTAAAAAGAAAAATAAAGAAGATGCAGATGAACTGATTACGGAAATGCGGGAAGTATCAGGCAGGGTCAAAAAACTGGATGAGCAAATCCGTGAAAAAGATGAGCGTCTGCAGCAGATTCTGCTTTCCATTCCAAATGTTCCACATGAAACAGTTCCGGTCGGTGAAGATGAATCGGATAACGAAGAGGTAAGAGCCTGGGGAGAAACACCAGTGTTTGATTTTGCCCTAAAGCCGCACTGGGACCTTGGTGTGGAATTGAATATGCTTGATGCTGAGCGGGCTGCAAAAGTAACCGGAAGCCGGTTCATGTTTTATAAAGGAGCCGGGGCCCGTCTTGAACGGGCGCTGATCCAGTTTATGATGGATCTGCACAGCGATGAGCACGGCTATGAAGAATTGATCCCTCCGTATATGGTAAACCGTGACAGCATGACCGGCACCGGCCAGCTGCCAAAATTTGAGGAGGATGCTTTTCAAATCCGGGAAGAGGATTATTTTCTTGTACCAACGGCAGAAGTGCCTGTCACAAATATGCACCGCGAAGAGATTCTCGCAGGAAAAGAACTGCCAAAAGCCTATACGGCTTTCAGTGCGTGTTTCCGCTCTGAAGCAGGATCTGCAGGACGTGACACTCGCGGCTTAATCCGCCAACACCAGTTTAATAAAGTGGAGCTTGTACGCTTTACAGCGCCGGAGGATTCCTATGAAGAGCTTGAAACATTAACCGGCCATGCGGAGAAAGTACTGCAGCTGCTTGAGCTTCCGTATCGTGTCATGAATATGTGCACGGGAGATTTAGGCTTTACAGCAGCGAAAAAATACGACATCGAAGTATGGCTTCCGAGTTATGAAGATTATAAAGAAATTTCGTCCTGCAGTAATTTCGAGGATTTCCAGGCCAGGCGCGCGAATATCCGCTTCAAGCGGGACCGCGACGCGAAGACGGAATTTGTGCACACGCTAAACGGTTCAGGGCTTGCACTGGGACGAACAGTGGCAGCGATCATGGAAAACCATCAGCAGGAGGACGGCAGCATTAAGATTCCTGAAGTGCTGCGTGGTTATATGGGCAACAAAGAATATATTACAGCAAAATAAGCAGGCTTTGATAAAACTCTGGGCGCTTTAGGCGGCCAGAGTTTTTTATAGTTATGCAAAATACTTTCGAGGGAGCGATTGTAATGAAAGCGATTACATTGTAATATGGTAAGTGGCTCCGAGCTGTTTTTCGAATCATATAGCGTTATATAATCTTACAAAAAAATTCATAAAATTCTTTCACGAATATTGCAATAATAAGAACAATTACTTATAATTACGTTAATCCACCCGGGGAATTGTTACGAAATTACTAATGTGAACTGTGGTTGTTTCGGTGATTCGTAATAAAGGATGCAAGGTCATCAAGGTGAGAATGGGAAAAAGAGAAGGGATGCCAATGAGCGTTTCATTAGATCAGGTAGATATGTCGATACTCGGGTATCTGCAGGCTAACGGCAAAGAATCATACAGTGAAATTGCGCGCTGCCTGGGAGTGAGTGAGGGGACTGTTCGTTCAAGAATTAACAAAATGCTCCGGCATAATGTCTTTGAATTTATCATACATACCAATCCGAACAAAATCGGGCTCGATGTGCAGACGATTATCGGGCTCAGCACAAAGCTCGGAATGCAGGACGAAATTGCGAGTAAGCTCCAGCGTTTTTCCGAAGTAAGGTTTGTCGGTGCTTTCTCTGGTAATCACGATTTAATTTTACAGGCTTATTTTAGAAATAACGAGGATTTAGTGAATTTTGTTAACAGAGATTTAGCACAGATTGACGGAATTTTGAACGCTGATGTGAATGTGGAATTAAAGCAGTATAAGGATTCATTCTCTTATTTAACTCCTGAATGAAGATAAACATTAAAGGTGGTGGTACCACAGGCGCTGATAAATCTGGCACAGTTTAATTAACTGCGTAGTATACAGCAAGCAGCAGAAGATCCAGGCCAATCAGTGAGGTTGTTTGAATGAAAAGCACACGGAAAAAAGAAGTCTGAACGACCTCGGACGGTGCAAGCCGTTGTTCCCAGCCTTGAGTTGAAGGTCTGGAGGGGGCGAGGCGGTGAGCCACTTTTCGAAAGCTGTGGGTAATGGCATCAAAAAATCCTCCGCGCATTACAAACGCTGCAATGAAAACGATTAGATAAAACAGACCTACATAAAACACATAATTGATCATATTCAGCAGCCCAAAGGCCGGAGAAAAAATGAACAACAGCAGGCCGGCAGCTATTAAATTAGCGGTAAATACGGAGAAATTCAGCTTCCAATGCATAGACGGGGCTCCTTCGGGAAATTTATAACGCCCATTATTATAGCACAACTCCTGCCCGTCGCTGAACGAAATACTTCATTTACGAATAATTGCCCTGTGGGCAAAAACATTAATGCTTTTCGTATAGACAAAGCGAATAAATTTTCATTTTCGCAAAAAATTAAAAAATTAATGAAAATATTCGCAATATCTTGTATACTTTGTAAATACAGAGATAACAGAAATTTTACACAATAAAATATCGAAAGTTTTGGGGGAGGTCAACATATCTTATGAAAAAGACAAAAATGACAGTATTAGCTTCTGCACTAACAGCAAGCACAGTGCTCGCAGCGTGTTCCGGCGGCGGGGGCGGAGAGTCCGGCGGAGACGGCGGCAACGGCGGTGGTGATGGAGGCGGTGAAGGCCAGGCAAGCGGCGAGCAGGTTATCAATATCTCACAGTCGGGTGATATTCCTTCTATGGATCCTTCACTAACTACAGACCAATTTGGCATTCAATGGACAGGGGAAACTTATGAAGGATTGTACCGCCTTGGAGAGAATGCAGAAATTACTGACGGTGTTGCTACAGGAGACCCCGAAATTAGTGAAGATGGTACGACTTGGACTTTTAATCTTCGGGAAGACTCTACATGGACAAATGGAGACCCTGTAACAGCCGAGGATTTCGTTTATTCCTGGCAGCGTGCCGTGGATCCCGAGACAGCTTCTGAATACGGCCCTTATATGATGGGGGGCGTCATCGAAAATGCGACTGCGATTAGCGAAGGCGAAATGGATCCGAGTGAGCTTGGAGTAGAAGCAGTAGATGAACATACATTAGAAGTTTCTCTTGAAAAACAAACACCGTATTTCGAATCTTTGACTACGTTCCCGACCTTTTATCCTTTGAATGAAGAGTTTGTTGAAGAGCAGGGCGATGAATATGCTCTTGACCCTGAAAATATGCTTACTAACGGTCCATTTACAATGGAAGAATGGAATTCCGGCGATAGTATGAAGTATGTAAAGAATGAAGATTACTGGGATGCAGACACTGTACAGTTGGAAGAAATCAATGTACAGGTAGTCAAAGAACCATCTACGGGAACGAATCTGTATGAAACCGGTGAACTCGATCGTACTGAGCTCACATCAGAATTCGTGGATGAATACAGCACTGAACAGGACTACCGGGCAGTGGAACAGCCAACATCATGGTATATTAAGATGAATCAGGAAAATGAAATTCTCGAGAACGAGAACACGCGTAAAGCCATCCAGATGGCCGTGAACAAAGAAGACTTAACAGAAACTATTCTTAATAATGGCTCAATGCCGCTAGGCGGATTGATGCCGGGTAACTTCGTCTTCAGCCCTGAAGGAGAAGAGGATTTCCGCGAAGTAAACGGCAACCTCTCGGCGACTGATAAAGAGCAGGCGCAGGAGCTCTGGGCGCAGGGTCTTGAAGAAATTGGCGCCGATAGCGCAGAATTGGGCTACCTCACAGGTGATACGGAATCAGCTCAGAATATTAGCGCTTACGTCAAAGAACAATTAGAGGGTACACTTGATGGACTTACTGTAAATGTGCAGCAGGTACCGTTCCAAGAGCGTCTTGACCGTGACACGAACATGGATTATGACCTGTTAATGTCCGGCTGGGGTCCTGACTATGTGGATCCGAACACATTCATGAACCTGTTTGTTACAGACAGCGGCAACAACCATACCGGGTATTCTAGCGAAGAGTATGATTCTTTGATCGAAGAAGCAAACAATGAATTGGCTGATCAGCCGCAGGAGCGTTGGGACAATTTCCTTGAAGCAGAAAAGCTTCTAATTGAAGAAGATGCAGTAATTGCTCCAATGTACCAGGAGGCTCAGGCTTATCTCTGGAATCCGGCACTGCAGGGAGTTATCGTAAACTCCGCCGGTCCTGATTTTGAATATAAATGGGCTTACATGAACGAAGATGCTACAGAAGAATAAAAACTAAATAAAATAATATTTTCAGGGGGCAAGAGAGTATATCCATAATAATTGGCTTATACTCTCTTTTCCCTTGTGTATAAATCTAAAAGGGTTACCCCACGAATAAACATCACGACATTTACAAGGAGGAAAAATGTATGGCACGTTATATTGCCACAAGAATCGTATACATGGCGATTACTTTGTTTATTATCGCGAGTGTTACATTCTTTTTAATGAAATTGATGCCTGGAACGCCATTAAGCTCGGCCGACCGGCTTTCAGAATCCCAGCAGCAGATTGTGCTGGAACAGTATGGGCTGGATAAGCCGGTGCCGCTTCAATATGTAGATTATATGCTCGGGCTTGTGCAGGGGAACTTAGGTATCTCTTTTCAGTTCGACAACCGGGAAGTAACCGAAATCCTTGGAAACCGTATCGGGCCTTCTTTGCAGCTGGGTATTCAGGCGCTTTTCATTGGTTCGGTTTTAGGAGCTCTTTTAGGACTAGTGGCAGCTATTTTTCATAACGGTATTTTAGACTTTGGTTCTACCCTGCTTGCCGTTATCGGAACGTCTATTCCCTCCTTTATTTTTGCAGGGCTGCTTCAATACTTTTTAGGTGTTCAATGGCAGTTATTCCCGGTCGCTACGTGGGGCACATTCGCTCATACAATTATGCCGACGATCGCGTTACTGATATTTCCTATGGCCATCTGCGCGAGGTTTATGCGTACAGAAATGCTGGAGGTTCTAAACAAAGATTATATTACTACGGCAAGAGCTAAAGGTATTGGCTGGTCAGCAGTTATTTTCAAGCACGGACTGCGTAACGCCCTGATCCCTTTAATTACGATTTTGGGGCCGCTTGCAGTAAGTCTTTTAACAGGAACGCTTGTTATCGAGCAGATTTTTGCGGTGCCGGGTATTGGGGAACAGTTTGTCACGGCTGTAACGACAAACGATTACCCAATGATTATGGGCACAACGCTATTTTTTAGTTTCTTATTTGTTCTTATTATTTTAATCATCGATATTCTTTACGGCATCATAGATCCTAGAATCCGCCTGGATGGAGGGAAGTAAAAGTTATGCAGCACGAAAACGATAAAGAGAAAAAATATGACAAAGAACTATTCTCTCCAGCTGATGTACGGGAAGATGATATGGAGCAGATTAACCGCCCGAGCCGGACATTCTGGCAGGATGCTTTCCGGGCACTGCGTAAAAACGTAGCGGCGATGATTTCTTTAATAGCATTATTACTCATCGTATTTTTTGCTATCTTTGGTCCAATGATGAATGAATATACGCCAAGAGAACAGGATTTGTCACGATCGAATTTACCACCGAAGGTTCCTGTGCTTGAAAATATCGGCTGGCTGGGCATGGACGGCCAGGAGACATACGTTTTTGAAAATATTACAGCAGAGCAGGCTCAAACAAATGCCGAGAGCCGGTTTGGCAACGAAGATTATGTTCAATACGAAACATTAAGCGAAGGTGATGGCTCTGTAGGCTCGGCTCAGGTGCAGGTTAATGTGGACAGCTATGCGGAAGCCGGAGTAGAAGAAAACAATTTTTGGTTCGGAACGGACCGGTTAGGAAGAGACCAATGGACAAGAACATGGGACGGAACAAGGGTTTCTCTTTTTATTGCCCTTATTGCGACTTTGCTTGATTTGTTTATCGGTGTCGCTTATGGCGGTATTTCTGGTTTCTTTGGCGGTAAGACGGATAATATTTTACAACGTCTTTTGGAGATACTTTCCGGCATACCGAACCTTGTCATTTTAATCCTTATGATTGTCGTTCTCGATCCGGGGATTCTCTCCATATCGCTTGCGATTGCGATTACCGGTTGGATCGGCATGTCGCGTATTGTCCGGGGAGAAATCCTAAAGCTGAAAAACGAAGAATTTGTGCTCGCTTCCCAGACACTTGGGCTATCAAATTCCAAAGTAATCACCAAGCACCTTGTGCCTAATACCATGGGCTTGATTATCATCAACACAATGTTTACGATTCCGAATGCGATTTTCTTTGAAGCTTTTCTAAGTTTCATCGGCTTAGGGCTGCAGCCTCCGAACGCTTCACTCGGGGTGTTGATTGATAGTGGCTTTGATGCTCTGCAGACTACGCCGCACGTATTAATATTCCCGGCCGTCGTGCTGTCGGTGTTAATGATTGCCTTTAACATTCTGGCTGACGGTATGCGTGATGCTTTTGATCCGAAGATGCGCGATTAGAATGTGGGAGGAACGAACATGAGTAATGAAACCATTTTAGAAGTGAAAAATTTAAGTGTTTCCTTTAAAACACCGAACGGCGAGGTTCAGGCTGTAAGAGATGTCAGCTTTTCGGTCGGAAAAGGGGAAACTCTGGCGATCGTGGGCGAGTCCGGATCGGGCAAATCGGTAACGACAAAGGCGCTGATGGGCCTGCTTCCGGCACCAAAAGGGTATATTAAGAACGGCAACATTCTGTATGGGGATGAGGATTTTGCCAAGCTGAGCGATAAACAGATGACCAAATACCGCGGCAAGGATTTTGCGATGATTTTCCAGGATCCAATGACCTCCCTGAACCCGACGATGAAGGTAGGAACGCAGGTGATGGAAGGACTGCGGATGCACCGGGGCATGAACAAAGAGGAAGCAAAGAAGGAAGCGGTGCGGCTGCTGGAGCTGGTCCGGATCCCGGATGCGAAGGCAAGAATGGATCAGTATCCGCACCAGTTTTCCGGCGGTATGCGCCAGCGGGTGGTAATTGCTATTGCACTTGCCTGCGACCCGAAGGTATTAATTGCCGACGAGCCGACCACAGCACTCGATGTAACGATTCAGGCGCAGATTCTCGATATTATGAAAGATATCCAGGAAGAGTTTGAAACCTCGATCATTTTCATTACGCACGACCTGGGTGTTGTCGCAAATGTGGCAGACCGGGTGGCAGTCATGTATGCCGGTAAAATTGTAGAAATCGGCTCTGTTGATGAACTCTTTTATAATCCTAAGCACCCTTATACATGGGGGCTGCTTGGCTCCATGCCGACGGTGGATCAGCGTGAGGAAGAATTGTTTGCCATTCCGGGAACGCCTCCGGATCTGCTTCATCCGCCCAAAGGAGATGCTTTTGCTCCCCGGAACCGGTACGCTTTAAAAATTGATTACGAAGAGCAGCCGCCGATGTTTCAGGTCTCAGAAACGCATTATGCAGCAACATGGCTGCTGCATGAAAACTCACCGGACGTACAACCACCCGCCTCAGTACAGCAGCGCATTGAGGAGATGGACGGGAAATGGGAGGCAGGACAGTAGATATGAGCGATGAGAAATTATTGGAAATCAAAAATCTGAGTCAGCACTTTAAAACAGGCAGAAAGAGTCTCGTTCGGGCAGTAGATGGCTTAAATTTTGACATATACAAAGGGGAAACGTTCGGCCTTGTAGGAGAGTCAGGCTGCGGAAAGTCAACGACTGGGCGCTCAATCATCCGCCTGTATGAAGCGACAAGCGGCGAGGTTTTGTTCAAGGGAGAAAATGTTCAGGGGAAAAAATCCAAGGCGGAGCTGAAAAAGTTTAACCGCCAGATGCAGATGATTTTCCAGGATCCGTATTCCTCGTTGAACCCGCGGATGAAGGTCATTGACATTATCGCAGAAGGCATCGACATTCACGGTCTGGCAAAGGATAAAGAAGAACGCCGCCAGCGCGTATACGAGCTGCTCGAAACGGTGGGGCTGAGCCGGGAGCACGCGGAGCGCTACCCGCACGAATTCAGCGGAGGCCAGCGTCAGCGGATCGGGATTGCGCGTGCACTGGCTGTGAAGCCGGAATTTATTATTGCCGACGAACCTATTTCGGCACTCGATGTGTCGATTCAGGCGCAGGTTGTCAACTTAATGAAAAAGCTTCAGCGTGAAGAGGATTTAACGTACTTGTTTATTGCCCACGACTTGTCCATGGTAAAATACATCAGCGACCGTATCGGTGTTATGTATTTCGGCCGGCTGGTAGAGCTTGCTTCGAGTGAAGAGCTGTACAGAAATCCACTGCACCCGTACACGAAATCACTTTTATCCGCGATTCCACAGCCGGATCCGGTCCACGAGCGCACAAGACGCCGGCTTGCTTATAAGCCGGAGGATCATGATCAGAGCGAAGAGCCTGAATTCCGGGAAGTAACGAAGGATCACTACGTGCTGTGCACAAGTAAAGAATTTGAAGAAATGCACCAGCAGGCACCGGTATGAATTATATCTCCCCGTTCCGTAAGCCGTAGAGGGACGGGGAAATTTTCTTTCTGTATGGGTTGATCAACGGTTGGGCCTGTGCTATGATTATCGTTGTCAGTCACCAAGCTACATATTTTCAGCACGGAGGAGTACCCAAGTCTGGCTGAAGGGAGCGGTCTTGAAAACCGCCAGGGGCTTTGCGGCCCGCGGGGGTTCGAATCCCTCCTCCTCCGCCATTAATTTACCAGTGAGAACTGCCCCAGACGGCAGTTTTTTTTAACGCCACTATCCGTTACGAGTGAAAAGAGGGCAGACGGTGATGGATCTACATACATATTGGATGCAGGAAGCCATCCGCGAAGCAGAGCAGGCAGAAGCAGCAGGAGAAGTGCCAATTGGTGCGGTCATCGTTTATCAAAATGAAGTGATCGGATGGGGACGGAACAGGCGGGAGGAAGATCAGCAGGCCTGTGCTCATGCTGAGATGATTGCCATTCAGGAGGCGTGTACATTTTTAAACAGCTGGCGGCTTGAGGAATGTACGCTTTACGTTACGCTTGAGCCGTGTCCGATGTGCGCGGGAGCTATTGTGCAGTCCCGGGTGCCTTCTGTCGTTTTTGGAGCGTATGACCCCAAGGCAGGCTGCGCCGGGACGCTGATGAACCTGCTTCAGGAGGAACGCTTTAATCACCGCTGTAACGTCGTCCCCGAAGTTGAAAGCGCCGCCTGTGCACACCTTCTTACTTCATTTTTCCGGCAAATGAGAGATAAGAAAAAGAATAGTAGGAAAGAAAATGGGGAATAGCTCTACAGCCGTTTAATTCTATTTGGAATATAGAAGCAGACCGTGCTATATTTAACAAAATTATTGAATAAACAGGGGGTTTTCCAGTGCGTTCAAATCAATTTACCGTGGAAACGGCGCAGAAGCTGTCTGAAAAGCTTAATGTCCCGGCGGAGCAAATCATGCATACACCGCCTCATCTGATTAAAGAAAAAATTGCCGAGTGGGAAGAAAAAGAAGTCGGTAAAAGTGGCTGTAAATTTATATCTGCTGATTGAACCTCATCGGTTGCATAATGCTGAAAAAATAGATATACTTATTAATGCGCTTCGATAAGAAGTGCCCAAATATAGTGAACCCATTTGCCGTGCTAAGTGGGGAGGTAGCGGTGCCCTGTACTTGCAATCCGCTATAGCAAGACCGAATCCCTTTCCGAGGCTTTATTTTTGTAGGGTCTGCCCTGCGTAAGTGGTGTTGACGTCCAGGTTCTGCGCAACGGAAACCCGCGAACCCTGTCAGGTCCGGAAGGAAGCAGCAGTAAGCGGACTCTTCCGTGTGCCGCAGAGCTGCCTGGACCGAGCAAACTGCGCAGGTAACGCTTATGAAAATATTGTCGAAGAAAGGTGCACGGCTCTATAAACATATCAGCTAAACGATTCCGTCTCAGGGGTCGTTTTATTTTTATATTCGCATCCCTCCTCAGGTTGTTTGAGTTTTGAAAATACCTTTATAAATAGGTATAATGAATAGAGGAAGAAACGGAAAAGAAGGGGGGAAACATGGTTGGGCCATCAAGCTTTATACCGGATGTGGCGGCCACAGCTGCTTGAAGACGTAGTGGGCCAGGAACATATTACAAAAACGCTTCAAAATGCCCTCGTGCAGGAAAAATTCTCCCATGCTTACTTATTCAGCGGTCCAAGAGGAACAGGAAAAACGAGTGCCGCTAAGATCTTCGCCAAAGCGATTAACTGTGTGCAGGCTCCGACAGCTGAACCATGTAACGAATGTGATGCCTGCAGAGGGATCATGGACGGTTCAGTCGTTGACGTGATAGAAATTGACGCCGCCTCCAATAACGGGGTGGATGAGATTCGTTATATCCGCGAAAACGTGATTGCCGCTCCGAGGGATATCCGTTATAAAGTGTATATTATCGATGAGGTGCACATGCTGTCGACCGGGGCCTTCAATGCGCTGCTGAAAACATTGGAAGAGCCTCCGAAGCATGCTGTTTTTGTTTTGGCGACCACGGAGCCGCACAAAATTCCGCTTACTATTGTTTCCCGCTGTCAGCGTTTTGATTTTAAACGTATCCAGCCGGAGACGCTGGTCGAACGCATGAAATATATACTAGGTGAGCAGCAGGAGTCGGCGGAGGAACAGGCGCTCTACCTGATTGCCCGGGCGGCTGAAGGTGGAATGAGAGATGCGCTCAGCCTGCTTGACCAGGCCATGTCGTTTGCTGAGGAAGCAGTCCGGGCAGAAGACGTGCTGGCGATCACCGGCGCCGTGTCGCAGCAGTTTTTGACAGATACTGTGCGTGCACTGAAGGAACAGAATACAGCCGAAGCAGTACAGGCAGCCGACCGCCTGGTAAAGGAAGGCAAAGACCCGGTTCGTTTTATGGAGGACATTATCTACTACCTCCGGGATATGCTGCTGCATCAGGCGGCTCCGGGCATGCAGGAGCTGTTGGACCGGGCCACGCTCGATCAGGAGTTTGAAGCCCTGTCTTCTGATGTGCCGGCAGAATGGATTTACCAGATGATTGATCAGTTAAATAAAATTCATCAGGACATGCGCTGGTCGAGCCATCCTAAAATCTTTCTGGAGGTGGCGTTGATTCAGTCCTGCCATACCTCTGCCAATAGTACTGCCCCGGCGGCAGAAAGCAGTGTTTCGGAGGACAGAACGGCGCGTCTGGAAAACCGTATTGCATCACTTGAAAAAGCGTTGAAAGAAAAACCGGCACAGCAGACAGCTCCGGTTCAGGAAGCGCCGGCAGCCGAAGAGCCTAATCCGGAGCCGGCCAGGCGCGCTCCCAAAAAAGGAGCTTCTTCTTCTCCGTCCCAGGGTAAAGTCAAAGAGATTCTAAAAACAGCGACGAAGCAGGACCTGCAGGATCTGGCCAACCAGTGGAACAGCGTGATGAACGCGATGCGGGCGAGAAGCGTGCCCGGTCATGCCTGGCTGAACAACTCCAAACCAGTGATTGTGAATGAGACAGCTGTGCTTTTAGCCTTCAAAAATGAAATGCACCGCAACATGATTGAAACAAAGTTCCAGCAGGAGGTTATCGACGCCCTTCGGGAAATCACGGGGAAAGAACTGGAGCCATACACGATCCTTTCGAATGAATGGGAAAGGATTAAGGAAGAGTATAAGCAGCATCAGCAGGAAAACGGTACAGAAGAAGCAGAAAGCGAAGAATCCGAAGCTCCGGAAGACTCGCAGGAAGAGCCGCCGGATCCGCTGGTGGATGAAGCAGTGAAGCGCTTCGGCTCTGAGTTTGTCGAAGTCGTGGATCACTAATATGAGGAGGAATTTATAATGAAAAACCAGGCAAATATGATGAAGCAGATGCAGAAAATGCAGAAGGATATGCAGAAGGCTCAGGAAGAGCTGAAGGAAAAATCAGTAGAAGCAACAGCTGGCGGCGGAGCGGTAAAAGTAGTAGCTTCCGGGGACAAGCAGATTTTAGACATTGAAATTGACGAAGATGTTGTCGATCCGGACGATGTGGAGATGCTTCAGGATCTCATGCTTGCAGCAATGAATGAAGCACTGAAAAAAGTGGATGAGCTCGTTGAGCAGGACATGGGGAAATTTACTAAAGGAATGAACATTCCCGGAATGTTCTAGGAGGAGATCAGGTGCAGTATCCGACACCTATTTCGCAATTAATCGACAGCTTTATGAAGCTGCCCGGCATCGGCCCGAAAACGGCCGGTCGGCTGGCTTTTTATGTATTAGATATGAAAGAAGACGATGTTCTCGAATTTGCCAAAGCGCTTGTTAATGCAAAACGGGAGCTTACGTATTGTTCGGTCTGCCACCACATTACTGATACGGACCCATGCTATATCTGTCAGGATAAGCAGCGCGACCGCTCTATCGTGTGCGTCGTGCAGGACGTCAAAGACGTTATCGCGATGGAAAAAATGCGGGAGTTCTCAGGGCTGTACCACGTGCTGCACGGGGCGATTTCGCCCATGGACGGCATTGGGCCTGAGGACATTAACGTGCCGGACCTGTTAACTCGGCTGCAGGATGAGCAGATCCAGGAAGTGATCATTGCGACGAACCCGACTATTGAGGGAGAAGCTACAGCCATGTATATTTCGAAGCTTTTGAAGCCGACCGGTATGAAGGTGACAAGAATTGCTCATGGTCTGCCGATCGGCGGGGATCTGGAATACGCTGATGAAGTAACATTGTCAAAAGCCATTGAAGGACGTCGCGAACTGTAAGGGGATCTGTATGCCACTGAAAAAAAAGCTGAAAAAACAGGAGCTCGAACGGCTGAAGGACCATATCTACGCGGCAAAGGAAAAAATGGAGCAGTACCAGCAGCTGTTGAATAAAAGCGTGGAGCCTTCGGAAGAGCTTACCATCCAGTTCAAAATTCATCAGGCCAAATATGTTTTTTTACTCAAAGAAGCAAGGCATCAGAGGTATGAAGTAAAAACAAGTCCGTTTGCTTTGGATTAATACAATAAAGCCGTTTTAGGCTTCTGGTGCGCCCGGAACCTGAAGCGGCTTTTTACATAATAGTAAACACTCAGATTAAGAAAGTAGATATTATTCAAATTTTGTTGTATTACTTCCTTAAAAGCCTCATGATACGATTGTTTTTGAAAGCGATTACATTAATGAGGGGGATATATTAATGGGGAGTAGATGGAAAAAGCCGGTAGCGGCTTCACTTGCTGGTGCACTGGCGCTTGGGGGGCTCGCTGCGTGCGGAAATGAAAGCGGTAGCGGCGGAGGAGATGACGATGTGATAACGCTCAGCTACTGGAAATCGGCTGATACAGGACGTCCTGATTTTGAAGCATTCATGAAAATAGTAAATAAATTTAATGATGAACATGAGGATATTCAACTGGATGTAAATACAACACCGAACGATGATTATCGTACAAGGTTAAACACTCGGGCCGCTGGCGGGGACCTGCCGGACGTATTTCAAGTATGGCCGGGAGCTGAACTGCGGCCGCTTGTAGAAGCGGGTGCGGTGGAGCCGATTGATGACATAGAGGATCACTGGCTTGATAGCGGTTTACTGGAAGAAGGGTCTTTTGATGAATTTACGATAGAAGACAACACATATGCGGTGCCGGTAAACAGTAACCCAACACATTTTATATACTATAACAAAGAAATGCTGAGCGAGGCGGGGCATGATAGTTTTCCGGAAGATTATGAAGGGTTCCTGCAGCTTATTGAAGATTTAAAGGATGAAGATGTGACTCCAATATCTCTTGGAAATTCAGGCGGATGGGTTTTGCAGTCAGTCTACATTTCAACTATAGCGGATCGATTTACAGGTCCTGACTTTTTGGAGGACGTGGAAAATGGAGATAGGAAATTTACTGATCCAGAGTTTATCCAGGGTCTTGAAGTCATTGAAGAGTTAAATAACATGGAAGCGTTTAATACTGATTTGAATACGATTGACAGCATGCAGATGATAGATCAGTTTCTGCAGGAGGAGTCTGCTATGGTAATGGACGGGAACTGGGCTGCCACTGAAATTATCGAAAATAAACAGGAGGATCAGGAGATTGGTCTTGCTACGATTCCTTTAGGTGAGCGTAACAGTATTTCAAATACTATGGGAAGCGCGAGTGCAATTAACAGCGATATATCGGACGAGAAAAAGGAAGCAGCTAAAGAATTTTTGAAATGGCTTTATAATGAAGAATTATTTGAAGAACTTCAGGCTGTGGGGCGGATTGTCCCGACCAACGTAGAGAATCCAAATGATGAACTGGACCCACTAATAAAAGAAATGATGGAGCTTACACAGGAGGCAGAAAATGCCCCAGTGTATGATGCAACCCTTACACCGAGTTTAAATGATGAATTGGAAAACCAGCTCCAAGCTTTAACACTTGGAGAAGCGACACCAGAAGAAATCGGTGAAGCTCTGCAAAAAGAAGTAGAGTAATTCAGCTTATCTGCCTGTCAAAGATGATTTCGTATATACTAAGTAAAAGGAGGATAACCGAATTTCAGGTTTATCCTCCTTTTTGTTTACAGAAAGGAGGGCAGGGCAGTGCGTAAAAAGCTTCAAGTAAAGGACTGGAGCCTCAAATCAAAATCAACCATCATATTTCTTTGCCTGGCTACGCTTCCTATCTTAGCAATAAGTGTTATCTTTTTTTATCAATCCAATAATATTCTTCGTCAACAGGCGCTTGAAACTTCTAATCAAAACCTTTCTTCCATTGAAGCTGACTTGAGTAACACGATGAGAGAGATTGAGGATATTTCAGAATACATTATATATAATAACGAATTCCATCAGTATTTGACCCTTGAAGACGGGGAGGCCACGGTGGAAGAATTCAGCAACATGAATGAAAATCTACGCGCATTTTTCACCTTTCACTTAACAAATAAAAGTTATTTTCAGTCAGTTTTTATTGAAGGGGAAAATGGGCGTTCCATTATGATGGGGGACTATGTTGAAAACGAAAATAAAAATTGGATCAAGGCTTCGAGAGAACTGGAGGGACGGGTGCTATGGACAGATCCATATGAAGTGCAGACAGGTTTTCCGGCAGAAGAGAAAAAAGTGATCAGCCTGTTTCGCCAGATTAACAGCCGGTATGATTTTACGAATTCAATAGGGGAGGTGCGAATCCACCTAAATGAGCAGCAATTGTATGATTATTTAATGAGTGATTTGGAAAATGCCTCTAGCGACTTATTTGTACTGAGAGAAGATGGTACATTGATGCTTCATGCAGACAAAGAAACCGCCGGAAGCTCTTTTTCCGACCAAACCCTTATGCGGCGGATAAAAAACGAACAGGAGGAGCCCTTTAAATACAGCTACAATGGTGAAGATTATTACGTTTCTTCCAAGCAGCTCGAAGATTTATATCTTGTCTCCATGGTGAAGGAATCGTATATAGCAACGGAGCTTTCTAACGTACGCCACATTACTGCCGGTATTATTATTGGCACCATTCTTTTAAGTATCCTTGTTATTATAGGCTTTTTCATGTTTGTTTTGAAGCCTATCGGAGCCTTAACACGAGAAATTAAAAGGGTGGAAAAGGGTGATTTTACTGCCCGTGTGGAAGTGGCTTCCAAAGATGAAATCGGTACATTAAGCAGACGCTTCAACCGAATGGTGCAGGAAATTCAATCGCTGATTAATACAAAATATAAATTGGAGCTTAAGACGAAGGAATCAGAGCTGAAGGCGATGCAGAGTCAGATCAACCCGCATTTTCTATACAACACCCTGGACATGATCCGATGGTCAGCGAGGCTGGAAAAAGCCCCTGACACTGGTAAAAGCATTGAAGATCTTTCCCGGATTTTCCGGCATACGTTAAGCAAAGGCAACACCTGGGTGGACCTTGAAGATGAATTAATGAGTACGAAGAGTTATTTGGAGCTTCAAAAAAGAAGGATGGGAGCAAAACTTCACTATTCTTTATTTGTAGAAACGGGATTGGAGAAAGTGCCGGTAATGAAAATGATTGTGCAGCCCTTAATTGAAAACAGCATTGAGCATGGGATGGGGGCAAATAAGCAGACCATCCATATCGATGTCCGGGCTTACCGGATGGGGGAGAAGCTTATTATAGACGTTATAGACAACGGTCTTGGCATTGGAGCCTTAAATATTAAAGAGTTAAAAAGCAGCTCTCCTAAATCGCGTCAGGGATTTGCGCTGCAAAATATTGAGAAGCGTATTACCAACACGTACGGAGAGGGATTTGGTTTGAACATAGTGCCGGCAAAAACAGGCACACATATTCAAATACGTTTTCCTGTTTTAAAAGAAAAAAATAATGAATTGCATCTCAACCAGGAGGAGGGGGAGGAAAATGACAACGAAAATACTGATCGTGGACGATGAACCTATGATCTGTGAAGGACTTTCTCAAACGATTGACTGGGAAAGCATCGGTGTGAAGGTGGAAGGTGTAGCTTATGACGGTATCGAGGCGCTGGATATATTAAATGAGCAATCAATAGACATTGTTCTTACGGATATTACGATGCCTAATATGGATGGGCTTGCTTTAACAGAAGAATTGACCGCGCTTCATCCGGGAGTAGAAGTGATTATGTTCAGTGGATATGACGAATTCGAATACGCCAGACAGGCTCTCCGACTAGGAGTGAATGACTTTTTACTAAAGCCGATTAACATTGAAGAGCTGTTAACCATCGTAAAACGACTTCAGCACAAAAAACATTATGTTGGTAAAGACCATAATGATCCGGGGGAGAAGCTGAAGCTCGCGGTGCAAAAACAGCTTTTCCGCCATCACATTGCAAATGAAGAAATGGATCGGTGGGAAGAACAGTACGAAAGCTATTACGTAGTGGTCGCAGAAATAAAAGGCTACGCCCATGGGAAAGAAAAGATGGAAAAAGAAGAGCAGAAAGAGCAGTTAATGCAGATGATTGAAGACAAGCTGGCAGTGTGGACTAAACAACTCATCCGCGTATGGAGGCACGAAAATGAATGGATATATATATGCTGTGGGGACGACTCAGCTCCTTCAATAAAGAAGGAACGAATAACGAAACTGCAAAAGCAAATCGAAGAGAAAGGGGTAAATGTCCAGACAGCAGTCTCCGCTTCAGGTCCTTTTCAAGATATACGAATGCTCTATGAACAAGCCGATACATTTTTAACCAGCATCAGAGGCACCTCTAAAAGCGTTACCTCTGGGTTGAGCGAAAAAATACAGGTGCCGCCCCTGCCTGTTACGAAAGCGTTTAAAGATCAGTTGGCTGTTTTTATTATGGAAGGTCGAACTGGAGAGGCAAAAGAACTGGTACAGGAAGTATTTGACGAATTAATTGAAAGAGATATAGCTGTTGAACCAGCCTTCCGTATGATGAGGGAGCTTGAAGTAATAATAAAAAATAAGGTTTTTTCCCAGATACAGGAGCGGACATTCGATATAAACGAGTTTAAGCTCCAGCAGGATATCGATACTCGTATTTATAATACAGTCAAAGATATTCAAAGCTTCTTCATGGAAGATATGCTTCGGATGGCCGGAGCTTTATCAAATAGAAAAGAAACCAATTGGATCATTGATCAGGTGCTGCATTACATGAAGCATAATTATCAGCATGATCTGCAGGCAAAAACGATTGCTGAAGATCATTTTATTACTCCAAATTATTTTAGTATATTATTCAAGCAGGAAACAGGATTGAGCTTTTCGGATTATTTAAATACGCTCCGTATCGAAAAAGCTTCAGAGTTGTTGGTTACTACTCCTAACCGGGTATTTGAGATTGCCGAATATGTCGGCTACAGCGAATACAAATATTTTGTGAAGGTATTCAAGAAATATAAAGGAACGACTCCTACACAGTATCGTGCCATGAATACAACAAACACTCAATAAATGTGGATATTATGTTAAAAAAGTCGATTTTTTATATCAGCCACTCCTTTTATAATCAAAATGTAAGCGTTTTCTAAAAAGGAGTGGGACAAAATGCACTTGCTCAGAAGTCCATGGAAAATTGGTTTAGGTTTGGTGCTGCCATTGATCATTTATATGGTATTTGGCATTATTCCGATTTTTATTTCTTTCTACTATTCTTTTATGGCCTGGGACGGGTTCTCTGCCATGAGCTTTGTCGGAATAGAAAATTACATTACTGCCTTTCAGGATTCCACGTTCTGGCTGTCACTGCGTAATAACATTTTAGTAGTGCTTGCCTCTGTACTTGGACAAATTCCAATTGGGCTGGGCCTGGCTCTTTTATTAAACCGGAAAATTAAAGGTGCGAAGTTCTTCCGTACGATTGGCTTTCTTCCGGTAGTTATTTCGACTGTTGTTATCTCTATTACATGGAGAATGATATACAACTCAGAGCAGGGTCTTCTTAATAATTTACTGGAGACTACTGGACTTGGTTTTCTTCAGCAGAACTGGCTCGGAGACCCTGATTCCGCCATATTTGCTATTTTAATTACGATAGTCTGGCAGTTTGTTGGTTTGTACTTCATTATATTTCTTTCTGCTCTCCAGACCATTCCCAAGGAGCTGCTCGAAGCAGCAGAACTTGACGGGGCAGGGGAGTGGCATAAGATCGTTCACATTACGCTCCCTTCCATCCGAAACGTTATTTTAGTCGCGATTGTCCTGTGTATAAGCGGCAGCTTAAAAACGTTTGATTTGATTTATGTTATGACGCAGGGAGGGCCCGCGCATTCCACAGAGGTAATGGCCACCTATATGTACAGTGAAACATTTGAAGGCCTGAGCTACGGGTATGGAAGCGCGCTTTCGATTTTAATTCTCGTATTCAGCTTGATCCTGATTTTGATCACGACGAAGGTAATGGGTGTTAAAAGAACATAGAGAAGGGAGAAAAGAAATATGATGGGAAATAAAGCAGAACCAAGAGAAGCGGCTACCGTAGACCGGGATGCTGTAGCGAAAACAAAAAGAAAACTCCGGCGGACGCTTGTATACATTATTTTAATTTTATTCACCATCGTGAATGCATACCCTATCTTCTGGATGATCATGAACGCATTTAAAACGAGCCAGGATTTTTCATTAAACCCGTTCGGCCTTCCGGCTAATTGGGTGTTTGAAAACTTTCAGGATGCCTGGGTGACGGCAAATATTGGTACATTCTTCTTTAACAGCGTATTAGTGGGAGCCGTGGCTGTGCTGATTTCTATTTTTTCCGGTGCGCTGGCAGCTTACTTTTTATCCAGGTTTGAATTTCGGGGTAAAAAATTCATTTATGGCTTTCTCGTGATCGGCCTTTTGATCCCTATTCATGCCACACTTGTGCCGATGTATATACTTATGCAGAATTTAGGGATTTTAAATACATACTGGGCATTAATTTTCCCGTATGTAGCATTCAATTTACCTATCACAGTATTTTTGCTTACCAGCTTTATGAGTTCTTTTCCAAAGGAAATGGAAGAATCAGCGATTATGGATGGGTGCGGGGTCTTCCGTATCTTTTGGTCCATTATTCTGCCAATGACAAGGCCGGCTATTGCTACGGCAGTCATTATCAACTTCATCAATAACTGGAACGAATTTGCGTTCGCACTGGTGCTCATCAGCGACGAAGCGCTTCAAACACTGCCGCTCGGCCTGGCAAACTTTGCTGGAGCCTATACAACAAATTATCCGGCTCAGATGGCGGGGTTAACCCTTGTGCTGGTTCCTACAATCATTTTTTATCTGCTGATGGAAAAGCAAATCGTTGAAGGCATGACCCAGGGAGCTGTAAAAGGCTGATATTTTTACTACGAAGGAGCCGAAATATGTCTATTAAAACATTAACTATCCCAGAAAATTTTATGCTCGGAGCCGCACTTTCAGCCTGGCAGTCGGAGGGCTGGTCCGGAAAGAAGGAAAGCCAGGATTCCTATATGGATCTTTGGTATAAAAACAATCGGCATGTCTGGCATGACGGCTACGGGCCGGCCGTAGCCACCGATTTCAGAAATCGGTACAAAGAGGATATCAGCTACATGAAAACGATCGGCCTGACGCATTTTCGCACCTCCGTGAACTGGTCCCGTTTTTTAACCGACTATGAAAATGCGATTGTCGACGAAGAATATGCTTCCTACGTGGAAAGCATGGTGGATGAATTAATTGCCCAGGGCGTGGAGCCGATGGTCTGCCTCGAGCATTACGAAATTCCTGCCGAGCTGTTTGAACGGTACGGCGGATGGGAGTCGAAGCATGTTGTTCACTTGTTTGAAAAATACGCGGAAAAAGTGATGGACCGCCTCGGGGACCGGGTCAGGCATTGGCTGACATTTAACGAGCCTATCGTGCCACAGACCCGCATATATTTGGATGCCATTCGCTACCCTTTTGAACAAAACACTCAAAAATGGATGCAGTGGAACTTTCATAAAACGCTTGCGACCGCCCGTGTCGTGAAGCTGTTCCGGGAAAAGCAGCTCGCGGAGCGGACCGGAGCGAAGATCGGTGTCATCCTCAATCCGGAAGTCACATATGCCCGTTCGACAGCGCCCCATGATCAGGAGGCGGCGAACAAGCATGACCTGTTTTTCAACCGGATGTTTCTGGACCCAACGATTAAGGGGGAGTATCCAAAAGAGCTGTATGAGCTGATGGACAAGCACGATATTGCCTTTACAGCGACCGATGAAGACCTGGATACCATCCGCAGCTATACGGTGGATTACGTCGGGCTGAATCTGTATTTCCCGCATCGTGTACAGGCACGAACGGCTGGCTGGAACGAGCAGGTTCCGTTTCACCCAAGATACTATTACGACCCCTTCGACCTTCCGGGGAAAAAAATGAATCCCTACCGCGGATGGGAAATTTTCCCCCGTATTATGTATGACATGGCGATCCGCATGAAGGAAGAGTATGGAAACATTGAATGGTTCATTGCAGAAAATGGGATGGGAGTGGAAAATGAACAGCGGTTTAAAAATGCGGAAGGAATCATTCAGGATGATTACCGGATTGCGTTTATTACGGAGCATTTATCGTGGCTGCTTGAAGCCGTCCGTGAAGGTGTGAACTGCCGGGGGTATATGCTGTGGGCCTTTTCGGACAACGTATCTCCGATGAATGCGTTTAAGAACCGGTATGGGCTTGTCTCCATCGACCTGGAAAACAATCGGGACCGGACCATGAAAAAGTCTGCCTATTGGTTCCAGGATGTGATTAAAACCCGTAAACTTAAGGTGGAAGAAGAGCCTTATAAATAAAAGAGCGGGGGATGAAATGAAGACGTATTTAGCGATAGACTTGGGCGGATCCTTTATGAAGTATGCGTTGGTCACCGAAGAGGGAACGATGCCATTAAAAGAAAAAATCAAAAGCCCTGCCAGCGTCGATGACTTAGTGGAGACAGTAGGGCAGCTTTGTGAAAAACTTTCTCCCGTTCATGCAGTCGCAGTGAGTTCACCGGGTGCAGTAACTGAAGAAGGTATTATCAAAGGCTCGAGCGCTCTTCCCTATTTGCATGGTCCGAACATAAAAAACCTGCTGCAGAAACGAGCGCAGCTGCCGGTTTATATAGAAAATGATGCGAATTGTGCAGCATATGCGGAGGTGTGGAAAGGGGCAGGAACCCAGGTCCGGAACATGCTGTCGATCGTTATTGGAACAGGCATCGGGGGAGCGATTATTAAGGATGGAGTGCTGCACCGGGGAAATAATCTGCATGGCGGTGAATTTGGCTACATGCTTTTAAATACAGACCATCCAGGATTTAACCAGACGTGGAGCGGGCTGGCATCGACGCAGGCATTAGTACGCCGGTTTGCCAATGCGAAGCATAGAGACCCCGCAGACTATACGGGAGAAGACGTGTTCCGGCTTGCCGATGAGCACGATCAGGAAGCTGCCGCTGCTGTAGAGCAATTTTATTACTATGTAGCGGCAGGCATTTACAACCTGCAATATATGTATGACCCGGAGCTAATCACCATTGGCGGCGGAGTGAGCGCGCGTGAGGATCTTATTGCAAAGGTGAATGAACAATTGGACAGGATCATGGAAGCTCTGCCATTGGGGAAAATCAAGCCATCGATCGCAGCTTTTAAATTCCGCCAGCATTCCAATCTGCTTGGAGCAGTATATCATGCTATACGTGAGCAGGGAGAGCATTGAAACAGGTATAAGACTTTAGATATTCCACCACAGTATGTACACGCTGTGGTGGAATGTTTGTTTTTTAAAATCTTTAAACAATACTAAATTTCTGTCTTTACCCAGGTTAATAAACACCCCGAAAAGGGAAGACAATTACCGAATAAAAGCATGACCATATTTTAAGCTTCCAGGGAAAGGGTGAGTCATTGATGAATAATTCCATTCCGGAAATCCGCCTGAACGACGGTCTGACGCTTCCGGTCATCGGTTTTGGGACGGCGGCGGTGATTGGAAACGAAGGGGCCAATGCTGTGGACCGGGCAATTCATGCAGGCTACCGTCTGATCGATACGGCGTACAATTATGAAAACGAGGGCACAGTAGGAGAAGCTGTGCGGCGCAGCTCTGTCCCGAGGCAGGAGCTCCGGATTACGTCCAAGCTGCCGGGGCGCTATCAGCAATATGACAAGGCCGTGCCGGCGATACAGGAATCGCTGTACCGAGCAGGGCTGGATTACTATGACCTGTATCTGATTCATTGGCCGAACCCGAAGCAGGGCCATTATGTCGAAGCTTGGCAGGCATTGATCGAAGCGAAAAAATGGGGACTGGTCCGCTCCATCGGGGTATGCAATTTTCTTCCGGAACACCTGGAGCATCTTGAAAAAGAGACAGGCGTGAAGCCGAGCATCAATCAAATTGAACTGCATCCATATTTTAACCAGGAAGAATCAAGAAAATGGCACGAAAAGCATGACATCCAGACTGAATCCTGGAGTCCGCTGGCAAAGGCGAGCGATGTGCTGCAGGACGAAACGCTTCGTAAAATAGCAAATAATCACAATAAAACGGTATCCCAGATTATTCTTCGCTGGCATTATCAGCTGGGCACGATACCGATACCAAAATCGATGTCGCCCCGCAGGCAGATTGAAAACCTTTCGATCTTTTCCTTTGCGCTCGACGAACGGGAGATGGAAATGCTTGCCTCACTGACCCATCCGGCCGGTCGCATAAACGATCAGGATCCGGCGGTGTATGAAGAGTTTTAAATTTTCGCTGGATGATATAAAAAAGCCGGAAAGAGGAGAGGCCTCTTTCCGGCTTTTTCGTAAGGATAATATTAAACGGTTTTTGGTACCTGATGGAAGCAGCGCTTGTAGATCCACTCGTAGTCGGCCACTTTCAAGTCGCGAGGGTTGCCCTCTGTCTGCGGGTCATTCATTGCTTCTTTGGCAAGACGCTCGGTCATGTCAGGATTTACGCCCTGCTCCTCAAGAGAAGGGATGTCGAGCTCTTCTGCGAGATCATACATATACTGCACAGAAGCTTTTGCTGCTTCTTCAGTGCTCATGCGTGCGGTGTCGATGCCAAATGCCTGGGCGACACGTGCAAAGCGTTCCGGGGCCCCTTTCCAGTTGTATTCCATTACCGGCCCCATCATAGCTGCCACGCACTGCCCGTGTGCTACTGGAATGATACCGCCGAGTGTCTGGCTCATAGCGTGCGCAGCCCCGGCAGATTCGCTGCCGTAGGAAAGGCCTGCAAGCATTGCTGCCTGTGCCATGCCGTAGCGGGCTTCAAGGTCTTCACCGTCGGCATAGGCACGGCGGATGTATTTTGCGGCATATTCAATCGCAAGCAGCGCTACTGCGTCTGTGACAGGCTGGGCGAATTTCATTGTATAGCATTCAACCGCGTGAGCGATCGCATCAATACCGGTCATTGCAGTTACGTGCGGAGGCATGGAAACGTGCAGCTCCGGATCGATAATGGTTACGTATGCCGGGATGAGCGGGCCGCCGGTGTTAAATTTAAATTCGCGGTCTTCGTCTGTGATTACCGCCCACTGCGTTACTTCAGAGCCGGTGCCTGCTGTTGTTGGTACGGTGATGAATGGAGGGATGCGGCGCTCAAGCGGCTTTTTGCCCTCAGCAGCTTCATAATCGAGAATCGAGCCTTCGTGGGTAGCTTCAACGCCGATGGCCTTTGCAGTGTCCATTGAGCTTCCGCCGCCGACAGCGATCAGGCCGTTGCAGTTTTCTGCTGTGTAAAATTTGGATCCCTCTTCAATCAGGCGCACGGGAGGGTTTGGCTCTACTTTATTGAAGAGAACAACCTCTACACCGGAAGCTTCAAGATTGTCGATAACGGGCTTTGTTACGCCTGCATTATGGATGCCCGGGTCTGTGACGAGCAGCACTTTGTCAGAGCCGAGGGCTTTGATTTCTTCACCAATATGTTTAATGGCACCGATGCCGTGCTTGATTGCTGTTGGTACTTCAAATGTGTGATAGCTTAACATGCTTTCGACTTTCATATTCATGCTCATGGGAAAATCCTCCTTAATGAATGAAAAAAGATCCTTTTTTCCAAAGCGAGGGCTTTTACAAAAAGCTGCGCTGGATAAAAAGAATCCTTTTTATATTTTATTTTAGGACTTAATTGTCCCTGCATCCGACGGATCAACGCCGTGACGATAAAATTTTGTATGCATCGGTTCGAGCGGCTGATGCTCAAGGATCAGATCCGCTGCTTTTTCAGCGATCATGAGTACGGGTGCATGAATGTTTCCGTTCGTCACATAGGGCATGACGGATGCATCCACTACGCGAAGATTTTCGACTCCATGCACTTTCATCGTCTTCGGATCAACAACGGCCATTGGGTCTGAAGCAGGTCCCATTTTCGCAGTACCGCTCGGGTGCAACGCCGTTTCGGCATCATTCGCAACCCATTCCAGAATTTCTTCGTCTGTTTGTACAGCGTCCCCTGGAGCGATCTCACCAGAATTGAATGGTTTCATGGCTGGTTGTGCCATGATTTCACGGGAAATGCGGATCGCTTCAACCCACTCGCGTCTATCCTGCTCCGTGGAAAGGTAGTTGTACACCATGCTTGGATGCTCCCTTGGATCCCTGGAGCGGATCTTCAGGCTTCCTCTTGCATCAGAATACATTGGCCCAACGTGCACTTGGAATCCGTGCTTCGTATCTGCTTTCTTGCCGTCATAGCGTACTGCTACCGGGAGAAAGTGGAACATTAAATTCGGATAAGGAACAGTCTCGTTAGAACGGACAAAGCCGCCTCCTTCAAAATGATTCGACGCTGCGGGACCTTTACGGCCAAGCAGCCACTGCAGACCAATCCAAGGCATTTTTAACTTATTCAAGCTTGGCTGCATGGAAACCGGCTGTGGGCAGGAATACTGAATATATGCTTCCAAATGGTCTTGCAGATTTTCACCGACACCCGGCAGATCAGCTACCGGCTCAATTCCAAGCGAACGCAGGTGTTCAGCGTCCCCGACTCCGGAAAGCTGAAGCAGCTGCGGAGAATTGATGGCGCCGCCGGAAAGAATGATCTCTCCGGCGTTCACCTTCAGCGTTTTGCCATTGTGTTGATATGTTACACCTTCTGCCTTCGTCCCGTTAAAATCTATGCTTTCAACAAACGCACGGGTTCTTACTGTAAGATTTTTTCGATTCATAACCGGGTGTAAAAATGCACGGGAAGCAGACATTCGTCTGCCTTTATGGATATGCTTATCAAACGGTCCGAATCCTTCCTGACGATAACCGTTCACGTCCGGTGTGCGCGTATAGCCTGCTTCTACGGCTGATTCAAAAAACGCCTGGAACAACGGACTCGTTGCCGGCCCCCGTTCCAGCTTTAGCGGACCTTCTTGCCCGCGGAACTCGTCATCTTTTTCAGCCGCCAGTGTGTTTTCCAACCGCTTGAAGTATGGAAGACAGTGCGCGTAGTTCCACTCCTCCATACCTTCGTCTGCCCCCCATCGTTCATAATCGAGAGGATTTCCGCGCTGATAAATCATTCCGTTAATAGAGCTGGATCCGCCAAGTACTTTTCCTCGCGCATGCTTAATGCGGCGACCGTTCATGTATGGTTCCGGATCAGACAGATACTTCCAGTCATAGAGGCTCTTTCCTGCTGGAAACGGCAGTGCCGCAGGCATCTGAATCAGTAAGTCCCACGCATAGTCACTTCGCCCTGCTTCTAGTACAAGCACGCTATTATTTTTATCGGCGCTTAACCGGTTCGCAAGTATAGATCCTGCACTTCCTCCACCAATAATTACATAGTCAAATGTTTCACTCATATTGTGCACCCCCAAAGACTTTCTTCATGTAACGATGTGTGTGAAGCTATATAATAACTTCTGTTCCAACTATTTCAATTATTAATAAAATGATACTTACTCAACATAAAGAAACGAGAGATTATTTAGAGAGTTTGTGTCTATTTATTTGTTGCTGTCGATCTAGAAAAAATTCAGAGCTTCCGGATTCGTGTTACGGAAGATGTGTTTGGTTTCGGTGTACTCCTCCATGCCGACCTTGCCAAGCTCACGGCCGATGCCGGACTGCTTGTAGCCGCCCCAAGGCGCCTGGGCAAAATAAGGATGGAAGTCATTGATCCAGACGGTGCCAAGACGGAGACTGGAAGCCACCCGCTCTGCTTTGCTGATGTCTGTGGTAAATGTAGCGCCGGCAAGGCCGTAAACCGTGTCGTTCGCTTTTTCTACGGCTTCTTCTTCCGAAGTGAAGCTTTCGACGGTGAGTACCGGTCCGAAGATTTCTTCCTGCACAATTCTCATGTCGGAGCGGCAGTCGGTAAAGATCGTCGGCAGAAGAAAGAATCCCTTTTGGAGCGTTTCGTCGTCCGGGCGTTTGCCGCCGACCGCAACGGTTGCTCCTTCCTGTTTACCGATTTCGATATAGTTTTCGACCTTGCTCATGTGCTCCGCAGAAATAAGCGGTCCCATCTGTGTTTCTTCATCCTGACCGCTGCCGAGACGAATGTTTTTCACCCGTTCGACGATGGCGTTGACGAAGTCGTCATGGATGGATTCCTCCACCAAAAGCCGTGCTCCGGCGGAACAAACCTGGCCGGCATGGAAGAAAGCGGCGTTTAGCGCCTGGTCCACGGCAAGATCGAAATCCGCATCGGCGAAAACAATGTTAGGGTTTTTGCCACCGAGCTCAAGTGCGATTTTCTTCATATTGGAAGTGGCGGACTGCATGATTTTACGGCCGGTTTCAATACCGCCTGTAAAGGAAATCAGGTCCACGTCCACGCTTTCAGAAAGCTCCGCACCTACGTCGGTGCCTTTTCCGAGCACAAGGTTGGCAACCCCTGCCGGAATACCGGCTTCTTCCATCAGCTGAAATACCTTGACGGTCGTAAGCGGCGTAATTTCACTTGGTTTGACGATAATGGTGTTTCCCGTTGCAATAGCCGGTGCGATCTTCCAGGATGCCTGCAGCAGCGGGTAGTTCCAAGGGGTGATCTGGCCGCATACGCCCACAGGCTCACGGACGACTTTGCTGTCTGAGTCCGGAAGCGGGGAAGCGATGTATTCGCCGCCGTCTTTATCCGCAAGTCCGGCAAAATAGTGGAACACTCCGGCGATATCGTCCATATCGGCACGGCTTTCTCCCATTGTTTTACCTGTATCGAGCGTCTCGAGCTCTGCGAGTTCTTCCTTATCCCGCTCAATGAGCTGGGCTACCTTTAATACGTAAGCTCCGCGCTCCGAAGCGGTTGTAGAGGCCCATGGCCCTTTGTCAAATGCCCGGCGGGCAGCCTGTACGGCTTTTACAGCGTCCTCACGGGAGCCTTCCGCTGCCTGCGTGATAACGCTTTGGTCAAGCGGATTAATAATGTCCCGGGTTTTGCCTGCAGCAGCGTCGACCCATTCGCCGTCAATGTACATGCGAATATCCATATGTGTATGCCTCCTAATTGTTAAATTTGTTAAAAAAATATTTAACGTTTTGAATAACTTAAATTTATCAGCTTTCGAACATCTTGTCAAAGACCTGCCGGAAAATTTTTAGTGGCGCTCGAGGTTATCAGCCCGATATAAATAAATTTTAAAAAAGATTTATAAGACTTTTTCACGCGCGTGCGAATATATCCGAAGGCTTTTTATTTCCCGGGGAATAAACATAAGAACTGCCGGCTGATATTTTTAGTCAAGCATTTGACAAGAGATTTTTATACGTTAAGATTAGAAACTGTGAAGAAAATATTTAACAAATTGAATTTTTTTAATAGAAAAGGAGGAGCCCATGACGGATTCTCATCACCAGGATGAATGGAGGGAGTCACTCGAAGGCGCCAAAGACATTATCATTGATTCCCTGGCTGAAACCATGGATTTGTACGGTGTCACAAGAAGCGTTGGCACTTTGTATGGGACAATGTATGTGGAAGGCGATATGACGCTGGATGAAATGAGAGAAAAACTCGGAATGAGTAAACCGAGTATGAGCACCGGAGTACGAAAGCTTCAGGAGTTCAATGTTGTAAAGAAAACGCACCGGCGCGGAAAGCGAAAGCAGACCTACGTAGCCGAAAAGGATTTTTTCCGTTTTTTCACCAACTTCTTTACTCAGCAGTGGGAGAGAGAAGTGCGGACGAATTTGAGCGCCATTGAAAGCGCCTGGGAACAATTGGACATGCTGATTCAGTCGGAAGAAGCAGAAGAGTCCATAAAAGAAGAAGCACGGGAGATCCAGCGGATCCTCAGCCAGTCGATCAAGTACTACAAATGGCTGAGTCGTCTCGTGGAGTCTATGGAAACAGGAGAATTATTTAAATATATTCCGATAGAAGAAGACGATGAAAAAGAGAGATAACAGCTTTACTTTATCTCTCCGGAAAACGTTTTCGCAATATTTAGAATTTTATAAAAAATAGAGGTGTTGCTCGTGATCGAGAAAAATTTAAACTTATTAAAGAGTCTGGGATTTGTCCTTCTAGTAGCAGCGGTACTGATTTACATAATTGCTACTGGTGACGACGTGATGTGGAGCGGCTTTATTGCCATGCTTGTTTTCTATGCTTTGATGTACTATGTCGGCGCCTATTTTGCCGCTAAAAAGTCTGATTCCCTCGACGACATGATGGTGGCCAAACGGAGTCTGCCGCTTGTTATCATGATTTTTACTATGGCTGCCACCTGGGTAGGCGGCGGTTATATTAACGGCACCGCCGAATCAACCTACGTTGACGGCCTCGTGTGGGCCCAGGCGCCCTGGGGTTATGCCCTCAGTCTTATTATTGGTGGTATTTTTTATGCGAGAAAAATGCGGCGCTATGAATTCAAAACCATTATTGATCCGCTCGAACAGCGGTTTGGGAAGAAAATGGGCGGTCTGCTGTATCTTCCGGCGCTCCTGGGGGAAATGTTCTGGAGCGGCGCTATTCTGACAGCGCTAGGCACGACATTCGGTACGATTTTAGGGATCGATTTTACGACGTCGATTGTTATTTCAGCCGTTATTGCGATCGCCTACACCGTATTTGGCGGCATGTGGGCGGTGGCCTACACAGACCTTTTACAGATGATTCTGCTGTTAGGCGGTTTGTTTCTGGTGCTGCCGTTTGCCTTTGGCAGTACCGGCAGCCTGAGCGTCAACTGGAACGATTATCAGGCGGATCTTGGCACCTATGCGAACCTTTTTCCGCCGCTTGACGGGTGGAATCATCCGGAATGGGGGAACTATTTCTGGAACTGGTGGGATTATGCCTTTCTGTTGATTTTCGGCGGCATTGCCTGGCAGGTCTATTTCCAGCGCGTGCTCTCCGCTAAAGATGAACAAACGGCGATGTGGTTTTCGATCATTGCCGGTGTCGTATGCATTATTGCGGCTGTCCCGGCTGTGCTTATTGGTATCATCGGCTATAACGTTGACTGGGCGTCCTTTGGGACGTCAGCACCGGAAACAGCGGCCATGGTACTGCCGGAGGTTCTCCAGCATCTGACGCCGGGGTGGGTAGCGGCGATTGGCCTCGGGGCTCTTGCAGCAGCCGTTATGTCTTCCATGGACTCCTCGATTCTGTCCGCATCCTCGATGGCTTCATGGAACATATACCGTCCGCTGGTTCGTCCGAAAGCCTCCAACGATGAACTGAAAAAAGTGATCAAGACCTCGATTGTGATTATCGGGGCGGCTTCTACCCTGATTGCTTTAAATGTTGGAAGTGTATATACCCTGTGGTACCTGGCGTCGGATTTGATTTTTTGTATTTTATTCCCGCAGCTGACCATGGCTCTGTTTTATAAAAATGCGAACGTGTACGGTTCCCTTACAGCATTTATTGTATCTGTCTTTTTGCGCCTTGGCGGCGGGGAGCCGGCAATCGGCCTGCCGGTCTTTCTTCCGTACCCCATGATTGAAGACGGGATTGTGCTTTTCCCATTCCGTACGGTCATCGTTATTATCGCGTTTATACTCATATTTATTGTTTCGGAAGCTACAAAGAAAAAGGCTGTTCCAAAGCCGCTTCTCATGCCACATGAACGGGATGACAACGAAGCTTTGGAAAAACAGCCGTCTAAATAAAACCAAAAAAAGAGCCTGGAAGCAGCAATGCTTTCAGGCTTTTTGGCGTACAGCGCCGCATATACAGAGAAAAACAGCTTCTACAGCTGTATACTGAAGCTTAGGAAGTTTTCGGGAAGGTCAACATACCTAACGGCGTTCAGTGCATCTATATTAACATATTTACTTTATTTGTCCATTAAACATAAAAAAGAATAGCTATAATTAATGCTGTTTTTTAGCTAATATGTGCTTTTCATGCCGATAAGCGCCTGTTTTCATATTATTTCATGGTTATTTGAATTATATGGAAATAAGAAGGTAGAAAATGATTGAATTTCATCAGCATTTCTATAAAATAAAAGAAGTATTTCCACGTGAATTTAATTAGAAGAGGAGACCCTGATGCTTAAACGTTTTTATTCCTATTACCTTCCTCATAAACAGCTGTTTTTCATTGATTTTTTCAGCGCAATCGCTGTTGCGGCCCTGGATCTGGTTTTCCCGCTTGTGGTCCAGTGGTTTATTGATTCCCTTCTGCCTCAGGAGGATTGGAACCTGGTCGTGTGGGTGTCTGCCGGTCTGCTTGCTATCTATCTATTTAGTGCCTACCTGCAGTATATCGTCAACTATCTCGGGCACAAGCTTGGCATTAATATTGAAACCGATATGCGGCGGGAGCTGTTCAAGAGCGTGCAGGGCCAGTCGTACCGCTTTTTTGATAATACAAAAACCGGCCACATTATCAGTCGTATCACTAATGACTTATTCGATATTGGCGAGCTTGCCCACCACGGGCCGGAGGATTTATTTATTGCTATTATGACGTTTGCGGGAGCTTTTACGATTATGTTTTCAATTAACCCGCAGCTTGCGCTCGTGGCTCTTGTTTTTGTGCCGTTTTTGATCGTGCTTATTACCTATACGAACATTCAGATGAACAAAGCGTGGACAACAATGTACGCAGAAATCGGCGACGTGAATGCCCGGGTGGAGGACAGCGTCTCCGGGGCGCGGGTAGTGCAGTCCTTTACAAATGAAGCCTTTGAAATTGACCGGTTTGCCAAAAACAACAACCGTTACCGCCGGGCTAAGCTGTCGGGCTACCGGACGATGGGCCACACTACGGCAACTATTTTCTTGACGACCCGTCTCATGATTCTGGCTGTGCTCGTTTACGGCGCATGGCTCGTTTACACAGGCGCTATTACAAACGGGGAGTTTGTCGGCTTTATTTTGTATGTGAACGTACTGTTCAAGCCGATTGAAAAAATCAGCGCCATTTTAGAGCTGTATCCGAAGGGCATGGCCGGCTTTAAACGGTTCGTGCAGATGACCGATGCAGAAAAGGATATTGTCGACCACCCTGATGCAGTAGAAGCTCCGGTGCTTACCGGTGACATTAAGCTTGAAGATGTCACATTTGGATACCATAAAAGCCAGCCGGTGCTCCGGGACATGAACGTAACAGTACAGGCCGGAAAAACAGTAGCCTTTGTCGGCTCCTCGGGGGCCGGGAAGACGACCATCAGCTCGCTGATTCCGCGGTTTTACGACGTGGACGCCGGTGCCGTGACGATTAACGGTATAGATATCCGGAAGATGACGAAGGAATCCCTTCGTTCCCAGATCGGCATGGTGCAGCAGGATGTGTTTTTGTTTAACGGCACGTTGAAGGAAAACATTGCGTACGGACGCTTAACGGCTGAAGAAGAAGAGATTGAAGAAGCTGCCCGTCTGGCGAATCTGGACGGCTTCGTGGAGGAGCTTCCGGACGGATATGAAACAGAAATAGGGCAGCGGGGGTTAAAGCTTTCCGGCGGCCAGAAGCAGCGGATTGCAATTGCCCGGGCTTTTCTGAAAAACCCGCCGATTTTAATTTTGGATGAAGCGACCTCAGCGCTCGATACGGAAACCGAAGCACTGATTCAGCAGTCGCTGACCCACCTGGCGGAAAACCGGACGACGATTGTCATCGCCCACCGGCTTGCAACCATCCGGCACGCCGATAATATTGTGGTGGTGACCGGCGGCCGCATTGCTGAGCAGGGAACGTACGAAGAGTTGATTCATAAAAACGGTGTTTTTGCTTCGCTGAACAGTGTGCAGCTTGAATATCAATAAAATATTTTCCTCTCCTTTCATTATAGGAGAGGATTTTTTATGCAAATATGAATGAGAACGATTTCAGCAACAAAGAATCGCAAAAACGAACCGATATAAAATAGTAGAGGGGATACTACATAGAAAAATTTATTTAGAAAAGGGGACGCCTATGCTGCAATCATTAACGCTGCGAAAAAAATTATACATCTCGTTTCTGCTCGTACTGCTGGTGCCAAGTATTATTATCGGCTTCAGCTCCTACACGTCTGCAAAAAACGAAGTCAGAAGCCAGATGAACAGCAATGCCGGGGAAAGCGTTGGTCTGATTAACCAACAGGTAGAAGAAGAAATGAACGCAAGAATTGCTGATATCGGCCATTACGCGAGTCTTGTTACGGAAGAATCATTTACGGACACTGAAGCCGAAGAACGGATGCTCGACACCTTCAATGACTATATTCAAACGCATGGCAAGGTTATTTCCATCTATACGGGATCGAATGAAGGAAAAACGCTGTTTACCTCGGATCAGGGGGAGCTGCCGGTGGATTATGATCCAACCGAACGCCCGTGGTTTCAGGAAGCAGTCGATGCCGGAGGCGAGCCGGTACTTACCGACGTTTATGTAGACGCAGCAACAAAAGCCCAGATTGTAACGATTACCCAGCAGCTGGATGACGGCTCGGGGGTAATGGCCATTGACTACGATTTATCCTCCCTTGAGTCCCTGGCAGCGGGAGCGGCCATTGGAGACGAAGGATACGTTGTAATGGCGGATACCCAGGGCAATTATATGGTGAATCCAAACGCAGAAGCGGGAGAACCAATGGAAGAAAACGTCTACAGCCAAATAGACGGCCAGGGCGAGGGCCATTTTTCGTACACGCTGGACGGGGAAGAAAAGGAAATGGAATTTATACAGAATGAAGCGACCGGATGGACGGTCGGCGGCACGATGTATACGAGCGAGTTTCAGGAGGCGGCGGCGCCGATTCTGTGGAGAACCGGGTTCGTCATTGCCGCCGCGCTCCTCGGAGGCCTTTTGTTTGTTTACTTTATCGTAAAAAATATTTTAAAACCAATCCAGCGTCTGCGGGTTTCCGCTGAGAAAATCAGCGGCGGCGACCTGACCGGGCAGGTGGAAATAAACAGCAACGATGAAATCGGAGCTCTTGCTGCAAGCTTTAACCATATGGTGGAATCTCTGCGGGGTATTCTCACCAAAGTTTCTGCGTCTGTGGAGCATATGAGTTCATCGTCAGAGCAGCTGAAAGCAAGCTCGGAGCAGACCTCGCAGGCGACAAGTGAAGTAGCTGTCGCTACCGAACAGGTGGCAAGTGGGGCAGAAAGACAGACGGAAAAAATTGAACATAACAGCGCCGCGCTTGAAGAAGTGACCGGCGGAGTGAAAAAAATTGAAGAACGCACAGACAATGTGCTTCAGCTGTCAGCTGAGACAGCAGAGAGAGCCCGGGAAGGCAGCAGATATGTAGAAAGCAACCTCTCCCAGATGCAGGATATTCATCAATCTGTTACTGCCTCCAATCAGGTGATTCAGGCTTTGTCGGACCGCTCCAAAGAAATCGGCGGCATTCTTGAGGTTATTACCGGCATTGCGAGTCAGACTAACCTGCTTGCTTTAAATGCAGCTATTGAAGCAGCAAGAGCCGGCGAACAGGGGAAGGGCTTTGCCGTTGTAGCAGAAGAGGTCCGAAAGCTTGCAGAGCAGTCCTCTAATTCGGCAGAGCAGATTGGTACGCTGATTAAAAGCATTCAAAATGATGCAGAGCAGTCTGTGATTCAAATGGAAGGCGTGTCTAAAAATGCGGAGCAGGGGCTGACCGTATCCGAGGACACCTCTAAACAGTTTCAGCATATTCTTGACAGCATGGAGCATATGGCTCCAAAAATCGAAGAAGTGACCGGAACAATCCGAAGCATGGCGAAAAGCGTCGAACGCATTTCACATTCGGCTTCTGATATCTCTTCAATCGCGCAGGAAAACGCAGCTTCGTCTGAAGAGGTGGCGGCGTCCACGCAGGAGCAGCTGGCCTCGATGCAGGAAATCTCCTCTGCGGCCGAAACGCTCGCTTCCATGGCAGAGGACCTTCAGCAGGAAGTCAGCTACTTTAAAATTTAGAGAAAATATTGATGGTAAACAGAAAATCCTCCGGGGTTTTCTGTTTTTTTTACAAAATATAATTAAAACAAGTATTACCCGGGAAATAGAAGGAGGCATCCATCAATAGTCTGCAACTTCAGGAGGGCCCATGAGAAAATTACCGTTCGACATAGGATTATTTCGTTTTTTTATCTTTTGGTACATATGCGGTCTCGTGCTGCTGACGTTCGATTTGCTCCCGGTATGGCTCGAATGGGCAAACGCTGTTTTTCTTTATTTAACCGGAGTAATTGGAGCTTTTTTTCTGGTCCGGTCGTACGGAGGAAAAACCGGGGGCGGACTGACTGCCGTTATCTTTCTGCTTTCGATGTTTCTTGAAGGGATCGGTGTACAGCTGAATCTCTTTTTCGGGAGCTATGAATACGCTTCTGATTTCGGGGCGATGATTCTCGGGGTACCGCTGACGATCGGGGCAGCCTGGGTCGCCATCGTGTCGGGTTCACACGCGTTAATGCTGTATGTTCTGGGCATGTTTCCACGCCTGCGCGGATGGGGGTCATTTGTTCTTTATGTACTGCTTGGGGCGATTTTGGTCACAGGAATTGATTTTGTGCTCGACCCTGTGAACTATCTGGTGCAGGGGTACTGGATATGGAATGAGGGCGGCTGGTACTATGATATTCCGTTTTCGAATTTCCAGGGCTGGTTTATTATTGGCTTTCTTCTGCATACGATTATGTATTTAGTTCTTCGTTTTCAGGGAAGACTGTTTGAGGCGTCGGCTTATTGGCAGCCGCGCACCGCTGCTTTATATATGCTGCTTACCTTTATGTTTACCCTGCTTGCGCTGTTAAATGCCCTTTGGCTTGCCGGGACGATTGGAATTGGTATTATGATTTTTTGTTCTGCGGTGCTTCTGGGAAGAAAGCAGCCTGCTGAAAGAAAATAACAAAACATTAACAGCTTCTTCATACAAGCGTTACATTGAGGGCTTAACATAGGAGGTGTTGATCCCCCCAGGTTCATCTCACTGGACAGGGAACCCCTCTATGCGTCTCCCCGTACCCCCGGGGAGACTTTTTTTATGCATCCAAAACGTTGAACAGCCTTGGAAGAGGGATAAGCTCGAGTATGGTGTTTATTCGGGGATCGGTGCTGGTTTCTTCTTCGCACCTGGCGCAGTAAATTAATTGTTCCTCTTCAAGAAAATAAAGAGAGTCCTGTACTTTCCGCTCCTGGGTGCTGGTTAAATGCACCACGATCGATTCGTTTCTTCTCAGAGCCGTTTCGGCAGCTGGGGCTGCGTGTTTGTTTAATTTATGAAATGCGCGATTCACTTTAAGAGCAAGCATGGCGCAGGCCTCCTATTTTACAATTATGGAAATAGATTTCCCTTTGAACAGGCGCATGAAGCTTTACTTTCGACCTATCTTTATGCGAAAAGCCCTCCCGGAAAGGAAGAGCTTCTCCTGTTATGCCTGCTGCTTTTCATCCCACACCTGCTGGAGCGCCTGTTCAAATGTTTCTGCTGGCTGAGCGCCGGAGAGGGTGTACGTTTCGTCGAATACATAAAAAGGGACGCCGTCAATTCCTATATAGGAAGCTTCCTGTAAATCTTTTTGCACACTCGGTGTGTAGGCATCCAGCTCAAGCAGCTCCCTCGTTTCATCCTCCACAAGGCCGACATCTCCCGCGAGTCCGACGAGGGTGTCGATATCTGCAATGTTTTTGGATTCGGTAAAATATGCACGCAAGAGGCGCTCAGTCATGCGGTTGTTTTTGCCGCGTTCTGTGGCGAACTGCAGCAGCCGGTGGGCGTCAAAGGAATTAGCCGGCACTGCTTCGTCCATGTTGTATTCCAAACCGATATCCCGTGCCTGCTCGGTGAGCTGCCGGTGAAACGACAGCACCTGCTCCCGGTCCATGCCTTTTTGTTCAGAGAGAAAGGTATGAATGTCCGAGGCCGGATTTTTTGGCATTTCCGGATTCAGCTGAAAGCTGTGATAGATCACCTGCACCTGGTGCTTGAACGTCATGTTTTCCAAAGCGGTCTCAAAGCGACGTTTTCCTAAATAGCAAAACGGGCACATTACATCAAACCAAATATCTACCTGCATGTTTTTCCTCCTTTAAAATACGCTATGTACAGTATGAAGAAAAAATTTTTTTCTGCCTACAGAAATGCTTACAGAGAGCGTTTTTTTCTGTTCAGAAAAAAATCAGTAAAAAATATCCTTTTCTCGAACGTACGTTCTTGTATAATGGAAGTAATATACTTCTCTTTGAAGGGGACGTGATGCTGATGAATGAAGAACAAAAAACAATGGCCCGCATGATAGCGGCGGAATGGGAAAAAGAAACGGAGGACTGGAAACAGAAGGAACGGCTTCTTCGTAAAGCCTGGGCAGAAAAGCATGAATTGAAGCTGCGCTGGAAAAACGAAGAAAATGATGTAGATACAACAGGGACATGTACGTATATTGATCATATGAAGCGGCTTATTCACTGGAAGGACGAGGAGGGCAATTATTATAATATTTCCTTTGACCGGATTCTTTCCGTACAAAAAGGGAGTGAAGAGTGGTGAAAAAGGAAGAACTCGCTGTGCTCTCCGCTTATCTGGAGGAACAGATTAATCATTTGACCAGACGCACGCCCTACAGTAAAGAGGACGATCTGCTCTGTCTTGGCGGCCGGCTTGCGTATCAGCAAATTCGTGCTGAAGTACAGAAAATAGCAGAACAGAAAGAAAATTACTATAAATAACCTGGTGAAAAAACGGTGAAGAAACAATTTATGGTATTCTGAGGGAAGAAGGTATTCAAAACCACTATGTGGGCTTTGTAACCGTTATCTTGATGAACTCAGGCCCGGGAGGGGACACCATGAAAATAGGAATGATTGGCATCGGGGACATTGCTAAAAAAGCGTATCTCCCCATTTTAAGTAATTTAAAGGATGTAGAACTGCACGTGTACACAAGAAATCCGGATACGTTAAAAGAAATTGCTGATACGTATACGATACCTCACACGTATCAGCAGATGGACGAATGGCTGAGCTGTGGTATGAAAGCAGCATTTGTTCATACCGCCACCGTAGCGCATGAGCCTATTATAGATGCGCTGCTCGACATGGGCATTCACGTGTACGTGGACAAGCCGATTACGTACCACGCCGAATCTGCCCAGCGGCTGCTTACTAAAGCCAAGGAGAAGCGGCTGCTGCTGATGACCGGCTTTAACCGCCGGCATGCACCTTCCTATCAAAAACTGATGGAAGCAGAGGACACGAATATGATTATTGTTCAAAAGCATCGGGGTCATCAGGCAGCGGACGCCCGCACGTTTGTGTTTGATGACTTTATTCATGTGATTGATACAATTTTGTATTTGTTCCCGGAAACAATTGAAAACATGACGGTGAGCGGTAAAGGGGAATATGATCTTTTGCACCATGTGACGCTGCAGCTTGAGTCACCCAATGTGACAGCGCTTGGTATTATGAACCGCGAAGCTGGCACCTCCCTGGAACGTGTAGACGTGATGAACCAGGAGCAGACCTTAACGGTAAGCAATGTCCGGGATGTAAGCGTGCATAAAGATAAAGACGTGTGGCACCAGGGAGAAAACGACTGGGAATCCACGCTGAAAAAACGCGGGTTTGAAACTATTATTACAACCTTTCTGGCCTTTGTGGAACAGGACATTATTTCGGAATACATGTATGAACAGGCCTGGGAAACTCATCAAATGGCCGAAGATGTTGTCCGGCACCTTACGAGTCCGTGAATAAAAGCTCTGTCTTCCCTGCAGCTGCAGAAAGACAGAGCTTTATTATGAAGGAAAAATAACATCGATCTCGTGCTGCCCGAAAAAATCGAGCCACTCCTCCGCTGGTTTTTTGTTGGTCAGCAGGCAGTCCACCTGTTCAAAGGGAAATGTTTTGACCAGAGAAACAGCCCCGAACTTTGTATGGTCGACAAGCAGAATAACCCGGCGGGCCTGATTCTGCATGTACTGCTTTAAATCAGCTTCCGGCTCATTTGTATCCATAATGCCCTGCGTCATGGAAATGCCCTTACAGCTGACGACAGCTGCATCTACGTTGTACTGCTGTACTGAACGGATGGCTGAGGGTCCCACGAGAGATCGCGAGTTTTTCCGAAGGCTGCCCCCGGTAGAAAACACGTCAAAGGATGAAAATGCAAAGTCCTGAAGAATAGAGACGCTGTTTGTAATAATGGTGAGATGATCCTTGGACTGCTGAAGCACCTGCAATGCTTCATACACCGTGGAGCTCGTGTCAGCCATAATGGAAGAGCCGTCCTTGATGAGCGGTGGCAAAAACTGGGCAATGATTCTTTTTTCTTCTAAATTGATCGTATTTCTCGTCTGGTAGGGAAGGTCTTCGCTCGTTCGTTCATTGAGCGTGGCTCCGCCGTAATTACGGGTAACAACCCCTTCACGTTCAAGCTTTTCAAGGTCACGGCGAATCGTTTCCTCAGTGACGTTAAACGTTGAAGCCAGGGGAGCGACGAATACTTTTTTATCACTGTAGAGAGTGGATAGAATTTTTTCTCTTCGTTCAAAAGCGAGCATACATGGTCCTCCTTATCACAGCTGCGGTTTTGAGTCTTGATTTTACTAGTTACACTATAAGCATAAATCAGGTAGGAATACAGGTTTTTACGCAAAAATCTTTAAAAACAAAGAGTTTTTATACATAAAAGCTTCATAGTTAAGCCTAATTTGTGTCCTTTTTAATTTAAAGCTATAGAAACAGAATGAAATTATAAATGGAAAAGTGTGGGCTAAAGCTTCTTAGTGCACCAAAATAATGGTATCATTAAGTAAAAATACATAGTTAATTGGAAATAAAAGTTAAAAAGAAATCCTTTATAAAGGTGATGCACAAAAGGAGAAAATGCTGTTTTGAAGAAGATCATTTTTGTAACAGCCGGGCTTCTGATCTTACTTATGGCAGGGGCAGGAGGATGGTTTGTAATGAAATCAAACGCTTCACTTGGGACAAACGCGGAGGCTTCCGGACATTATATAGGTACTTCGGTGCGCTGGGACCCGCTTGCAGATAATGAACAATATAAAGATCTGCTCGTTGAAGAATTCAGCAGCCTTACTGTAGAAAATGAGATGAAGATGGAGGCTGTGCAGCCTGAACCGGGAAATTACAGCTTTCAAAAAGCAGATGAAATTGTACAGACTGCGGAACAAAATAATATGAAGGTCCGCGGTCATCCGCTTGTGTGGGGAGAAGCACTGCCCGGGTGGGTGCATGAAGAGGTAGTAGATGAGCAAAGCGCTAAAGCAGTACTGAAGGATCATGTGCAGACAATGGCAGGGCACTACAGCGGGCGTGTACAGGAATGGGACGTCGTTAATGAAGCCTGGAACGATGACGGAAGCTACAGAGAAACAATATGGTTTGAGTATATTGGACCAGAGTATATTCCTCTGGCCTTCGAATGGGCACGGGAAGCGGCTCCGGAAGCAAAGCTTTACTACAATGACTACGGCAATGAAATGAAAAATGAAAAAACAGATGCTATGTTTGAAGCCTTAAGCAGCTGGAAAAACGAGGGGGTGCCGATTGACGGTATTGGCATGCAGACTCACATTGATGCTGCTGATCCAAGGTTTTCCAAAGAAAAAATGCAGGAAAACCTTAAGCGCTGGGGGGAGGCTGGTTTTGAGACAGCTGTAACTGAAATGGATGTAAAACTGCAGAATCTGGATGCTCCCCGACAGGAACGTCTAAATACCCAGGCAGATATTTATGCAGATGTGACGAGTGTCTGTATGGTGGAGTCCTCCTGCAGCGGCCTTACCGTCTGGGGCATCGGTGATGCAGAAAGCTGGGTCACCGAACAGGAGTCAGAAAACGGAGAGCCGCTGCTGTTTGACAGCAGCTGGGAAGAGAAACCTGCATATGACCGTATGAAACGAACATTTATTTTTAATCCTATACCGTAAAAGGGGGGCAGGACATGAACGACACATTCTGGTACATCCTGGCAGCAGAGATAATTGTACTAATGCTGCTTTATTTTTCAGCAAAAAAATGGACCTGGTCCCGGCATATACTGCTCTCTCTTTTTCTTATCGTCAATGCCGTTTATCTTTTTTGGAGAGCGGCCGAAACGATCCCTACCATTGGCATTATCAGCTTTATCGCGGGCATTCTGTTACTGGCCACAGAAGTAATGGGCTATTTCCAGGCAATTATGTTTACGATTTTATCCTGGAGACCGTTTAAACGAAAACATATTCCGCTCTCAGAGCTGGAAAGCCTACCCACAGTCGATGTATTTATCGCCACATATAATGAACCTGAAGACCTTCTAAAGCGGACCATGACTGCATGCACGATGATGCGCTATCCTGAAGACTTGTTGAAGGTATACGTCTGCGATGATGGGAAAAGAGAGTCTGTGCGCCGCCTTGCAGAAAGCTTAGGTGTAGATTACATTTCCCGTCCCGGCAACGAGCACGCCAAAGCGGGCAATTTGAATGACGCGTTAACGAAAACCGACGGGGAAATCGTTGTGACGATGGATGCTGATATGGTGCCAAAAGCCGAGTTCCTCGAGCGCACCCTCGGGCAGTTCACAGACGAAAAAGTGTCGTTCGTCCAGGCGCCGCAGGTGTTTTATAACGCGGATCCTTTTCAGTACAATCTGTTTTTTGAAGATAACATTACCAACGAGCAGGATTTTTTCATGCGCCGGCTGGAAGAAGGAAAAGACCGCTTTAACGCTACCATGTACGTAGGCAGCAACGCCCTGTTTCGCAGGAAATCGCTCGAGGATATCGGCGGGTTTGCCACTGGGGTGATTACTGAAGATATGGCGACTGGCATGCTGCTTCAAACCGGGGATCAAAAGACGGTGTTTGTGAACGAAACGTTAGCTGTCGGACTTGCCCCGGAAACATATGCCGATCTTTTAAAGCAGAGGGACCGCTGGTGCCGCGGCAATATTCAAGTTATGCGGAAATGGAATCCGATGAAAATCAAAGGCCTTTCCTTTATGCAGCGGCTGCTGTATATGGATGGCATCAACTACTGGTTCTTCGGCGTTTATAAAATGATTTTCCTGCTGGCGCCGCTGTTGTTTTTAATTTTTTCCATCTACAGCCTGAACGCAGACTTTGAAACGCTTGTGCTTTACTGGCTGCCGGCCTTTCTTTCATCGCAGCTCGCCTTCCGGTTGATGTCTGACCAAAAACGGACGGTGCTCTGGAGCCATGTTTATGAAGTAGCAATGGCTCCGTATATGGCAGTCTCGGTAATTACGGAAGCGTTTTTGCGGAAAAACATCAAGTTTAATGTCACAGCCAAGGGCATCCAAAATGCCCGCCGCCAGTTTCTATGGAGAGTCAGTATTCCGTATCTGGTACTGCTTGCGCTCACCTTTATTGCCCTGGCTAGAGTAGTGCTTCATTTCACTACCTCTCTAACGCTTTTTCAAAACGAAGACGTACTGTACATTAATATTTTCTGGATCCTTTATAACGCTGTAGCTCTTGTCCTGGCATTAATGGTTTCAGTGGAGCGTCCGCGTTTTCGCGGAGCTGAACGGCACAAGGTGGATCTCGAAGGCACCGTATCAGCCGGGGGGAGAACGCTTCCGTGCAAAGTGCTGGATCTGAGTGAAACCGGGGTTCGTTTTGAAGTAGCACACCCGGAAGCAAAGTCCTGGCTTTCCCAGGAAGAACACTTTATCCTAAGCGCCGGCCCGATTAACGGTCTCCACGTGCATAAGCTGTGGGTCGGAGGTCAGGCAGAATTGGTGGCTGCTGCTGGAGGTAAATTCCAAGATGTGACTCTGAAACAGTACCGCAGTTTAATTCAAATTATGTTTTTGGAAATGACGGATATTTATACGAAACGTATTTACGAACGTTCTTCACTCGGGAGGGCCTTTCTGAAGTTTTTCAGGGGGACGGAAAAACAGCCGGCTCAGGCAAAACGAATGGCTGTCCGGGAACAGGTGAATATGTCTGCAACTGTAAAAGTGAATAACGTTATTTATGAAGCGGTAGTCAAGGATTACAGCATGAGCGGCTGCCGGGTGCAGGTAAAAAACGTTAAAAGTATTCAGCCGGGAGATATTGTCTATATTTCCGGGAGAGAGGAGCACTTTCCGGATAATTACGCCCGCACCCAGTGGATCCAGCAGCGTGGCCGTAAAACGTGGGTTGGGATGCAGTTTTTACAGGAAAGTATCAGCAGCCGGTCCTCAGGCATCAGCTGAGCCATGCAAAAAAGGAAGGTTCCTGCGATAGGGAACCTTCCTTTTATTGTTATTTTGACCCGAATATAAAGTGATAAGCTTTTGCAGGAAAAACGGATTGCCCTGAGGCAGGCCGGCTTACGTTTCTTCCGTGGAGGTGGTGGAGGACTTTCCGCGCCGGCGGTGATAAATAACGTTCAGTTCAGCGCCGATCATTAAAATCATACCGGTCAAAAAGAACCAAAGCATCAGAATAATAATACCACCAAGGCTTCCGTAGGTGGCAGAATAGTTGCCGAAGTTGCTGACATAAAAGGAAAAAGCGAGAGATATCAGCTGCCACAGCACCGCGGCTGTGACAGCGCCGGGCAGAATTTCCTTCCATTTTAATGTTTTATTCGGTGCAAAACGATACAGTACGAGAAGCACAGCAGACATTATGGTCAGGGCGACGACCCACCGGAGAATTTGAAACAGCAGCTCGGTCTGCGGTGGGAGGCTGACGACAGAGTTGATAAAACCAATGATCAGGTTGCCGAATATAGGAAGAATAAGGGCGGCAGCAAGTGCAATAATCATGCCGAGCGTCAGCGCAATGGAAATACCCCGGACTTTAATGAAGGAGCGCGTTTCTTCGATATCGTATGCAGTGTTCGAGGCGTTAATAAAGGCGTTGATCCCATTGGAAGCCGACCATAATGCACCGATCAGGCCGATGGTGAAAAGTCCGCCCCGCGGTGTTTCAACGATGCTTAGAATATTTTCCTCGAGCACTGAAGTCATGCCGCTCGGGGCGGTATTCTGCACAAGCGTGACAACGGCCTGTGAATCAATATTCAGAAAGGGAAGAATAGTAAGTATTAAAATCATCATTGGAAAAATGGAAAGCAGGTAATAGTAGGATTGGGCGGCGGCCAGTAACGGCACATCGTCCTTTTTAAATTCTCCCATGAGCTCTTTGGCATAGGATTTGATAGTGTTCATATGTCTTACCCCTCTCTTTACAACTTAGCGATACGAGCTTGTACAAAGCCTTCTCTTACCGTACCACCAGGAGGCCAGGCTTAAACTGCCGGACGTAGGAATGGACGTAATTATTGTAACAGGAGGGTTTATAGGGCAGAATAAAGCGGAGAACAAAAGGAGGAAAATAAATGATTTATATTAATACCCATGCGTTTCAGGAAGAGGCATTGGTAAGAGACGGGCGCACAGAAGAAGGAAAACGGATCGTCGAATTTACGTTTCAGGTTACGCATGAGGAGTATCATGAGGTAACGGTATTATTGTACGAAAATGACTTTAAGGTGCAGGCGGGGGAATCAGAGCCATTTCAGGCTGAAATTCTTCAGTATTCCACGGATATGGTGAATCTTTATGAACCTGGGAGCGCGAGCCGCTATACGCTCGCACTGATTGAAAAATAACCGAAGAGCCGCGGCTCTTCGGTTAGCTTTTGGAATAATCTTTAATGTGGTAGGCTTCGGCAAGCTTTTCATTATCCTTCTGGTATTTCAGCTGCAGTACCTTTTGAAGATTCACAGGGAGCGAGTACCTTTTATAATGAAGGGCAAAGCTCGCGTTATTCTGAAGCAGGCGCCGCGGAGACACAGGGCCGATCTTCGGCATATCAACGACGGGGATTTTACCGTTTGGATTCAGCGGTGTTTTAACAAAATAATTCAACTTACGGGCGATTACCGCCTGCATGACTCCGTAGCTGCGGTTTAGCTTTGAGCGGTTGTATTTTGGCACACGGTCGATGCCCATATACTGAAGCAGCTGCAGAATCTGGCCGTATTCATCATTGCGAAAGTTTTCGTACTGCAGCAGGTAATAGTTATCCGGCCCGAAAAGCTCTTTTATTTTTTGAAGATAGCGGTAATAGTGATAATGGTCCAGAATACCGTGGTCCTCCCAGTCCTTAAACAAAGCTTTAGCGCTCTTGTATCCTCCCTGATGGAGATATTGAACGTAAAGGGAGGTCAGCAGGTCAATCTGATCCCGTACCCCGACAATAATATGGGTATCATACGTATCTTCGGGAAAGGTGCGGCGGAGGTCTTCAAGTACTTTTAGATTGTTTTTTGATTTTTTTTGGGAAAATGGACTGCCGGAGAGGCCTTCATAGGAAATAAGCACCGGCTTCTCCGGCTCCATAAACGCTTCAATGTTCGTGCGGATGGTATGAATGTTTTCATCGCTCAGCCGTTTCAGCCGTAAATCATACAGCTCCTGATCGATGCGCTTTTTTCGTATGTATTTGATTTCCTGTTTTAGTTTGGGATACACATTCTGCTGTAAAAACGTAGTCGCTGTCTTATGAAAACCGATATGTATAAACACTTTTTTTCGCATAGGTTCCTCCGCATAGTTTGTTTAATTATTATTATCATAACGAAAAATAAGAAGCTCCGCAAAGCGTTTATCCGGCTGAAGTAATAATGAATAAAAAAAGAGTACAGGCACAACTTTACGCCTGTTACTCGTATGACTTCTTTTCGAGCTCGGGGTTTTCGCTGAGCTGCCGAAGAAGCTCTTTCGGGGAGTCAGAAACGATAATTTTATCGCGGTGGTCGGCAGGGAGAAACTGCTCCTGCTCCATATGATTGAAAAATTGCAGCAGGTGGTCATAATAATGGTGGATATTTAAAAGTGCGCACGGCTTTTGGTGCACACCGATCTGGGCCCACGTAAACATTTCAAAAAACTCTTCAAGGGTTCCAGGGCCGCCCGGCAGCGCTATGAAGCCATCGGCCAGTTCAGCCATTTTGGCTTTTCGTTCGTGCATCGTAGATACTTTATAAAGCTTACTCAGGGAAGGATGGGCAATCTCTCTTTCAACGAGTTTATCCGGTATAACTCCTATAACTTCGCCGCCAGCTTCGAGCGCAGCATCTGCGAGGCGGCCCATGGTCCCTACATTGGATCCGCCGTAGACCAGTGTGCGGTCAGAGGAGGCTATCTCTCTGCCAAGAGCTGCTGCTGAATCTTTATATACGGGGTCGCTTCCGAGGCGGGAGCCGCAAAATACAGCAATGCTTTTCATCAGGCATCTCTCCTTTAATATCTCAATCATTGAATAGTATAGCACGAGTAAAAAAAGAGAAAGAACAGCCAAATTTTCATGTTAAGATAAATAAGACAGTTGAAAAGGGGGCGTGAATGACATGGCTTCCCAACAGGACCAGCCTATTGTCCGCATGGTGCAACAGCATATAACCAGCCGGCCGGTATCCTTTCACGTGCCCGGGCACAAAAACGGCACCGTTTTTCCAGCGTCGCTAACGGAATGGGAAAAAATATTTCCTTACGACCTGACAGAAATCACCGGCCTCGACGATCTTCATGAGCCTGAAGAAGGGATTGCAGAAGCCGAACATTTAGCGGCAGAAGTGTTTGGGGCCGAGAAAACGTGGTTTTTAATTAACGGCTCTACAGCAGGGAACCTGGCGATGGTAATGGCCGCCTTTTCTCCAGGAGATCAGGTGCTTGTACAGCGTGACGCTCACAAGTCAGTGATGAATGCGGTAAAGCTTGCCGGTGTCCGGCCTGTATTTGCACGGCCGGAAATAGACGAAACGACACAGCTTTCAATCGGTATTTCCCGGGAAATACTGGTGGATGCGTGGGCCCGTTACCCATCACTAAAAGGGGTGATCATCACCTCTCCGTCGTATGAAGGATGGAGCAGTGATATTGCCTCCCTTGCAGAGTTTGTACATAGTCGAGAAGGAGTATTACTGGTGGATGAAGCTCACGGAGCCCACTTTGCAGCAAGCCCGCAGCTTCCAAAAGAGGCGATCGCCCAGGGGGCGGATGTAGTCGTCCAGTCCGCTCATAAAATGCTGCCGGCTCTCACAATGAGTGCGTATTTGCATGTGTCCGGCCCCCGGGTTTCCCGTGAACGTCTATCCTATTATCTGCAGATGCTGCAGTCGAGCAGCCCTTCATATCTGCTGCTCGCTTCGCTTGATGCAGCCCGTCATTACGTACATACAATACAGCATAAGGGATGGAGCGCCGAACAGCTCTGCGCCCAAAAGCAGCAGCTTGAAGCAGTTATTGGCAGCAGGCTGGTACAGCCGCCGCAGCATATATCCGCGGACCCGTTAAAATGGATGGTGCCGGTGCCTGAAGGGTATACAGGATGGGAGGTGCAAAAGGCTCTCGAACAGGAAAACATCTATTCAGAGCTTGCGGGCAGCAACTACGTACTTTGGACTCTGCCCCTGACCAGTGAACACATCGACATCCCCTTAGAGGCAGTGAAGAGAGTATGGGCAGGGCTTGAGCCCCGGGACGGGGACAGGGCCCCGGCCGTTTCCATGTCTGAATTGTTTCCCCGGCTATCCGAAGGCACCGGGGAAGAAGAGCCCGGCGGTGAAGAGTGGATCCTGCTTGAAAGCGCAGAGGGAAGAACTGCAGCAGCGCCGCTGGTGCCCTATCCTCCGGGGGTCCCTCTCTGGCTTGAAGGAGAATGTGTGGACGCCGGAAGAATTCGCTATGCCCGGGGCCTTCTGCAGAACGGGGGACGTCTGCAGGGAGGCAGGAAAGAAGATAACCGCTTTTTTGTAAAAGTGAAACATAGGAAGAAAGGATAGAGAAATATGCAGGACACGAGTAAAGGAAAGTTCATTACGTTAGAGGGAGGAGAAGGGTCGGGAAAGTCTACGGTTATTACAGCCCTTGAAAAGTGGCTGCAGGAAGATGGATTCAAGGTGTTAAAAACGCGGGAGCCCGGGGGTATCCCAATTGCTGAAAAAATCCGGAGCCTGGTGCTCGATCCGGAATATTCCGAGATGGATGCGCGCACAGAAGCACTTTTATACGCTGCCGCAAGACGACAGCATTTGGTGGAAAGGGTCTTCCCGGCTCTCGCTGAAGGAGCTGTTGTGCTTTGCGATCGTTTTGTGGACAGCAGCCTCGTCTACCAGGGGGCAGCCAGAGGTCTTGGCATAGAAGAAGTGGCAGCTGTAAATGAATTTGCGATCGAAGGACGCATGCCTGATCTCACGCTGTTGCTTGATGTAGATCCGAAGGAAGGGATAGCAAGAATCCAGCGTGCCGAAGAAAGGGAATGGAACCGCCTGGATAATGAAGCTGCCCGCTTTCATACAAGGGTGCATGAAGCGTATATGACACTCGCGGAGAAACATCCGGCCCGTATTAAAAAAATCGATGCCGAAAAGCCGCTTGAAGAAGTAATTAAAGACTGCAGGGAAAAGGTACAGGCCTACTTGGATGTAAAAAGTTAAGGAAAAATACAAATTAAGTACATACAATAAAATAAAAACGGGAAAAGGCACTTAGGAAAATATCGCAAGAAGGAAGGAGCTGGACAGATGATTGCTATTTTATATGTAAGTATCGCTATCATTGTGTTGGCACTTGTCTGGTTAGTTATCGGTGTTGTGCAGGCTGTTAAAGCAGCATCCTCCCAGATGAAGACCATCAATGAAACAATGGAGCGGATTCAAAAGAAAACAGACGGCCTGATTAATGAGTCGGAAACATTGACCCAGCGCCTGGAGGTTATTAACGATTCCGTTAACCGGGATATGGAGACAATCCAGGAGCTTACGAATACGCTGAAGGGTTCCAAAGAAGCCGTAGGGAAATATCATATAGCGACACGTGCAGTAGCTACCGAAACGCTTCATGAGAATCAAAAGCGTACAAAAGAAAATGAACAGGTGGCACAGATACGTGACATCGGGGACACGGTCGTCGATCTGTACGCTAAATGGAAAAATCGTAAACAAGCATAAATAAAAGCAGTCAGGGGAACGTTTCCCTGCTGCTTTTTTTATTGGGAGGAAGCTTTATATTCGCGTGAGTTCAGCCGGTATGACTGAATACCGGCGAGTAGAAATAAAACTCCTGTGCAGATAAAGAGAGGAACGACAAGTCCGGAGCAGATGGCAGCGAGCCATGGATAGGAGGTCTCCCCAAAATGGCAGAATCCCCATAGCCCCAGGGCAACAGCAGTGCTTGCCGCTCCGACCAGAAACGGATGGTATTTTTTATACGCAGCAATGATAAACCAACCGCCAAACAGCGTATAGAGAAAACCGATCACATATACGTTGACTGCTTTTTGGGCTGCTCCGAGTCCTGCAGAGAGCAGCGAATCTCCGGCTTGATTCATGTTAACCGGCACTACTTCATCGACCCCGGAATCACTGTTTACAATACGCAGTTCATACTCTGCAGGCTCCTTTGGCCAGTTTTTCTGGTGCATGTAGGCAATAGCATCTGACTGGTGAAAAAAAGAAGGAGAATCAATGTTGTTTTCATGGTCGGTTAATCTTTTAGCCTGCATTTCTTCAAGGTCATATAAAAATAAATCGTACTGATAGCTTGGCTCCTGGCTCGAAGCGACATTGGTGGTATAGGCATAGCGGCTTTCTGACGGCGAAGCTGTCGGATTGTACAGCCCTCCGGGAAGGTTGTTCGCAAATTCGATGTGCTCCTCATATACTTTGTTATTCAGCGTTTTCATTCCTACATGCATCTCATCATCAGGGCCTTCAGTGTAAGTATACAGAAGCATATTACCCGTAGCGTCCGGGGAGATGTTTCCCATTAAATATTTGCTTTCACCGGTGATTTTTTTGTAAGCTCCTCCACCGGCAGGCATGGAGTAAATGTTAAAGCCTTCCTCTGTACTCCGGTCTGCGGATTTCCAGGCGTCCGCAGGCATGCCTAAAAAGTAAATGAGCGTGCCATCCGGCGAGTAGGAAGCATCACGTACATGGAGCTCGCTGCCAGTTAACCGTTCATGCCCGCTGCCTTCTGCCTCTGCTGTATAAAGAGAGCGAATCGAATCATTTTGTTCCGATAAAAATAGAATGTTCTCCGGCGAGTGCGGATGAAAAGAAGGAGAAAACTGCGGCTGGTCCAGATCAGTGAGCGGCTCGGGATTTTTATCATCAGCGGTTGAGGTATATATTTTTTCCTGTCCGTTCGTAATGTATGTGAATGCTAATTGATCATCAGAAGGAGCGACAGATACGCTGCTTCCCATCCCGTCGAAGGACCGGTAGGGGTCTTCGGCCTTGGAATAGCCGACAGCTGTAGCGCTTATTAATAAAACGGCGGTAATGAGTATCGCCCGGAGCAGCCAACGGGGAAAGCGCATGAGTCCAACTTCCTTTCTTCGTTAATATGTTGGTCCGATAATACCATAAATAGGAAACTGTTACTTGAAGTATTCCATATTTTGCTGTTAGCTTCAATTCCAGAGTGTTTATTCCTGAATATTGATCAAAAGGTCTTAGGCTTAAGTATTGGATTAAATATTCAAAAAACGGCTGTTTCGTTGGTGTGCTTCACTTTTTGCTGTATATACAGTAAAATAAAATTAATAAATCTAGTGGATTTGGACGAAATAGGAGGTACGGAGCATGAAGCTTCTAGTAGCTGTGGTGCAGGATAAAGATAGTAACCGGTTGTCTAATGCGCTGGTGGAGGAAAACTTTCAGGCGACCAGGCTCGCGAGTACTGGCGGGTTTTTGAAAGCCGGAAGCACTACGTTTTTAATCGGTGTGGAAGATGAGCAGGTGGATGAAGTAAAAAAGGTCATCCAGGAAAACTGCAAAACCCGGGAACAGCTCGTCGCTCCTGTTTCGCCTATGGGCGGAAATGCAGATTCCTACGTTCCTTACCCTGTCGAGGTACAGGTCGGCGGAGCGACTGTTTTTCAATTAAACGTGGAAGAGTTTGAAAAATATTAATGACGGAGAGATTAACATGAGTTGGGAAGCCATGCTGGAAGAACAGCCTACAGTAATGTCACTGTTGGAAAGAAGCATGAACAAAGACCGCGTGGCCCATGCTTATATATTTGAAGGAAAAGCGGGTGCCGGCAAGCGTGAAACAGCGCTTCTAATGGCACAGCGCTTTTTTTGCGTAGAAAACAGCGCTGTGCCGTGCGGGGAGTGCCGGGAATGCCGAAGAATTACGCACGGGAACCATTCAGAAGTAATGTTTTTACAGCCGGAAGGCGCTTCAATCAAAAAAGCACAGGTGGAAATGCTTCAAAAAGAATTTACCTATAAAGGAATGGAAGCCCGTTTAAAAATTTATATTATTGAAGACGCTGACCGTATGACGGCCAGTGCGGCCAACAGTCTGCTGAAGTTTCTCGAAGAACCGGAAAGCCCGACACTGGCCATTTTATTAACAGAGAATGCGCATTTTCTCCTGGATACTATCCAGTCCCGTGCCCAAAAGATTTCGTTCTCTCCCCCGTCTATTGAACGGCGCCGCCGTCTATTCCAGGAGAGGGAGGGCACAGGGGAAATTGCCGCCGGCCTGCTTGCAAAGCTCCCTCATGTGCCGGAGCGTGAAAGCGAGGCAGCACTGGCTGAGTGGATTGTACAGGGTCGAAATCTAGTGATACAATTGACGGAAGAGGTGCATCAGCGCCTTCACAGTGCATTATTGACACTACAGGATAAATGGCTTGGACATTTTTCAGATAGAGAAGAACTGGACATCGGCTTAGATATGCTGCTTTTTTGGTATCGCGACCTTCTGTCGATCACATACGGTTCGGATGACATCACATACTTCGATCAAAAAGCGACGTTGGAACGAGTAGCCCTTCGTTTTTCAGAAATGGAGGTCGTTGCCCGACTGCAGGCAATTTTAGAAGCAAAGCGCCGGCTCCGGGCCAACGCGAATGCGCAGCTTCTGATGGAACATCTGCTGATCCAGTTACAGGAGGGATCATGACATTGCATGATGTAGTAGGCGTTCGGTTTAAAAAGGCGGGAAAGATTTATTACTTTTCCCCAAACGGCCATGACGCACAGGTAGAAAGCTGGGTCATAGTAGAAACGGCCAGAGGAATTGAGTACGGCAAAGTAGTGCTTGAGAATAAGCAGGTCAGCGGCGACGATGTTGTACTGCCGCTTAAAAAGGTTATGAGGCTTGCCGATGAAGATGATCATGCTGCTGTGAAAGAAAATAAACAGCTTGAGCAGGAAGCCTACGATCTCGGCTGCGAAAAAATTTCGACGCACCAGCTGGACATGAATCTGGTGAACGTGGAATATACCTTTGACCGGAATAAGATTTTATTTTATTTTACGGCGGAAGGACGGGTGGATTTCCGTCAGCTGGTGAAGGATTTAGCTTCCCAGTTTCGTACGAGGATTGAACTCCGGCAGATCGGCGTCCGGGATGAAGCCAAAATGCTCGGCGGGATAGGCCCGTGTGGAAGAATGCTGTGCTGTTCGACGTTTCTCGGGGATTTTGAGCCGGTTTCCATTAAGATGGCAAAAGATCAGAATCTTTCCTTAAATCCGGCAAAGATTTCCGGCCTGTGCGGCAGGCTTATGTGCTGTTTGAAATATGAAAACGATCATTATGAAACAGCCAAACGTGAAATGCCTGACGTAGGGGAGCATATCAATACTCCGGAAGGCAAGGGGAAGGTAGCCGGTATCAATATTTTAGAACGTCTCGTACAGGTGAATTATGCAGAAGAAGAGAGAGTATTGGAATTCTCGCTGGACGAGCTGCTTGATGAAGGATTCATCGCAGGATAACAGTTAAACGGACGGAGAAGGTGGGGGTGCGAGTGGATAAAAAAGAAATCTTCTCCCAGGTGATTCATATGGAAGAGCGGATCGGCAGGCTCCATGATGAACTGGGAGAGCTCAAAGAACAGCTGGCGATGCTGATTGAAGAGAACCAGGCACTCGTACTTGAAAATCAGCATCTGCGCCAGCGGGTGGAAGACAGCGGTGAGGAGATTCAGGAAAAGGAATTAGCCGGAGGAAATTCCCAGCCCGGACCGAGCCGCATTCAGACGAGCAGTATGGGAGAGGGCTATGACAACCTTGCCCGCCTGTACCATGAAGGCTTCCACATTTGTAATATGCATTACGGCAGCCTGCGGACGGATGGAGACTGTTTATTCTGCCTCTCCTTTTTAAATCAAAAATAAAAGTCAGCTATTTGGAACCGCCTGTCTGTAAGGACAAGCGGTTTCGTTTATATATCTTCAGGATCCGCACAGCGGGCGTTCTCAACGAGGAGGGCAGACAAAGATGATCAGGCTTGTACAAGAGGAAGACTACGAAGCGGTGCGCCGGGTGGCTGAGCTCACCTGGGAGCATACGTACAGGAATTTAATACCGGCCCGGACAAGAAAGGCCTTCATTGACGCTGCGTATTCTAAAAAAATGTTTGATGTTAAGCGCGAAGAATCCATATTTTTAGCCGCGGTTACCGACAGTATTTTGGTAGGCTACATTAATGTCCTGCAGCAGGAGAAGGCAGAGCTGGCAGCCCTTTACGTACTGCCCGGGTATCAGCGGGCCGGCTGGGGACAAAAATTGTTCGACGCCGGGATAGGATATGTTTCTGCTGAAAAGAAAACGATGACGGTATATGTAGAAGAGGGGAATACCCGGGCCGAAGCTTTTTACGAAAGGCAGGGCTTCCGGGAAACGGAGCGCTTCACAGAGATGTTCATGGAAACGCCGTTAAAAACAATAAAGATGGAGAGAAAGCTGTACAGGTGAAGAAAAGCCTGCCGGTTTTTTACCGAAATGGCTGGCATTACAGTAAAACCACAAGGAAAGGACTGAATTGCCCAATGAGTGATACTTCAAAAACCATCAAAGAGCATGTTCAGGCCCGCACGGTAACCCTGCGGGACGGCACGGAGCTTCCGTCACTTGGCCAGGGGACTTGGCATATGGGAGACAACGCCGGACTTAGGGACCAGGAAATAAAAGCGCTGCGGACAGGACTCGATTACGGAATGAAGGTTATTGATACAGCCGAAATGTACGGAGGAGGTAAAGCAGAGGAGCTGGCCGGAGAGGCGTTGGAAGGAAGAAGAGAGGAAGCCTTTCTCGTTTCCAAGGTTCTTCCAAATAACGCAGGCGGCGAAAAGCTTGAAAAAGCGTGCGAGGGCTCGCTCAGCCGTCTCGGCGTGGAACAGCTGGATTTGTATTTACTCCACTGGCGCGGAAGTGTTCCTCTTAAGGAAACAGTGAAAGGCATGGAAAAATTAAAGGCAGATGGAAAAATCAAGCGGTGGGGCGTTTCCAACCTGGATACCCGGGAGATGAAAGAGCTGCTCTCACTCGAGCACGGGGATAACGCCGTCTGCAATCAAGTATTATATCACCTTGCTTCACGGGGTATTGAATTTGACCTGATGCCGTGGCTGAAGGAGCAGCAGATGCCGGTAATGGCCTACTGCCCGCTGGACCAGGGAGGCGGGCGTACGCTTATAGAAAGCCGTACCCTGCAGAGGATCGCTGAGCGCCGGAGCATGACTCCGCTGCAGATCGCTCTTGCCTGGACCATTCACTCGGGGATGGTATTAAGCATTCCGAAGACCTCCAATCCGGAGCATGTGCGGGAGAATGCCGAAGCGGCAAGTCTTACACTGACGAATGAAGAAATTGAAATGCTTGATCAGGCTTTTCCAAAGCCACAAACAAAACAACCGCTCGACATCGTGTAGCTGCCAACCGGCCTTTTCGTATGAGAAGGCCGGTTTTTGTGCCGGATCGAGAAGAAATAAGCTGCAGGCATGTGCTAAAATATAAATAATTCTTTACGCGGACAGAAATGTGCAAGGAGTCTTTCGATGAAAACTATTTTACGCTACGTTCGTCCTTATAAAGCAGCAGCGGTGTTGTCTTTTTTTCTGCTTTTAATTGAATTATCAGTGGAACTATTTCAGCCTCTTCTTCTTGCAAGACTGATCGATGAAGGTTTGGCAAACAATGATTTCGGTCTGGTGGTGAGCCTTGGGCTTGCGATGGCGGGTCTTGCCCTGCTCAGCTTTGGTGTTGGGGTGCTGAACTGTTTTTTCGCTGACCATGTCGGGCACAGCACCGGCTTTGATCTGCGTAATGAAATGTATAAGCGTATCCAGGAGTCGAGCCTGGAAAATCTGCAGGACTTCCCACAGTCCTCGTTACTCACCAGGCTCACTAACGATATTACCCAGGTACAAAACATGATTGTGATGATGCTCCGGTTTATGCTTCGTTCGCCGCTTTTGCTGATTGGCGCGACTATCATGGCTTTTGTTGTAAATGCCCGAATGGCGCTCATACTAGTGATTTTTATTCCTTTTTTACTGCTCATCCTCGCCTGGCTGATGACAAAAGGGATGATTTATTTCGGCAGTTTGCAAAAGCGTATCGATGCCGTGAACAGGGTGATGAAGGAAAACCTTGGCGGCCTGAGGCTGGTACGGGTTTTTGGCCGCGAGCAGCATGAAATTAAACGTTTTTTTGTACAGAATGAAGCTTTACAGGCTAGCGCTCTTAAAGCTTTTCGTTATACAGCTCTTACTTCGCCGATCCTGCTGTTTTTAATGAATGCAGCGATTGTGCTCATGCTTTGGATCGGGGGCTCTGCTGTGCAGAACAATGAGGCCCAGGTAGGTGAGGTGGTAGCGGTAGTTAACTACGCTACAAGAATGACTGGCGCGCTTGGCGTTGTCGGCATGCTGATTACGCTGCTTGCCCGGGCCAGAACTTCCGCCTCGCGGATTGAAGAAGTGCTCGAAGGCACCGAGAAAGAAAATTCCGGGCAGGAGGGAGTGAAAGAAGAAGGAAGTATAGATGTTGAGTTTGAGAATGTAACTTTTGCTTATAGCGACAGCCGGGTTCCGGCTCTGAATGATGTGACGTTCCACGTGAAACACGGCGAGCAGATGGCGGTTCTCGGGGCAACCGGGGCCGGTAAATCCTCTTTGTTCCAGTTAATGCTTCGTTTATACGAACCGGTCAGTGGCCGTCTTTTTATTGATAATTCGGACGTCAGGGACCTCGATATTGCTTCTTTAAGAACCCAGATTGGCTATGTGCCCCAGGAGGCGAAATTGTTTTCAGGGACGATTCAGGAAAATATTCAGTGGGGGCTGGAGGAAGCTGGAGCGGAGGAAATAAGCAAAGCGGTGAAAGCGTCTCAGCTTGAGGAAACGATCCGGGCGCTGCCCGAGCAGGAGCAAACGATGATCGGCCAGAATGGCGTAAACCTCTCGGGTGGCCAGAAACAGCGGGTGACGATTGCCCGGGCGCTGCTGCGGAACCCGGGTCTGCTGCTTCTGGATGACAGCACCAGTGCGCTGGATGCAAAAACGGAGGCTGAATTTCTGGAGGCACTTAGAGCGTATCCATGCACCTCTATTTTAGTGACTCAAAAGCTTTCCACGGCGCTAAAGGCGGATAAAATGCTGCTTCTTGAGCACGGGGAAGTCATCGGGCTCGGCACTCATGAAGAGCTGTACAATGAGTCTGCGTTCTACAGGCAGCTGTACCAATCACAGTACGGGAAGGAGGCGGCGACATGAAAAAGCACTGGATTACCTCGCCGTTTCAATACAAACACCCGGACATTGACCCCTCCCAGGCAGACGGCCGTCCGGACACCGAGCGGATACAGAACTGGAAGCGTACCACAGCCCGGCTCTGGTCTTACCTGGCCGTTCAGAAGTGGCGGCTGACAGCTGTTTTTGTCTGCGTGCTTTTTACTGCTGCCTTTATGCTTTCGGGACCGCTGCTTCTCGGCCATATTGTTGACCAGTATTTAGTGCCGCAGCAGCTCGAAGGGCTTGGAACGATACTTTTCCTGTTGTTTGCTGTATACGTTGGTTGGGGTGTCATGAGCGCCGTTCAGACGTACGTGATGATTTCTCTTGCCCAACAGGCTGTTTTTAAGCTTCGCTACCATCTTTTTTCCCATCTGCAGACACTGCCGCTTTCGTTTTTTGACAAACGGCAGCATGGATCCATTATGAGCAGAATGACAAACGATATGGATAACATCTCAACTACTTTAAACACCTCGGTCGTACAGATCATGACCAGCCTGTTAACGTTTACCGGGATTCTTATTATCATGCTGGTGATCAGCCCGCTTCTCACCTTTTTTACGCTTTTGTTTCTGCCGGTCATGTTTTTTGGCCTGCGTTGGATTACAAGGCGCACAAGACTGCTGTTTCAAAAGCAGCAGCAGGCGGTTGGGGCAGTGAACGGGTATGCCGAAGAAACAATTTCCGGACAGTCGATCGTGAAGGTATTTTCTAAAGAGCCGCGTGTCATGAAGAACTTTGAACAGGAAAGTGACACCCTTCGCCATGCCGGGTTTTGGGCTCAGACGTATTCCGGTTTTATCCCGAAATGGATGAATTTTTTAAACAATATTAATTTCGCGATCACTGCAGGAGCCGGGGGCATTTTGGCTTATTATGGTGTCGGCGCAGTTACCATTGGCACAATCGTGATTTTTGTGGAATATTCCCGTCAGTTTACCCGGCCGCTAAATGACCTGGCAAACCAATTTAATGCTCTTTTCGCGGCGCTTGCCGGAGCAGAGAGAATTTTTTCATTTTTGGACGAAGAGGCGGAGGAATACCGGGAGGAAGAAGGAACAGCAAAAAATGTTTCCGGAGAAGTGGAGTTTCAGGATGTTTCGTTTGGCTACGAAAATGAAAAGGTACTCCGCGGCATTGATTTTCATGTAAATGCCGGCGAGACAGCTGCTTTTATAGGTCCCACCGGTTCGGGAAAAACAACCGTTATGAATTTAATCATCGGCTTTTATACGGCGGAAGCCGGCGAGGTCTACGTGGATCAGACCCCTCTTTCTGAATGGAATATTAAGGATCTTCGGAAGCAGATGAGCGTAGTTTTGCAGGATGATTTTCTGTTTGAAAAAACGGTAATGGAAAACATACGCTACGGTAATCTGGAGGCTGCGGACGAAGAAGTGATAGAAGCAGCAAAAGCGGCCAACGCCCATGCGTTTATCGAGCGGCTGCCGGAAGGGTACCAGACGATGCTTGGAAAGGAAGGAAGCGGGTTCAGCCATGGACAGAGGCAGCTGCTTTCCATTGCCAAGGCAGTGCTGGCCGACCCGAAGATTCTGATTCTTGATGAAGCAACATCAAGTGTGGATACAGTAACAGAGATGAGAATCCAGGAGGCGCTGGGACGTTTAATGAAGGGACGTACTTCCTTTGTAGTGGCGCATCGCTTAAACACTATTGAAAAAGCAGATATTATCTATGTAATGAATGATGGAGAAATTGCAGAACAGGGAACGCACCATGAGCTTCTTCGAAAGCAGGGACGGTACGCAGCGTTTCAGCAGGCCAATCAGCAGAAGGTGGATATATGAAAAACTGCGAATCAACACAAAACCGGGGGTGGGGGCAGTGAAAGAGGTATTACAGGAAGGAGAGAGAGTCGATCACACTCCTTCTAAGAAGCCGATTATTCAACATAAAAATGCTTTTGCGTTTTCCATTGACTCGGTGCTGCTTGCGTATTTTTGCTCTGTGCCGAAAACCATTGGGAAGATTATCGATCTTGGGACCGGAAACGGGATCATCCCTCTGTTATTAACAGAGCGGAGCCGTGTTCCTGTGACAGGTATAGAAAGACAGCCGGAGCTGTGTGATATGGCAGCCCGGACGATGGCCATGAACGAAGCGGAGGGGCAGGTTACTGTTCAGCAGGCAGATGTACGGACGGTTCGTTCCAAATATCACGGGGATCAGTGGTCGCTTGTGACGTGCAACCCTCCTTATTTTGATACCGGCCGGATGGCAATGAAAAATAAGCAGGAAAAGCTGGCAAACGCGCGCCACGAGGAGCACGGAAGCCTGGAGGAATTTGTCCGGACCGCCGCATTTTTAGCCAAACAGAAGGGAAAGGTGGCTATGGTGCTTCGCCCGGAAAGGCTTGCAGAGCTGCTTAGCTATTACCAGAAATACGGGATCGAGCCGAAGCGGATGCAGTTTGTTCATCCAAAGGCCGAGCGTGCAGCAAATATGGTAATGGTGGAGGGAATGAAAGCCGGCAGGCCCGGCCTGGAATGTCTTCCCCCGATTATTGTATATAACGAGAATGGACAGTATACAGAGGAATTTCGAGCGTATTATGGAACAAAATAAACATGTTGTCTATATATTGCAATGCCGGGACGGGAGCCTCTACACCGGCTATACAAACAATCTTCAAAAGCGGATCGAAGCCCACAATGCTGGCCGGGGGGCGAAGTATACGAAGGGGAGGGGGCCTGTGACGCTCGTTTATTTTCAGGGGTTCCCTACAAAAGCAGAAGCGATGCGGGAGGAATACCGCATTAAGCAGCTGCCCCGCAGTCACAAACAACGGTTAATGAAGGAGGCACACGATGACCCAGCAGTTCAGCTTTCAAGCTACTGAAAATGCCGGCATGCTTTATTTAGTGCCAACACCAATAGGAAATTTAGAGGATATTACTTTTCGGGCTGTCCGTATACTTCAGGAGGCAGAATATATTTTGGCCGAAGATACGAGACAGACAAAAAAGCTTACCCAGCACTACCAGATAGACACGCCTTTAGAAAGCTATCACGAGCATAACAAGCGCCAAAAACAGGAGAAAATTCTGCAGTGGCTCACAGAGGGAAGACAGGTGGCGATGGTGAGTGATGCCGGCACGCCGCTGGTATCGGATCCGGGGGATGAACTTGTGCAGGAATGCATTGCGCAGGGAATACCGGTAGTGCCGCTCCCAGGTGCAAGTGCTCTTCTGCCAGCTCTGACGGCTTCGGGGCTCGGGGGCGGCGGCTTTTATTTTCATGGGTTTCTTCCGCGAAAGAAAAAAGACATACGCACGGTTTTGCACCAGCTTCCGTCAGGCGTGCCAATTGTTTTGTATGAATCGCCGTACCGCCTGCTCGGAACGATCTATTTTCTGCAGGAAGAGTGGGGGGACGTGCCGGCTGTCGTAGCAAGAGAATTAACGAAGAAATATGAAGAGTTTGTCCGTGGCACCCTGCTTGAAGCAGCGGCTGCTTTTGAAGACAGGGACATTAAAGGGGAATGCGTATTAATTGTAGAAAAGCCTGTGTCGGATGAATCCGTAGAAGAGGACCACGGGCCGATGGAAGAGGAGGTCCGGAAGTATGTAGAAGCGGGCGCTTCAAGCAAGGAAGCTATTAAAAAAACCGCCCAGCGCCGAAATGTTAAAAAACAGGAAGTATATGCGGCTTACCACGGGCTGGATAAATCATAAAAAAGAGCCCTCCCCCGAAAGGAAAGGCTTTTTCGTGAACTTAAGCGTTCGATTTATGGTTTTGCACATAATCCTGAAGATCTTTAATAATTGCTTCAGCGCCTTCAGGGGAAAGAATAATTTTACCGTCAGCAAGGGATAAGTTGTCATCCGACACTTCTCCGGTTACCTGGCAGGTCATGTTTGGTTTGTATTTTTTCAATACAATGCGGTCATGATCCACATAAATTTCAAGAGCGTCTTTCTCTTGAATTTCAAGTGTACGGCGGAGTTCAATCGGAATAACTACGCGCCCTAATTCGTCAACTTTACGTACGATACCTGTTGATTTCATTGGTAGGTCCTCCTTAAATTTAGCTTTATTCGTCAAAATTCGACATTTTCTATCTGTACGCTAACAATACCAATGTTTTCTAATACCGTCAACGAATTTGAATCATGATTTCTGTGAAATTTAACAAAAATTTCAATCGCATATACACAAATAAATCATTTTATACGTCTATTTATATGCTTATTTTTAAAAAATAAAGACTTAATCATCCCGATTGTGCATAAAAAACCATAAAAATTTATAATAGGAAAATATTTACTTGGCTAAAAATTAATTTTGTCGAATTGTCGAATGAAAATATTTTTGACGAAAAGGGAAAAAACACATAGTATATTAGTGTAGAAAATATTGGCCCGACGAATGGATGAGTATCTACAGAAGCCGGCACAGAGAACCGGGAATGCTGGAAACCGGTGCGGCAGAACTAGAGAAGATGGTCCGGGAGGGCGTCCGTGTGAGCTGTAATAGTAAAGACGGGCCGTCGGCGGCGTTAACGCTGAACTTCCGGGGGCCGGGTGCACCTGGAGATAAGCCGTTGTTTGTAAAAATAACGGAAATTTGGGTGGTACCACGTGAGCGCAGCTTTCGTCCCTTTGGCGGACGGAGGCTTTTTTATATTGGAAGAGAGTTTTATACACCTTTAAAGGAGGACATAAACATGCCAGAAGAAAAGAATACTTTTTATTTAACGACACCAATTTATTATCCGAGTGGAAAGCTTCATATCGGACATGCGTATACGACAGTGGCCGGAGACGCTCTTGCCCGTTACAAGCGCCTGAGAGGCTACGATGTAAAGTACTTAACCGGAACAGATGAACACGGCCAGAAAATTGAAAGAAAAGCGGAAGAAAACGGGGTCAGTCCGCAGCAGTTTGTCGACGATGCCGCCCAGAACATTAAGCAGCTGTGGGACAAATTAAATATTACCTACGATGATTTTATCCGCACGACTGAAGACCGCCACCGCGATGCTGTACAGCTCATTTTTGAAAAGCTGAAGGAAAACGGGGATATCTATCTGAGTGAATATGAAGGCTGGTATTCGGTGCCGGATGAGACCTTTTATACAGAAACCCAGCTCGAGGACAAACAGTACGACGAAGCAGGCAATGTAACCGCCGGCATCAGCCCGGAAAGCGGCCATCCGGTGGAAAAGGTGCGGGAAAAATCGTATTTTTTCAAAATGAGCAAGTATGCGGACCGCCTGCTTCAGTTTTATGAAGATAACCCGGGATTTATCCAGCCGGAATCCCGTAAAAACGAAATGATTAATAACTTTATCAAACCGGGACTCGGTGATTTATCGATTTCAAGGACAACGTTTGAATGGGGCATTCCTGTTAAAAGCGACCCGGAGCACGTGGTGTATGTATGGATTGACGCACTTAGCAACTACATTACTTCACTCGGCTACGCGACCGAGCACGATGAAGAATACCAAAAATACTGGCCGGCAGATGTGCATATTGTCGGCAAGGAAATCGTGCGTTTTCATACTATTTACTGGCCGATTATGCTGATGGCCCTTGACCTGCCTCTGCCTAAGAAGGTGTTCGGCCACGGATGGCTGTTAATGAAGGACGGAAAAATGTCGAAATCCAAAGGCAACGTTGTTGATCCGATTCCGCTTGTCGACCGCTACGGCCTGGATGCTGTCCGCTATTATCTGCTCCGGGAAGTGCCGTTTGGCTCCGACGGGGTGTTCACGCCGGAAGGGTTTGTGGACCGGATGAACTACGATCTCGCAAACGACCTGGGCAACCTTTTGAACCGTACCGTGGCGATGGTTAATAAATATTTTGACGGCTCCATCCCGGCCTACGTAAAGGACGCGAGTCCCTATGACGCCTCGCTGCTTGAGCTGATAGATGCCACCGTCACAAAGGTAGAAAATGCGGTCGAAGAAATGGAATTTTCAGTGGCTTTGACAGCGATATGGCAGCTTATCAGCCGGACAAACAAATATATTGATGAAACCCAGCCGTGGATTCTGGCAAGAGATGAAAGCGAGCGGGAAGTGCTCGGCTCTGTGCTGTACCATCTGGCAGAATCTCTGCGGGTAATCAGTATATTGATTCAGCCGTTTATGACAGAAACGCCGAAGAGCATCTGGTCGCAGCTTGGAATAGAGAAAGAAATTACTGGCTGGGAGGCGACGAAATCCTTCGCCCATATAAAAGAAGGCACCAGAGTAGCCGAAAAAGCCGTACCGGTTTTCCCTCGTCTTCAGCAGGAAGATGAAGTGAAGTATATTATTGAATCAATGGGTGGTACGGTAAAAGCGGAAGCAGAAGAGGAAGAGGAAACGGAAGAAAACGGTGAAATTACGATTGATGATTTTGGTAAAGTTGAGCTGAAGGTAGCGGAAATCATCGACGCAGAACCAGTCAAAAAGGCGAATAAACTGCTTAAAATCCAGTTGGACGTAGGGGATGAGAAGCGTCAGGTCGTTTCCGGCATCGCAGAGCATTACACCCCGGAGGATCTGAAAGGCCGGAAGGTGATCTGTGTGACCAATCTGAAGGCGGTGAAGCTCCGGGGAGAGTGGTCGGAAGGAATGATCCTGGCGGCCTCTAAAGGAAAAGAACTTACGCTTGCTACTATCGATCAGGCTCTTCCAAACGGATCGGTCGTGAATTAAAGAAGGGACGAGAATGTAATGCTTTTTGATACGCATGTTCATTTGAACGTAGAACAATTTGAAGGAGAAGTCGAAGAAACGATCGAGCGGGCCAAAGAAGCCGGGGTTGAATACATGACGGTCGTCGGCTTTGACCGGGAGACGATTCCCAAGGCGATAGGACTGGCGGAAACGTACAATTTTATTTACGCAGCAGTTGGCTGGCACCCGGTTGACGCTGTCGATATGACCGATGAGGATCTGGACTGGCTGGAAGAACTCGCCGGCCACCCCCGCGTGGTCGCCCTCGGAGAAATGGGGCTCGATTACCACTGGGACAAATCTCCGAAGGATGTACAAAAAGACGTATTCCGCCGGCAGATACACCTGGCAAAGAAAGTGAATATGCCGATCATTATTCATGACCGCGAGGCCCATGATGATATTGTCGATCTGCTTGAGGAAGAAAACGCGGGAGAAGTCGGTGGTATTATGCACTGCTTTGGCGGTACTGCCGAGACGGCGAAGCGCTGCATGGATATGAATTTTTATATTTCCTTTGGTGGTCCGGTCACGTTTAAAAACGCAAAGCTTCCTAAGGAAGTAAGCAGGGAGATCCCAATGGAGCGGCTGCTGGTGGAAACCGACTGTCCGTTTTTGGCGCCCCACCCTTACCGGGGCAAGCGCAACGAGCCGGCGTACGTAAAGCTGGTGGCTGAAAAAATCGCAGAATTGAAAGAAATTCCGTATGAGGAATTGGCTGCACAGACGACCAAAAACGCTAAACAGCTTTTTCGTCTGTAAACGATGAACAGGCCCGCTCTTTCCATGAAAATGGAAAAGCGGGCTGTATCATAGCAAAAGACTAAATTAGCTTAGAAGGAAGGTAACCGTGCGTATTTATGAATGTATCGTAGTGGAGGGCAAGTCTGATACTGCAGCCGTCCGCAATGCCGTGGAGGCAGACACCATTGAAACAAACGGCTCGGCAGTGAGTGAGGAAGCGCTCCGCCGGATTGAGCTGGCCAGGGAGCGAAGAGGGGTCATTATTCTGACTGACCCGGACGTGCCGGGCGAGAGAATCCGCCGGATTGTGAGCCGGCGTGTGCCGGGGTGCAAGCATGCTTTTTTAACAAAAGGAAAAGCTTACGGAAGCCCGGGACAGAGTCTGGGTGTGGAGCACGCTTCTGCAGAAACGATCCGGGAAGCTTTAAGTCACGTGCGCAGCGAAAAAGAGCACCCCGAAGTGACCGCAGCAGTAACAAGACAGGATCTTTTGGAGCTTGGCCTGTTCGCCGGAAGCGGCTCAAGAGATAAACGTGCCCGTCTGGGGGAAATACTGAACATTGGCTATGCCAATGGAAAGCAGTTTTTGAAAAGGCTGGAAATGTTTCAGATCAGTCAGGCTGAATTCACTGCGGCATATGAGCAACTATTGGAAGAGGAGGAGAAGGCGTGAAGGATATAGCAACCCCCGGGCGGACAAAAGATATATTGGAAAGACACGGATTTGCGTTTAAAAAAAGCCTGGGACAAAACTTCTTAATCGACGCAAACATTTTAACGCGCATTGCAGAAGCAGCGGGCATAGAGCCGGAGGACGGGGTCATAGAGGTAGGGCCGGGCATCGGGGCTCTCACGGAGCATCTCGCAAAGCAGGCCGGGCAGGTGGAGGCGTTTGAAATCGACCAGCGCCTGCTTCCGATTCTTGAAGAAACGATGGCTCCTTATCCGCATGTCCGGGTGCACCACCGCGATATTCTGCAGGTGGACCTCGGGGCGTTTATTCATGAACATATGAGTGAATGCCGGAGTATATCCGTCGTAGGAAATCTTCCGTACTACGTTACCACTCCCATCCTGATGGCAGTGCTCGAACAGAAGCTGCCGATTAAAAACATAGTGATTATGCTGCAAAAAGAAGTGGCAGAGCGAATGGCGGCTGCTCCCGGTACAAAAGCCTACGGCTCTTTATCGATAGCGGTACAGTATTTTGCGGAAACAGAAAGGGTTTTGACCGTTCCTAAAACCGTTTTTATTCCGCAGCCGCGAGTCGATTCACTGATTCTCCGTTTGAGAAAACGCTCCGCTCCGCCGGTGCACGTAGTGAACGAGGAATTCTTTTTCCGCCTGGTGCGGGCATCGTTTGTGCAGCGCAGGAAAACCCTGTGGAACAATTTGTTTCACCAGATCGCTGGGCCGGAGGGCAAAGACAGACTGCTGCATGCGTTTTGGCAGACCGGCATCGATTCCGGAAGACGCGGTGAAACGCTTTCCATGGAAGAATTCGCTCTATTAGCCAACGAACTTGCTCCTTTTTATCAAGAATTTTAAGACATTCCGAAAAAGAAGATTTAGTAATTGACATTCAAATTGAAGAATTGTTATAATGAAAAATTTTTGACAACTAACCCGGGTTATGTTAACATAATTTTTAGTGAGGTGGGTTAGACAATGGGAAAAACATTGGTGGAGATTAAAGAAGCGTTGGATTTAAAAGTAGGTAAACGAGTTACGGTAATTGCTAATGGCGGACGCAAGAAAACCGTCGAACGTTCCGGATATTTAGAGGAAACATATCCTTCCGTCTTTATTGTCAAACTGGACAGAGCCCAGCATCCTGTCGAACGTCTTTCTTACAGCTATACAGATGTACTCACCCAGACAGTCAAACTGTATCTAACGGAAGAAGAAGAGCTTCAGGCTTAACTAACACATACGAATGCAGTCCCCGGACAGCATACAGGCTTTCTGCGCTAAGCGGAAAGCTTTTTTCGTTTTTAAACCCGCATTGAATAATGGACGCCAAAAGGCGCGTGAAAGCCTGATTTCTGAATCTGCGTGCGCCTGCAGCAGTAAGGAAAGCTTTTCCTGCTGTACATGCTGCTGTTTTTCAACTAAAATGTTAGAAGGTTGAAAGTACGGTAAACGTGGAGGAAGATGAGAGAAGGAGAATGATGGTGAAGTTATCAAAAAAGGCTCCGGCGAAAATAAATCTGACGCTCGACGTTTTAGGTAAACGGGCAGATGGCTATCACGAAGTGAAAATGGTGATGGCTCAGGTGGATTTGGCTGATCGTCTGGAGTTTGAGCGAAGAAAAGATGGAAAAATTGTCGTGCAGATGTCAGAAGGCTTTCTTCCGGAAGACCATAGAAACCTGGCTTACCAGGCTGCAAAGCTGTTAAAGGATAAATACCGGATTGCATACGGCGTATCGATCTTCATACATAAAAATATCCCTGTCGCTGCCGGGCTCGCCGGTGGCAGCAGTGATGCCGCAGCTACGCTGCGGGGAGTGAATGAATTGTGGGAAATCGGTGCGGATATGGAGGAGCTGGCGGAAATTGGGGCACTGATCGGCTCAGACGTCTCCTTTTGTGTACACGGAGGGACGGCGATCGCTACTGGCCGTGGCGAGCAGATCGAACACATTGACCCGCCCCCGTCCTGCTGGGTAATCCTGGCTAAACCCCCTACAGGCGTTTCCACCGGGGAGATTTACCGCAGAATTGATGCGGCGAAAAAACGCCAGGAGATGACCCCTGCGATGGTTGAAGCAATTCGGAATAACAATTATGAACAGCTTTGCCGTTCTTTATCCAATACTCTTGAAGAAGTAACCCTGCCTCTGTATCCCGAGGTGGGCCAGATTAAAGCCCGCATGCTCGATTCCGGTGTGGATGCTGCGCTGATGAGCGGAAGCGGACCTACTGTTTTTGGGCTGGTGGATAAGGAAAGTAAAGTAAGCCGTGTGTATAATGCGCTGCGTGGCTTCTGCTCCCAAGTGTACGCGGTTCGTCTGTTGAACAACCGAAACGCTTGATAAAATCCGTATGAAAATGGTATATTCTTGCTAAATATTCGGATTTTACGGAGGTAAGCATGAAAAAACTGAAACGAAGCGGTCGATTGGTTGATATGACCAATTTTTTGCTGCAGCACCCACATGAACTTATCTCTCTTGGTTATTTTACGGAGAGGTATGATTCCGCCAAGTCCTCGGTAAGTGAAGATTTGACTATCATTAAAGAAATTTTTGAAACACAGGGCGTTGGTGCACTGCGTACGGTGGCAGGCGCGAGCGGCGGCGTGCGATACGTGCCGAAAGTGGAAAAAAGCACCGCGGAGCTGTTTGTCGGTGGCCTGTGTGAAAAGCTCGAAAACAAAGAACGGCTGCTGCCTGGAGGGTATTTATATATGATGGATATCCTTGGGCGTCCGCGCACAATGAACGAAGTGGGAAAAATGTTTGCTTCTGTTTTTGCGGACCGGCAGATTGATGCCATTGTCACTGTGGCTATGAAAGGCATCCCGCTTGGACACGCAATTGGTACATACCTCGACGTGCCTGTAAGCATTGTGCGAAGAGACCACCGGGTCACGGAAGGGTCGACAGTGAGTATCAATTACGTATCAGGTTCATCGAGACGCATTCAGACGATGTCCTTAGCGCGGAGGAGCCTGCCGGAAGGGTCCAATGTGCTTGTAGTGGACGATTTCATGAAAGCGGGCGGTACGGTAAGCGGAATGATAGAGCTGCTGCAGGAGTTCCGGGCAAACGTGGCAGGCATCGGAGTGCTTGTAGAAGCTGAAGGCGCCGGAGAGCGGCTGGTGGATGATTACGTAAGCATTGCAAGAGTGGAAGAGGTAAATGAAAAGACGAAAAACATCCGTGTAGTTCCCGGCAATTTTCTAACAAAGCTGGAAAAGGAGAGATCAAGATGAAGGAAATATTTACTAAGCAGGCACCAGAGGCTATTGGCCCGTATTCGCAGGGCATCAAGGTAAATAATGTATTTTACAGCTCCGGCCAGATTCCTTTGACGACGGCAGGCGAAATTGTAAGCGGCGGCGTTGAAGAGCAGACGCATCAGGTTTTTCAAAACCTGCAGGCAGTACTCGCTGAAGCCGGTTCTTCGCTGAATCATGTTATTAAGGCAACAGTATTCATTAAAGATATGGATGAATTTCCGGTTATTAATGAAGTGTATGGGTCTTACTTTCAGGAACACCAGCCGGCCCGTTCGTGTGTCGAAGTGGCCCGTCTCCCTAAGGATGTAAAAGTGGAAATTGAAGTCATTGCTTTATTGGCTTCCTAAATCACAGTGCTCTGTGCTGCCTGCGCGAATGGCAGCCGGGGTGCTGTTTTTTTACGATACGGGTAGAAAAGAGCACGTGACAGGCCGATAAGAAGAATAACGGAAAGATTTTTAAATACAGGACTTTTAGCTCGAGCAAAAAGATGTGGTAACATACCTAAAACATCGTTATACTGGATACATGTTTATATACTGTAAAAGTAAAAATATCTGCAGGCGATTTTTTGTCCGTGCAGGACTCTGCGCAATAATGTAGAAATCAATAATCAGCCTCTTTATGCTTTATGCGGCAGAGGAGATACATATAGATGAGAGGGTTAATAAATCAAAGGTGGTGAAAATATGCAGGTAACAGATGTCAGGCTGCGCCGGGTAAATACTGATGGACGAATGAGAGCAATTGCTTCGATTACATTCGATGAAGAGTTTGTGGTCCATGATATTCGGGTCATTGATGGAAATAACGGTCTCTTTGTTGCTATGCCGAGTAAACGCACCCCTGATGGGGAATTCCGTGATATTGCCCATCCTATTTCGTCAGCAGCGAGAGAGAAGATCCAATCCGCTGTATTGGCAGAATATGACGAGCAGGAACACCAGCCCGCAGAAAAAAACTTTAACGAAGCCGGCGCTTCGTAACATCATATGCACCAGGGCAGCGATAACGGTCTCGAGGGGACCGTTATTTATTTTTGACTGTAAACGGAATCAGGTGGATAGGTAACCGTTCATTATGTAGAATAGGTAATAGTGTATTCTTGAAAACCGAAAGCTTTTAAGATATTATTCTTAATGGACAAAAATGCGCATATGGAGGAACCTACATGAACAATCGCTATGCCGTTATTTTAGCTGCCGGAAAAGGCACCCGCATGAAATCCAGTCTCTATAAAGTACTTCACCCTGTCTGCGGAAAACCGATGGTGGAGCACGTGGTGGACGAGCTCGAAGACGCCGGTGTCGATCAATTAGTGACGGTGACCGGCCACGGGGCAGAAGCTGTCGAAGAGCATTTAAAAGAGCGTACTTCTTATGTGCTTCAGGAAGAACAGCTTGGCACGGCTCATGCTGTAATGCAGACGAGACAGATGCTTGAGGGCAAAAAGGGGACGACCATTGTTGCGTGTGGAGATACTCCATTGATCCAGGGGAGCACGATGCAGGCGCTGATGGATCATCACGAACAAATGGAAGCAAAAGCAAGCATTTTGACAGCCGTAGCAGACGACCCTGCCGGTTACGGGCGGGTCGTCCGGGGCAGCAGTGGAGAAGTTGTCAGGATCGTTGAACATAAGGATGCAGACGAAACGGAAAGAAGCATCCGTGAAATTAATACGGGTACCTACTGCTTTGATAATGAAGCGTTGTTTCATGCCCTAAGCCAGGTGGATAACAATAATGTTCAAGGTGAATATTACCTTCCTGACGTCATTGGTATCCTTCAGGAGAAAGGGGAAACCGTATCTGCCTGGACCACTCCGGACTTTTCTGAGACAATCGGGGTGAACGACCGGGTGGCGTTATCCCAGGCTGAAAAAGCCATGAAGCGCCGCATTAATGAACATTGGATGCGGCAGGGAGTAACCATTATCGATCCGGAGAATACTTATATCTCGAAAGAATCTGTGATCGGCGCTGATACAGTCATTGAGCCCGGGACTATTCTCCGCGGCAGTGTACATGTAGGAACCTCCTGCCAGCTCGGCCCGCACTCAGAAATCAGTAATGCTGTCATCGGCAGCGAAACAGTGGTCCGTCAGTCGACAGTGACAGACAGCGAGGTAGGAAACTCCGTACAAATCGGCCCCTATGCCCATATCCGGCCGGCTTCGTCGATCGGTGATGAAGCCAAGATCGGCAATTTTGTTGAAATTAAGAAAGCCTCCATCGGACAGGGAAGCAAAACGTCCCACCTCAGCTACATCGGAGATGCAGAGGTAGGAAAAAATGTGAATATCGGCTGTGGCTCCATTACTGTTAATTACGACGGCACAGGCAAGCATTTAACGAAGATCGAGGATAACGTGTTTATTGGATGCAACTCCAATCTCGTAGCGCCGGTAAACGTTGGAAAAGGCGCTTACGTAGCAGCAGGTTCCACTATTACTTCGGATGTTCCGGAGGATGCGCTCTCCATTGCACGGTCAAGACAGACGAATAAAGAAAACTATGTAAGTGAAAAATTGAATGCAGATAAAAAGCAAAACAAGTGACGGAGGGAATTAAAAAATGTCCACGATGGATCGCTCCAATTTGAAAGTATTCACCCTGAACTCGAATCCAAGGCTGGCAGAGGAAATTGTTGAACAGATCGGTACAACAATGGGACTCAGCTCTGTAAAACGATTCAGTGACGGAGAAGTGCAGATAAACATTGAAGAAAGTATCCGCGGCTGCGATGTCTTTTTGGTCCAGTCGACTTCAGACCCGGCCAATGAGCATCTCATGGAGCTTTTGATTATGATCGATGCCATGAAGCGGGCTTCGGCAAAAACGATCAGCGTTGTCCTCCCTTATTACGGGTACGCCCGCCAGGACCGTAAGGCCCGGGCGAGAGAGCCTATTACAGCCAAGCTGATTGCCAATCTGCTGGAAACAGCTGGAGCGACCAGGATTTTGAGCCTGGACCTGCACGCGACGCAAATTCAAGGATTCTTCGATATCCCGGTGGATCAGCTGCAGGGAGAACCTATTTTGTCCCGTCACTTCAACGAAAAAGGCCTGGAGGACCTCGTCATTGTATCGCCCGACCACGGAGGCGTGGTGCGCGCACGCAGAATGGCAGACCGCTTAAAGGCTCCTATTGCGATTATTGATAAACGCCGGCCGCGTCCGAACGTTTCAGAGGTGATGAATATCGTCGGTGATGTAAAAGGCAAAACGGCCATCATTATTGATGATATTATTGATACCGCCGGGACGATCACACTCGCAGCGGATGCGTTAATCGATTCGGGGGCAAACCATGTGTACGCATGCTGCACCCACCCGGTGCTTTCCGGCCCGGCAATAGAAAGAATCGAGAATTCGAAGATTGAAGAGCTTGTAGTGACAAATTCCATCGTGCTTCCGGAAGAGAAAAATATTGATAAAATAACACAGCTTTCCGTCGGCCCGCTTATGGCTAAAGCTATTATTAATGTCTTTGAGCAGACTTCGGTCAGCCGTTTGTTTAATTAATCTACAAGAAAATCAATGGTTTGAATAAGCCATTGATTTTTGATGTGGATTCTGGTATAATTCTGTCTCAAGTGGGCAAAATTACGCGAACACGTGAAAATAAAATTTAATTATGAGGTGAATACCATGGCTACGCAGTTAACTGCAGCTCGTCGTCCTGAAACAAAACAGTCAGTGACGAAAAAACTCCGCAGAGAGGGCACAATTCCAGCCGTTATTTATGGCAAGAAAACGGAAAGCCAGCCTATCTCTGTCGACAACGTTACATTCCTGAAAACGATTCGTGAGGCCGGAAAGAACGGCATCATTGATCTGACCATTGAAGGCGAAAACAAAAAGCACCAGGTCATCGTGCATGATATGCAGGTTGACTCCATCAAGGATTACTTTATCCATGTTGACTTCTTTGAAGTAGACATGACTTCCGAAATGGAAGCAGACGTTGCTGTACACCTCGAAGGCGAAGCGCCAGGGGAAAAAGACGGCGGCGTTGTCTCCCACATGATGTTCAATATTACTGTCAGCGCACTGCCTGCTGAAATTCCTGACAGCATCAGCGTGGACGTTTCGACATTGAATGTCGGTGATTCCATTCAGGTAGCAGACCTTCCAGAAGGCTTAAACTACACGATTACGAGTGAGCCGGAGGAAACGATTGTTACTGTTCTTGTACCGGAAGAAGAGCCGGAAGAGCCAGGCGAAGAAGAAGCAGAAGAGCCTGAGCTTGTAGATGCGGATGACGAATCCGAAGAAGGTTCTGAAGAAGGCAGCAACGACAACAACAATTCATAATTTCTGTACCAAAGCTGACGGAGGGCATGATGCCTTCCGTCATAAATAAAGATCGCAGGCAACGCTGCTCGACAGGCGCCCTGCGATCTTTATTTATGCTATGCTTTTAAGCTGAAACACCTTAAAATAAACAGGCACTGTAATCGTTTCAAACGTCAAAAATCAGTTTTTTTTAGTATAATATGAAGAAGCAGCCTGAACATTATACGTACGAGGCAGAGCGGGGGACCAGCATGAAATTTATTGTCGGGTTAGGCAACCCGGGGAAAAAATATAACAAGACACGCCATAACGTTGGATTTGAAGCTGTGGAAGAGCTCGCTTCTATGTGGCAGCTGTCATGGAAAAAGAGCAAGTGGAGGAGCGAAACTGCCGAAACAATGGCAGGGGGCGAAAAAGTGGTACTGGTAAAGCCTTTGACTTATATGAATCTTTCAGGAGAGGCAGTAGGCCCGATGCTTGATTTCTATAAAGCGTCCCCGGAAGACGTTTTAGTTGTGTATGATGATCTGGATCTGGCTCCCGGCACGGTACGTCTGCGTAAAAAAGGCGGCCACGGAGGCCATAACGGCATACGCTCGTTAATTGAACATTTGGGTACAAAGGAGTTTAAGCGGCTGCGCATTGGGATTGGAAAGCCGGAGAAGGCGTCTGTGATTGACTACGTTCTTGGCACCTTCCCCCCGGAAGAGAGAAAGCAGATGGATGAGGCCGTTAAAAAGGCAGCAGCCTCGGCGGAAGCTTGGAGCAGTAAATCATTTGATGAAGTGATGAATGAGTTTAATTAATAGAAGGACGGGGTGGGACTGGAGAGTTCCGCTCCCCTTTTGCGTGATAAAAAAAGAGAGCACTATAAATAGGGAGGAACGAGCATGAAGGGTTTACCATCGATATTGGCCTCCAACCCGGAGATCAGTGAAGTTATCAGTGATCTCCAAAACGGGGTGCCGGAGCAGCTAATTTCAGGGCTCAGCGGATCGGCAAGAACGTTATTTATGACGCTTGCCCAGGAGAAGACGCAGCAGCCTCAGCTGGTAGTGACGCACACGCTGTATCAGGCGCAGAAGCTGTACGATGATTTGTTGGAATGGTCGGAGAAGGAAGTGTTAATATATCCGGTCAATGAGCTTATTTCTGCTGAAATTGCGGTAGCGAGTCCGGAAATGAGATCGCAGCGAATTGAAGTGCTCGACCGTCTGATCGGCGGCTTTGACGGAATTATTGTGAGCCCGGTGGCCGGCCTGCGCCGTCTGCTGCCTCCGCCTGCTGTTTGGGAAGCAGCCCAGTGGCCGCTGCATACCGGTGATGATCTTGACCTGGATGCGTTCCAGCAATTTCTCTATGCTTCCGGCTATCAGCGCGCTGATATGGTGGCTGCTCCTGGTGAATTCAGCATCCGCGGTGGGATTATCGACATCTACTCGCTGACGGCCGACAATCCGGTGCGGCTGGAGCTGTTTGATACAGAAGTTGATTCTCTGCGTTTATTTAATCCGGAGGACCAGCGGACAATTGAGCAGATTACTAAGGTCAATATCAGCCCTGCCCAGGAAACCATTCTTTATCCGGAGCAATTTCAGCGGGCAGCCTCTCACCTTGAGGACGGACTGAGCAAAACGCTGAAAACGGTCAAAGACGAGACCGTGAAACAGAAGGTGCAGGAGCGCCTGTCGGAAGAGCGGGAGCAGCTGCTGCAGCACGTACGCTTTCAAAGTCTGTACAAATATATGCAGTTTTTCTATGAAAAGCCGGCTACTCTGAGCAGTTATTTTTCCTCAGACACGATCTTTTTTATCGATGAAGTAAGCCGGGTCCAGGAAACGGCAGAACGTCTGGATGAAGAAGAGGCAGAGTGGCGGACAAATATGGTAGAGCAGGGAGAGCTGCCGGTAGAAATGCAGCTTTCGGTGCCGTTCCACACGCTGATGAAAAACATCGACTTTCCGAAGGTGCTTTTCTCTTTATTTACCCGTAGTTTGTCCGAGTTTCACCCGCGCCGGGTGGCGAACATCACGAGCAAGGCAATGCAGCAGTTTCACGGTCAGCTGCCGGTGCTGAAAAATGAAATTGAACGCTGGCAGAACGGAGGATTTCGTATCGTTTTTGCCGCTGAGACAGAGGACCGGCTCGAACGGCTGCAGAGAATTCTCGATGATTACGGCGTAGAAGCAGAACGGGCAAAAAAGGACGGGCCATTTACGCCGGGACGTCCTGCTATTGTTCAGGGACGACTAGACAGCGGATTTGAACTGCCACTCGAGAAGCTTGCCGTCATTACGGAGCAGGAGACGTTTACAAAGCAGGTACGCCGCTCCAGGCGCCGCGAAAAGCTGAACAATGCTGAACGCATCAAGAGCTATTCGGAGCTGCAGGTGGGAGACCTGGTCGTTCACGTGAACCATGGCATCGGAAAATACCTTGGCATGGAAACCCTCGACGTTGGAGGAGTACACCAGGACTTCCTAAACGTGTCCTATGCGGGCAACGACAAACTGTATGTGCCGGTCGAGCAGATTGATCAGGTTCAAAAGTACGTGGGGTCAGAAGAAAAGGATCCTAAAATTTATAAACTCGGCGGCAACGACTGGAAGCGTGTAAAGCGCAAGGTACAATCCTCTGTTGAAGACATCGCCGACGACCTGATCAAGCTATATGCGGAACGGGAGGCTACGAAGGGGCACGCCTTCAACCGGTATGCGATGGAAGAGCAGGCGTTTGCTGCCACCTTCCCTTACGAGGAGACAGAGGATCAGATAAAAGCGATTGAAGAAATCCGCGAAGACATGGAGCGCGAACGTCCAATGGACCGCCTCTTATGTGGTGATGTTGGCTACGGAAAAACAGAGGTGGCGATACGGGCGGCGTTCAAAGCAGTGATGGATGGCAAGCAGGTGGCCATTTTGGTGCCGACAACGATTTTGGCCCAGCAGCATTTCGACACGCTCACAGAGCGTTTTGCCGACCAGCCGATCAACATCGGCCTGATGAGCCGCTTCCGAACAAAAAAACAGCAGAATGAAACAACCCGGGGGCTGAAGGCAGGAAGTGTCGATATTGTGATCGGCACGCACCGTGTGCTTTCCAAAGATGTACAGTTTCATGATTTAGGGCTGCTGATTGTCGATGAAGAGCAGCGGTTTGGGGTTACTCATAAGGAGAAAATCAAACGGCTCAAGGCAAACATCGACGTATTAACGCTGACGGCAACGCCTATTCCAAGAACGCTGCACATGTCGATGCTCGGCGTGCGGGATCTCTCTGTCATCGAGACCCCGCCGGAAAACCGTTTTCCAGTACAAACGTATGTGATGGAATACAATCCGACGCTGGTCAAAGAAGCTATAGAACGCGAAATCAGCCGCGGCGGCCAGGTGTATTTTATGCATAACCGGGTGGATAATATCAGCCGGATGGCTGACCAGATTTCGATGCTTGTGCCGGAGGCAGAGGTCGCTTACGCTCACGGGCAGATGAATGAGCAGGAGCTCGAATCGGTTATGGTGGAGTTTTTAGAGGGCAACAAGGATGTGCTGGTCACGACGACGATTATAGAAACCGGGGTCGATATCCCGAATGTGAATACGCTTATTATTAACAACGCTGACCGGATGGGGCTTTCCCAGCTGTATCAGATCCGCGGCCGGGTCGGCAGGTCCAACCGCGTAGCTTATTCGTATTTCACGTACCAGCGCGACAAGGTGCTTTCTGAGGTGGCGGAAAAGCGTCTGCAGGCGATCAAGGAATTTACGGAGCTTGGCTCGGGCTTTAAGATTGCCATGAGAGATCTTTCCATCCGCGGAACGGGTAATCTGCTCGGCGCAGAGCAGCACGGCTACATTGAATCCGTGGGATTTGATTTGTACTCGCAGATGCTAAAAGAAGCTATTGAAGAACGTAAAGAAGGTCAGCCGAAACAGAAGGAGCCGGAGATGGAGATGAATATGAAAGCAGACGCCTACATCCCTGACTTTTATATTGATGACTCCAAGCAGAAAATAGAGATGTATAAACGCTTCCGGGGACTTGAGACGCTTGAGGATATGGAAGATCTGCAGAGTGAAATGATGGACCGCTTCGGAGAATATCCGGTGGAAGTGGAAAAGCTGTTTATTCTCAGTAATATTCGTCTGCGCGCCGAAGCTTCGGGAGTAGAGTCTATTTCCCAGGAAGCAAACAAAACCATTATTCTGGTAGGCGAAGCAGCAAGCAGTGAAGCAGATGGCGCTTCGCTGTTCGGACTTGTAAATGACCTGGGACGTCATATCGGTATCGGGACCAGCGGGAAAAAGATTCAGATATCAGTGCAGCACCAGCGGCTCGAAGAAATGAAAATTCTCACTTCTGTGCAGGCGGTCGTCAAAGGCGTGCAGGAAGCAAAAAAAGAGCCGGAAGAAACAACGTCCCCGAAATAGAGCGGGCGGATAGAAGGGATCGAAGATGACAAATGACAGAAGCTCTTTCGTCCGTTTACTAAAAAGCGTTTCCCTGCTGACAGCAGCTGCCCTGATAGGAAAGATATTCAGCGCTGTTTACCGGATTCCATACCAGAATATGACCGGAGATATTGGGTATTATGTTTATCAGCAGGTGTACCCGTTTTACGGTATAGCGATGATTCTCGCTCTTTACGGCTTTCCGGCTGTGCTGGCCGGGGAAATGGTCCAGCAGAAAAAAGCATCCGAGCGGCTGGAAACGATGAAAGCGGCTGGGATGGTATTGGTATCTGCGGCGGCTTCGGCTTTTGTACTTCTGTTTCTTTTTGCGCCTGTGGTGGCGGATGCCATGGGAGACGGGCAGCTTACACCGGTGCTGCGCATGACTTCATTCGTGTTTCTCCTCGTGCCTGTGCTTTCGCTTGGGCGCGGATATTACCAGGGGATAGGGAGAATGGAGCCGACAGCTTTATCACATGTAGTGGAGCAGGTGTGCCGGGTAAGCTTTATTTTGTTATTTGCCTGGGCAGCAGTGTCGGCCGGCCTGGGAGTATATGACACAGGTGCTGGGGCTATAGGGGCTTCTATAGCAGGCGCCGGCGTCGGAGCTTTGATTCTGCTGCTGCTCTGGTGGTTTCAGCACCGTCGTAAACCGCTGCCTTTTCGCTTCCGGGGGTCCGGGGACGAGTACAGAACAATGGGGAAGAAACTGCTTATACCAGGAGTGGTCGCCTGTCTCGGTGCCATGGTGTTTTTATTTTATCAATGGATTGATGCGTTTACTGTAATTCCCGGCCTTGAGGCTTATGGTATTTCCGGACGGGAGGCGAAAGAAACGAAGGGTGTTCTGGACCGGGCACAGCCGCTTCTTCAGTTCGGCACGGTAATCTCTACGGCGCTCGCAGCGGCTGTACTCCCTTCGCTGCGCGGAAAAGAAGGAGTTTTTCTTGGCGGGCTTGCTCTTCGGATCAGTCTGGTTATCGGCGGAGCAGCGGCTGTAGGGCTGTATACAGTAGCTGAGTTTGTGAATGTGATGCTGTTTGAAAACAGTAGAGGGACAGAGCTTATGGCTGCGCTCGCTGTTTCACTTCTGTTCAGTGGCTGGATTGTAACCGCGAACGCAATTCTCCAGGGAGCAGGCCGTGTCCGGATGGCTGCGGGTTCGATAGTGGCCGGAGGAATCATAAAGCTTGTCGGAAATATAATGCTTATCCCGGCCTTTGGTGCAATTGGCGCAGCTGCGGCGACGATCGGCGGTCTTGCGGTTACGAGCCTCCTGCAGGGAAAGCTTCTGCAGAGGCACCGGCTGGTTTCCTGGCCTTCTGGCAGATGGTTCGCCTGCTGGATGACTCTTTTAGCCCTGCTTGGAGCTGGCCTGTGGGTGCTGCAGCTGCCTGTGGGCAGCGTGGATGCAAGGACGGCCGCTGGCGTGTGGGCCCTTGGCCTGGCTGGTGCCGGTGTGGCGCTTTGTCTTGCCCTTGTCAAAGGCTTAAGACTTTTCGAACGCCAGGAATGGAACATGTTTTCCGCAGGCGGAAATAAGAATGAAAAGAGAGGGGCTTCCTAATGAATAATGCAGATATGCGGCCAGTTATTACCATTTTAGGGCTGGGGGCTGGGGATGCCGGGCAGCTCCCCCTGAACGTTTACCGTCGTCTCCGCTCAGCTTCACCTCTGTATTTACGTACCAGGGAGCACCCGGTAGTCAGAGAGCTGCAGGAAGAGCTTCCGGATTATAAAACCTTTGACCGGATTTACGAACAGACAGATTCGTTTGAAGAAGCATACGGATTCATGACAGAAGAGCTGCTTATGGCTTCCAAAGCTTCCGGAGACATTTGTTATGCAGTGCCGGGCCATCCGCTAGTGGCAGAAATGGTAGTGCAGCAGCTGCTTGAAGCGGAAAATGCCGGAAAATGCCGGGTGGATGTAGTAGGGGGCCAAAGCTTTTTAGACCCCGTCTTTGCAGCCCTCCGGCTGGATCCGAGTGAAGGCTTTCAGCTGCTGGACGCGACAGCGCTGAAAAGAGAAGAGGTGCAGGTCTCCACCCACCTGCTGCTTACCCAGGTGTACGATCGTATGGCAGCTTCAGAGGTGAAGCTGACGCTGATGGAGCTTTATCCGGAAGAACATATGGTGCACATGATTTCCGGAGCGGGTACTGCGGGAGAATGGCTTCAGGAGCTTCCGCTCTATGAGCTTGACCGCGAAGACTTTGTCGATAATCTAATGTCAGTCTATGTGCCGCCGCTTCCGTTTTCGTCCCGGTTCGGAGACTGGGAGAAATTGCGCAGCATTATCGCCTCCCTCCGCGCACCGGACGGGTGCCCATGGGACAGGAAGCAGACGCATCAGTCACTGAAAAAATACCTGCTCGAGGAGACCTATGAAGTATTAAGTGCGATCGATGCCGAAGACGACGACAATCTGCAGGAGGAACTGGGAGACATCTTGCTTCAGGTGATGCTTCATGCTCAAATTGGTGAGGAAGAAGGCTTTTTTACCATTGATGATGTGGTGGAATCAGTAACTGAAAAAATGATCCGCCGGCATCCGCACGTGTTCGCGGAGTCAGCCGCGGCTACTCCGGAAGAAGTGAACACCCAGTGGGAAGAGATTAAAAAAGCTGAAAAAGGCAAAGATGGCAAAGAAGATTCTGTACTGGCGGATATTCCCCCGGCAGCGCCAGCGCTCATGAGAGCCTACGAAATTCAGAAAAAGGCAGCGAAGGCCGGTTTCGACTGGGATGATGACGCTCCGATGTGGGACAAGCTCCACGAAGAAATAGAAGAATGGAAAGCAGAGCTTCGGGCAGGAAACGAACAAAACAGCTCAAAAGAATTTGGGGACATTTTATTTGTGCTCGTTAATCTCGCCCGGTTTTTCCGGGTGCATCCGGAGGAAGCGCTGGAACAGACGAACCAGAAATTTTTCCGTCGCTTTGCCTACATTGAACGGAGAATGCAGGATGAAAACCGGCACTGGAAGGAAGAGAACTTTCTGCAGACAGCGGAATTCTGGTGGCAGGAAGCGAAGAAGGAGGAGTAACGGTGAGAATAGATAAGTTTTTAAAGGTGTCCCGGCTGATTAAAAGGAGAACTCTTGCAAAGGAAGTAGCTGCTCAGGGACGCATTACGGTAAACGGCAATCAGGCGAAGGCCGGAACGGAAGTAAAGCCTGGGGATGAAATCATCGTACGTTTTGCTTCGAAGACATTAAAGTTAAGAGTAGAAGCCATTAAAGATACAACGAAAAAAGATGAAGCAGAATCGATGTATACATTGATAGAAGAAGAAAGCAAATAACGCGAACGGCCGTTCCTTTTTGGGACGGCTTTATTGTTTAGTATGGAAGAAAACCTGCGAAAACGGAAAAAATAAAGCGGAAAACTGTAATAAAGCGGAAAAACCGTGTTGAAACTCTTTCGCTGCTCCGTTATGATTAACATAACTAAAAACGTAAACGGTTTATAAAGTGCGTGTTTTACAACAAAGCTTGCAGAGACGAGCGAAGGAGGAGCTCTTGATTGATTGAAGAAAAGAAAAAAGTAACAAACATTCATCGACCGCATTCCTACCAGCAGACACAGACAGACGCCCGTAAAGAAGCCGCAGTGCAAAAGCAGCGCCGTGGATTGAAAAAAAGAATGACTGCTTTGACTGTCGTTACTGCCTTTGTCGTCATATTGATGGGAATTACTTTGTTTTCACAGTGGCAGACAATTGCAGCCAACAATGAAGAGCAACAGCAGATGGAAGAGCAGATGGTGAACCTCGAGGATAAAGAAGCAGAGTTAAATCAGCAGGTGGAGGATTACAACGACCTTGATTACATAGCGGAAGTCGCCCGGGAAGAATATTATTTAACTAAAGAAGGGGAAACGCTTTATAAACTTCCGGAAAGCAATTCATCTAATTGACATTGTTTTTTGGCTTCGAGTATAATTACTTGGACACAGAGAAATTGAAAACGTGAGGCGTTTCTATTTCTTTTGCACTAATCTCTTTTTATATTTCATATAGGATCCATAAGGAGGAGCATTTTTTAGATGGCAATTGAAGTGGGCAGCAAGATACAGGGCAAGGTTACCGGCATTACGAAGTTTGGCGCTTTTGTAGAAGTGGAGCCGGGAAAAACAGGTCTCGTTCACATTAGTGAAGTCGCGGATAAATATGTGGAAAACATCAGTGATTTTCTGTCGGTCGGAGATGAAGTGACAGTAAAGGTGATGAAGGTAGAGGATGATGGAAAAATCGGACTCTCTATCCGTAAGGCGCAGGACCGTCCTCAGGAAGAACGCCCGAAAAGCAGCGGCAGCGGCCGTCCAAAAAGCGGGGGAGAACGGCCCCGCGGAGGATCGAAACCTCCGCAGCAGCGTCCGGCAAGCTTTGAAGACAAAATGAGCAGCTTCATGAAAGACAGTGAAGAACGCCTGGCCACTATCCGTAAGCATACAGAAAAACGAGGAAAAAAATCCCGCAAGTAATGCCGAAAGCTTCCAACCCTGGAGAGAGCCTGCCAGCGCACGGCAGGCTCTCTTTGTTTGGGGAAATGCTTCAGCTGAAATTAATTTCATATCGCATATTGACTTTTAATATAAAAACAATTTATAATCGTGAATGTCGCAATAAATGGCGGCGTAGCTCAGCTGGCTAGAGCGTACGGTTCATACCCGTAAGGTCGGGGGTTCGATCCCCTCCGCCGCTACCAAATTATAACTTGAATGCTTCCACTGCTAACCGGGCAGTGGTTTTATTTTGTTCCAATTAATTAAAGCGGTTTCACTTTTGAAAACTACTTTTGTTCCGCTGGCGAGTATTCTATACTTTAACCGAAAGCACATTTACATATTAATTGAGGAAGGGCGGGGAGGCACGTGGAAAAAGCAGATGACATTATGGCCATGTGTCTGCATGCTGGACAGCTTATGCTTCGTTACGGCTCAGAAACGTTCCGGATAGAGGATACAATGCGGAGAATGGGCCGGGCTGCCGGAATGGAGCAGGTGAATACATTTGTGACGACAACAGCTATCTTTTTATCGTTTAAATCGCCTGTAGACCAGCGTGATCATATACAAATGCTCCGAATCGAGGAACGTTATCAGGATTTAAGCAAGGTAACCTCGGTCAACCAGCTGTCGAGGGAATACGTGAGCGGTCTCCTGACTTCAAGAGAAGTAAAGAAGCAGTTAAAAGAAATTGAAGAAGCACCGATGAATTACCCTGTATGGTTCATTTACTTGGCTTCCGGTATCGGCGGGGGCGCTTTTTCATATTTAATCGGCTCGAGTGTGATGGATATGCTGCCGGCTGCGCTTGGCGGACTTGTGACAGCGATAGCGCTCGTACGCTACCAGATGAGGCTGAAAGTGAAGTTTTTCTCAGAGTTTTTGGCATCATTTACAGGTGCTTTATTAGCCATGCTGATGGTGCAGATGGGGCTTGTGATGAATACCAATCAGGTCATTATCGGCACAATTATTCCCCTTGTGCCAGGCGTACCGCTGACAAACGCGGTGCGTGATTTAATGTCGGGAGATCTGGTGGCAGGAGTGGCCAGGGGGGCCGAAGCAGCTGTCTCAAGCATGTCTATAGCAGGGGGCGTGGCAGTAGCACTCACAATTTTTTTCGTATAGACTGAAGAAAAGAGGGAAATAACGATGGCGATGTTTGCATTAGAGCTGGGCCTTTGTTTTGTCGCAACGATTGCTTTTGCGATTATTTTTAATATTCCGCTCCGTCTCGTCTGGTGGGGCGGGTTTATCGGTGTAGGCACGTGGGCCATTTATTCACTGATGCCGGTGCTTGGATTGTCGCTCGTTTTTGCGGCAGCGGTGGCTGCTTTTTTTGCTTCGTTTGTCAGCCAGTGGTTTGCCCGTTTTATGAAGGTGCCGGTAACAACATTCAGTCTCCCCGGCATTATTCCGCTGATTCCAGGTAGCCGGGCGTATGAAACAATGCTTGCTTTCGTGCAGGAACGTTATTTATACGGACTGGAGCAGGGCGTGGAAACAGTACTGCAGGCCATTGCCATTGCAGCTGGCCTCGTATTCGCGTTTTCGGTATTTTCTGTTGGCAAAGGAGTGGGCCAGCGTTATGAAACGCATCGTTGAAGAATGGATCACCAGATGGGAAATGATACCACCGGGCGCAAAAGTACTCGCAGCGGTTTCCGGCGGTCCCGACTCCATGGCAGCTGCGTCCCTTCTAAAAAGCTTACAGAACAAATATGAATTCACCTTAGGAGTCGTGCATGTAAACCACGGCTTCCGTCCGGAGACATCGAGGTCAGAGGCACAGATGGTGCGGGCATGGACAGAGCGCCAGCAGCTCCCCTTTTTTTCTGCGGCAATGTTTATGAAAGAAGCTCCTGAAAAAAAGGCGACACAGGCTGCTGCACGGGAAAAAAGGTATGATTTCTTTTTCCGCACTATGAAACGGTTTGACTACAACGTGCTGATAACTGGTCACCATGCGGATGACCAGCTCGAAACGATGATCATGCAGGCAGCTTCCGGCCGCTCACTTCTCGGAGAAGAAGGCATCGCCCCGAAGCGTACAATGAACGGTTTTGAGGTCGCGCGTCCTCTGCTTGGCGTAAAAAAAACAGATGTCGTGATCTATTGCAGAAAGCACGGTATACCTTATGTGGAGGATGAAAGTAATTCCACGGACGATTACAGGCGCAACCGGGTGCGCCGCCACGTCATTCCGGAGCTGGCAGAGGAATTTCCTTTAGTGCATCATCACATGCAGGAAAAGTATGAATGGCAGAAGGAGCAGCAAAACTATATGCGCAGTCAGGCCCGGGCCTCTCTCGGTTTATACGGGAAAAAGCTGGAGCTCAACTATGCAGATGTAAGGATGGATTTTTTTCACGAAACCCCTCTTGCTTTACAAAGGGAAACGGTTTCGCTACTATTAAATTATTATTTTTCTGCAGAAGAAACAGGCATTTCTGCTTCTTTGGTGGATTCCTGTATTGGTCTGGCTTCTGCCGGCGGCCCATCGAAAGAACTTCATTTACCTGGTGGTATACTGGTCCGCAAATCTTATGACAGTCTGGAATTTTTGCGCAGGGAGGAAGCCAGTGCTTCATTTCCTGAACCGATACGTATTTCTGACTACGGTAGCTGCAAGTACGGCACCGGCATCGCTGGAGTAAGTCGTGACCGGCCGGAGGAGGCAGATTTTTGGATTGCTGTACCGGAAAGCATTCTTTCGTTCCCGATATACGTAAGACCCCCGGGCGCAGGGGACCGAATACATATACCAGGCATGAAGGAAGCGAAAAAAGTTCATCGTCTGTTTATAGACGAAAAAGTTCCAAAGCATGAACGTGCGCGCCGGCCCGTATTTACAGATGAAAAGGGGACCATTTTATGGCTTCCGGGCCTTAGGGCCTCCTTTCGCTATGAAAAAGAGACGGCTTACTTTTTTTGGAAAAAGGACTAAATGGGCATGTGAAATAAGAAGTGACAATTTCGGAAAATTTTTTGTGCAGGGAAGTAAATTCCCTTTATACGTGCTATGATTGAAAATGGACCATTTTTAACAATAGCAGCTTATAACACGGTTGTACTGCTTCTGTTTTGTGACTATAGTTTTATAAAATAAAACAGCGGCTGTTAAATAACAGCCCGGATGAGAGAATGAAATTCGCTTGGGAGGGTAAAGACATTCAGATGCACGACGAAATACAGGATATATTGATCTCGGAAGAAGAACTGCAGACAAAAATCAAAGAACTGGGCACGACGCTTACGGAAGAATATGACGGGCGTTTTCCTTTAGTAATCGGAGTTTTAAAAGGAGCACTTCCTTTTATGGCGGATATTGTCAAGCGCATGAATATTCATCTTGAAATGGATTTTATGGACGTTTCCAGCTACGCCGGGGGCACGGTTTCTACTGGGGAAGTTAAAATTATCAAAGACCTGGACACCACGGTTTACGACAGAGACATCGTGATACTTGAAGATATTATCGACAGCGGGCGTACGCTTAAATACTTAATCAGCCTCCTGCAGACCCGGGGAGCAAAGTCGTTGAAGGTTGTAACGCTTCTGGATAAGCCGGAGGGACGGGTGGTAGACCTTACCGCAGACCTTGTTGGTTTTACTGTGCCGGATGAATTTGTCGTCGGCTACGGTCTGGATTACGCAGAAAGATACCGGAATCTGCCGTATATCGGTGTATTAAAGCCGGAGATTTATCAAGGCGGATGATTAGGAACAGACAAGTGAATATGATACTATTATTGCAGCTTTCGATGTATGCAGGAGGAGGTCAGGAATGAACCGAATTTTTCGTAACACTGTGTTTTGGCTTTTTTTATTCCTGGTTATTATAGGGATTATCAGCTTTGCCCAAAACGATGGTGGAGATACAAATACAATCAGCAGTACAGAGTTTAATGAACGTCTTAGCGAGAACGAATTTGCTACTATTACGCTTCAGCCTGAGGGCGGCGTTTATAATGTAACAGCTGCTACAAGTGAAGATACTGAAAACGCGGAAACATACGAATCGTATATTCCGATGACAGATGAATCAACACAGCAGCTGCAGACAGCCCAGGGGCCAAACGGAAACGCTGTCGAATTTGATACACAGCCGGAAGAAGAAACAAGCGGCTGGGTTACTTTCCTTACGACGATGATTCCATTCATCATTATCTTCCTTCTATTCTTCTTCCTGCTCAGCCAGTCCCAGGGCGGCGGCAGCAAGATGATGAACTTTGGTAAAAGTAAGGCGAAGATGTACCAGGAAGACAAAAAGAAGGTGCGTTTTAAAGACGTAGCTGGTGCGGAGGAAGAAAAGCAGGAGCTTGTGGAAGTCGTTGACTTTCTGAAAGATGCCCGTAAATTCTCCAACATTGGCGCCCGTATTCCAAAAGGCGTACTTCTTGTCGGTCCCCCGGGTACAGGTAAGACGCTGATCGCCCAGGCGGTTGCCGGAGAAGCAGACGTACCGTTCTTTTCCATCAGTGGTTCAGACTTTGTGGAAATGTTTGTCGGTGTCGGTGCTTCCCGTGTGCGTGACCTTTTTGAAAATGCGAAGAAAAATTCGCCGTGTATTATTTTCATTGACGAGATTGACGCAGTAGGACGCCAGCGTGGTGCCGGTGTCGGCGGCGGCCATGATGAACGTGAGCAGACGCTGAACCAGCTTCTGGTGGAAATGGATGGCTTTGCCGGCAATGAAGGTATTATTATCATTGCGGCTACTAACCGTGCCGACGTACTCGACCCTGCACTTCTGCGTCCGGGACGTTTTGACCGTCAGATTCTTATCGGCCGTCCGGATGTAAACGGCCGGGAGGAAATTCTTCAGGTACATGCGCGCAACAAGCCGCTCGCAGAAGATGTTAACTTCCGGGCTATTGCCCAGCGTACGCCTGGTTTTACCGGCGCGGACCTCGAAAACCTTCTGAACGAAGCAGCGCTTGTGGCAGCCCGTGCTGATATGCAGAAGATCAGAATGACGCATGTAGAAGAAGCAATTGACCGCGTTATTGCTGGTCCTTCGAAAAAATCACGCGTTATTTCAGAAAAAGAACGTAACATCGTGGCTCACCACGAAGCTGGCCACACAGTTGTTGGTATGAAGCTTGAAAACGCGGATATGGTGCACAAGGTGACTATCGTGCCGCGTGGCCAGGCCGGCGGTTATGCAATGATGCTTCCGAAGGAAGATCGTTACTTTATGACCAAGCCGGAGCTTCTCGACAAAATTGTCGGCCTGCTGGGCGGCCGGGTGGCAGAGGAAGTCATGTTTAACGAAGTGAGTACAGGTGCTCATAATGACTTCCAGCGTGCGACAGATATCGCCCGCCGCATGGTTACCGAGTACGGTATGAGTGAAAAGCTCGGCCCGCTGCAGTTTGGTTCAAGCGGAGGCGGCCAGGTCTTTCTCGGCCGTGACATGCAGAATGAACAAAATTACAGTGACGCTATCGCTCACGAAATTGATAATGAAATGCAAAGAATTATTATGGAGTCGTATGAACGCTGTAAACAAATTCTTACGCAGTATAAAGACCGGCTTGAGCTTGTTGCCCAAAGTCTTCTGGAGCTGGAAACGCTGGATGCAGAGCAGATCCGTTCCCTGGTCGAAGACGGCAAGCTCCCGGAAGATCACTATTCGAATAAATCGGATGAAGAGATGGGTGCTGCGAAAAGCGAAGAACAAAAGCGTGAAGAGGAACAGGCTGACCACGTCCTAAAAGGCGACAACGGTGAATCTTCTTCGGAGGAGAGCTCCCCGGAAGAAACGACAACTTCTTCGGATTCGAACTCCGACAGTGACGATACAAACCGTCGCGACTAATATAAAAGAAAGGATGCCTTTAAGCGGGCATCCTTTTTTGTATGCGGAAAGAAAGCGGACGTTTTTCTTCGCACATTCTGCGGTATAGCATAAACAGAAAGCGTGCGAGCGAATTAGTTGTTTTTCAATTGGTTTTGTACAATACTATGTATCAGGTTTTCAAAGATAATATAATGATATAGAGAGCAAGAGTGGAAAGGAAGGAATTAAATCAATGAAGGATTATTTAGTAAAAGCAACAGCGTTTAATCATCAGGTTCGTGCTTATGCCGTTCATACAACAGAAATGGTAGATGAGGCAGTCAGGCGCCACCAGGCATGGCCGACTGCTTCGGCGGCTTTAGGCCGGGCAATGACAGCCGGTTCCATGATGGGAGCAATGCTTAAAGGTGATGACAAACTGACCATTAAAATTGAAGGCCACGGGCCGATGGGGCCGATTATTGTCGACAGTAACTCTTCGGGTGATACCCGGGGGTACGCCCACAACCTGCAGGTTCACTTCGATTTGAACGACAGCGGAAAACTGGACGTGGCCCGTGCCGTCGGTACGGAAGGAACACTCTCGGTCGTTAAAGATTTAGGCATGCGGGATATGTTTACCGGCAACGTTCCGATTGTATCCGGCGAACTCGGAGACGATTTTACGTATTACTTTGCAAATTCCGAGCAGCTGCCGTCCTCTGTCGGCCTCGGGGTGCTCGTAAATCCGGATAACTCTGTAAAAGCAGCGGGCGGGTTTATTATTCAGGTTCTTCCGGATGCAGAGGAAGAATATGTAGCGCACCTTGAACAGCAGATACAGCAGATGCCACCGGTGTCCAAGCTTATTGAACACGGCAAAACCCCGGAGGAAATTCTTCATATTATACTCGGTGAAGAAGTAAACGTGCTTGATACGCAGCCGGTCCAGTTTTCCTGCCAGTGCTCCAAGGAACGCGTAGAAAACGCGATCATCTCTCTTGGCACCGATGAGCTCCAGGATATGATTGAAAAGGACGGGGGAGCCGAGACAACGTGTCATTTTTGTAATGAGGTCTATCATCTGGACGTAGAGGATCTGGAGCGTTTGAAAGAGCGCACCTCTGAAATTGAAAACCGCTCCTAGGTTATTTATGCGCCTTTTGATCTACAGATTGACAGAAGTTGACCAAATTGGTACGATTAAATTATAATAAAACCAATAAATTTACTTGGTGTTTGAAGGAGGAGCATGAATGAAGGCTGCAAATAACGTTACAGAACTCATTGGAAATACTCCCGTAGTAAAACTAAACCGTTTAACCGGGGAAAATGATGCAGATGTTTATTTGAAACTCGAGTATATGAATCCAGGAAGCAGTGTAAAAGACCGTATTGGTCTTGCAATGATCGAAGCTGCTGAACGGGATGGCCGTTTAAAAGAAGGGGATACAATCGTTGAACCGACAAGCGGTAACACAGGCATCGGCCTGGCAATGGTAGCTGCTGCCAAAGGCTACCCGGCGGTATTAGTAATGCCGGAGACAATGAGCATGGAGCGTCGCAATCTTCTTCGTGCATACGGTGCGGAGCTGGTGCTTACACCGGGACCGGACGGCATGGGTGGCGCGATTTCTAAAGCAAATGAGCTTGCTGAGGAAAAAGGCTACTTTATGCCGCAGCAGTTTGAAAACGAAGCGAATCCGAAAATCCACCGTGAAACGACCGGTCGCGAACTGCTGGAGCAGATTGAGGGACCGATTGATTCCTTCGTTTCCGGCATCGGCACCGGCGGTACGATTTCCGGCGCAGGCGGCCTGTTGAAGGAGCACTATCCGGAGATGCGTATTGTAGGTATTGAACCAGCGGATTCCCCAATTCTAAACGGCGGAAATAAAGGCCCTCACAAAATTCAGGGGATCGGAGCCGGCTTTGTACCGGGTACGCTGAACACAGATATTTATGATGAAGTAGCAGTAGCAACGACGGAGCAGTCGTTTGAGTATGCCCGCCGCGCTGCCCGCGAGGAAGGCATTTTAGGCGGTATTTCTTCCGGATCGGCTATTTATGTTGCTCTTCAGGAAGCGAAAAAGCTAGGCAAAGGCAAAAAGGTCGTTGCTGTTATTCCTAGTAACGGTGAGCGTTACCTGAGTACGCCTCTCTACCAGTTTGAAGAAACTGCAGACTAGCATAAAATCCTTGAAAAGTCCGTGCCCTGAAAAAGGGCCGGTCTTTTTTTATGGGAAAATATCTTTAGTGACGAACTTAAGCTTATTGGGAGTGAATGGTAACGAAAAAGGGTAATAAAGCAAACGCAGCGTTCTGATTGTTTTTTTATAAAATATTTCGTAGACTTGGAGGAAATATAAAGAGAATTTTCTGTAAAAAGAGAGAATTGGATGAAACCGGGGGCATACACATAATGGATGAGCGACTGGCCCGAGGGCCTCAAGCAGGAGAATCATATACACAGACGACGACGTCGTTTTTTCAGACGAATGATCAGTTTTTTCAGGCTTTCGACTTTCTTGCCAGGGAGGAACCTTACCATGTGCTGCTTGAAAGCGGACATCAGGGTGAACTCGATATTGCTGGCCTTTGCCCCTTTGCGGTAGTGGAAGGGAAAAATGGAGAGACGAGCCTTCATAGACATGGAAGTACTGAAACGTATGCGGGAGATCCGCTTGAAGCCTTGGCAGAATGGATGGAGCCGTACAATCTGCCAACAGATTCTGCTCTTCCCTCGTTTCAGGGAGGCGCAGTGGGCCAGATAAGCTATGACTATGTACGGTATGTTGAGCATCTGCCGGAGCTCGCGGTGGATGATCTGAGGATGCCGGATGCGTATTTTCTGCTGTATGACCTGTTTTTTATTCACGATAAAAAAACGGGGGAAACGTGGGTATGGCATTTACATGCCAAAGAGGAAGACGCCGTTAAATTCGTCGAGAAATGGAAAAAAACATGGGAGGAGGCGGTGGAAAAGTCTTCCGGACAGGAGCGTTCAGAAGCGAAGGGGGCTGTAGCAGCCGAAAAATCTGTACCTTCCTTTTCTGAGGAATTGTTCGGCGGGGCGGTGGAGCAGATTAAAGAATATATTGCTGCGGGGGACGTGTTTCAGGTGAATTTATCCACCCGCCAGACACAGCTCCTGCATACCTCTGCCTTTCATATTTATCAGAAGCTGAGGGAGCTGAATCCTTCCCCGTATATGGGCTATATGCACACCCCGGACTGGCAGACGGTCAGTGCCTCCCCGGAGCTTCTGGTCAAAAAACGGGGAGCGGAGGTGTCCACCCGCCCGATTGCCGGGACCCGTTCGAGAGGAAAAGACGATCAGGAGGATATGGCGCTTGAAAAGGAGTTGATGGGCACGGAAAAAGAGCGGGCTGAGCACGTCATGCTCGTCGACCTTGAAAGAAATGACCTCGGCCGTGTCTGCCGCTATGGTTCGGTGAACGTGGATGAATTAATGGCGGTGGAGCGGTACTCCCACGTCATGCATATCGTTTCCAATGTAAGGGGGATACTTGCTGAAACAGAGCAGGTATATGATATGATAAGGGCAGTGTTTCCTGGAGGGACGATCACCGGCGCTCCGAAAATAAGGACGATGGAAATTATTGAAGAGCTCGAGCCTGTGCGCCGGGGCTTCTATACGGGAGCGTTCGGCTGGATCGGCTACAATAAGGATGCGGAGCTCAACATTTCCATCCGCACGATGCTTGCCAAGGACGGGTACGCCCATGTCCAGGCAGGGGCCGGGATCGTCATCGACTCTGATTCAAGAGCAGAATACAAAGAATCAATCAAAAAAGCCAAAGCATTATGGGAAGCGAAAAAACAGAGTGAAGCAGAGGCTGGCATTATCCACGAGCAGAGCTGAGACTAGAAGAGAAAGGAAGATTTTCGCATGATTTTAATGATTGATAACTATGATTCGTTTACGTACAATCTCGTGCAATACCTCGGAGAAATGGGAGAAGAACTCGAAGTACGGCGTAACGACCAGATTACAGTGGAGCAGATCGCCCAGTTGAATCCGGATATTCTGATGATTTCCCCGGGGCCCTGCAGTCCGGATGAGGCGGGGATCAGCGTCGAAGCGATACGCCGCTTTGCCGGAGAAATCCCGATTTTTGGTGTCTGTCTTGGCCACCAGGCGATTGCCCAGGCCTTCGGCGGCGATGTTGTACGGGCGGAGCGGCTGATGCACGGAAAAACATCGGCTATCCACCATGATGGTGTAAGTATTTATGCCGATCTTCCCAATCCATTAACGGCGACAAGGTACCACTCGTTAATTGTGAAAAGAGAAACATTGCCGGACTGCTTTGACATTACCTCTGAAACGGAAGCCGGAGAGATTATGGGGATCCGCCACCGCACCCTGCCTGTTGAGGGCGTGCAGTTTCACCCCGAATCGATTATGACCGGTGAAGGAAAACAGATGCTCAAGCGCTTTGTAGACCGGCACCGGCAGTCAGAAGAGGTGCTGTAGCATTGTATGTGCATATAGACGGGGAGATAAAGAAGGCGGGCGAAGCTCGTCTTTCTGTATTTGACCACGGTTTTATGTATGGGCTCGGCCTATTTGAGACGTTTCGGGTGTATAATGGCCATCCGTTTTTACTGGATGCTCATATGGAAAGACTTGAAGCCGGTGCAGAGGAGCTTGGCATTGTCTTTCACTATGAACGGAAAACGGTCGAAGCAGAAATCAGGCAGCTGCTCAGGGCCAACGGACTGCAGAACGCCTACGTGCGATATAACGTATCCGCGGGGCCCGGGGATCTGGGGATTCAAACGACTCCCTACCTTGAGCCGGTTATTGTTATTTATATGAAGCCGCTTCCGGCAGCGGGAACAGAGCCTGTACAAAAGGACGCCTTATGGCTTCAGCTGAGAAGGAACAGTCCGGAAGGCCGGGAGCGCATGAAATCCCATCATTATATGAACAACTGGCTTGCCAGGCAGGAAATAAAAGATCAGCCGGAGGCGGAAGGAATTTTTATTAATGACAAAGGGTTTGCTGCTGAAGGTATTGTCTCCAATATTTTTTGGCGCAGGGGAAATACTTTGTATACGCCGGCAGTGGACACAGGTATTTTAAACGGCATTACACGTCAATTTGTGATACAGTTAGCACATGAAAATGACTACATCGTGGAGGAAGGGTACTTCCTCCCGCAGGATATAAAAGCAGCAGAGGAAATGTTTGTCACGAATTCTATTCAGGAAATCGCAGCAGTGCGCGCCCTCGGGGATTATTGTTTTCCCAGTCATTCAGCGGCCCGGCTGCTGCACAGCCGCTACCAGAAAGAAAGAGAGAAACAATAACAGCTGGCACGGCAGGAAGGAGAGAAAATGCGCAATCAGGTAATGCTATGGAAGAATTGGGAGCTTGATTTTTCCTTAAAAACGTTTGTCATGGGGATTTTAAATGTGACGCCCGATTCCTTTTCTGACGGAGGCCGGTACAGCGAGGTGGAACAGGCTGTCGCGCAGGCAGAAAAGCTGGTGGAGGACGGAGCGGATATTATAGATATAGGCGGGGAATCCACACGCCCCGGAGCAGCATTTGTAGAGGCAGAAGAAGAGCAGCGGCGGATCGTTCCAGTACTCGAAGCCCTGAGGAGCCGGATAGACGTGCCCATCAGTGTGGACACCTATAAAGCGTCCACTGCCGAGGCAGCTGTCAAAGCCGGGGCGGATATTATTAACGATGTGTGGGGAGCAAAAGCAGATCCCGACATGGCCCGGGTAGCGGCTGAATACAATGTGCCGATAATTTTGATGCACAACCGGGATAATACAGAGTACGAGGATTTGATGCCTGACATGATTCAGGATATTCATGAAAGCATAGCCATTTGCGAGCGGGCCGGGGTCAAGGCAGACCGCATTATTCTGGATCCAGGCATTGGCTTTGCAAAAACCTATGAGCAGAACCTCGAAGCGATGCGGAAGATGGATCAGTTTACGTCGCTTTCGTACCCAGTACTCCTAGGCAGTTCCCGTAAATCACTCATATCAAAAACACTTGAGCTTCCCGCTCATGACCGTGTGGAAGGTACAGGTGCAACGGTGAGCCTCGGTATTGAACGCGGATGCGATATCGTCCGTGTGCATGACGTAAAAGAAATGACGCGCGTAGCCCGGATGATGGACGCTATGCTTGGAGTAAGAAAGGAGCATTCGGTTGGATAAAATTCATTTGCAGGGGATGGAGTTTTACGCTTATCACGGGGTGTTTGAAGAGGAAAACAGGCTCGGCCAGCGCTTTCGCGTCAATTTAGTACTTGAAGCGGACTTAAAGCCGGCAGCAGCAGAGGACGATGTAGAAAAAAGCGTTAACTACGCTGAAGCATTTGAAGCGGTGAAAGAGGCCGTGGAAAACCAAACGTACCGGCTGGTGGAAACGATTGCTGAAAAGATAGCCCAAACAATATTTGAGCGTTTTAATATTGTGGAGCAGCTTCACGTGAAAGTGATTAAACCGGACCCGCCAATCCCGGGACACTACGATCACGTGGCCATCGAAATGACCAGGGTTCGTCCATAATGCCCCAGGTTTTTATCGCGCTGGGTTCGAACCTCGGGAAGCGGGAAGAGTATTTAAAGCGGGCGGTCCTGGCTATGCAGCAGGAAGAACAGATGCAGCTGACAAAGCTTTCACCAGTGTATGAAACCGCACCGGTAGGGGTGACCGATCAGCCATATTTTCTGAACATGGTTTCCGAATGGAGTACTGATTATGGACCAGAGGAGCTGCTGGAGGTGCTTCACCGGATCGAGCATGAACTTGAGCGCATACGTGAAGAACGGTGGGGGCCGAGGACAGTGGACCTTGACATTCTTATCTATGATGAAGAGAATATGAACAAGGAGCATTTAATTATTCCGCATCCCCGGTTAACTGAGCGGGCCTTTGTTCTGGTGCCGTTTTTTGATATTGCCCCGGGCCGTTTTGTTCACGAGGACAAGACGGTTCGTTGGTATGTAAAAAAACTGCCGGAGAAGGAACGGGCCGACGTAGTATACTGGGGCGAACTGTTAATAGAAAACGACGACACGTAAAATAATAAAGCGAACATATAGGAGGTTGCTGTGGTGTTAAAAATTCGTGACATAGAAATGAATAACCCGGTGGTGCTTGCTCCGATGGCAGGAGTCAGCAACCCTGCATTCCGGCTGATTGCGAAGGAATTTGGAGCAGGGCTGGTATGTGCAGAAATGGTAAGCGACAAAGCAATACTGCACGAAAATGAAAAATCGATGCGGATGCTCTACGTAGATGAAAGGGAAAAACCGCTCAGTCTTCAGATTTTCGGCGGAGACAAAGAAACAATGGCCGGGGCTGCTGAAGTCGTGGATCAGCATACCAATGCAGATATTATTGATATAAATATGGGCTGTCCTGTACCCAAAATCACTAAGTGTGACGCAGGGGCCAAATGGCTGCTTGATCCGGACAAAATTTATCAAATGGTAAAAGCAGCTGTGAACGCAGTAGATAAGCCCGTAACGGTGAAAATGCGGATGGGCTGGGATGATGAGCATATACTGGCTGTGGAGAACGCCCAGGCCATTGAGGCAGCCGGCGGTGAGGGCGTAGCAGTACACGGACGTACCCGGGTGCAGATGTATGAAGGCGTGGCAAACTGGGAAATACTTAAAGAAGTAAAAGACTCGGTGAATATTCCGGTAATTGGCAATGGAGACGTAGCTACCCCTCAGGACGCGCGGGCGATGCTCGATACGACCGGGGTGGACGGAGTCATGATCGGACGTGCCGCCCTTGGGGACCCGTGGATGTTTTACCGTACAGTCCAGTATTTGGAGACAGGAAAGCTTGTGGAAGAGGAACCGACTCCGAAGGAAAAAATGGACGTATGTATCGTGCATATGGACCGTCTGATAGAGTTGAAAGGCGAAGACGTGGCTGTGAGGGAGATGCGCAAGCACGTGGCCTGGTATCTGAAGGGCATGCACGGCGGCTCTAAAGTACGGGGCAGAGTAAATGAACTGAATACACGCGATGAAGTAGCGGAAACACTATATAATTTTGTCGGTTCTACGGAAGCTCCCAGTATGGCGTAGGTATTTGCACTAAGAGCGGCTTCTTTCAGGGAAGCCGCTCTGTTTATGACTACCGGACTAAAGCTGGAAACAAAAGGTATTTATATAGAAGGAAAATTAAAAACGATCTAAAGGGGAGACTACTATGAGCCAGGATCAAGAGTTGAACGACCAGTTCCGTGTACGGAGGGAAAAAAGGGAAGCGCTGATTAATGAAGGGAAAAACCCTTTTGGTCAACGCTTCGCGCGTACGTATGATTCAAAAACCATGCACCGGGAGTTCGACGCTTTCTCGAAAGAGGAGCTAAGTGAAAAAAATACGGATATTACGATCGCAGGACGCATGGTTACTAAGCGGGGAAAAGGAAAAGCGGGATTTGCACATTTACAGGATCTTGAAGGGCAGATCCAGATTTACGTACGGAAAGACGAAGTCGGCGACGAAGCGTACGAAGGCTTTAAGGATATGGATATTGGAGACATTGTCGGGGTGCGTGGCCGCGCATTCAAAACAAATGTAGGGGAATTATCTGTCCGTGCTACAGAAGTAACGCTCTTAACAAAGGCTCTTCGCCCGCTGCCTGATAAATACCACGGGCTTCAGGATATTGAACAGCGCTACCGCCAGCGTTATTTAGATCTTATTGCGAACCCGGAAGTGAAAGATACGTTTATCATGCGGAGTAAGATTATCCAATCCATGAGAAATCATTTGAACCGCCAGGGCTTTTTGGAAGTGGAGACACCAATGCTTCATACGATCCCGGGCGGAGCTTCTGCACGTCCATTTGTTACTCATCATAATGCCCTCGACATGGAGCTTTATATTCGTATTGCAATTGAACTGCACCTGAAGCGGCTGATTGTTGGAGGCATGGAAAAGGTCTATGAAATTGGCCGTGTCTTCCGTAATGAAGGTATATCCACCCGCCACAATCCCGAATTTACCATGATGGAATTGTATGAAGCTTTCGGAGACTATGAAGATATTATGGACCTGACCGAAAGCTTGATCGTACAGATCGCTGAAGATGTACTGGGGAGCACTACCCTGCAATACGGAGAAGAGCAGATTGAGCTTGGGAATCAGTGGAAAAGAATGCATATTGTAGATGCTGTCAAAGAAGAAACCGGCGTGGATTTCTGGAAAGAAATGAGTGATGAAGAAGCGAGAGCGCTGGCTAAAGAACACAATGTACCTATTCGGGAAACAATGTCCTTTGGTCATGTAGTTAACGAATTCTTTGAGCATTTTGTTGAAGAAAAACTAATTCAGCCTACATTTGTATACGGGCATCCGCTCGCTATTTCTCCGCTTGCAAAGAAAAATGAAAATGATCCCAGATTTACAGACCGCTTTGAATTATTTATTGTAGGACGTGAGCATGCGAACGCCTTTAGTGAGCTGAACGATCCTGTAGACCAGCGGGAGCGCTTTGAAAAACAGGTGGAAGAGCGAGAAGCTGGAGATGAAGAAGCTCATATGATGGACTATGATTACCTTGAAGCAATGGAGTATGGACTTCCCCCAACAGGAGGGCTCGGTATAGGCATCGACCGGTTGGTCATGCTGCTCACGAACTCTGCTTCTATCAGGGATGTGCTGTTGTTTCCACAAATGCGCAGCCAGGCTTCCCACGAAGAGTAGACAGCTTTATGCCGGCTTTCTTTGTCGGAAGCCGGCATTTATATAAAAAATTTAAAAGAAAATATAAAAATGGGTTGCGTACAAATAAGAAACGATGATATATTATTTTTTGTCGCCGCAAAGAGAGCGGCGGGCTGTTCAGGCAGCCGAAAAAAGTTATTGACTTACTGACACTCCGGTGTTAACATATAAAAGTCGCAAAAATAACGACAGATTGTTCTTTGAAAAGGAAAGACAAGCCAGAGCCCCAATCAAAAGCAACACTTTTTTAGGGCATCACTGATGCCACAGCATCAAACTTTTTACGGAGAGTTTGATCCTGGCTCAGGACGAACGCTGGCGGCGTGCCTAATACATGCAAGTCGAGCGCGGGAAGCCGGCGGACTCCTTCGGGAGGAAACCGGTGGAACGAGCGGCGGACGGGTGAGTAACACGTGGGCAACCTGCCGGACTGATGGGAATAACCCCGGGAAACCGGGGCTAATGCCCAATACGCCCTGACCTCGCCTGAGGTCAGCGGTAAAGCAGGGATCTTCGGATCCTTGCACAGTCCGATGGGCCCGCGGCGCATTAGCTAGTTGGAGAGGTAAGGGCTCCCCAAGGCGAC
>NZ_ATVM01000003.1 GCF_000420725.1 Marinococcus halotolerans DSM 16375 | reverse complement strand
CAGCGACAGCTCTCCAAATTCGGTTTTCAGCGTGCGTTCGTACGTGCCGTTGCGGGAATTGCCAGAACCAATGCCGGAGGCATCGTATTTGTCGTAATCCAGAAAGGACGTTAATTCGGTTTGAAGCAGCTGGTTGACGGCGTGTTCCAGGTGAGATCGAAAGATCTCGTTCACGTCCTGATGTTGGACTAGAGCTTGAGCAATATCTGTAGTAAAATCATTCATAGGGAAGTCCTCTTTTCTATGGATGTGGTCGGTAACTTCATTCTACTAGAAAAGGACTTCCTTTTTTTGCGATCGATCGTTTACACAAAATATTTTACGCTCTCTTTTCTGCGTCAACTATATGTATTCTTGTCTCCATATTCAGCACTCTTTTCTTAATTATTTAAAAACACTACTTCAATTATTCAATAATTAACATTCCTCAAACTAAATAAAAAACCGCCCTCCCTGTTTTCACAGGAACGGGCGGTCTCGGGAGCTTCCTTTCAGGGGAGAGCTCTTTTTTTATTCCTCGCTCTCGCTTTCCGTCTGCAGGGAGACGGTCCGCTGCGGGACGAAGGTGCTGATGGCGTGCTTGTAGACGAGCTGCTGCTTGCCGTCGCTGTCGAGGACGACGGTGAAGTTGTCAAAGGCTTTGATCAGGCCGCGCAGCTGAAAGCCGTTCGTCAGAAAGACGGTCACCTGAATTTTTTCCTTGCGTACGACGTTCAAAAACTGATCCTGGATATTGACTGATTGTTTCATGATTGAATCTCCTTCCACTGCGGGCTTAGTAAGTGATTTATGTATTAGCGATGCTCGCGCTCGAACTGCCGCAGAATCGAAGCAAACGCTTCGTCGGCAAACGGCCGGGAGCGATCGGTAATATCATACCAGTGTGCGTCCTCTTTGTTGCGGAACCAGGTGAGCTGCCGCTTGGCGTATCTCCTGGAATTGCGCTTCATCCGCTCGGCGACCCAGTCGGTGTCCGCGTCCCCGCGGAAATACGGGAACCATTCCTTGTAGCCGATCGCCTGGGCGGCCTGTACTTCCTCGCCGAAGCGTTCGTACAGCCAGCGCGCTTCGTGCTCGAGGCCGCCTTCCATCATGCGGTCGACCCGGCGCTCGATCCGCTCATACAAATACGGACGGTTCATTGTTAATCCTATCATGAATGAGGCGTAGGGCGAATGCTTTTTTTGCATTTTTTTGGATAAAGTTGGACCTTCTTCCGCTGTTTCAAGAATTTCGAGTGCCCGCACGACCTTGCGCACGTTGTTCGGATGAATCACGGCCGCCCGCTCCGGGTCCCGGCGAGCAAGGTTCGCGTGCAGCGCCTCGCTTCCGTACTGACGCGCGTACAGCTCCCACTTCTCGCGCACGCTCTCCTGCTTTTTCGCGTCATAAAACGAATAGTCGTGCAGAAGCGCCCGGATGTACATGCCGGTGCCGCCGACGATGATCGGAAGCTTGCCTTCCCCGTGCAGCCGCTCGATGATCGGCTCGGCCTTTGCCTTAAAGTCCGCCGCCGAATACGGCGTGTCCGGAGACAGCATGTCCACAAGGTGGTGCGGGGCCTCGCGGCGTTCTTCGAGCGTGGGCTTGGCCGTGCCGATGGTGAGGCCTTCATACACCTGCATCGAATCGCCGCTGATGATTTCGCCGTTGTATTTATGGGCCAGTTCAATGCCGAGCCGCGTTTTGCCGACCGCCGTCGGACCGACGACGGCGAGTACCGGTTGCTTCACGTGTATGCCTCCTTCCATCCGTACCGGACCGCGGCGCTCCGCCGCCCGGCAGGGGTTAACTGATACTGCTTAAAATGCGGGCTGTCCGCATGGTCCTTGACGACAATCCGGCGCCGGGCCACCCGCAGCGCCTCCCCGATCCACATGTCAGAAAGCAGGTCGGTCGCCGCCACCGGACGGAGCCGGTCAATCGCCGGGCTTGTGTACACCGCTTCGGCAAACATCGGGTCCAGGTACACGACATCCATGCAGCTGTCGGGCAGCATGCGAAGCAGGCGGAAGCTGTCGCCCTGGACGACCGTGATCCGCTGCATCGCGTCCGTAAACCAGCCGGGATAGTCTCCCGGAAGCCGGAGTCCTTTGCGGACGAGCGAAGCCACGATCGGCTGCTTTTCGATGCCGAGCACCGTTCCGGTCGCTCCCGCACCGAGGGCAAGCATGATGCTGTCGGCGCCGAAGCCGAGCGTCGCATCGAACACCGTATCGCCCTCCTGCACGTCTGCCGCCTCCAGCAGCGGATCGCTTCCCCCGCGGTGCACCTGCATGCCGCGCAGCCACGCCATCGACGGGTGAAACGTGAGCGGATCGGCGGCTGCAGCCGCCGGATGGTACGTATCGCCGCCCGTGGCCACAATGTAGATGTCCTCCCCTGTTTCCCGCTGCCAGCGCTGGATTGACCGCTTCTCTCGCGGCACGTACGGCGCGTTCCACGCCCGCGCCTTTGCCCCGGCTTCCGCGCGCAAATCCGGGTCCGGCTTTTTAGCGGTGGTAATAATCACGGCGTTCTCCCCTTCTATGCAGCTACATGATGCGCTTGAACATTTTTTCCATGTCGTAGTCGGAAAAGTGAATGATGATCGGGCGGCCGTGCGGGCACGTATACGGACTTTCGCACGTGCGCAGCCGGTCGACGAGCGCCTGGATTTCATCCTTCGTCAGATAGCGGTTCGCCTTGATCGCCGCCTTGCACGACATCAGAATCGCCGCTTCCTCGCGGAGCTCATGCACGCTGATGCGTTTGTTGTTTTTCACTTCTTCGATGCATTCGCGGATGACGCTTTCTTCGTCGCCGGCCGGAAACCAGGTCGGATGTGCGTGCACCCGGAACGTCTGGCCGCCGAACGGCTCGAGGAAAATTCCGATGTTTTCAAAGTCGCTCTGGCGGTCGTTGATGAGGATCTCTTCCTCCTTGGTCACTTCGAGCAGAATCGGCACGAGCAGCTGCTGCACGTCCTTGTCCACGTCGCCGATTTTCACACGGAAGTATTCGTAAAAAATGCGTTCCTGCGCGGCGTGCTGGTCGATCATGTAGAGCGCGTCCTCGTTTTCCGCGAGAATATACGTGCCGTGAAACTGGCCGATCGGGCGCAGCTCCGGCAGCTCCGGGCCGGTAGTCTCCGTCGCCGGGGCTTCGGGCTCCGGCTGCGGCGCCTTCTGTTCCTCGGGCCACGATTCCGCATGTTCAAACACCGTTTCCGCCTCCGGCTCCTCGGCCGGGGCGTCGTCGCTGAACGACGCCTCATGGGCAGAGGCGTGCGAGGTTGGGGACGGTTCCGGCTCGCTTGGGGCAGGCGGTTCTGCCGCCGGTGTTGGTGCAGGCTCGGCAAAGGTGAGGTTCATCTGCTCGGAAGCGGGCGCTGATTTGGCCCGCTTCTGGTCGCCGGCCGGAATGAGGCGCTCCTGCTGGAGCCGCTCCCGCACTGCCTGTTCGACGAGCTGCAGCAGCTCCTCCTCCTTGCTCACGCGTACGTCGAGCTTGGACGGGTGGACGTTTACGTCAATCAGCCCGACGTTCATTTCAATGTGCAGCGCTGCGATCGGGTGCTTGCCGATCGGAAGGAGCGTATGGTAGCCCGCTTCGATTGCTTTTGTGAGCGGGTAGTGCCGGATGTAGCGGTGGTTCACAAACGTCGACATGTACTGGCGCGAGGCGCGGTACGTCTCGGGCTTTGCGATCCAGCCGCTCACCCGGTAGTCGTCGGTCTCCGCCTCCACATAAAGCATGTCGCGCGCCGTCTGGCGGCCGTAAATGGCTGCGAGCACCGGCTGCAGGCCACCGTTTCCGTTTGTGAGAAGCAGCTGCTTGCCGTGATGATACAGCCGGAAGCTCACGTCCGGATGCGCGAGCGCCTGCCGGTTCATCACGTCCGCAACGTTTGCCACCTCGGTGTTTATCGTGCGCACGTATTTAAGCCGGGCGGGCGTGTTAAAAAACAGGTCGCGTACCTCCACCTGGGTGCCCTGCCGGCTTTTGGACGGCGTGCAGGCGATGCGTTTGCCGCCCTGGTAGCGGATCAGCACCCCGGCCTCGCGTCCGTCCCCGGTCTCCATCGAAACGTTCGAGACAGCCGCAATGCTCGGGAGCGCTTCGCCCCGGAAGCCGAGCGTCTCAATCTGAAACAGGTCCTTTTCCCGGGACAGCTTGCTGGTGGCGTGGCGCTCAAAGGCAAGCTCCGCGTCCTCCTGGTCCATGCCGCGGCCGTTGTCGGTCACCCGGATGAGCGACAGACCGCCCTCCTCGACGTCCACCTGAATGGTTGCAGCGCCGGCATCAATCGCGTTTTCCACGAGCTCCTTCACGACCGAGGCGGGGCGTTCCACAACTTCCCCGGCCGCAATTTTGTTGGCGAGGCCGTCCGGGAGTTTTTTTACATACGTCACCGCTTATTCCTCCTCCTGGTTCGCGTACTGCTGGAGCTGGTACAGCTTTTCAATCGCATCCATCGGGCTCATGCGGAGCACGTCGGTCCGCTTCAGCTCGCTCATGATTTCTTTGGCCCGGGCGCTGCCGTCATCGATCGAAAAGAGCGCGAGCTGTTCGGGCTCCTCCGTCTCCCGGACCGTCGTTTCCGGTGCGGCTTCCTCAGGTGCTGCGTAGGCAGCAGTTTTCTGCTGCTCAAAGCTTTTCAGAATCGTCTCGGAGCGCTCAATCACCTGTGGCGGCAGCCCGGCGAGCTTGGCCACGTAAATGCCGTAGCTGCGGTCGGCCTTGCCCGGCTCCACCCTGTGCAGGAAGATGATTTCCCCGTCCTCCTCCACCGCCCGCACGTGCACGTTCCGAAGCGCCGGCAGATGGTCCTCCATCACGGTCAGCTCGTGGTAGTGCGTGGAGAAAAGCGTTTTGGCCCCGATATTGGCATGAATGTATTCCATGATCGCCTGCGCGAGCGCCATGCCGTCGTACGTGGACGTGCCGCGCCCGATTTCGTCAAGCAGAATCAGGCTGTCGGCGCTCGCATTCAGGAGCGCCTGCTGCGTTTCCTTCATTTCCACCATAAATGTACTCTGGCCGCTCGTTAAGTCGTCGGCTGCCCCGATGCGGGTGAAAATCCGGTCAAACAGCGGCAGCTCCGCCTCCTCGGCGGGCACGAAGCAGCCAATCTGCGCCATGATCGCAACCAGCGCCACCTGGCGCATCACCGTGCTTTTCCCGGCCATGTTCGGGCCCGTAATCAACAGCATCCCGTGCTCGTCCATATGGGTGTCGTTTGCCACAAATTCGCCGGCGGTGAGCATCGTCTCCACCACCGGATGACGGCCGCCGCGGACAGCAAGCGTTTTGTCCGTGCTGAAGGACGGGCGCACGTAGCCGAGCCGCTCGCTCACATGGGCGAAGTTCTGGAGCACATCCATCTCGCTCAGCAGGTCCGCGAGCTCCTGAAGCGGACGCACGTAGCCCGCGACGCGTTCGCGCAGGTCGAGAAACAGCTCGTACTCGAGATGAACGGCGCGGTCCGCCGAGCCGAGAATCAGGTCCTCTTTTTCCTTCAGCTCCGGGGTGATGTAGCGCTCGGCGTTGGTGAGCGTCTGCTTGCGCTCGTAGCGGCCGTCCGGAATCAGGTGCGTGTTCGCCCGTGTAATTTCAATATAGTAGCCGAACACCCGGTTGTAGCCGACCTTGAGCGACTTGATGCCGGTTTCGGCCCGCTCCTTCTGTTCAAGCTCCGCGATCCACTGCTTGCCGTTCTGGCCCGCTTCGCGGTACTGGTCGAGCTCCTCATGAAAGCCGGAGCGGAACATGCCGCCCTCCTGGACGCCAAACGGCGGGTCATCCACCAGGCTCCGGTCGAGCAGCTCCTCAAGCTCCTGAAAGGCAGACACATCCACGAGGCGCTCGTTAATGGCCGCATTGTTCATGCCCCCGAGCAGGTCGGCAATCGCCGGCACCGCCTGCAGCGTCCGCCGCAGCTGCACGAGCTCACGGGCGTTAATGTTGCCGTAGACGGCTTTGCCGGCGAGCCGTTCAATGTCGTACACGTCGCGCAGATGCTCACGCAGATCCTCGCGGGCAAAGAAGTTTTCCGCAAACGAGGCCACCATGCCGTAGCGCTCTTCGATCGCCGGGCGGGAAAGGAGCGGCTCCTCGATCCAGCGCCGCAGCTTGCGGCAGCCCATCGCAGTGACGGTACGATCGAGCACGCCGAGAAGCGAGCCGTCCTTCGTTTTGCCCATCATCGTCTCCGTCAGCTCCAGGTTGCGCCGCGAATGCATGTCGAGCTGCATCGTCCGGTTCGGCTCATACACCGTAAACGGCTGCAGGTGGCCGAGCGAGCGCTGCTGGGTGCGCTCCACGTAGCTCAAAAGAAGCGCCGCCCCGTCCCGGAGCGTGCCGCTCTCAAGGGCGCGGGTGAGCTCCTCCCATTCCGGCTTCAGCTCCGGCACCGAGCCGGTCGAAATCATGCCGCGGTAGATGTCGGCCATGACGCCCTCCTGCTCCTCGGGCACGACGATTTCCTTCGGGTGCGCAGTCGTCATTTCACGCTGCCATTCGCCGACGTCATCGGACAGAAGCGCCGCAGCCGTCTCCCCGGTCGTGAGGTCCGCTTTGACAAACGCCGTTTCCGTTCCGTTCGGCACCATCGCCACGAGAAAGTTATTTTCCGTCTCATCAAGGGCGCGCCCTTCCATGATCGTCCCCGGGGTGATCATGCGCACCACCTCGCGCTTCACGACCCCCTTCGCCTTGGCCGGGTCCTCCACCTGCTCGCAGATTGCAATTTTGTACCCTTTTTCGATTAATGTTGCAATATACCCTTCGGCGGAGTGATACGGCACCCCGCACATCGGGATATCATTTTCGTTTTTCTGGCCGCGTTTGGTGAGCGTAATTTCGAGCTCGCGGGCGGCAAGCTCCGCATCATCAAAGAACATTTCGTAAAAGTCGCCGAGCCGGTAAAACAAAAAGGCGTCCGTATAGGCCGCTTTAATGTCCTTATACTGCTTCATCATCGGTGTATCTGTCTCTGGCATCAAAAAGCCTCCGTTATGTTTGTTTCACTGCGTTTTTATTGTACATCGTTCCGTCTGCTTCTCTAACGGGAAGCGTTCTGCGGTAGTCCCTCATATTATATCACTGTTTAAAGAGAAACTAAATTACAGTATGTGAAATTTATAATAGCCCGAAAAGCAGAAAACCGCCTCCCGTTATACGGAAAGCGGTTCTTTTTTATGAGCTGCCGGTGTCGTCTTCATTCTCCCAGATCGAAGCCGTGATCTGGTCACTGATCAGCTGCAGAATGTAGTTGACCTCGGTCTGGCTCTGGCGGAACTGCCCGACGATCGGAATGTTTTCGATCTCTTCGTGCAGGTCGTTGATCTGTGCTTCCACCTGGCGCTTGGCTTCCGTTTTTTCGTAGTGCTGGAAGTTGACCGCCTGCTTCTGCTTGTCTTTGATTTCCTGGATCAGGTTCTGGATCCGCACGTTGTCGTTAATCTGCGTTTCGGCGCGGATGAAAAAGTCCACTTCCTCGGTTTCCTTCAGCCGTTCGGCGAGGCGCCCGGCTTCCTGCATCACTTCTTCTTTCGTGTAGGCCATCTTGCTTACACCTCCGCGAATTCCACAACATGGCCGTCGAGCGACCACGTTTTGGCTTCGTCAATCTGGACGTAGATCACTTCGCCGATGACGTCTTTTGACGCCCGGAAGTTCACGAGCTTGTTCGTGCGCGTGCGTCCGGAGAGCACGTCGGCGTTTTTGCGGCTTTCGCCTTCGACGAGCACCTCAAGCACCTGGCCCTCGAGCTCTTTGTTGCGGCGGTTCGAAATATCGCCCATGAGCGCATTCAGGCGGGCGAGCCGCTCTTTTTTCACGTCCATCGGCACGTTGTCCTCCATCTTCGCCGCCGGCGTATGCTCGCGCGGGGAGTAGATATAGGTGAACGCGCTGTCGTAGTCCATCTCGCGCATCAGGGACATGGTGTCTTCAAACTGCTCCTCCGTTTCGTTCGGGAAGCCGACGATGATGTCGGTCGTAAACGACGCGTGCGGGATCGCTGTCTTGATTTTACGGGCGAGCTCGACGTATTCCTCGCGCGTGTATTTGCGCCCCATCAGCTTGAGCATGTCGCTGTTGCCGGACTGCACCGGCAGGTGGATATGCTCGACGAGGTTGCCGCCCTGCGCGAGCACCTCAATCAGGTAGTCGTCAAAGTCGCGCGGATGGCTTGTAGTAAAACGGATGCGCGGAATGTCGATTTTATGCAGCTCGTTCATGAGCTCGCCGAGCCCGTAGTCGAGCCCGAGGTCCTTGCCGTAGGCGTTGACGTTCTGCCCGAGGAGCGTGATTTCCTTGTAGCCCTGGCGCGCAATCTCGCGCACCTCGGCGATAATGTCCTCCGGCAGGCGGCTCCGCTCCTTGCCGCGCGTATACGGCACGATGCAGTACGTACAGAACTTGTCGCAGCCGTACATGATATTGACCCACGCCTGCGTGCCGCCGGCGCGTTTTTTCGGCATGTTTTCGATGACGTCGCCTTCCTTCGACCAGACCTCGATCACCATTTCCTTGCCCTGGATGGCATCGCGGAGAAGCTCCGGCAGGCGGTGGATGTTGTGCGTGCCGAAAATCATGTCGATGTGGTGGTGCTTCTGCATGATGCGGTTTACGACGTTTTCCTCCTGCGACATACAGCCGCATACGCCGAGCATCAGCTCCGGCTTTTCGCGCTTGAGCGCCTTCAAGTGGCCGATCTCACCGAACACTTTGTTTTCCGCATTTTCGCGGATCGCGCACGTGTTCAAAAAGATGAGGTCCGCCTCTTCGGTGTCCTTCGTTTCGGCAAAGCCCATCTCCTCGAGGATGCCGGCCATATTTTCGGTATCGTGGTAGTTCATCTGGCAGCCGTACGTGCGGATCAGGTACTTTTTGCCGTAGCCGATGCCGCGCATGTCCTCGGGTATGTCAAAGTCGTAGTGCACCGACGCGTCCTGCTTTGTCCGCTTGCGCCCTGCTTTATGGTCGGGCTGGTCGTTGATGACGATCGACCGGCCCCCGATTTTCATGTATTGTTTGCCGTCTTCGTTGCTTTCCACTTCGGCTTTGGAAAAATCAAAGTATTTTTCGTATGCCGGATCGACCGCCGGAGTCGTTTGTTCAGACGTATCCGTTTGCTTTTTATCAGTCACGGTGGTCTCTCCCTTCTCTATAGGTACGGGCGGACATGCCGCCCGTGATTTTTATCGTCGCTTCATATTATAAGCCGAAAACCGGCAAAACTCAAATCACCGTTCGACGCGGAGCGGACGGTAGCGGTTGATGGCCGCTGCGATTTCAAACCGGCGCGGGCGCGCAAAATCACCCGGATGCTGGTTTTTAAACGGCGACAGGCCGTCAAGCGACTGCTTGTCGATCGTCTGCTCGATGTAGTCGAGCACCTCCGGAAGCGGCGCCGGCTGCTGTAACTGCCTGCTCGCATGCCGGATCGCCTCGGCAATCGCGTTCGTCTGGCTGCCGGTAATCAGCTGCTCGACCGCGCTCAGGTCGATCGTTTCCGTTCCGTACATCACCGTGTCGCGGCCCTTGCCGCTCACCTTTTCTTTTTTGCCTTTACGGGCGTCAAAGCGGTGAACCGCAATGCGCCGGCCCGTTAAGGCCCCGAACGCTTCCCCGGCTTCCTTTGCCCGGTTGGTCGGGTGCTCGCCGGCAATCCGGCGCGCTTCTCCGGTCACGTCATACGGAACGTACTCTTCAAGCATGATAACATAATCCGCCACGTCAAAATAATCTCCTGCTCCGCCGACGACGAGAATGGTGGAAATGCCTTCGTCGTCATAGAGGGCGCGCACTTTATCAATAAACGGCGTGATCGGCTCCTTGCGCTTGGCGACTAGCGCCTGCATGCGGGCGTCGCGGATCATAAAGTTGGTCGCACTCGTGTCCTCATCGATCAACAGCGTTCCGGCGCCCGCCTCGAGGCCCTCCATAATGTTCGCCGCCTGCGACGTGCTGCCGCTCGCGTTTTCGGTCGTGAAAAAGGAGGTGTCCTTGTCGGCCGGAAGATTCGCAATGAACGGACTGATGTTGACCCCGGTGACCGAACGGCCGTCTTCGGCGCGCACCTTCACGGCGCTCGGATCGGCAATCACGAATTCACGGCCGTCGCCGGCGCGGTGGTTGTATACGCCGCGCTCAATGGCTTCAAGCAGCGTGCTTTTGCCGTGGTAGCCGCCGCCGACAATGATCGTCACGCCCTTTGGCACCGCCATGCCGGTAATCGGCCCGCCGTGCGGAAGCTCAATCGTTACTTCGCGCTCCTTCGGCGACTGAAATGAAATTACCTCTTTGCCGCTCATCGGGCGGTTGCTGACGCCGCTTGCGCGCGGGAGCACCGAGCCGTTGGCCACAAACGCAATGCAGCCGTTGTCCTGCAGGTAGCGGCGCACGGCCTGCTGCTGGTCGGCAAGCTCAAGCTGGGCCGTCAGCTTCTGCCTGGAGTACTGCTGCACGGCGTGCTGAATCGCCTCGGGCAGCTGTTTGGTGAGCCGGTCAATGGCCTCCTGGCCCTGGATCGTACGGCCTCTCGCCGGCAGGTGGATCGACAGCCGGACCTCAAGATGATCCTTCGACAGCTTCACCGCCGTCCGGTCGATCATTTCCTGGCCAGGGCCGTCGATAATAATGCCGGGCTTGCCCTTCTGCTTATTCAGCTCCTGCTGCACGGCGAGCGCGAAAAAGTCGATGGCCGCCACGCGGCGCGCATCGCTTTGCTCGACCTCCGGGCCAAGCTCAAGCGTCTTTCTCGAAAGCGTCACCCGCGCACGGGACGGGCTTGCGAACGGGTCGGCCTGCACGTGGTCCATATGCAGCTGAAAATCCGAAAACTCGTGCGTGCCTTTAATATCGTTGTAGGCTTTGTAGCCCTTCCGGTCGATGCGTTTTAGCGTTTGAATCAGTTGTTTCATTGGTATACTCCTCTCAATCGTCTGCCGGCATACAAAAAGACGCCGCATGGACGTCTCAAAGTACCACCGGCTGGTGATATGTATAGAATTGCCGGCAGCGCCTGGGCGCCGCCGGATGCGACGGAAGACGTTTATCTCGGCTCAATAATCAATTTTATCGCCGTTCGTTCTTCGCCGTCAATTTCAATATCGGTAAAAGCGGGAATGCAGACCAGGTCGATGCCGCTTGGCGCCACAAATCCCCTGGCAATGGCTATCGCCTTGATGGACTGATTGATCGCGCCGGCCCCGATCGCCTGGATTTCTGCGGCTCCTTTTTCACGAATAACTCCGGCTAAGGCACCTGCGACAGAATTTGGAGTGGATTTAGCGGATACTTTTAATACTTCCATTTCTAGTACCTCCCTGCGTAGGATCAATGGTAACGCCATTGTATTAGGCATAATTCATGAAAGAAGGGGCATATTCCTGCTTTTTGCTCAATATTCTTTTTTATTCGAAAAATGGGTGGGCTTCGTCAATGCGGATGCGTTCAATCGTCGTCGCTTTTCCGGTTTTCGGATCCGCTTTCACAACGACTCCATTTAACTGTTCCCGCCCCTCGGCCACTTCAAACTTGGTAGGCAGATTCGTCTGAAACTTTCGTATGATGGCTTCGCGCTCCATACCGAGAATACCGTCGCTCGGGCCGGTCATGCCCGCGTCGCACAAAAAGGCGGTCCCGCCGTCGAGGATCCGGTCGTCGGCTGTCTGCACGTGGGTGTGGGTCCCGACAACGGCGCTCACCCGGCCGCTTAAAAACCAGCCCATCGCCTGTTTTTCGCTCGTCGTTTCCGCATGAAAGTCCACGAAAATAAAGTTCGTGCGTGCCGACGCCTCCGTGACCAGCTCATCGGCCTTCTGGAACGGATCGTCGTTCGGATTGCCCATAAACGTCCGCCCGATCAGGTTAATGACTGCCACCTCCTGGTCGTTGATGCGCAGGTATTTAATCCCTTCGCCGGGCACGCCTGCCGGGTAGTTGGCCGGGCGGATCATCATTTTGGCGTCGTCAATGAATTCGAAAATATTTTTGTTGTCCCACGTATGGTTGCCCATCGTAATTACCTGCGCTCCCGCCTGGAGCAGCTGCTTGTAAATCTTTTCGGTGATGCCTTTACCGTGGGCGGCGTTTTCGCCGTTCATGATCGTGACCGTCGGCTGGTATTTGCGCTTCAGGCGCGGCAGGTACTCCTCGACCATGTTTCGTCCCGGGGAGCCGACGATGTCGCCGATAAATAAAAATTTCATGTCTGTGACTTCCTTTCCTCTTGCGTATAAGCATAAAAAAATAAAGCGGTGGCGTTCACCGCTTTATTTTGCATAATCTACTGCCCGGGTCTCCCGTATCACCGTTACGCGGATATGGCCCGGATAATCCAATTCACTTTCAATCCGTTTTGTGATGTCTCTTGCCAGCTGCGGTGCCAGCTGATCGTCCACCACGTCCGGCTTCACCATAATCCGCACCTCGCGTCCGGCCTGAATGGCAAAGGTTTTTTCGACCCCTTTAAAGGATTCCGAAATTTCTTCAAGCCGTTCCAGCCGGCGGATGTACGTTTCAAGCGTTTCTCTTCGTGCTCCCGGCCGTGCCGCGGACAGCGCGTCTGCGGCAGCGACAAGGGAAGCGATCACGGAGGTTGCTTCGGTATCCCCGTGGTGAGAAGCGATACTGTTGATGACGACCTCGTGCTCTTTGTATTTCTTGCCAAGCTCGACGCCGATTTCCACGTGGCTTCCTTCGACTTCATGGTCGATGGCCTTCCCGAGGTCGTGAAGCAGGCCGGCGCGGCGGGCCAGCTGTTCGTCTTCCCCGAGTTCGGCAGCCATCAGCGCGGTCAAATGCGCCACTTCCATGGAGTGCTTCAGCACGTTCTGGCCGTAGCTTGTCCGGAAGTGAAGGCGTCCGAGAATCTTCATAAGATCCGGATGCAGCCCGTGGATGCCCATTTCAAACGTTGCTTCTTCGCCGTATTCGCGGATGAACTCATCCACTTCCCGGCGTGCTTTTTCGACCATTTCCTCGATACGTGCCGGATGAATGCGGCCGTCCTGCACGAGGCGTTCAAGCGCAATGCGCGCCACCTCGCGGCGGATCGGATCGAAGCCGGAGAGAATAACGGCTTCCGGGGTATCATCAATGATAAGATCAATACCGGTTAACGTTTCAAGCGCCCGGATGTTACGTCCTTCGCGCCCGATGATCCGCCCTTTCATTTCATCGTTTGGCAGGTTCACCACAGACACCGTCGTTTCGGCGACATGGTCGGCAGCGCAGCGCTGCAGGGCCAGGGATAAAATATTCTTCGCTTTTTTGTTGGCTTCTTGTTTGGCCTCTTCTGTGCGTTCTTTGATCAGAAGCGCCGTTTCGTGTTCCATTTCCTGTTCGGTTTCGCGGCGGATCAGCTCTCTTGCATCCTCCCGCGACATGCCGGAAACACGTTCAAGTTCCTCCTGTTGTCTGGCGAGAATCTCCTCCACTTTGCTGTTATTTTCCTCAACCTGTTGTTGTTTTTCGTAGAGAGACTCCTCTCTGCGCTCCAAGGATTCTTCCTTTTTGTCCAACGTCTCACTCTTACGGTCAAGGCTCTCTTCCTTCTGCATCAAGCGGTTTTCTTGTTTTTGAACTTCATTTCTTCGTTCATTCAGAGTATTCTCTGCTTCTGCCCGAATTTGATGTGCTTCGTCTTTAGCTTCCAACCGCGATTCTTTTAAGATTGTCTCTGCCTGCCGCTCAGCTTCTTTCACAATCTGGCCGGCTTCGTGCTCGGCGCTTTTGAATTTCGCTTCGGCAATCGCTTTTCGGACAAAATATCCAATCAAACCAACTATCAATGCACCGATAACAAGCAAAATGGAGATGATTGCAGTGTTCATACATGTCACCTCCTCTTGCTATCTGATTGTTCACTTTCGGTTGTTGCGAAAGTTGCATTGATGATTCTTTTTCGTGTCCGCATTGTTCTGCTTGCGAATTAATACGCTCATCGAAGTGCGGAACAAAACAAACGTTCCACTTCTTTATTGTATCTTTACCACGGGGCGCTGTCAAGAAAGCTCACCGGCAGAAATCCCTGTTTTTATGGGGATTGACACCGTTTTCTTCCCTTCCGGCCCTGTGCTTACCCCGCCTCCCCGCCGGATGTTTCGCGCCCGGCTGCTTTTGCCGGAGCTTGTTTCACACGAAAAAAGGCGCCGGAATTCCGGCGCCTCGGTATTGCTTTATCGGTTTGTATCTGCTGTTTCTTCCTCTTCGGCAAGCAGGCCGGATTCATGCTGGGCGTCCGGTTCTTCCTCCGGCTCGTCCGGCTCCGCCTGAATGTCGTCGAGCTTGTAGTGGTCGCGGATTTTCCGTTCAATGGCCGCGGCCGTTGCTTCATTTTCCTTCAGGAACTGCTTCGAGTTTTCCCGTCCCTGTCCGAGGCGCTCGCCTTCGTAGGAATACCATGCGCCGCTTTTAAGCACAATGTCGAGTTCAGCACCGATGTCGAGAATGGAGCCCTCGCGCGAAATGCCTTCGCCGTACATAATATCCACTTCCGCCTGACGGAATGGGGGCGCTACTTTGTTTTTCACCACTTTGATTCTCGTTTTGTTACCAACCATTTCGTTGCCCTGCTTGAGGGTTTCTGCCCGGCGCACTTCAAGACGTACCGAGGAGTAGAATTTCAGCGCACGGCCGCCTGGAGTCGTTTCCGGACTGCCGAACATGACGCCGACCTTCTCACGGATCTGGTTGATAAACATCGCGATCGAGTTCGATTTGCTGATCGCCCCGGAAAGCTTCCGCAGCGCCTGGGACATCAGGCGTGCCTGCAGGCCGACGTGGCTGTCGCCCATTTCGCCTTCAATCTCTGCTTTTGGCACGAGGGCTGCCACCGAATCAATAACGAGAATATCGATCGCGCCGCTGCGCACAAGCGCTTCAGCAATTTCAAGCGCCTGCTCGCCGGTATCCGGCTGGGAAAGGATCAGCTCATCAATGTTAACGCCAAGCGCCCGCGCATAGCTCGGGTCCAGGGCGTGCTCCGCATCGATAAAGGCAGCCGTTCCTCCGTCGCGCTGGGCAGCAGCGATAGAGTGCAGGGCCACGGTCGTTTTACCGGACGATTCCGGCCCGTAAATTTCTACGACACGGCCGCGCGGATACCCGCCGACTCCGAGGGCAATATCGACGGCCAGGGCGCCGGAGGAAATAGTGGAAATGCGGCGGTCGGTCTGATCGCCGAGCTTCATGATCGACCCCTTGCCAAACTGTTTTTCGATGCGGCTTAGTGCTTGATCCAATGCGGCTTTTCTTTCGCTCATCTTATCTCTCCTTCAAGGATATATACTATTTAAACAGATACGCTCTTCCCCACGAAGAAGGTATCCATACATGCCTGCTGTTATTCAGGAAGCGTTCCCGCTGTTTTCCTGCTTTCTATATTATATCGTTTTTTGTTCGATTTGCCAACAGATATGCGAACATTTATTCGTGTTTTTTCTTTCCGTGACACTCCCCGCCATAATCAGGCTGAGGGTAAAAAAACTCTTCAGCGGCGGGTGCCGCTGAAGAGCGAACGGATTACTGGGACTGGCGCTGCGTGTTCCGGCTCGGACGGGCCGGGCGTGGCTTCGCCGGCTCGAGGTTCACGCGGGTGCCGTTGATGCGTGCGTGCCGGAGGGCTTCGTACACAAACGGCGCGCTGTCCTTCGGTACTTCCACAAAGGTAAATTTATCAAAAATATCAATCTTGCCGATCGATTTGCCGGGAATGCCGACAGCGTTCGAAATTTCCTCGATCAATATTTTAGGCGTCATGTTTACATTGCGGCCGACATTGATAAAGAATCTCGTCATGCCGCGGGCGCCGCCGGTTTCACCGAAGCTGTAGCTTTCATCGGATTCACCGACCGTGGAGGCGAAGTTCAGCTTCATCAGCGCACGGACCACATCCTTCGGCTCGTACTCGTTAAGAAGTTCGTCGGTAATGTCATTAAACAGCCCGAGCTCCGACTCCTCCTCCATCTGCGAGGCGATCTGGCGCTTCCACGCCTCCTGCTGCTTTTCCACCACTTCTTCGATGGTCGGCACCCGGTGCGACGGAATGTACATTTTGATTTCCGATTCGATCGAACGCAGATGCTTCATTTCGCGCGGCGTCACAAGCGTCAGCGCTTCGCCTTTGCGTCCGGCTCTGCCTGTCCGGCCGATGCGGTGCACGTAGCTTTCCGGATCCTGCGGAATGTCGTAGTTAATCACGTGAGTGACGTTCTGCACGTCAATGCCGCGGGCGGCAACGTCTGTCGCCACAAGAAATTCAATCGACGCGTCGCGGAATTTTTTCATCACGGCGTCGCGGTGCTGCTGGGTCAGGTCCCCGTGCAGACCGTCTGCGAGGTAGCCCCGCGCCTGCAGAATTTCCGTCAGATCCGCCACCCCTTTTTTCGTCCGGCAGAAAATAATGCCAAGGTCCGGGTCGCGCGCGTCCAGTATCCGGCAGAGCGAATCCTGCTTGTTGCGCTCGAGCACCTTAAAGTAGGACTGCTCGATGTTTGGCGCCGTCACTTCACTTTTGTTGATCGATACTGTGACCGGATCCACCATATATTTTTTCGACAGCTTGCGGATGGCCGGCGGCATTGTCGCCGAGAATAAAAGCGTCTGCCGGTCAACGTTCACCTGCTTTAAAATCGCTTCAATGTCTTCGACAAAGCCCATGTCTAGCATCTCGTCCGCTTCGTCGAGCACGACAGTATTTACCTTGTCGAGCTGCAGCGTTTTGCGGCGCAGGTGATCCTGCACCCGTCCCGGCGTTCCGATGACAATCTGTACGCCCTGCTTGAGCGCTTTAATCTGATGGCCGATCGACTGGCCGCCGTAAATCGGCAGCGAACGGATGTTTAAATGCTTGGAGAGCTTCTGGATTTCCGAGGAAACCTGGATGGCAAGCTCGCGGGTCGGAGTAATGATAATCGACTGCACGTGCGGCTCCTCGGTTACCTTATTTAAAATCGGAATGCCAAACGCCGCCGTTTTACCGGTACCGGTCTGTGCCTGTCCGATCAGATCCTTCTGCTCGAGAGCGTCGGGAATCGCTTTTTCCTGTACCGGGGACGGCTCTTCAAAGCCCATCTCCCGTACGGCCTGCTTAATTTCGTCCTTCATTTGAAAATCATTGAATGTTGTCATTTTCTACCACCTTTTCTTTCCATAACAATCGGCACCCTTCATATAAAGCCATAAAGCGGACACGATCCCTGGTGCCGGCGATGTGAATTTGTTTTGAGATCGTTCCCTTCGGTCCGGAAACTCCGATCCAGACGAGTCCGGGCTCTTTACCCTCATCGCGGTCCGGCCCGGCAACACCGGTAAACGAAATACCAACGTCGGTGCTGAATTTTTCTTTTACCTTTTCAGCCATCGCTTCTGCGCAGGCAGCGCTCACGGCCCCCTCCTGGTCAAGAAGCTTTCGGTCGATGCCGAGAATGCGCTCTTTGGCTGCTTTGGAATACGTCGTGACCGATCCCTGGAATACGCTTGACGCCCCCGGGATGTCCACAACGGACTTTGCGAACCAGCCGCCGGTCAGGCTTTCTGCCGAAGCGATCGTCTGCGCGCGCTCTTTCAGCACTTCCACCGTATGGTTAAAGACCGAATCGTCATCATAGCCGTAAAAATGCTCCCCGACACGGCCGAGCACCTGCTCCTCCACGCCGGCAATCATCTGCACCGCTTCATCCTCGGTGGCGGCGGACGCCGTCAGCCGGAGCGTGACTTCGCCGTCACCGGCCAGAGGGGCGATGGTCGGATTCGTCTGGGCTTCGATTAAATCCTGCAGCTCCTCTTCAAGCGAGGATTCCCCGATGCCGTAAAAACGGAGCACCCGGGACGAAACGAGCCTGCCGCTTCCGGCAAGCGCCGACACGTAAGGCTCGACGTCATACTTGTACATGGATTTCATCTCCCGGGGCGGTCCCGGAATTAAAATGTAATGTGTGCCGCCTTCTTCGACCGCCATCCCGCAGGCCATGCCGTTCTGGTTAACAAACACCGTGCTGTTTTCAGCGTAGTGCGCCTGGCGCATATTGGACGCCGGCATCGAACGGCCCGTGCGGTCATAGTAGTCCCTGATTTTTTGCGCTGACGCTTCGTGCACGAGCAGCTTCCGGCCGGTAAAATCAGCCACCACGTCCTTTGTGATATCGTCCTGCGTCGGCCCGAGGCCGCCGGTCAGGATAACGATATCCGCCCGTTCGGAGGCTTCCCCGACAGCTTCGTGCATCCGGGATTCATTGTCCCCCACCACCGTATGGCGGAAGACATTCACCCCGAGGGAAGCTAATTCCTTCGATAAATACTGGCCGTTCGTGTTGGCAATCTGGCCCAACAGAAGCTCTGTTCCTACTGCAATAATTTCTGCATTCATTACACGTTCCTCCGATACAGCTTACATCGTCTTCATAATCACGGCGCGGTTTTTCCAGAAATAATCGACGCCGGATATGATCGTTAAAATAACAGCGATCCACATAAGGACGTCGCCTGCCGGAAAGCCGGCATAGGAAAATGGAAAGTGATGAAGCAAGAGCACCACGATAGCAACCATTTGGAATGTGGTTTTCCATTTCCCGAGTCCGCTTGCCGCAATAACGTTTCCTTCCCCGGCAGCAACCAGCCGGACGCCGGTGACCGCAAATTCGCGGCTTAAAATAATGATTGCCATCCAGGACGCGAGCATGGAAATGTCAATCAGCACAAGCAGCGCCGCCGTAACGAGAAGCTTGTCTGCTAGCGGATCCAGAAACTTGCCGAATGAGGTCACCAGGTTGTACTTTCTTGCGATATAGCCGTCGAGCCAGTCGGATCCGGCCGCGATTGCAAAGATGACCGCGCCGATGAAATGGTGCACCGGTAGATCAGCGTTTCCGACCGGCCAGGTGCCAAACGGAAAAGGCACCAGAACGGCGATCACGAATAGCGGAATCATCAACACACGGGCAATTGTAATTTTATTGGGTAAGTTCATCTGCGTCCTCCTACTTGCAAATCGTGCCATTCCGTCCACATTCCAGTCTTTCATATTGTATCATATATCTTTTTTTCTTATGGAACAAAACGCATAATTTGTTTATGGTAAAGCAAAGCCTTCGTCCTGAAAAATTCAGAAGCGAAGGCCGGGTTTATTCTTCTGGCACTGCTGTAAATGTAATAATCTGGTGCGTGCCATCTGTAGGATAGGAAAATTCCCGCCCGTTGACGGTCAGCTCCATGTTGTTCGTGTTGCCGACGTTGACGGTAATTTCTTCTGCTTCGTACGTTTCTTCAAGCTCGTCGCCGTCGGACTGGCTTGCAAACATATCGAGCATCTCGCCGTCCGCATCCGTTATATCCACATAGGAGTTGCCGCTGAAGCTCATCGTAAGCTCAAATGCTTCTGCCCCGATCACATCATAGGATGCGTTGTCCCCGTCCGAGGACGTTTCCTCGAGCTGTACGTCGGCGTCCGCAGGCTCCTCTTCTGCAGCGCCTTCGTTTTCTTCCCCGCCGGAGCCCCCGTTATTTTCCTGGGAATTTTCTGCGCTCTCCTCTGCAGTTTCTCCCTCTTCTTCCTCCAAAGACCCGGATTCAAACTGGACACCGGTGCCTTCGTCGTTTTGCTGCTGGGTCTGTGTATCGCTGTTTACATTTTGGAACAACAGCCAGATGCCTGCCCCAATGATAAGAAAAAAAATAAGCGCAATAATAAAGGGCAGGAAGGATGTTTTTTTCTGTTTCTGCTGCGGCCGCTTCTGCTGGCTTCTGCTTCGCGTCTGCTTCCTTGACGCCCGTGACGGCATTTCTGCCGGCTGCTGCCTGGGTGCTGGCAGCTCATGGCCGTACTGCCGGAACACGTCTTCGGCGTTCAGGCCGAGCGCTTCGGCGTAGCTGCGGATAAACGCCCGGGCGTAAAACGCCCCCGGCAGCGCCCCGTAGTCGCCGCTTTCAATTGCCTGCAAATACCTTCGTTGAATTTTCGTGCGCTGCTGCATCAGCTCGAGGCTTGCTCCCTGGCGCTCGCGTTCACCGCGAAGGTACGGTCCTAACTCTGCCATAACGGCTCACCTGCCTCTTTCACGTTAACTAATATCAAAGGATGAAAATCCGGAATCCACCGTATCGTACGAGATCACCTGGCTTTCATCATTTCTGAGCTCAATCATGCAGTCAAAATCTTCCGCCGTATACGACGTTTCGCGGATGAAAATATCCGGATGCTCCACAACTTTGACCGCAGGCAGCCGCATGATTTCCTCCACCAGGTCGCGATGCTTCCGGGCCGCGCGCATTGTCGTGACAATACCGTCGATAATGAACACATGGCTGTTCGTCCGTTCATCGTCGCCGAGCTGGGTGCGCATCGTCTGGCGCAGAAGCGTCGATGATACAAACGTCCAGCGCTTATTGGCACATACACTTGCGGCCACCAGGGATTCAGTCTTTCCAACCCGCGGCATCCCCCGGATACCAACGAGATAATGCCGGTCCTTTTTGAACAGCTCGGCCATAAAGTCGACCAGAAGCCCGAGATCCGGACGCACGAACCGGAACGTTTTCCGGTCATCAGCGTCGCGTTCAATGTAGCGGCCGTGGCGGACAGCGAGCCGTTCGCGTAGACCCGGCTGTTTGACCTTCCGCACAGAAATGATCTGTATCGTATCAAGGATGGCGCGCAGCCGCTGGATGCGGTCAAAGCTGTCGCAGCGCAGAAGCAGCCCCCGGCGGTTGCCCTCCACCCCGTTGATGGTCACGATATTGATTGCAAGCATGCCGAGCAGCGAAGAAATGTCCCCGAGCAGGCCGGGGCGGTTTTGATGAATTTCATATTCCACGTACCATTCGTTGCCAGCCATCAGGCGTCCCCCTCTTTGTCTCTACTTCTTTTATTGTACGTCATTTTTTCCCATTTGAACAGGAAATGCCGGGGGTTTCAGGACGGAAATAAACCGTCAACGCGGAGCACTTCCCCGTGCACGTAAGCGCCGTCCAGCGAGCATAAAAATGCGACCGCGCCGGCCACTTCCTCCGGCGTACCGATTCGCCCGAGCGATACGCGCCCGGCGACGTCCTGCCGTTCCTCCTCCGACAAATGGTCAAGCATCGGAGAGGCGACCGCCCCCGGGGCCACGGCATTCACACGCACGCCGGACGGGCCGGTTTCTTTGGCAAGCGACCGGGTGAAGGATTCCATCATCCCTTTGGCCGCTGCATAGGTGGTTTCCATCGTCGCCCCCTCCCGGGCCCAGACGGAGCTTACCAAAACGATTGTCCCGCTCCGGGCGGCCAGCATGTCCGGCAGGAGCGCGCGGCTGATGGCAAGCGCACTCATCGCATTTGTCTGAATAATGGCATTTCGGTGCGCGTAGGTGGTTTCCTGAAACAGTATGTATTCCTCCATGCCTGCAGCATGAATATAGGTATCAATATTTTTAGGCAGCCGGGCGGTAAACGCCTCCTGGCCTGCCTCGGTGGCAAGATCGCCGTAGACTGTTTCTACCTGTTGCCCGTTCTGGCGGCAGCGCTCTGCGGTCTGTTCCGCTTTTTCATTTTCCCTGTAGTAATGAAGCAGAAGCGGGCGGCCGGAGGCAGCAAGCCGTTCGGCTGCTGCTGATCCAATCGCTCCGCTTGCTCCGGTCACCAGCGTCCAGTCAGGCATCTGCTTCAGCCTTCTGGTCGATAATCGATGTCGTTCGGTTGTCGATGCGGAATTCACTCTGCAGCAGCCTGGAAATATCGTCAAACGTCACCTGCTGCATAATCTCCACCGCGTCCATGACCGATGCGCCGTGAAACGCGTAGCGTGTGCCTTCAGTGGCGAGAAATTCGGTGGAATTCAGCTGTTTAACGAGCTGGCCGAGCAGCTTTTTGCGCATCCGCTCAAAGCGCCGTTCGTCCATGCCTTCGGTCTGGGCGTGCTCGATAATCTCAAGAATTCGGGCCTCGGTTTCCTCCGGCTTCGGTGTGTTGCCGCCAAACGCCGCGAGTGAAAACGAACGCTCAATCATTGCCTCGCTCGAGAAGCTGTCGTCGATCAGTCCTTCGGAGTACAGCGTCTCATACGCCTCCGAGCCTTCCCCGAACAGGGTTTCAAGCAGCAGCTCGAGCCGGGCTTCCTGATACAGCAGATTGTCCGTTTCACTGTGCAGCGACAGCTTGTAGCCGAGAAGCACCTTCGGCAGGCGTATGCTCATCCTTTCGACCGCCTTGGAATGAAGTGCCGTCGCCGGCTCCTCCACTTCAATACGCTCGACGTGGTCCATCGGCGTAAATTCCTTTTCCGCCTGGTTGCTGCGCACGAGCTCAAAAATCTCCTGCGGCTCCACAGCTCCGGCTACGTACAAAATCATATTGGACGGGTGATAAAACGTATGATAGCACGTGTACAGATCATCCTTGGTGATCCGGTTAATGGACTCGGCGGTGCCGGCAATGTCAATCCGGGCCGGATGGCGGTGATACAGGTTGCCGAGCAGCTGGAAGAACAGCCGCCAGTCCGCATCATCGTCATACATGCTGATTTCCTGGCCGATAATGCCCTTTTCCTTTTCCACGCTTTCCTCGGTGAAATACGGGTGCTGCACAAAGTCGAGCAGCGTATGCAGATTCACCGCGGTGTCATCGGTGCTTGAAAACAAATACGCCGTACGCGTAAAGGACGTGAACGCATTGGCCGAAGCGCCCTGTTTGCCGAACGTATCGAATACGTCCCCCTCTTCGTCCTCAAACATTTTGTGCTCCAGAAAATGAGCGATGCCGTCCGGCACCTCCACGCTCTGCTGCTGGCCGATCGGAACGAAGGCATTATCGATGGAGCCGTAGTCGGTCGTAAAGGTGGCAAATGTTTTACTGAACCCCTGCTTTGGAAGCACGTACACCCGGAGGCCGTTTGGCATCACCTCCGAATAGACGGTTTCCTGCAGCTGATCATACTGTTGCTTCTGCATCTTTATCCTCCTTTCCGTGTAGGAAAAATACGGTATCAAGTACGATCGAATTTGCGCATGCAAGCACGTCGTCCACGCTCACCTGCTCAATTTCTTCGATCCATGTTTCAATCGGGCGGACGCGGCCGGCCATTTTTCCCTGAAAATGCAGGGCTGCCAGCCCGCCCGGGGCGTCGGTGGTCTCACGGATCTGGTTGATGAGCATTCCCTTCGTCTGGGCCAGCAGTTCGTCGGAGACGGGCTCCTGCTGCAGCGCCTGCAGCTGTTCGCCGATCACTTCTTTCACCTGCTCATACTGCTCTTTTTCAATGCCGGTCATCACCATGACCAGCCCCTTCTGACTTTCGTAGCGGGAAGCGGCGTAATACGCGAGGCTCCGTTTTTCACGAACTTCCTGAAACAGCTTCGAATGCGGAAAGCCTCCGAACAGGCCGTTCGTTACCTGCATCGCGGCAAACTGCGGATCATCCTGCGTAATCGTCGTCCGGTAGCCAAGCTGTAGCTTGCCCTGGTGGATGTCATCGGACTCCTCCACGTAGCGTACACGCGGCGGGCGTTCTGCCCCGTCCTCGACCGGCGGCAGGGGGCTTCGTTCCGGAAACGGGCCTGTGACCGGCTCCACGTCGTACGACTGCACATCGCCGACCACGTAGACGTCAATCGCGTCTTCCGCCAGAAACTGCTCGTACACGTCGTAGAGCTTCTGCTCGTCAAGCGCCTCCATCTGGTGGGCATCACCGAGCGGGTGCACCGAATACGCTTCGGCGCTGCACATTTCCTGCACGAGACGCATGTTGGCGTAGCGGTCCTTCTCGTCGTAAATCGTATTGATTTTCTGCAGCAGCGTCCGCTTTTCCTCTTCGACAATTTTCGGGTTAAACACGCGGTTCTCTGCAAGCGGCGCGTGCACCATTTCCGCTAGAAAGACGGTCGCTTCGGCAAACAGGTCCTCCTGGGCCGGCAGAAACTGTTCGTTTACAAATTCCATGCGAAAGCTCATCACATGGTAATTGCCGCGCTTGCCGACGTCTACGCTGAACGACGCACCGTACAGGTCGTCGAGCTTTTCTTTTATATGGGACTGCGACGGATAGCGCAGGCTCCCTTTTTTCAGCACTCTGGCCAACAGCGCCCGACCCGCGGCGGTATGTTCGGACAGCGGCGCGCGGCACTGCATAATGACAGCCGTTGTTTTAAACTGCTTCGTTTGAAATAAATGCACCGGAATATTCGTGTTCGTTGTCACTGGCTGCATCAAAATCCTCCTCAACTATGGTGCGTATCTTCCTTTTCTTCGACCGGTTCGCTGTTTCCTCCGCGGGTATCACCGAGCACTTCGCGCGGCTTGCTGCCGCCATAGGGCCCGACAATGCCGCGGTCCTCCATTTCATCGATCAGGCGGGCTGCCCGCGTGTAGCCGATGCGAAACCGGCGCTGCAGCATCGATACCGATGCGCTCTGCATCTGCAAAATCATATCCACTGCTTCGTCAAACAGCTCGTCGCTCGGCCGTTCGGCCTGCGCCGGCTGCTCGTCGGGAATCATTTCCTCCTGATACTTGGCTTTCTGCTGGGCAACGACGGCCTCGACCACCTGTTCCACTTCATGGTCGGACACAAACGCCCCCTGGACACGGGTGGACTTGTTGGAGCCGATCGGGGAAAACAGCATATCGCCTTTACCGACCAGCTTTTCCGCTCCGCCGCTGTCAAGAATCGTCCGGGAGTCCGTCTGGCTCGATACGCCAAACGCAATCCGGGACGGAATATTTGCTTTAATGACCCCGGTGATCACGTCCACGGACGGGCGCTGGGTTGCGATGATCATATGAATGCCGGCCGCGCGTGCCATCTGGGCGAGACGCGTAATCGCGTCCTCCACCTCGCTCGAGGCGACCATCATCAGGTCGGCGAGCTCGTCGACGATGACGACGATGTACGGAAGTTCGGGCTGCTTGGCCCCGCCTTTATCGTTCTGCTTCCGGACCCATTCGTTGTAGCCTTCCAGGTTTCTCGTGCCGGTATGCGAAAACAGATCGTAGCGGCGCTCCATTTCGGCCACCACTTTTTTCAGCGCCTGAGCCGCCTTCTTCGGTTCGGTGACGACCGGTGCCATCAGGTGGGGCACGCCGTTGTATACGTTCAGCTCCACCATTTTCGGGTCAATCATCAAAAGCTTTACCTCATGCGGACGTGCGCGCATTAGAATGCTTGTAATAATGCCGTTGATGCAGACACTTTTTCCGCTTCCCGTCGCCCCGGCGACAAGCAGGTGCGGCATTTTATGCAGGGAGGCAAGAATCGGTTCGCCGGAAATGTCCCGGCCGAGCGCGACATTCAGCACGTGTTCGTCTTTTTTATCGAGCGACTCAAGCACCTCCCGGAGCGTCACCATCGCCACCTCCTGGTTCGGCACTTCAATGCCGACGGCGGATTTGCCCGGGATCGGCGCTTCAATCCGGATGTCCCGGGCCGCGAGCGCGAGCGCGATATCATCGGAGAGGTTCACAATTTTGCTGACCTTCACCCCGACGGCCGGCTGGATTTCGTATTTGGTTACCGCCGGCCCTAAATGCACCTCGGAGACGTTCGCTTTCACTCCGAAGCTCTGCAGCGTTTCTTCAAGCTTTTTGGCGTTGGCCGAAATCTGCGACCGCTCCTGCTGCTGGTTCTGATTTTTCGGTGCCGACAGCATCGTAAGCGCCGGCAGCTGGTAATTTTTGTTCTCCGTCTCCCCTTCGGTCACGCTCAGCATATCCGAGCGGTCCACGTCAGGCCCCGCTTCGGCCGGAGCCTCCACTGCTTCCGGTGCAGATGCTTCTTTTTTGCGGGCGGACTCCTCCGGTTTTGGCGTTTCTTTCGCTGCCGGCGGCTCCTGGTACGCCTGCTCGGTAAACGAAAATATTTTCGGCTTTTCTGCGCCTTCCTTCACTTTTTCCGCAGGGACCTCCGGCGTTTCCTTCTGCTTTTGCTTTGGTGCGGCCTTGGCAGGTGCTTCTTTTTCCCGGGCTTCTTTTTGCTTTTTGCGCTCCGCCCGGCGCTGCTTTCCTTTTTCGACCGCCTGCGCTGCTCCCTGTCTGGAGGTACGGGCCACCCATGCCCCGCCTGTCTGCATTGTATGTTGAAAAGACCACTGCATAAGTAAAAACAGCCCTGCCACCATGAGAAGCACGGACACAATATACGCCCCGGCTGTCCCGATCAGAAAATGAACAGCATCGTAGACGAGAGCACCGATCGCCCCGCCTCCGATAGAGGCTGCTCCAGAGCGGTCGAGCCAGCCGTCACGGCCGAACGTTTCCATAAAAACAGAAATCGCCGGATCGTTCATGCCCGAAGCCCAACGCACCTCTGTAAAGAGAAGCACTCCTAGGAAAAGAAGGGCGCCCCCTGTCCACCGCAGCGGAAACTGCTTCACGAAGTTCCGGTTGATCATCCAGACAATGGAAAAAGCAAGTATAAGTAAGTTTAACATCCACCAGAGGTCCCCGGTGAGCCACTGGGACCCGGAGCGAAGCAGCTGCCCGGCCCACCCCCAGCCGCCTAGCGATATAAGGGCAAGCAGCGCAGCCGCAAGCGCCAGCCATGAAAATGCCGGCTGCCTGTTTCTGTTCGACGAGGATCGTTTTTTCTTGCGCTTCGCCGTTTTTGCCATGGTTTGGCTCCTTTCTCCCAAAAAACTCTATTCAATAAAACACCCCCTGCCCGCCAAACTGGCTAATGCAGGGGTGTGTCATGGCAAGCTTTTCGCGTGCTTTTAAATTTCCATAATAATCGGCAGAATCATCGGGCGCCGTTTGGTTTTTTCAAACAGAAAACGGCTCATGGAGTCCCGGATGCTGCTTTTAAGCGTCGACCATTCGCTCACATTTTCGCTGATCGATTTCTCCAGCGTTTCGGAGACTTTTTTATGCGCTTTTTCCATCAGTTCTTCGGATTCGCGCACGTAAACGAAGCCGCGGGAAATAATATCCGGGCCGCTGACGATGGTGCCGGACTTTTTGCTGAGCGTCACCACGACCACGAGGATGCCGTCTTCGGACAGCAGGCGGCGGTCGCGAAGGACAATATTGCCCACGTCGCCGATGCCAAGGCCGTCAATTAAGACGTTGCCGGCCGGTACCTTGCCGGTTTTTACGGCTTTGCCCTTGCTGAATTCCACAACCTCTCCTTTATCAAGCAGAAAGACGTTGTTGGGATCCATACCGGTTTCTTCCGCAAGCTCCCCGTGTACAAACTGCATACGGTACTCGCCGTGCACTGGAATAAAGTACTGCGGCTTCACCAGGTTCAGCATCATTTTGAGCTCCTCCTGACGGGCGTGGCCGGAGGAGTGCACGTTTTCCCCCATAACGACCTCTGCTCCGATCTGGTAGAGAAAGTCGATCGTCTGCGATACTGTTTTTTCATTTCCGGCTACCGGGTTGGCGGCAATAATAACCATGTCGCCTTCTTCAATGGTTAAATTGTCGTCTTCGCCCTTCGCCATATTCATCAGCGCAGAGACTGGCTCGCCCTGGCTGCCCGTGCATAAAATAGCCACTTTCTTCGGATCCATATCCTCGACCTGATCGGTCGTAATGAAGATATCGTCTTCGGCATCCAGGTACCCGAGCCGGCGCGAAATTTCAATCGTTTTTTCCATTGCCTGGCCATTCACGGCAATCCTGCGGCCGCTTTCCTCCGCTGCACGGATCACCTGCTGGATGCGGTGGATGTTAGTCGCAAAGGTGGTAATTACGATGCGCCCTTCGGTTTCCAGAAAAATATCCATAATGCCGTTTCCGGCAATCGCTTCCGACGGACTCACGCCCGGCACTTCTGCGTTAATGCTGTCAGAAAGCAGGCAGAGAACACCCTTTTTGCCGATCTCGGTCAATTTATCAAGGCTTGTGTACTGCCCGTCGACCGGCGTCTGGTCAAATTTGAAATCACCGGTGTGCACAATAATGCCCTCCGGCGTCTGCACGACCATGCCGACCGAATCCGGAATGCTGTGGTTGGTCCGGAAGAAGCTTGTCTTCAGCTGACCGGTCTGGATGACACTGTTGTCATGCACCACCCGGAAATCCGGTTTCTTGCGGAGGCCTTTTTCTTTTACGTACGACTCCACGATGCCAAGCGTAAGCTTAGTGCCGTAGATCGGCACGTGCACCTGGCGGAGAATGTAGGTTAAGGCTCCGATATGGTCTTCGTGTCCGTGGGTCAAAAAGATCCCGCGGAGCTTTTCTTTGTTCTGGGTTAAGTATGAAATATCCGGAATAACAATATCGATTCCGAGCATGTCATCTTCTGGAAACATTAGTCCTGCGTCTATGACAATCATGTCCTGTTCTGATTCTATAACGTACATATTTTTTCCGATTTCCCCGATACCGCCAAGGGAAAAAACACGAACGTTACCATTCGCTTGTGTGGCCAAAGTATATTTCCTCCTAAATTAAAAATGAATTATTGCTGACGTCGATTTACGGCCCCAAAAAGAAACATTTTTCCCTTTGAGTGAATGGTTTCCGCACAAATCACTTATACTCAGTATAACCCAGGCGGTTTTTGAAATACAAGGGAAACTATTGTGCCCAAATATTTTGAACAGCCTAGCGCCGGCGCTTTCTCCTTCCTTCTTCTATGTATATAAAATTAGACACCGGCAGCAGGGCTGTCGGTGTCTGGATAAAATTAACCATCAGGAAGCGGCGGTAAACCACTGCTCAAGCTGGCGGATTTCAGCATCCGTCAGCGGCACGAGCGGCAGCCGGGTGTAGCGGCCGGTAATGCCCATCTGTTCAAGCATCGCCTTGACCGGGGACGGATTCGGCGCCATAAAGCAGGCCCTCATCTTCGGAAGGAGCGTCCGGTGCGCTTCTGCCGCCCGCTGCACATGTCCGGAAAAGAAATCTGTCATCATCTGCTGCAGATCCTCCCCGGCGATGTGCGCCGCCACAGATACCACGCCGTGGCCTCCGACCGAAAGCGTCGGGAGCGTCAGCGAATCATCACCGCTGAACAGCTGGAAATCCTTCGGCGCGGAAGACAGAAAGTGCGAAATCTGATCAAGGTTTCCGCACGCCTCTTTCACCGACGTAATGTTGGAAATCTCCGCAAGTCTAAGCAGCGTTTCCGGCAGCAGATTGACAATGCAGCGTCCTGGAATATTATAAATCATCAGGGGCAGCGTCGTCGCTGCGGCAATCCGTTGAAAATGCTGATACATGCCTTCCTGGTTCGGCTTGTTGTAGTACGGAGTCACCGCCATCAGGCCGTCAATTCCGATCTTTGTCGCTTCGTTCGCCAGGTCGGCGGAGTACGCCGTGTTGTTCGTACCGACGCCGCCGATCACATCCATCCGGCTGCCGGCAATGTCTTTTACCCGGCGGAACAGCTGCAGCTTCTCTTCACTGCTGAGCGTAGGGGATTCTCCGGTGGTGCCGGCTACCACAACGCCGTCGCTTTTTGTCGCAATCAAATGCTCGGTCAGCTGCTCGACTTGCTCCCAGTGAATGTCGCCATTTTCATGAAAAGGTGTAACCATTGCTGTAAGTAACTGTCCAAAAGCCATAGGTCGGCTCCTTTCTCTCATCTGCAGGGGATTGGTGCGGGTCGTGATGAGCCTCTGCAGCTTACTAGGAAACAGATGGGGGACGTACGCCGGCACGTCCGAGATCAAATACGCGGTGAAGGGCAGAGACAGCTTTATCTGTATCCTGTTCATGCACAAGTGCCCAGATGGTCGTATGCGAGTCCGCCGACTGCAAAATCGGCACCCCGGCTTCTGACAGCGCGGTAACAATTTTAGAGGCAACACCCGGAACGCCGGTCATGCCGGCGCCGACGACGCTGACTTTGGCACAGTGCGGCACCGCCGAAATGCGCCAGCCGTCTTCCTCCAGGGCATCTACCGCTGCTTTTGCGTGCGGGTCCGGCACCGTGAACACGGCGCTTTCTGGCCCGATATTAATAAAGTCCACGCTCAGGCCGAGACTTTCCATCCGCTGAAACACGCGCGCATGCATGTTTTCGGTTTGCTCCGGATCCGCCGCGACGCTGATCTGGGTGAGCGACGGAATGTGGGCGATGCCGGTAATCAGGCGTTCGGCCACCTCGCGGCCCGGCGCGCCTCCGAGCATGGACGTAATCAGCGTGCCCGGCTCTTTGGTCGATGTCGACCGGATACGGATGGGAACTTTGCCCTGCATCGCAATTTCAACCGCCCGGGGGTGAATAACCTTCGCCCCCTGGTACGCCATGTTGCAGATCTCCTGATAGGTGACGGTGGAAAGCAGCCTCGCATCTTCCACCACGCGGGGGTCTGCCGTCATCATGCCTTCAACGTCGGTAAAAATGTCCACCCATTCCGCTTTTAAGGCCGTACCGAGCGCAGTCGCCGACGTATCGCTGCCGCCGCGTCCGAGCGTGGTAACCATTCCGTCCTCGCTCACGCCCTGAAAGCCGGTAACGACAACAGCGTCGTGAGTGGCAAGCAGCTCTTCCACTTTTTCCGTGCGCATATCAATGATTTTGGCATTGCCGTGATTGCTGTCGGTAATAAACCCGGCCTGCGCTCCGTTTAAGGCAGCCGCCTTCAGCTGCTTCGAGCGCAGAAGCTCCGTAAATACTACAGCGGATATGGTTTCGCCGCACGATACCAGCAGGTCGCGTTCGGCTCCGCCCTCTCCCGGCTTGCTTTCATCAATCAGGCCGAGAAGGGTATCGGTGGCGTAGGGATCGCCGCTTCGGCCCATGGCAGAAACGACGACCACCACCTTATAGCCTTCACGCACCGCGTCTTCGATATGGCCGGCGGCCTGCTCGCGCAGCTCCTTCGTTTTTACAGACGTACCGCCAAATTTTTGAACGATTATATTCATCGGTCCGGCTCCCTCACAGGTTATTTGATCAGATTAAGGCGGATCAGGCTTTCGGCAATCTGTACCGAGTTATAGGCGGCACCTTTCAGGAGATTATCCGATACGACCCAGAAATGATACGCGTTTTCGCGGTCAAGGTCGCGGCGGATACGGCCGACAAACACATCCGGCAGGCCGACGCTGTTTACAGCCATCGGGTACACCTGATTGTCCGGATCGTCCTGGAGGGTGATGCCTTCGCCTTCGGACAGAGTCTGCTGCAGCTCTTTGACATCCGGATTTCCGGTTTCTGTTTCAATATAGACCGACTCCGAGTGACCCGTGGCAACTGGAAGACGTACGCACGTAGCCGCCACCGGAAGATCATCCATATGAAGAATTTTTTTCGTTTCATTGATCATTTTCATTTCTTCAAACGTATAGCCGTTGTCCTGGAATTTGTCGATCTGCGGAATCGCGTTAAAAGCGATCTGGTAGTGCTTTTTATCGCCGCTGACCGGCATAAGGTTTGCTTCTGCTTCTTCACCATTCAGCACTGCCGTCGACTGGGTGTTCATTTCATCGACCGCGTCAAGCCCGGCACCGGATACGGCCTGATACGTGGAGACGATCACTTTTTTCAGCCCGTATTTCTGGCGGATCGGCTCAAGCGCCACCGCCATCTGGATCGTCGAGCAGTTCGGGTTGGCGATAATGCCATTGTGGTTGTGCAGGTCTTCTTCATTCACTTCCGGCACAACTAGCGGCGTGTCCGGGTCCATCCGGTAGGCGCTCGTGTTGTCGACGACAATCGCACCCCGTTTAACCGCTTCCGGGGCGAGCGCTTTGGATATGGATCCGCCGGCGGAAAACAGGGCGATCTGCACGCCTTCAAACGATTCCGGTGTTGCTTCCTCAATCGTATATTCCTGGCCCTTGAACGTCATTTTTTTACCGGCGGAGCGGCTCGAGGATAAAAGCTTCAGCTCTCCAACGGGGAAATTTTTATTTTCTAAAGTTTTCAGCATCTGCTGGCCAACAGCGCCGGTTGCGCCTACGACCGCTACAGTATATGTTTCGTTAGACATATTCATTCTCCCTTTCTGGTTCATTCATTTCACATTTATTAAAACAAACTTTGCTTTATTTTACCACACTTGTCAGCACTGAAAAGGTCAATTCTGGCTTATTCTTCGATGCTTACGCTGAAATTGGAGCTGTTTCTCTTCAATAGCTCCGGCACAGGGCCGTTTGGCTGAATGAGCGAGGCGCTCGGCGGCGTCTGCATCATCGCAATTCCCCGCTCCTCGACGTGGCCGAGCTCCACACTGCTGAGCCTGTCGAGGGTTTCATCGATGCCCGGGTGCCGCCCGAACAGCATTTCGTTTCTAGCGTTCCGGGCCATACGGGCCGCTGACGACTCCAGCCCCAGCACAAAAGCGGATTTCAGCTGCGACCGGTGGTTTTCAATCTCGGCTTCTTTGATATTTCCAGCGGATAAACGTTCAAACAGCCCATCGATGGTCTCGAGCAGCTCCTCGACCCGCTCCGGCGCCGCTGCGCTGTAAATTGTATGAAAGCCAGTACGTTCAAAGGCTTCAAACGAAGAAAAAATGGAATACGCCAGGCCCCGGTCCTCCCGGATTTCCTGAAAAAGGCGGCTGCTCATCGAACCGCCGAGCAGGTTATTCCAGAGCACTTCGGCAAAATAATGCTCATGAAAGCGCGAAACGCCCGGGAAGCCGAGACACAGGTGGGCCTGTTCGGTTTCCCGGTGTTTCACTTCTCTACCCGGCACGAACACGGCTAGCTCCTCCCGGTTCACTGCCCGGCGCCCGTCTCCCCAGCCGGCAAACAAACGTTCAAGACAGGCAAGCAGCTCCCCGCTTACATTCCCGGCAGCCGAGATCACAAGCCGCTCCGGCGTGTAATGATCATGGAAAAAATCGAGCAGACGCTCCCGTGTTATCTCCCCGAGCACCGCCTTCGTGCCGAGAATCGGGCGGGCCAGCGGATGGCTGCCGTAGGAAGCCTGCCAGAGCATATCATGAATGATGTCATCCGGCGTATCCTCCACCATGCTGATTTCCTCTAAAATCACATTACGTTCCTTTTCCACATCCTCCGGGTCAAAGCGGGAATGAAAGAACATATCGGCAAACACTTCAGCCGTCTGTTGTGCGTGTTCGTCAAGCACGGTGGCCTGCAGGCAGGTGGTGTCCTTCGCCGTAAAAGCTTCCATTTCCCCGCCGATACGGTCAAAATAGCCGGCAATGTCGGCTGCACTCCGTGTGGAGGTGCCTTTAAAAAGCATATGCTCAATAAAATGAGCCATTCCGTTTTCATCTGCCCTCTCCTGTCTCGAGCCTGCGTCTATCCACAGGCCGAGCGACACCGAGCGCACGTGCGGAATCTGCTCTGAGACCAGCCGTACACCGTTTGGAAGATATTTCGTTTCCGCCATCTGCTTGGTCCTCCTTCTTTGTTCTCTCTCTTTTTATAAAAAAAAGGACCTGGAAACCCAAGTCCCTGCTGATCTATAGCTGGATTACTGAGAAGAAGTGTCGGAGCTTTCTTTTGCAAGCAACGCTTTTCTCGACAGGTTAATCCGTCCCTGATTGTCTATTTCTGTTACTTTGACCATGACTTCGTCTCCGATAGAGACGACGTCTTCCACTTTGTTTACACGCTCGTGATTCAGCTGGGAAATGTGGACAAGGCCTTCTTTTCCTTTAAACAGCTCCACGAAGGCGCCAAACTTCTCGACGCGTTTGACCTTTCCTAAATACGTCTCGCCCGGCTCCACTTCACGAATTAAATCTTCAATGATTTTTTTCGCTTCCTCGTTTTTGTCCTGCTCGGTCGAGGAAATAAAGACTGTGCCGTCCTGCTCGATATCAATTTTCACTCCGGTATCCTCAATAATCTGATTGATCGTTTTCCCGCTCGGGCCGATCACATCACGGATTTTATCCGGCTTGATGTGCATGGACATAATTTTTGGTGCGTACGGGGAAAGCTCACCGCGCGTCTCGCTGATCGTAGCGAGCATGTTTTCGAGTACCTTCATGCGTGCAACCTTTGCCCGTTTGAGAGCAAATTCGAGCACTTCGCGGTCGATACCCGCCAGTTTAATGTCCATCTGAAGCGCTGTGACCCCGTCTGCCGTCCCGGCTACTTTGAAGTCCATGTCGCCGAGGGCGTCTTCCATGCCCTGAATGTCAGTTAACACGGCCAGATCGTCGCCTTCTTTTACAAGGCCCATGGCGATGCCGGCAACCGGTGATTTGATCGGAACACCGGCGTCCATCATGGCAAGCGTGCTCGCGCAGATGCTCGCCTGCGAGGTCGAGCCGTTGGATTCAAGCACTTCGGAAACCAGGCGGATCGTGTACGGGAATTCCTCCTCGGATGGGACGACCTTTTCCAGGGCGCGTTCGCCGAGAGCGCCGTGGCCGATTTCCCGCCGGCCCGGTCCGCGGATCGGGCCGGTTTCCCCGACACTGAAGTTCGGGAAGTTATAGTGGTGCAAAAACCGCTTCGATGTTTCGGTGCCGAGGCCGTCGATGATCTGTACCTCTCCGAGAGCGCCGAGCGTACAGATGCTGAGCGCCTGCGTCTGGCCGCGGGTGAACAGACCGGAGCCGTGCGTGCGCGGCAGAATGTCCACCTCGGACGTCAGCTGGCGGATGTCGTCCGGCCCGCGTCCGTCCGGGCGGATGTGCTCTTCCGTGATCAGGCGGCGGAATTCCGCTTTGACGAGTTTTTCAAAGATATCTTTTACTTCGCTCTGCTGCTCTTCTTCTTCATACGGCTCGGAGATCTGTGTTTTCAGTTCCTGGATGGCCACGTCGCGTTCTTTTTTATCGTTGACCATTACCGCTTCTTTCACGGAGTCCTGGAACTGGCTGCGGATCGTCTCTTCGAGGTCTTTATCCGTCTGGGACAGTTGTACTTCCATTTTCTCCTGGCCAAGCTCACTGATGATTCCTTCCTGGAATTCCACCAGGCGCTTGATTTCTTCGTGGCCGAACATAATGCCTTCCAGCATCGTTTCCTCCGGCACTTCGTCCGCTCCGGCCTCCACCATGTTGATGGCGTCTTTAGTGCCGGCAACCGTCAGTTCAATGTCGCTTCTCGCTGCTTCGGATTCCGAAGGATTGACAACAAATTCGCCGTCGACCCGTCCGATAACCGCACCCGAAACCGGGCCGTAAAACGGAATGTCCGACAGGGAGAGAGCAAGCGACGAGCCGACCATGGCCGCAATTTCCGGAGAAGCGGACTGATCCACACTCATCACCATGTTAATGACCTGCACGTCGTTACGGAAGCCGTCCGGGAAAAGCGGGCGGATCGGCCGGTCAATCAGACGGCTCGTTAAAACCGCCGTTTCGCTCGGGCGTCCTTCGCGCTTAATAAAGCCGCCGGGAATTTTCCCTGCCGCATACAGCCGCTCTTCATAATTTACCGTAAGCGGGAAGAACGGAAGATCCTTTGGTTCCTTTGAAGCTGTCACGGTGGAGAGCACTACGGTGTCTCCGTAGCGGATCATGACCGCTCCGTTTGCCTGTTTTGCGATGTGGCCTGTTTCGACGGTCAGCGTCTGCCCCGCCCATTCAATTGAGTAGGTTTTCTTTTCTTGTTCCAAATTTCAGGACCTCCTATACGTTTTTTCACGTATACGTCTGCCTGTCCGGGTATAAATGTTCCATCCCGCCGGCACTGCCTGCTGGCGGCAGGAACCCCTTTCGTGCGCACAAGCTTAGCGCGGAAGCGCCGCTGCTTACGCGCTAAGCTTGTGAGATGTGCGTAAGGGATCATTTCATACCGCACAGCCGCATACGTTATGCACATGGTTGTTTTTAGGTAAGAGAAAAAGCGGGAGATACCTCCCGCTTCCCAAGTAATTCTTAACGGCGCAAGCCGAGTTTATTAATGATGTCGCGGTAACGCGTGATATCCTGATTACGAACGTACGTTAACAGGTTACGGCGCTTACCAACCATTTTTAAAAGCCCGCGGCGGGAATGGTGGTCCTTTTTATGCTCACGCAGGTGTTCGTTCAACGAAACGATCTGCTCCGTTAAAATAGCGATCTGCACTTCCGGGGAACCGGTGTCGCCTTCATGTGTTTTGTACTCTTCGATCAACTCTGATTTACGCTCTGGTGTTAAAGCCATTCAGTCGACCTCCTTTTGTTATTTTGTTTCAACCATTTCCTCGCAAGCCGCAGGAGGCGCGTGCAAGCCAAGAAGTGGTTTCCATACATCAACCATCTTACCTTTTGCACAGGAAAAACGCAAGGGAAAACAGGTTTTAGTCCCTGATTTCCTGCTCGAGCACCTGCTCGGCAGACCGCTTGTCCTCATGCAGCTGGGAAACAAGCGCATCGAGGGAAGGAAATTTCACTTCCCCGCGCAGCCGGTCCCGCCACTCAATCCGGACGGTCTTACCATAAATGTCTCCGCTGAAATCAAATAGATGAACTTCGATTTCCGGCGGGCCGTCCCGTTCGTCGTGAAACGTCGGCTTGTAGCCGATATTGCACATCCCGCGGTGCCAGTGGCCATCGATCAGCGCACGCACGGCGTACACGCCGTCGTTTGGAAGCAGGTACGGCTCTTCAGACTGAATGTTGGCCGTCGGAAAGCCGATCGTCCGTCCGCGCTTCTCTCCTTCAACGACAGTGCCTTCAAAGGTGTACCAGCGTCCGAGCAGGCGGGCGGCTTTGGCCATTTCCCCCTCCTCCACCATCCGGCGGATCCAGGTGGAGCTCACCTTCTCCCCGCCTTCGGTATACGGGGAGACCGTGGAAAATGTAAAGGCGTCCCTTGAATGATACGGGAGCGTCTCCATCGTGCCGCGCCCGAATTTCCCGTAAGAAAAATCAAACCCGGCCACCGCGTGCTTTACGCCTAGATCAATAATGTAGGCATCCACAAAAGCCTGAGGGTCCAGAGACGCAAATTCCTGGTCAAACCGCACAATGTACAGTTCTTCCACCCCGAGTGATTCGAGCACGCGCTGCTTTTCCTGCAGCGGGGTTAAATAAAACATATCTTCTTCCGTCTGCTTCGAGAGTACCACCTTCGGATGCGGATGGAAGGTCATAACAGCGAGCGGCAGTTTCATGTCCTCTGCTGTCTGCCGGGCCTTTTCAATCACTTCGGCGTGGCCGCGGTGGACCCCGTCAAAGTAGCCCAGCGCCATCACTTTCGGCTTTGAGAGCGACGCTGTTAACGTATGCGGATGTACAAGATGATGAACTTCCATTATTTTCACCTGCCGATATTCTTTCATTCACGCTATCAAAGAAGCATTGTTTTTGGTTTAAAAATGCCGGGCTTATCCGGATGCGCCGTATATACGGCGAGCGGCTTTCCGCTCTCTGCCTTTACTGCCATCGTCTGCTCCTGAAACCATTCCGCCGGCAGCACGCGCCCGTGACTGATCTGCTCTGCTGTTTTCTCCGACACTGTGATGGCCGGAAGGTGAGCCACCGCCCAGTCCACCGGGTACACGGCGTCTGCGAGACGGTCTTTGGCAAGCAGGGATTCGAGCTCCTCCCATGTGGAGCTGTTCCCGGGCCCAAACCCGCCGGACGCCGTCCGGACGAGCTGCTGCAGGTGTGCTGGATAACCGAGCTTTTCCCCGGCGTCAACGGCCAGGGTGCGCACGTAGGTTCCTTTGCTGCAGCTCACATGCACTTTAAAGGAAAATTCTCCGCCCTGCGGAGCCTCGTCCATTTCAAGCAGCCGGAAATCATAAATGTGGGCTTCGCGCACGGGGCGCTCGACCTCTATGCCTTCCCGGGCGTACTCATACAGCTTGCGCCCCCGGACTTTGACGGCTGAATACATGGGCGGCACCTGGGTCACCGTCCCGGTCAGCGCTTTAAGCGCTTCTTCGATGCTCTGCTTTGCCGGAGCTTTTTCCACCGGAAGGGCCGTCACTGTTTCCCCGTCGGCGTCTTCGGTCGTCGTAGTTTTCCCGAGAGTGATGATTCCTTCATACGCTTTTGGGGCTTCGTGCAGGTAATCCACCGCTTTAGTGGCTTTTCCGACACAAAGCGGGAGCACTCCGGTCACCGACGGATCAAGCGTGCCGGAATGGCCGACTTTTTTTGTTTTCAGCAGCCGGCGTGCACGCACTACACAATCATGGGACGTGACCCCAGCTTCTTTCCACAAAGGAATGATTCCATCAATCATAGGGCTGTTTCGCTCACTTCCGTTTCAGAATTCATATACATAGGAAAAGCTGTTTCAAAGTCAGCAACAGCTTTTCCAACTTTAAAACAGCTTCTTTCTTCTACTTCTCCCGCTCATTTAAATCGCGCAGAAGTGATTCAATGCGGTTGCCGTATTCGATCGATTCATCGAAGGAAAAAAAGATTTCCGGCGTTTTACGAAGCTGGATTCGTTTTCCGATTTCACTGCGGATGAACCCCCGGGCTTTTTCGAGGCCCTGGAACGCTTCCTCTTTGTCTTTTTCTTCTCCGAGAACCGTTATAAAAATCGTTGCCTGCTGCAGATCACCGGTCACCTCTACATCAGTCACCGTCACAAACTGCACCCGCGGATCTTTGATTCCGCGCGCAAAAATATCCGACACTTCTTTTTTAATCTGCTCTCCTACACGCTGAGCACGTATATTAGCCATTACTGTTCCTCCTATAACCATTCATAGTGTACGGAGGTTATTTCCCATTCCGTATAACTTTCAATCATATGAATGGCACGCTGCAGCTCTTTTTCTGCCCCGGCCTTTTCGTTATGCACGGTGACAATCGAAAGAGCTGCCCGCTGCCAAAGCTCCTGGTAATCCGTTTCCGCCACGGAGAGATTGCGCTGCTTCAGCTTTGTTTTCACGCTCTGAAGCACCGCCCGTTTCTGCTTTAAGTGACTCGCTTCATAAAGCATGCACTCTACATGGACCACGCCGATCATGTGCGTTTAACTTCCTCCATGATATACGGCTCCATAATGTCGCCTTCTTTAAGGTCATTAAAGTTTTCGAGGGTCACCCCGCACTCATAGCCGGCTGCAACTTCCTTCGCGTCGTCTTTATAACGCTTCAGGTCCTTAATGCCGCCGTCGAAAATCACGACACCGTCGCGCACGACGCGGACTTTGGAGTCCCGGGTGATTTTTCCTTCGAGCACATAGCTTCCGGCAATTGTACCAACGCGGGAGACTTTAAACAGCTGACGCACTTCCACCTGTCCGAGCACGCGCTCTTCGTAGATTGGGTCGAGCATGCCTTTCATGGCTGTTTCAATTTCTTCAATCGCATTGTAGATAACCTGGTGGAGACGAAGATCCACATTTTCTGCATCGGCCGTACGCTTGGCGTTTACGTCCGGACGGACATTAAAGCCGATAATGATGGCGTTGGAGGCCGAAGCAAGGATAACGTCTGATTCTGCAATTGCGCCGGCGCCGGCGTGTACGATATTGATTTTGCAGCCTTCTACTTCTATTTTTTCAAGCGATCCGCGAAGCGCTTCGACCGAGCCCTGAACGTCCGCTTTCACGATCACATTGATTTCTTTCATGTCGTTTTCCTGAATCTGGCTGAACAGATCATCAAGGTTGATCTTCGAGGTTTGGGCGCGCTCTGCGTCCTTTGCCCGGCTTTTACGCGCATCGGCAATCTGGCGGGCTTTTTTCTCTTCTTCAAAGACAACAAACGGATCGCCTGCCTGCGGCACATCGTTCAGACCGATAATTTCCACTGGCTTGGATGGTCCAGCGCTTTTCACCTGGCGGCCAAGATCATCCACCATTGCCCGGATCCGGCCAAAGGCGTTGCCGACTACAATCGGCTCGCCAACATGCAGCGTACCGTTTTGAACGAGCAGAGTCGCAACCGGGCCGCGCCCTTTATCAAGCTCTGCCTCTACGACGCTTCCGCGAGCCCGCTTGTCCGGATTCGCTTTAAAGTCTTCTACTTCAGCAACGAGCAGAATCATTTCGAGCAGTTCATCAATGCCTTCCCCGTTAATCGCAGAAAGATTTACAAAGATCGTCTCCCCGCCGTACGCTTCCGGCACTAACTGAAATTCCATCAGCTCCTGCATCACCCGGTCCGGGTTTGCGCCTTCCTTGTCCATTTTGTTTACCGCGACAATAATTGGCACTTCGGCCGCCTTGGCGTGGTTGATGGCTTCTCTTGTCTGCGGCATGACACCGTCGTCAGCCGCAACAACCAGAACCGTAATATCGGTGACTTCGGCACCGCGCGCACGCATAGTCGTAAACGCTGCGTGTCCGGGCGTATCGAGGAAGGTAATCAGCTTGTTGTTTTCTTCCACCTGATAGGCGCCGATGTGCTGGGTAATACCGCCGGCCTCCCCGGAGGTTACCTTCGTATGGCGGATAGAGTCGAGAAGCGTCGTTTTTCCGTGGTCGACGTGTCCCATAATCGTTACTACCGGCGGGCGATCCTGCAGCTTTGCAGGATCGTCCTGCTCGACATAGTTATCAATATCAAGTTCATCCACCACTTCTTCCTGCTCCACCGCTACGCCGTAATCCGTGGCGATCAGTTCAATGGTTTCTGCCTCGAGCGTTTCGTTGATGGTCGCCATTACGCCGAGATTCATTAATTTTTTAATGATTTCAGAGCTTTCCTTATTCAGCTTTTCTGCCAGTTCCCCGACGGAAAGACTGCCGGCAAACGTGATTTTTTCCGGTGTGGCCTGCTGCTCTTTACGGCCGCCGCCCGGGCGTTTCTGGGTGGTCTTTTTCTTGCTCGGACCTCTGTTTCCCTGGGTATTTCTTGTTTTATTGCTTCTCACTTTACTCATAGTGACATCACTTTCCTTCCAAAGATATCGTTTCTGGATATTGTTCGTTTTTCGTCCATCTACACGTCCTTCTTAATTTATTTCTTCATCTATCAGTTTTATCAGCTTGTTGGCAAAGCCGCGTTCAGTGACGGCTAAAATGGTTCTTGATTCTTTTCCAATCGCCGCGCCGAGACCGGCTTTCGTGCCGGCAACCCGAAAAGGACATGAATAAAAGCTTGTTTTATCCGTGAACTTTTTAATCGTATTGGCAGAAGCATCCCCGGCGACGATGACCAGCTGTGCTTGTTTTGTCTGCACGGTTTTAAGAACGGTGTCATCGCCGCTTTTCAGCTCTCCTGCCCGCGCGGCAAGGCCGAGAAAGGACAATGCTTTATCGTTCATGACTCGCGCCTCTGCGCTCTTCTATGAGACGGTCATAGTCTTCGCCTGAGACCTTCACCTTCAGATGACGGCTCAGCGAATCCTTTGCCTTCGCCTGTAAAAACACATCCTCACTGTCTGTCAAATAAGCGCCCCGGCCGTTCTTTTTGCCGGAGCGGTCGACAAAAACGGTGTTCTCCGGGTCCCGAACGACTCGCACCAACTCTTTCTTGGGCTTTTCTTCTCCAGTAATAATACATTTTCTCATGGGAATTTTTTTAACCATAGCCGTTCACCCTCATTTTTACAAATCTTCTGTGTCTAAATCAATGCTTGTGCTTGTCACCGGGATCTCTTCTGCATCCTCCGGCGAGAAGATACCGAGATCTTCGGCTTCTGTTTCACTTTTAATATCGATCTTCCAGCCAGTGAGCTTGGCGGCCAGGCGGGCGTTCTGTCCGCGCTTGCCGATAGCAAGGGAAAGCTGGTAGTCCGGCACCACGACAAGCGTGCTTTTTTCCTCTTCATTCACCTGAACATCGAGGGCTTTCGCCGGGCTCAACGAGTTGGCGACGTACTCCACCGGATTATCCGACCACTGCACGATGTCGATTTTTTCACCCTTCAGCTCTTTTACGATCGTCTGGACGCGCTGACCGTTCGGGCCGACGCAGGAGCCGACCGGGTCCACTTCCGGATCGTCAGCATACACCGAAATTTTCGAGCGGTCGCCCGCTTCCCGTGCCACTGAAATAATTTCCACCGTGCCGTCATAAATTTCCGGCACTTCAAGCTCAAACAGCCGCTTCAAAAGCCCCGGGTGCGTACGGGAAATAACAATCTGCGGTCCCTTGGTCGTTTTTTCCACTTTGGTGATGTACGCTTTCAGGCGGTCATTATGGTTGTACGTTTCATTTTGCATCTGTTCGCTCTGCGGCAGCAGCGCCTCTACTTTCCCGAGGTCCACGTAAATAAAGCGGTGGTCCTGACGCTGCACGATGCCGGTCATAATATCCTCTTCGCGGTCGATAAAATCGGAATAGATAATGCCGCGCTCGGCCTCGCGCACGCGCTGGGTCACGACCTGCTTGGCTGTCTGGGCAGCGATGCGCCCGAAGTTTTTCGGGGTCACTTCCATTTCTACAACGTCGTCAAGCTCGTACGACGGGCTGATGGCCTGGGCTTCCTCCTGAGAGATTTCAAGCCGCGGATCGAATACCTCTTCGACCACTTCCTTGCGGGCAAATACGTGAATCGATCCGGTATCACGGTTGACGTCCACCCGGACGTTCTGCGCCTGGTTGAAGTTTCGCTTATAGGCCGAAATCAACGCGGCCTCGATGGCTTCGAGCACTATTTCCTTATCGATTCCCTTGTCATTTTCCAGTACGTCCAATGCTTCCATAAAGTCTGCATTCATGGAATTCAGATCCTCCTTTTTCTCGATGCCCGCCGCACCGTTAAAAAATGATGGCGAGCCTTGCTTTAGCTACTTTGCTGTACGGTATATGCACCGTGCGTTCCCTCTGCTTCTGTTTGGTGGTAATCAAAAGCTCACCGTCTTTGAAGTCACTCAGCTTTCCTTCGAACGCTTTTTCTCCTTCAACGGGTTCATACGTGGTCACGTACACGTTTTTTCCGACTGAACGGCGTATATCCGCTTCGTTGTTAAGCGGACGCTCCGCGCCGGGCGAAGACACTTCCAGATAATAAGCCTCCTGGACAGGGTCCATTTCGTCGAGCTGTTCACTCAGCCGTTCGCTCACCCGTCCGCAGTCTTCCAGATGCACACCGGAGGGGCTGTCCACAAATACTCGCAGGTACCAATTTTTTCCTTCTTTTTTATATTCCGTATCCACAAGTTCCAGATCCAGTTCTTCAGCAATCGGCCGCGCCAGACGTGCTGCGATGTCTTTAATACTTTCTTTCATTACGTACCTCCCTGCTGCTTTGTCATCATCTTCATTTCTTCCAATGATAGTATATAGTTTATTTTATGCAGAAAGCTTCAACCATAAATGAAAGAGTGGGTAGATACCCACTCTTTCGCCGTCTCGATATACCTCTCACTGCCCATTATCATAGCACGATTTGTGCATTTTCGCAAGTCTGGCTGGTGGTTAGAACAGAGAAAGTTGGTTCGTATCCGGCAGGCCGTCGAGGCATCCGTGCAGGTCGAGGTGCTCGATCACTGTTTTGGTTGCCTTGCTGCGCTGCTGCAGGTCTTCCTTGGATAAAAACTCCCCGTTGGCGCGCGCTTTCACAATATTAACCGCTGCGTTCGTTCCTACGCCTTCCAGAGCGTTAAACGGCGGAATCAGCTGGTCGCCGTCGACGACAAATTCGCTCGCCTCCGAGCGGTACAGATCCACCTTTTGGAAACGGTAGCCCCGCTCGGTCATTTCAAGCGCAAGCTCAAGCACGGTCACCAGGCTTTTTTCCTTCGGAGAGGCGTCAAAGCCCTTCGCCTGAATTTCATCCAGCTTCGCGCGGATCGAGGTGCTTCCGTTGATCATGGTCGGCAGGTCAAAGTCGTCTGCGCGGACTGTAAAGTACGCTGCATAAAACAGGATCGGATGGTGCACTTTAAAGTAAGCAATCCGGACTGCCATCAGCACGTAGGCGGTGGCGTGTGCTTTCGGGAACATGTATTTAATTTTCAGGCACGACTGGATGTACCACTCCGGCACGCCGTGATTTTTCATTTCCTCAATCCATTCCGGGTCGAGGCCGCGTCCCTTGCGGACAAATTCCATGATTTTAAAGGCGAGCGAATGCTCGATGCCTTTGTAGATCAAATACACCATAATGTCGTCCCGGCAGCCGATCACGTCCTTCAGTTCACACGTGCCGTTCTGGATCAGCTCCTGGGCGTTTCCAACCCAGACGTCCGCGCCGTGGGAAAGCCCCGAAATCTGAACCAGCTCGGAAAAGGTCGACGGCTTCGTGTCTTCAAGCATCTGGCGCACAAACCGGGTGCCGAACTCCGGAATGCCGTACGTCCCCGTTTTACAGTTAATCTGCTCCGGTGTCACGCCGAGCACTTCCGGGCCGCCGAAGATTTTCATGACTTCCTCGTCATCGGTCGGAATCGTCTGCGGGTCGATGCCGCTTAAATCCTGCAGCATGCGTATAACTGTCGGATCATCGTGGCCGAGAATATCAAGCTTCAGCAGGTTGTCGTGGATGGAATGAAAGTCAAAGTGCGTCGTTTTCCATTCCGACGTTTTGTCATCTGCCGGAAACTGAATCGGGCAGAAATCGTGAATGTCGTATTCATCCGGCACGACGATAATGCCGCCCGGGTGCTGGCCGGTTGTCCGTTTAACGCCCGTGCATCCGCTGACGAGCCGGTCGATTTCCGCTCCGCGCAGGTGCAGCTCGTGGTCGCTCTGATAGCCCTTCACAAATCCATACGCCGTTTTGTCCGCCACGGTGCCGATCGTTCCTGCCCGGTACACTTTTTCCTCGCCGAACAGTTCTTTCGTGTAATTGTGGGCCCGCGGCTGGTAGTCGCCGGAGAAGTTCAGGTCAATATCGGGTACTTTATCGCCTTTAAATCCGAGAAACGTTTCAAACGGGATATCGTGGCCGTCTTTAATCATGTCCACACCGCAGCTGTCGCACAGCTTGTCCGGGAGGTCAAAGCCGGAGCCGACCGAGCCGTCATCAAAAAACGTCGACTGCTTGCATTCCGGACAAACGTAATGCGGCGGCAGCGGATTCACCTCGGTAATTTCTGTCATCGTGGCAACAAATGACGAGCCGACCGAGCCCCGGGAGCCGACAAGATAGCCGTCCTCGAGGGATTTTTTCACGAGCTTCTGCGAAATCAGATAGATAACGTCAAAGCCGTTGCCGATAATGCTGTCGAGCTCTTTATCGAGCCTGGTTTTCACGAGCTCCGGTATGGGCGAGCCGTAAATGCTCTCCGCCCGGCGGTAGCACATTTCCCGTATTTCTTTATCCGAGCCTTCGATGTTTGGCGTATACAGGTCGCTTGGCACCGGATGAATCGTTTCCACCTGATCTGCGATCGCCTGGGTGTTTTCCACCACAATCTTTTCTGCGGTGCGGTCGTCCAGAAAATCGAAGCAGGAGAGCATTTCCCCGGTGGTTCGAAAGTGCACCTGCGGAAGCGTCTGGTTGTTCAGCGGATTCGCCCCGCCCTGCGACGCAATCAGAATCTGCCGGTAGCTGTAGTCGTGCTCATCCATGTAGTGGGCATTACCGGTAGCAACGACCGGCAGGTTCAGTTCGTCCCCGGTACGGATGATTTTCTGAATCACATCCTTAACGTCATCGTAGCTTTTCAGAAGCTCTTTTTCCACAAGGTGCGCGTAGTTTTCCGGCGGCTGCACCTCGAGGTAGTCGTAAAATTCAGCGGCTTTTTTCGCTTCGTCCTCCGACTTCTGCATCATCGTTTCAAATACTTCGCCCTTGTCACACGCCGAGCCGACGAGTATGCCTTCGCGGTACTTCTGCAGCTTCGAACGCGGAATTCTCGGTGTCCGGAAAAAATATTCCAGATGAGAAAGCGTGACGAGGTGATAAAGGTTTTTCAGCCCTTCCTGCGTCTGGGCGATCAGCGTGCAGTGTGACGGACGCAGGCGGTGAAAGCCGGACTGGCCCATGTTGTCATTGAGCTGTTTATGGTTCGTAATGTCCTGGGCGAGCGCATCCTTCATCATTTTCCACAGCAGGTATCCGGTCGCTTCCGCATCGTAAATTGCCCGGTGATGGCTCACGAGTTCAATATCAAACGTTTTACAGAGCGTATTCAGCCGGTGGTTTTTTAAATTCGGATACAAAAAGCGGCCGAATTCGAGCGTATCAATTACCGGCATGTCTGCCGTTTTACCGATTTTTTTATAGCCCTCCCGGAGAAAGCCCATGTCAAAGCTTGCGTTATGGGCGACAAGCACCGAGTCTTTGGAAAAGGCGTAGAAGTCTTCAAGCACCGGCTCAATTTCCGGCGCATCGACGAGCATGTCATCCGTGATGCCGGTCAGGTTAATAATGGTGTCGGTCAGTTTTTCATGCGGGTTTGAAAAGCGTTCAAACCGGTCAATTATCTCGCCGTCTTTTACCTTCACCGCTGCGAGCTCGATGATGGAGTCGTACACGACCGACAGGCCGGTTGTCTCCACGTCAAAAACGACATAGGTTCCTGTTTCAAGATCCACGTCCGCCTCGTTGTATGCGATCGGAACGCCGTCATCCACAAGGTTCGCCTCCATGCCGTACAGCACTTTAATGTCGTGCTTTTTGCCGGCATTGTAGGCTTCCGGAAACGACTGGACAACACCGTGGTCTGTGATAGTGACCGCCGGATGGCCCCATTCGGCTGCACGGGCCACGTATTCCCCGGCAGAAACGGTTGCATCCATCTGACTCATATTCGTGTGCGCGTGCAGCTCGACGCGCTTTTCTTCGGCGTCATCGGTTTTGGACGCTCCCTGCACCTGGATCACGTCGTTGGCGATCATAACCAGGTCCCGGACGAACGTATCGTCCTGCACACCGCCCCGGGCTTTTACCCAGATGCCTTTTTGCACGGCTTCAAGCAGCGGCACCTGTTCTTTATCCTTGGAGAACATTTTGATCATTATCGAATCGGTATAGTCGGTAATTTTAAACGTTAACAGCGTCCGGCCGCTGCGGAGCTCTTTCGTTTCCGCTTCGAAAATGTAGCCCTCCACTGTAATGCGGCGCTCTTCCTCACGGATATCCTTCAGCGGCACTGCTTCGTCCTTGATCGGGTAGCCGATCTGAATCGACTGGGACGCACGCTTGGAATCGGCTTCGGATTCCTTTTTCTTTCGCTCCATCATCGCTTCAATCACTTTGGAGTGCTCTTCCTGCTTTTTCTTTTCTTCGAACTGTTCCTTTTCTTCGTCGCTCGTTTTGGCTTCCATCGTAAACGTGGCAGCCGGCAGCCCGAACAGCGGCAGCACATCGTTCATTGCCTGCTGCAGCTTTGGCCCGAGCGAATTCATTTCAATATCGCTTTTACACGGGAAAATCAGCTCGCCCTCCCGTAAAAAAGGCGATCCCCCGTTCAGCCTCATACGCAGGTGGGGATCATAGCTTTCAAGCTTCTGCATAATCAGCGGCCAGTAGTCCGGGATGGCGTCCACCGGCACGGTCGTGCCTTCTTCGTAATGAAGCGTAAAATCAATGTCAGCAATGCTTTCAAACGCGGACTGCAGCTTTTCCTTCAGCAGCGCGTAGACTGTAAACGGCAGCGGCGCTGCAAGCGTCAGGTGAAAATGCCACTGCTTCTGTTCTTTATGAATAACAAGCTTTTCGAGGCGGCCTTCGGTAAAATAACGGTTGGTTTCTTCTTCCGGCATGCCAATCTGTTCAAGTAGCAACTCAAAACGTTCCTGCTGGATGTGACGGTCGGTCTGCACGTTTCTCGCCTCACTTCTTCGTTCTTTTATCATTCATTTTATCAAAAAAATTCTTTTTCGGCAGGCTCAGGGAAGAGGGAAACCCCTCCTGGAGACACCAGAAAGGGTTAATGGATTTCAGCCCACAGCTTCTCTAAATACTGCGGAAGCTCACTGACAGCGACCTCCACGTTTTCTTCAGCTGTGCGGGCTTTTACTTCCACGATCTGCTCCCCTGCTTTTTTCCCGCAGGAGATACGCACAGGCAGGCCATAGAGATCCGCGTCCTTAAACTTCACGCCCGGCCGCTCCTTCCGGTCATCGAGCAGCACGGACCATCCGCTTTTCTGCAGGCTCTCATACAGCTCGCCCCCAAGCTGCTGCTGCTCGTCCTGCTTCGGATTGAGCACGAGCAGATGCAGATCAAACGGGGTGGCTGCTTTCGGCCAGCAGATGCCGCTCTCATCATGGTTCTGCTCAATGACGGCCGCAATCGTCCGGCTCACGCCGACGCCGTAGCTGCCCATAATGATCGGGCGAGCTTTGCCGTTTTCATCCAAAAACGTTGCCCCGAGCGCTTCGCTGTATTTCGTGCCAAGCTTAAACACGTGCCCGACCTCAATACCCTTGGCGAAACGGACCGTGCCCTTGCCGTCCGGGGACGGTTCGCCCTCCTGGATGAAACGCAGATCTGCGTACTGCCTCACCGGGAAGTCCCTTTCCGGCACCGCGTGCTGGTAGTGCCGGCCGTTTTCGTTGGCTCCGCATACGGCTCCCGCCATACCGCGGACCGCGTAATCGGCAAGCACCTCCACGTCTTCAGGCAGACCGAAAGGACCGATAAAGCCGGGCTCTGCTCCAAACACCTCTTCAATCCGCTCGGCGGACGCGGGCTCAAGCACTTCAGCGCCGACGGCGTTTGCTACCTTCACTTCGTTGACATCATGATCGCCGCGCATAAGTACAGCCACCAGGCGGCCGTCTGCGTCAAATGCGACGGTCTTCAGGCACTCTTCACGCTTGATCCCGAGCTTGGCAGCAACTTCTTCAATCGTGCGCTCCTCCGGCGTATCGACCATGGCCATTTCTTCTGCGACCGGCTCCGGTTTTGACACGTTATCCGGTATAGCAGCTATTTCGATGTTGGCTGCAAAATCGCTTTCGTCGGAATACACGATTGTATCCTCCCCGACGTCGGAAAGCACGGTGAATTCATGGGTTTCACCCTGTCCGCCCATTGCTCCGGCATCGGCCTGCACTGCCCGGTAGTCCAGTCCCAGACGGCTGAAAATCCGCTCATAGGCGCGGTACATCGCCCAGTAGCTTTCGTTCTGCGCCTCGTAGGACGTATCAAACGAATACGCGTCCTTCATAATGAATTCGCGCGCGCGAAGCACCCCAAAGCGCGGCCGCGCTTCGTCGCGGTACTTGGTCTGAATCTGGTACAAAATCGCAGGCATGCGTTTGTATGTATTCATTTCATCCTTTACGAGAGCGGCAATATTTTCCTCATGCGTCGGACCGAGGACAAAATCCCGCTGATGGCGGTCTTTAAAGCGCATCAGCGCCGGTCCGTAATTGTCATAGCGGCCCGATGCCTGCCATACCTCTGCCGGCTGCATGGCTGGGAGCAGTACTTCCTGGCCGTTTGCCGCATCCATTTCCTCGCGGACGATGCTTTCGATTTTACGGAGCACCTTATGGCCGAGCGGAAGGTAGGAATAGACCCCGGCTGCACTCTGGCGGATCAGACCGGCCCGGAGCATCAGCTGGTGGCTCGCAATATCCGCTCCCTGCGGCACATCCCGGAGTGTGGGACTGAATAAAAATTGTTGTCGCATACTATATCAACCTCTTTCTCTTATACATCTGCGTCTGTAAGCTCTTTGGTTATTTTAACATAAGAACGGTGACGGGGCTTTGGCTCCGTCACCGTTTTTTATTACGTGAATAAGCGGTTAATATCGTTCCACGTCACTGCAATCATAAGCAGCAGCAGCAGCGCAAAACCGAGAAGGTGAATCATGCCTTCCTTCTGCGGTTCGATCGGCTTGCCGCGGACCGCTTCGGCAATGATAAACAAAAGCCGTCCTCCATCAAGCGCCGGGAGCGGAAGGAGATTGACGATCCCGAGATTGACGCTGATCATGGCAGACCATGCAATCAGGGTGAGCAGTCCGGTTGCAATCACCTGGTCCGTAGCGTCATAGATCCCTACCGGACCTGCAAGGTCATCGAGGGAAAATTCCCCGGTCACAATTGTTCCGAGTGTCTGGAAAATCAGGGTAGAGACTTCATACAGCTGGGTGCCGCCGTACTGCAGTGCTTCCGTGAAGGAACGCTCCGTTTCGGCATAAACGCCGATCTGGCCGATTTCCTCGCTCGATCCCTCCTGTACCGGAACGCCGTCGATGGTAACCGTATCTTCGATTGTTTCCCCGCCGCGTTCAGCGGTGACCGGAACTTCTTCTCCCGGACGATCCTGGACAACGCCAGTCATTTCATTCCATGAATTTACGGACTCGCCGTCCACAGAGGTGATCACGTCGCCTTCTTCAAAAGCGGATTCGCTCAGCGGTGACCCGCCGGCAATCCCTCCGATGGCCGGGGTATCCTGCGGAAGTCCATTAGCCAGAGCGTAAATAACAAACAGCACGAACGCGAGCACAAAGTTCATGAACGGACCGGCAAAAATCGCCACAGCTTTTTTCCACGGCCGTTTGGAGCCAAACTGCCGGTCCCACGGCGCAATCTGTTCACGCTTTTCATCGACAATCAGGTCGCACGTCCGGTCAATGTCGTACCGCTTCAGCCCCGACTCTTCCTCGTCCTCCACCGCTTCAATATAAAGCTCGCGCTCCATATCAATGGATTCCACGGATACAACCTTTGCTTCCGGGTGCTTGGATTTATTGTTTACGATAATTTCTTTTACTTTTCCTGCATCATTAAACGTCAGCCCGATTTCATAGCCTGGTTTAATATTGACCGGATCCGGATCGTCCCCGGCCATTCGCACGTATCCGCCAAGCGGCAGCAGCCGGATGGTATAAACCGTTTCATTGCGCTTCGTCGAAAATATCTTCGGTCCGAAGCCAATCGCAAACTCCCGGCATAAAATGCCGACTTTTTTGGCAAAATACAAATGGCCCCACTCGTGTATGGCCACCAATAAGCCGAACATGACAATTACCGCTATCAGCGTATCCAAAGCTTATTCACCTTCTTCTTTTGCTCTTTCTTCCCATTATAGAGTGTTTGTGAAAGAACGTCACGTTAAAAGCGTCTGCACGTGTTCTCTTGTTTCCCGGTCCACGCGTAAAATCGTGTCGAGGTCCGGATGTTCAATCCACTCGTGGCGCACAAGCGCCTCTTCCACAGCGGTTTCAATTTCAAGGAAGGCACACTGGCTGTTTAAAAACATCGCCACCGCCTGTTCATTGGCAGCGTTCAGCACCGTGCCCATGGAACCACCGGCCCTGCCGGCATCGTAGGCCAGCCGGAGACTGCGGTAGCGTTCAAAATCAGGCGGCTGAAAATGCAGCGTGCCTATTTCCCACAGGTTCAGCGATTCCTTGGCCGGATAGTCAAGCCGCTCCGGATAGGTCATCGCGTACTGGATCGGCACGCGCATGTCCGGCAGTCCGAGCTGGGCTATCACGCTTGTATCCTGGTATTCCACGAGCGAATGAATGATGCTTTCCTTATGCAGCAGCACGTCAATACGGTCGTAGGGAATGCTAAACAGCCAGTGGGCTTCGATCACTTCAAAGCCTTTGTTCATCATCGTCGCCGAGTCGATCGTGATTTTGGCTCCCATGCTCCAGTTCGGGTGGTTCAGGGCATCCTCCACCGTGACCCCGTCGAGGTCGCTTCGCGAATAGTCACGGAAGCTGCCTCCCGAGGCTGTCAAAATCAGGCGGCTCACTTCCTTTAATTCATTTCCTTCGAGGCACTGGGCGATCGCCGAATGCTCGCTGTCCACCGGCAGCAGGCGTACGCCGTGCTCCTTTGCTTTCTCCATCACAAGGTGGCCGGCGGTGACGAGCGTTTCTTTATTCGCAATTCCGATATCCACCTGGTTTTCGATCGCCCGGAGCGTCGGTTCAAGCCCCATGCTGCCGCTGACCGCGTTCATCAAAAAGTCACAGGGGCTGCCCGCAATTTCCATCAGGCCGTCGTGGCCCCAGACGATACGCATCCGCCCGCCGTATTCGGCCTGAAGCGTTTGGGCATCTTCCTTTGTATGGACAGCCGCAATTTCAGGTGAAAATTCTTCAATCTGCTTTCGCACCAGGTCAACGTTTCTCCCGGCAGCAATCGCCGTTATCCGGAACCGTTCCGGATGCAGACGAACAACGTCTAGCGTCTGTGTACCGATGGACCCGGTGGACCCAAGCAATGCTATTCGTTTCATGGCTTAAACTCCTTTAGGTTGGCAACCTGCGTGTGAGGTTTTAACCAAAAAAATAGAAAAAATGAAGCAGGGGCATAACGAAAATCAGGCTGTCGAACCGGTCCAGAATGCCGCCGTGACCAGGAAGGATATTCCCCGAATCCTTAACCGCGTAGTGCCGTTTCAGCGCTGACTCCACCAGATCCCCGAGCTGGCCGAAGATGGATGTCACCACGATAAAAGCACTCATTATCAGGTAGGAATCAAACACCGGGTATACCGCCTCGAAGAGGAAGCCGACAATAAACGCCGCGACAAGCCCCCCGACAAATCCTTCGATGGTTTTTTTCGGGCTGATCTCCGGCCAGGGCCGGTGGCGCCCGAAATTTTTCCCGATAAAATAGGCTCCGGAATCAGTTGCCCAGATCAAGAATAAAATCAAAATGACAACGGCAAGACCGATATCCGGCAGCTGGCGGATCATAATCAAGCTGTGAAACCCGTACCCTATGTACACAGAGGATAAAATGACAAACCCTGCTTCATCAAAGGTGAATGAATTTTTCGTAACTACTGTTAATGCAAGCAGGCCCAGAATCATCGTTAAAAAAATCTCTGTTTTCGTTATATGCTGCAAAAACGGAAAGTCCAGCCATTCTGTGGGCACAAGCAGTATCCACATAAAGCCCATGCTGATTAAACCCCGGAAGGACAGCAGCGGGATCCGTTTCATGCGCATTATTTCAAACATGGCGACAGAAGCAAGCAAAGCGATCAAAAGAGTAAACCATTCGCGGCCCACAAATACAATCGCCAAGACGAGTACTGCTCCGATAAGACCGGTAATCGCCCGCAATCCCATACAAGACCTCCCCTTCAGTCGTTAAACGCCCCCGTACCTGCGTTTTCTCTGCTGATATTCTATGACAGCCTCTGCCAGGCCGTCTTCGTTAAAATCCGGCCAGAGCGTTTCGGTAAACCAAAATTCCGCATAAGCTAACTGCCACAGCATAAAATTACTCAGTCGGATTTCGCCGCTCGTGCGAATAAGCAGGTCAGGGTCCGGGATCTGGTTTGTGTACAGCCGGTTGGTGATTAGTTCTTCATCGATAGCCTCTGCCTTCATCCGCCCCTCTTCCACGTCCCGGGCGAGCTCCTGCACGACGTGGACCAGCTCATGCCGGCCGCCGTAGTTAAGGGCAAAGTTTAAAACAATACCGGTGTTTTCAGCTGTGGCATCCACAGCTTCCTGCACGGCCTGCAACGTATGGTCCGGAAGCTTATCCGCATCCCCCATCATCCGCACCTGGACGTTGTTTTTCATTAGCTTGGGCAGCTCCTTGGCCAGAAACCGCTCCGGCAGCTGCATAAGAAAATTCACTTCTGATTTCGGCCGCTTCCAGTTTTCGGTGGAGAAAGCGTAGAGTGTTAAATACTTTATACCGAGCTCGTGCGCTTTTTCCACTACCTTCGTGATCGCCTTCATACCTTCGCGGTGGCCGGCTACACGGGGCAGGCCTCTTTTTTTTGCCCAGCGGCCGTTGCCATCCATAATAATAGCCACATGGGCAGGCGTATTCACCTTCACTGCCGTGGCGTTTGCCTCCGCCCATGGATTTATTTGATTAAATAGTCGATCGTTCATAACGAGGGCACCAGCCTTTTCCCCTTTGTCTAATTTATATGGCGCGTGTGAAATCAATTCCATATAAAAACCGTTCCTGCCTCAGCATTGTTGAAGAACGGAAAGCAGTATATCTGTTTATGTTTTCTTCCCGGCGAAGTAAAAGACTCCTGCCGGTTTTGTTCTTACAAAAAAACCCTCTTGAGTGCAGAGGGTTCCAGTCTGTTCCTATTGTAACTCGATTCGCATCAAACTTCCATAACTTCTTTTTCTTTTTGTTCCGCTGCCTGATCCACCTGGCCGATGTATTTGTCGGTTGCTTTTTGCACCTGCTCCTGCTCACGCTTCAAATCGTCTTCGGTGATTTCATTATTTTTTTCATCTTTTTTCAGCGTGTCGTTGGCGTCGCGGCGGATATTGCGGATGGCGACCCGTGCTTCTTCGGCGTACTTGTTAATCAGCTTGGTCATTTCCTTGCGGCGGTCTTCCGTCATCGCCGGAATCGGAATGCGGATCACTTCCCCGTCATTACTCGGATTCAGGCCGAGCTCCGCCTTCTGGATCCCTTTTTCCACGTCTTTAATAGAGCTTTTGTCAAACGGCGTCACAACAAGCAGGCGCCCTTCCGGCACTGTGATTGTCGCAAGCTGCTGAAGAGGCACCTCGGCCCCGTAGTAGTCCACTACCACTCGGTCGAGCATGGAAGCGTTCGCTCTTCCTGTCCGCAGGGTTGCTAGCTCCCGGCTTAAAGACTCCACAGATTTTTTCATCTTCTCTTCTGTTGCTTTCATATCATGAGCCATCGTTGTTCCTCCTTATGATTGTTCCAATGTCTTCTCCCATTACTGCTTTCTTGATGTTTCCCTCTTCCATAATCGAAAATACGAGAAGCGGGATGTTGTTATCCATACAAAGCGTCGACGCCGTCGAATCCATCACCTTCAGATCATGATTTAAAATGTCCAGGTAAGTGAGCGACTGGTACTTTTTAGCGTCCGCATTTGCGGATGGGTCTGAGTCATATACCCCGTCTACTTTGTTTTTAGCCATTAAAATAATGTCCGCTTCGATTTCTGCTGCCCGCAGCGCCGCAGTGGTATCAGTCGAAAAGTACGGATTCCCCGTTCCGGCAGCAAAAATGACTACCCGCTTTTTCTCTAAATGACGGATGGCCTTCCGGCGGATGTACGGCTCGGCTACCTGTCTCATTTCTATGGACGTCTGCACTCTTGTAGGAATCTCGATGTCCTCGAGACTGTCCTGGAGCGCAAGCGAATTCATGACTGTGGCGAGCATGCCCATATAGTCAGCGGTGGCCCGGTCCATCCCCTTCGAGCTTCCGGCCATGCCTCTCCATATGTTTCCTCCGCCGACAACGATCACTACCTCTGTTCCCAATTCTACTATCTCACCGATTTGAGAAGCAATAGACTGAATGACTTCCGGATCAATACCGTAGCCCTGCTGTCCTGCTAATGCCTCTCCGCTCAACTTCAACACAACGCGATTGTATTTCTCCATCGTCATGAACCCCGCCTTTGTATTATGTATCGCAGAAGCGCTGCGGCTTCTGCCCTGTTTTGCTTTCAGAAAAAAGGAGAGCCTACGGACCCTAGAGGATTCGATATGGACTCTCCCATACTGCCGATTTATTTCTTAACCTGGTTCATTACTTCGTCTGCAAAGTTTTCTTCACGCTTTTCCATGCCTTCGCCTACTTCATAGCGGGCAAATGTGCGTACGGTAGCGCCTTTGCTTTTCAGGTAGTCGCCTACTTTTTGGTCCGTATCCTTTACAAATTCCTGGTCGAGCAGGCAGATTTGTTCAAAGTACTTGCCAATACGGCCTTCTACCATTTTTTCAACGATGTTTTCCGGCTTGCCTTCGTTGAGCGCCTGCTGCTTCAGCAGTTCACGCTCGCTGTCCGCTTCTTCCTTCGGAACATCTTCACGGGAAATGTATTTCGGGCTGATTGCCGCTACGTGCATCGCAACGTCTTTGGCAAGATCACTGTCTTCTGTGTTTTCAAGAACCGTCAGCACGCCGATGCGTCCGCCCATGTGAAGATAAGCGCCGAATGCATCACCGTCGTTTTTCTCTGCAAGCAGAAAACGGCGCAGGGAAATTTTCTCCCCGATACGTGCGATCTGGTCGTTAATGTAACGCTCAAGCGTTACTCCGCTTTCGATTTCACCAGCAAGCGCTGCATCAACGTCCGCCGGCTGTTCTTTCAACAGGTACGTAGAAACGTCTGCAACGAGCTGCTTGAACGATTCGTTTTTCGCGACAAAGTCTGTTTCAGCGTTTACTTCCACGATCACTGCCTGGTTTCCTTCGTACGTTGCGTACGTAAGGCCTTCTGCTGCTACACGGTCAGATTTTTTCGCTGCTTTGGAAATACCTTTTTCACGCAGGTAGTTGATCGCTTCTTCCATGTTGCCATCTGTTTCGTTGAGTGCTTTCTTGCAGTCCATCATACCTGCACCTGTTTTTTCACGCAGTTCTTTTACCATGCTTGCTGTTACAGCCATTTAAATTCCTCCTTCGAATTTTCCATGCATAAACGCTTGAGCGCTCTTTTTCAAGAAAAAGGGTGATAAAGGGTTTTTCCCTTTTACCACCCTTCGCGTCAGGCCTGGGCCCGTTATATTTATGCAGAGAGCTTACTGGTTTGAAACGCTCTCTTCTTCTGTGTTTCCTTCTTCTTCTTTTGCTGCAGCTGCTTCCTGTTCTTTTTCCTGGGCAGCTGCCTGCTCACGGGCCTTTTCTTCTGCGCCCTGGGTCGCTTCGATAACAGCATCGGCCATTTTTCCTGTAAGGAGACGAACGGCACGGATAGCGTCGTCGTTACCCGGAATGAGCTTGTCGATCTCGTCCGGATCACAGTTAGTGTCCACGATCGAGATGATCGGAATGTTCAATTTGTGTGCTTCTGCCACCGCGATGCGCTCTTTGCGCGGATCGATAATAAACAGGGCATCCGGAAGCTTGTTCATATCTTTAATGCCGCCAAGTACTTTTTCGAGACGGTCTTTTTCTTTGTTTAACAGCATAACTTCTTTTTTCGGAAGAATGTCAAAGGTACCGTCTTCTTCCATTTTTTCAAGGTCTTTCAAGCGGGCAATCCGTTTGCGGATCGTTGCGAAGTTCGTCAGTGTACCGCCTAACCAACGCTGGTTAATGTAGTACATGTTTGAACGGATCGCTTCATCGCGAACAGAGTCCTGCGCCTGTTTTTTCGTTCCGACGAAAAGGATTTTACCTCCGTCTTCTGCAATGCTGCGTACGTATTTGTACGCTTCTTCTACTTTACGTACCGTTTTTTGAAGGTCAATGATATAAATACCATTACGCTCCGTGAAAATATAACGGCTCATTTTAGGGTTCCAGCGACGAGTCTGGTGACCGAAGTGCACCCCTGCTTCAAGCAACTGTTTCATAGAAATAACAGCCATAAAATAATTCCTCCTTAGGTTTTTTCCACCGCAAGCGTCATGTCTGTACAAAACTTTCCATGTGGAAAGCACCTCTGTACAAATCAGCTGTTGCGTGTGTTTTTAACACCAACACGTAATATACCACACGAGTATTCAGGACGCAATGCTAAAGCTTACTTTTCCTGCATCTGCAAAAACAGATGCACCTCCCGCTGGCCGATCGACAGTGTCTTTGCGATATCCTTTTCCTTCCATCCGTCTTTGTATAACATCATAACACGGTTCATCATCGATTCCTTCGGCGCCGCCTCGTCCATCTCCGGTTCCGGCTCCTCCATTTCCATTTCTTCGGCCGGAGTCTCCCGGCCCTCCCACTCGCTTCGGAGACGTTCATTGTCGCGTTTCATTTCTTCGGTATAGTAGATTAAAAGCTGCTCGATTTCCTTCTTGTCATTTTTCACCGCCTGGAGCTCGCGCAATGTGTATTGATGCTTTATCCATAAAGCACCGGCAGCCATCAGGGCAAGCAGACTGAATATCAGAGACATGGGCCCTCTCCTTTCCTACGTTCTTTCTTCCGCCTGTTTTAAATACTGGCGCAGGCGAAAGAGGGCTTTGGAATGAATTTGTGAAATTCTCGACGTGGACAGCGACAATATATGGCCGATTTCGGTCAATGTCATTTCCTCCAGGTAAAAAAGAGAAACGACCTTCTGTTCTTTTTCCGGCAGATTCGCTATTGCTTCCCCGAGTTCCTGCAGGGAGGCCTGATCGGTGAGGTTTTCCTCCGGAGAGGGGGCGTTATGATCCACAATAGCCCCGCGGTACGTTTCATCACGCTCGCCGTCCGGCGTCGCCTCATCCATGGAAAGCATATGCACGAAATAGTTTTCGGCGATCACTTTTGATACTTCTGAGGATTTCATGTCCAGCTCTTCGCCGATCTCCCGGTCCGAAACAAAGCGTCCCTTTTTTTGTTCGAGCCATTCCGCTGTTTCTTCAATTTTCTTTGTTTTCTCGCGGAGAGAGCGCGGCATCCAGTCTTCCTGCCGGAGACCGTCAATAATAGCTCCGCGGATCCGAAAGGAGGCGTATGTATCAAATTTCAAATCCCGGGACAGGTCGAATTTTTTCATCGCATCGTACAGGCCTATCAGCCCGTGGCTCACAAGATCCTCCCGGTTCACATTTTTAGGAAGCGTTGCTGCAATGCGCTGAACGTGATAATGAACAAGGGGCATATAAATGTCGACTAGTTGGTCGGCCGCCGTATCGTCATAATTGTCCAGCCATTTCTCCCAAATCTCCTGATGAGCATGCGCTGTCGATCTACTCATGTAATATTCCCCCTGTTCATATTATCGTTGGTTCTCCCCCGGTCGGCTTGATCCGGAGAGCTCCGGTGGCGACGTCGAACTCTATCGTTCTGCCAATGTGGCCGCCTGTTTCCTCTGCTTTAAGCGGCACCGACCGTCCGGCAAGCATTTCCTTTGCTGCTTCGACATTTCGTTTTCCAATATGCAGATGATCGGTCTGAAACTGAAACATTCTTGCTCCCCCGGCAAGCTTTGCTTCAAGCGAAGCCATTGGAATACGCCGTCCTTCAAAGCCGGCAAACGCCTTTTGCAGAGCCGTATCGGTATACTTCGCTTCGTTAACATGCTGCCCTTCCCGTGCCATCGCAGACGATGGAAGCATCGCGTGAATCAGGCAGGCATATTGATGGGTGAGCGAGTAAATGACGATACCAACACATGAACCAAGACCGCTCGTAGTGAGAGTGTCACCGCCCCGGCCCCACTGCATATCCGCCATTGAGACTTTTATTTTCATTTGTTGAAGATCCGCGTTTCTCATTCCCCGTCCTCCTGTACTCCGAGAGAGGCAAAAATTTTCGGAAGCGAGTGGGCATCCGGGAGCATAAAAAAACGGCCAGCCATCTGCGAGTGATTCTCTCCTTTTGTCATGTTCGTATCAATCATGATCGCTTCGTCTCCTTCAAGGCCTGCTTCGATAAGTCCCTCGCTCAAAAGCGCTCCGATCATGTCCACCGCAGACGAAGGGACCGTCGGCATCATATAAAGGCCGGTAAAATCCGAGAGCGCCGATAAATAAGAGCCCGCCAGAATATTTGTTAATTCGCACACCGCCGACTCGAGCAGCTCCTGTTCATTTTCCGGCGTGTACGGAAGATTCCAGCTTTGCACAAGCGATCTGCCCACTGCCTGCATCTCCTGTGGCTCGAGTACAAAAAATATGCTGCCACTGATGTGACCCGCGATGCGGAGAAATGTGACCGCGGCCACTTTTTCTTCTCCGCCGGCTGCTTCAATCAGCTTCGGAAACGGCACCATCTGTACCGACGGCACGCTGATCTGAACCGGCGTTTTCAGCAGGGAGGACAGTGCCGTTGCGGCATTGCCGCCCCCGATGGTTCCGACTTCTTTTAATATATCGAGCTCTATGTCACGTACGCTCATCATTTCACCTCTTTTCCATACGCAGTAGTTTGTACCAGCTGTCCAATCCGCTCTCCAATCGCCTGGAGCGGGAGAATTTCGTCAATGACGCCAGCCTGTGCCGCCGCCCGGGGCATCCCGTAGACAACAGCCGTTTCTTCTGATTCAGCAACAGCATAAAGTGCCGTCGCTGCTTTTAGCTTTTTTAATCCATATGTACCGTCATTGCCCATGCCGGTTAAAATAACAGCGAGCACGCGCAGGCTTTCCAATTCAGCGAGGGAAGCCAGCAGGATATCCACCGATGGATGATAACGGTCGCCCGTTTTGCTTTCACTCACCGCGGTTATCAGCCGGCTTCCTTTTCGCCGGACTTCAAGCTGCCGGCCCCCGGGAGCAACATAAACGGTGTGTTTCTGCAGTACTCCGCCGTCTTCGGCTTCTTTCACGCTCCAGCTGTAATCGCGGTTGAGCCTGTCAGCAAGTGATCTGGTGAACCCGGGCGGCATATGCTGCACAATGAGCATCGGTAGTTCCACTGCTTCCGGCATCGAACGAAACAGCTGCTGCAGTGCTGCGGGTCCGCCTGTGGACGTTCCGATCACCAGCAGATCCCAATGGCCCGATTTTTCGGGAGGTTGCATGTTCATATACTCAGACTCCGTTCTACGTCCGGGCAGAAGCGAATAACCGCTGCTTCATCCCTGTAATAAAATGCCGGAACGGGGCGCCGTCCGTTTTGGCCGACTGTTCCTTCGTCCACAGCCCTGCTGCAATCTGCTTCATGCTCTGGGCCGCACGGCTGTGAGGGTACGCAATGACAAGCGGTGTCTGTTCCATCACTGCCCTGCTTACTTTAGGGTCATTTGGCACCATCGGCAGCATTACAAGCTGCATGCCAAGAAACCGTTCACTCACTGACATTAGCTTTTGCGCGGCCGCACGGCCGTCTTTTTTCTGCTCCACCCGATTGATAACAGCGGCAAATGGAAAATCGCTTTTGTGGGAGCGGATGTATTTCATCATAGCGTAACCATCCATCAGCGCCGTCGGCTCCGGGGTTGTTACAAGAATCCCGCGCTCGGTCGTCGTAATCAGGTGCATATGGTTTTCGTTCAGCCCTGCCCCCATATCAAAAATAATAAAATCAAATTCTCCTTCAAGCAGCTGAAGCTGTTCATAAAACCGCTGCTTATGCTCCTCCTCCATATGAAAGATGCCGGAAAGGCCCGATCCGCCCGCAATCCACTGCACGCCGGACGGCCCCGATTGAATCAATTCAAAGATGCTTTTATTGTCCGTAAACATCTCCTGAAATGGCAGGAGGGGCGTGTACCCGAGCAGAATATCAAGATTGGCCATACCGGTGTCCATGTCAATCAACAACACCTCCGCACCAGCTTCCGCGAGGGAAATGGCCACGTTCAAGGACACATTGGACTTGCCGACGCCCCCTTTTCCACTGACTACCGACAACACTCTTGTCTGCCTGCGGCCTCGTTTTTGCATTTGCTCGCGCAGGCTTTCAGCCTGATCATTTTTCACCGAGTGTCCCCCCTGCTATTTTTGCTGCAAGCCATTTGTTGTCCGCAGACTCAATGTCCTCCGGCACCTCCTGGCCCGTAGTGACAAATGCCACCCGTAGCGAAAATTCATCAATAATATTCAAAAGTGCTCCAAACGATGTCGTTTCGTCCGCCTTTGTAATGATAATTTCGTTTGATATATAAGGAAGAAATTTTTCAGCAACTTCCTTCATGTCTTTGTATTTAGCCGTCAGGGAGAGCACGAGCACCGTTTTAATCGGCTCTCCCGCGGGAAGGAGCCGCTGCGCTTCTTCCACGGTCTGTTCATGCAGAAAATTTCTTCCTGCCGAATCAATGAACACATAATCGTGCGTCCCGGACTGGGCCACTGCTTCCCTGTAGTCTGCCTGGTCATAGATAACATGCACCGGCGCTTCCATGATGGAGGCGTACGTATTCAGCTGGTCGACAGCTCCCATGCGGAAGGTATCTGTCGTAAAAAAGGCAATAGACTTTTTTCTGCGTAGCATTTCCCTGGCGCCGAGCTTTGCAAGCGTCGTCGTTTTCCCGACACCGGTCTGGCCGACCAGCTGAATCATCCGGGAAGGGGCTGCTTCGGCACGGGGGTGCCGGGCCTCCAGCCACTCCCCTATGCAGTCTTCGAGTACGGCCGCCTCTGGCCGGCTGCCCTTTTCTTCGTACCATTTTTCCATAAACCGGTTCATCAGCTCTTCCTCCACCCGTGCGTTTACTTCCTGCGCCTTTAGGGCAGCGGAAATGGACTGAAAAGGAGCCGGCGCTGAAGCAGGAAGCACGCCCGGCGCTTTTTCCGGTGCCTGGACAGCCTTAACCTCTTTTGGCACGACCGGCTTTACGGCTTCTGCCGGACGCGTGCGCTCTTTTTTCCGGGGCGGAGCGTCATCGATACCTGCATAAACCTCGAGCTTGTTCACAGATTTGAGTCCAAACCATCTTCTGACTTTCACCGGCCTCGAATGCAGAATAACCGCTTCATCCCCAAAGTCCTGCCGCACTTTCGCTACCGCTTCCGGCATCGAATCTACTGTAATTTTTTTCATTCTCATTCATTGTTCACCACCCCGACGCTTTGAATTTCGATGGAAGGCTCCAGTTCGTTATAGGATAATACCGGCATCTGCGGGAAGAACCGCTCAATCAGCTGGCGCACGTGCATGCGCACCGCCGGCGAACAGAGAATCACCGGTGTTTTCCCGATATTCATCAGCTGCTCGGCTTCTGCCCCTATGCGCTGAACCACTCGCTGGGACTCGTTTGGATCCATCGCCAGAAAATTTCCGCTTTCGGTCTGCTGCAGGGTGTCGGCAATTTTCTTTTCAATACCGCCGCTCAGTGTCACAACCTGCAGCAGCTCTTCTCCGTCCGCATACTGCTTGGAAATCTGTCTTGAGAGCGCCTGGCGTACATACTCTGTCACAATCTCCATATCTTTAGTCATCGTGCCGTATTCCGCCAGTGCTTCAAAAATGGTTGGCATATTCCGGATGGACACCCCTTCCCGGAGCAGCTTGGCCAGCACCTTCTGCACATCTCCGATCGTAAGCGTTGAAGGAGTCACTTCTTCGACCAGCGTCGGGTACGTTTCCTTCAGATGATCGATCAGCTGCTTCGTTTCCTCGCGGCCGAGCAGCTCGTGAGCATGCGTTTTAATAACCTCGGTTAGATGCGTGCTTACGACCGACGGCGGATCCACGACCGTGTATCCGGCATCTTCAGCAATGTCGCGCTCTTCTTCCGGAATCCAGAGGGCAGGCAGCCCGAAGGCCGGCTCTGTCGTTTCGATGCCTTCGATCGGCTCTTCAGCTCCGGTACCCATTGCCATGTAATGATCCATGTACAGCTCGCCCCGGGCGATTTCGCTGCCGCGCATGCGTACAACGTACTCTCCCGGCTGCAGCTGGATATTGTCACGAATCCGTATGACCGGCACAATCATCCCGAGCTCAAGCGCCAGCTGACGCCGAATCATCACTACCCGGTCAAGCAGGTCGCCTCCCTGCTTAGCATCTGCAAGAGGAATGAGGTTATAGCCGAATTCAAACTCAATCGGGTCTACGTCCAGCAGCTGCATGACGCTGTCCTGCGAACGCAGATCCTCCTCCTGCGCTTCTTCGGTTTCATGTACCGCTGCCTGCTCCTCCTGCAGCACCGTCTGCCTGATGGTAAATCCAATGGCAGCCATCGCTCCGGCAATGCAGGTGGTTAAAAAGAAGTTAATCGGCGTGAACACGCCCAGTAAAAAGATGGCGCCTGCTGCTACAAACAGCATCGGCGGAAAAGCAAACAGCTGCTTTGTAATATCATGGCCGAGGTTGCCTTCCGAGGCCGCCCGCGTCACGACAATACCGGTTGCTGTCGAAATAAGCAGCGCAGGTATCTGGCTGACCAGGCCGTCCCCGACGGTAAGGAGGGTAAAGGTGTTCGCAGCGGTGCCGATGTCCATCCCATGCTCGGTCATGCCGATCACAAGGCCGAAAATAACGTTAATAATTACAATGACAATCCCTGCGATGGCATCCCCTTTTACAAACTTACTCGCCCCGTCCATCGAACCGTAAAAGTCCGCCTCCTGCTCGATTTTTTCCCGGCGCGCTTTCGCCTGCTGTTCGGAAATAACACCCGCATTCAGATCGGCATCGATGCTCATCTGCTTTCCGGGCATCGCGTCGAGGGTAAAGCGGGCCCCGACCTCCGACACCCGTTCCGCCCCTTTCACGATAACGACAAATTGAATCACAACAAGAATCACGAAAACCACCAGGCCGACAAAGGCGCTTCCCTGGACGACAAAGCTTCCGAACGTCTCAATAACGTTGCCTGCTTCAGCATTGCTTAAGATCGAACGGGTCGTCGAAACGTTCAGCCCGAGCCGGAACAACGTCACAAGCAGAAGCAGCGTAGGAAAGATGCTGAACTCAAGCGGCTCCTTCGTGTTCATTGCCACGAGAATAACCAGAAGCGCCAGTGAAATATTGGCCATAATTAAAACGTCTAAAATAAATGTCGGCAGCGGGATGATCAGCATAATGACAATCAATATAACGCCGAGCAGCACTGATAGTTCTCTAAATCCCATAGGGTTGCTCCTTTTCTAGCCGTTTTTCCTTTTAATGCGGTACACGTATGCAAGCACCTCGGCTACGGCTTTGAATAAATCTTCAGGTATTTCATCATCGATTTCGGACTGGGCGTATAGTGCACGGGCGAGCGGCTTGTTTTCCACCATCGGAATCGAATGCTCGCCTGCTTTTTCTTTGATTTTCCGGGCCAGATGGTCGGCTCCTTTGGCAATCACCTTCGGCGCACCCATTGCGCCTTCTTCATAGCGGAGCGCCACCGCAAAGTGGGTCGGGTTCGTAATGACGACATCTGCTTTCGGTACTTCCTCCATCATCCGCCCCATCGCCATTTCCTGCTGCTTCTGCTTTCGTTTGCCGCGGATAAGCGGGTCGCCCTCCATGTTTTTCATTTCCTGCTTTACGTCGTGCTTGGACATGCGGATCTGCTTTTCATGGTCGTGCTTTTGATAAATATAGTCCGGCAGCGAAAGTACAAGCAGCAGCAGGCTCCCGATCAGCCCCATCAGTCCGGTCAGGCGGGCGATTTCCATAAAGCCGTCACCAACATCCTTTTGCGATAAAAACAGGAGACGGTCGAGCGCCAGCCAGAGAATTGCAAAAACGACCCCGCCGACAAGCGTAATTTTTAAGAGTGCCTTGGCCAGCTCCACGAGCGCCCGGGCCGAGAATATCCGCTTGATGCCGCTGAGCGGGTTAATCTTTTCAAGCTTCATTTTGATTGGTTCGCCTGTGAACAAAAAACCTACCTGCGTAAGCGAGGCTGCGACACCCGCCACCATAGCCACAAGCATCACCGGCAGAATAATAATCACGGACTGGATCGTAATTTCCTGCAGCATCGCCGGCACACTGGCTTTGGTTATGTCCCACTGCATGTATTCTATGTATGTATGTGTCATTAACGCCTGCAAATGATTAAAAATAGTGCCTCCGTACATATAAAAGAGCGCAAATACTAAAAACAGGATGACTGCTGTATTCACATCGTTACTTTTAGGAACCTGGCCTTTCTGCCTCGTGTCCCGGCGCTTTTTAGGAGTGGCCTCCTCTGTTTTTTCCTGTGAAAAAAACTGCAGATCGAGTGTCCACTTCATTCCTGTCCCTCCCCTAAAAGTTCAAGCAGTCCACGCGTGACGTGAAACATATCTTCATACAAGTACTGAATGGCCAGGAACATTCCCGGGATTGCCACCACAAGCAGTGGCAGCCCCGCCGCAATTTTCAGCGGCAGTCCGACGACGAACACGTTCATCTGCGGAACCGCCCTTGCCATAATCCCTAAAGCGAGATCGACCAGAAAGAGCGAGCCGACGAGCGGAAATGCCAATTGAAAAGCGAGAATAAACATTTGGTTAAAAGCTTCCGCCACGTGGGTAACAACCGCTTCATCGCCGAACGTAAGTCCTGTCTGGTCGATGGGCACAAAGCTGTAGCTGTAGTAAATGCCGTCAAGCAGCAGATGATGGCCGTTCACTGCCAGAAGCATTAAGAGCGCGAAAGCGTAAAAGTATCCGCCAAACAGCGGGCTCTGCGCGCCCGTCTGCGGGTCCACCACGTTTGCCACCAAAAAGCCGAAGGAGATGTCGAGAAACATTCCGGCTGTCTGCACCGCATACAGCATAATCGTCGCAATAAGCCCGATCGCAAGCCCGAGCATGACCTCCTTTAACAAAAGCAGGACATACTCCCCGTCCACCGTCATTAGCGGGGCATCCAGTGCCGGAAAAATAGCCAGGGCGAGAAAAAATGCCAAACCTACTTTAAATTGATTCGGTATAGTCCGATAAGAGAAAAGAGGCATCGTCGTAAAGAAAGCGAGCACTCGCACAAGCACCAGGGAAAAAGCCGGGAGCTGCTCTATTATTGCTTCCATCGTCTGTTTATCCGATGAACTGCTGCGCGTGGTACCACAGGTTTCTCGTATACTCCACCAGCTGCGTCAGCATCCACGGGCCAAGCACGAGCATGGCGGCCAAAACGCCAAGAATCTTTGGTATAAACGCAAGCGTCTGCTCCTGGATCTGGGTGGTTGCCTGAAATATGGCAACACCAAAGCCGAGAACGAGCGCAATGACAAGCAGCGGCCCTGCAATTAAAAAAACCATCCATATTCCCTGTTGTGCGATCTGCATTACCTGTTCTGCTGACATACATTTCTTCCTTTCTTCAACCCGGCTAGGTGTAGCTGAGGAGGAGTGATTCCACAATCAGATACCATCCGTCTACGAGCACAAACAATAAAATTTTAAACGGCAGACTGATCATGACAGGCGGAAGCATCATCATGCCCATGCTCATCAGTACACTCGCCACAATCATGTCAATAACAAGAAAAGGCACAAAAATAAGAAACCCCATCTGGAAAGCTGTTTTCAGTTCACTGATGGCAAACGCCGGCACGAGCGATGTGAGTGGAATATCTTCGACCGACTCCGGCCGCTCTTCCCCCGCATAATCCATAAACAGCGCCAGGTCTTTTTCCCGCGTATACCGGGACATAAATTCCTTCATCGGTCCGACTGCTTCTGTCAGTGCTTCGTTCTGGTCAATTTCTCCTGCCATCAAAGGGCTGAATGCCTGCTCGTTTACTTCCGAGAGGGTCGGCGCCATGATGAAGAAGGTTAAAAATAAGGCAAGGCCGATAAGCACCTGGTTTGGCGGTGTCTGCTGCGTAGCAAGCCCCATCCGCACAAAGCTCAGCACAACTACGATTCTGGTAAAACAGGTCATGAGCACTAAAATACCGGGAGCAAGAGACAGCACCGTAAGCAGCAGCACAAGCTGGACCGACGTTGCCGCCCCTTCTCCGCCGCCCTCAAGCAGTCCGCTGAAATCAAGCGCAGGAAGAGCACTAATAATCATCGCCGTTCCTCCTTCGCTTCCGTCCGGTTATCCGGCACCTCCGGATGTTTTGCGTTACGTGCTGTTTGGAGCCGTTCTTCGAGTACCGATTGAAAGGACTGGCCGCTTCCTTCCTCTGTTTTCCCTCGTGTTTTCCATTTTTCCAGCAATGACGGCACACCTGTATATGTATTCTGTTCCTGCGCGGTGATCCGCTCCTGCTCTTCTTTATCTTCAATCTCCTGAAGCAGCGAAATCGTATCCCCCACTCCGACAACAAGCATTTTATCCCCGACTTTAACGACCTGAATCGATTTGTTCTGTCCAAGCCCAATGCCGCCGATGCTCTGAAGCCAGCGGGTGGATTGATATTTGCTTGTTTTTTTGTTGATAAATTTCAGAAGCCAGAACAAAAGGCCGAGAACGACTGTAAGCGCTCCGATCATCTTTACAAAGTTCAGCCACAGGCTGCCGCTGTCCATCGCTGCCGGCGTCGTCTCATCATCTGCCGGAGCTTCTTCATTCCCGGCTGCCGGATCCTCCTGATTTTCCTGTGGATTCAGGGACTCGTTGACAGTAGTGCTGGCAAGCGCTGTATCAGCGCCCGCCAAAAGAATCACTGTCATAATCAAACCTATGATAATTCCGTATTTCCAGTTCATTTTCTTCCCCCGCGGCAGGCCATCAGCCTAGCGTTTTATTAATTGCTTCAAGTACACGGTCTGCCTGAAACGGTTTAACGATGAAGTCCTTTGCCCCCGCCTGAATCGCATCGATCACCATCGACTGCTGACCCATGGCCGAACACATAATCACCTTGGCATTCGGGTCCGCCGCCTTGATTTCCTTCAGCGCTTCAATTCCGTCCTTATCCGGCATCGTAATATCAAGCGTGACCAGATCCGGCGACGTTTCTTGGAACTTTTCCACTGCTTCGTTCCCGTCCTTTGCTTCCCCTACTACGTTAAACCCGTTCTTTTCCAGAATGTCCTTAATCATCATCCGCATAAACGCGGCGTCATCTACTACTAAAACTGAATATGCCATGCTTTCCACTCCCTGTTTGTCATTATTTTAATTGCGCAACCCGTTCTCTTGGACTGAGAATTTCCGTAATGCGTACCCCGAAATTTTCATCGATGACGACCACTTCCCCTTTAGCCACAGGCTTCTGGTTCACCAGTACATCGACGGGTTCGCCGGCAAGCTTATCAAGCTCGACCACCGAGCCCTGGGACAGCGACAAAATGTCTTTGATCGGCTGACGGGACCTGCCAAGCTCCACCGTAACGTCAAGCGATATATCCATCAGCATATCCAGGTTTCCGCCGCCGTCACTGTATCTGTGCGCGGGCTCCTCAAGCTCGGAAAAGGCGGCTCCGCTCACTGCCGGTGCTGCTTTTGGCTCCTGGACACGAGCTCTCTTGGGCTCAGCTTCCTGTCGTCCGGAAGGCTTTCGGGCAGGTTCCTGCTTTTGTTCAGGCTGAGCTTTTGCGGCGCTTGCCCCGAGCAGCTCTTCCACCATTTTTTTCGCAAATCCAAGCGGAATGAGCTGCATAATGTAGGAGTCCATCAGCTCCCCTATCTGGATGCGAAACGCAATCTGTACGACCGTATCTTCATCGGGGATGTATCGGGCCGATTCTTCTTGTTCGAGGTTCATTATATTGACCCCCGGAGGAGAAATATCCACCCGCTTGTTAAAAATGGTGCTCATCGACGTGGATGCCGAACCCATCATCTGATTCATGGCTTCCTGGACCGCGCTTTGCTGCATTTCATCAATGTGGTCCGCCTCGTCGACTTCGCCGTCGCCACCCATCATCAGGTTGGCGATAATGCTTGCATCCGTCATGCTGATTACAAACAAGTTAGTGCCTTCAAATCCTTCCGTATACTCCACATTCACCGCTACGTGTGGGCGGGGAAAGGATTTTTCCACCATCTCGGTCGACACCGCTTTTACACCCGGAATGGTAATGCTGACTTTTTGGTTCAGCAGGCTCGACAGAGCAGTGGCTGCGCTGCTGAAGCTGATATTGCCAATTTCGCCGAGTGTATCCTTTTCTTCGGTGGAAAGCAGATGATCGAGCCCGTCCTCTTGTGTGGAAGAGGCTATTTCTTCGGCCGGCGTCTCCCCGGAGGAAGCACCGCTGTCATCATCGTCTGCACCGACGTTTTTCAGCAGCTCGTTAATTTCGTCCTGCGAAAGCATATCGTCATTACTCATGCTGTTCTTCTCCCTCCTCTATCTTTTCTAGAATCTGTACAGCCATATGGCTGCGCTTTTTCCCCGGCTGAGCCGTGAATTTCTTTCTGCTGCCTACGTGCACCTCGAGCGGGTCATGAATGTGCTGGTTGAGCGTTAAAACGTCTCCACGCTCCATATGTAAAAGCTCCTCGATCGTGATAGAGGACGTGCCGAGGATTGCCTGAAGAGACACATTCCCCTGCAGCAGCCACTCGTTCAGATGCTCTACTTCCTGCTGATTCCGCTCTTTTACTTTCGTCTGCATCCAGTAGTGGGTCGTAAGCTTGGGCAGTATCTCTTCAAGCACCATATGCGGCAGGCACAGATTAATCATCCCGGATGTTTCTCCAATCGTCGTGGTTAAAGAAATAACTACCACGGTTTCGTTTGGAGAGACCATCTGGAGAAACTGCGGATTCACTTCAATTTCGGAGCCGATCGTTTCAATGCTGAGCACTGATTCCCAGGCGCTCTGAAAGGATTCGAGAATCATCTGCATGAATGAGCTTAAAAGCTTTGTTTCAATTTCCGTCAGCTTTTCAACCTTGTTCATACTTTGGCCCTGGCCGCCGAGCAGCCGGTCGAGCATGGCGTAGCCGACATGCGGATTGACCTCCATGAGCATCCGTCCTTCAAGCGGCGGAGCTTCAAACACATTCAGCAGCGTCATTTTAGGAATCGATCGGATAAATTCGTCGTAGGGGACCTGATCCACGGAGGCGACACTGATATCTACAAAGGAGCGCAGCTGTCCTGAAAGCGCCGTGGTAAGAATCCGGGCGAAATTTTCATGAATTCTCGACAGGCCCCGGATCTGTTCTTTGGAAAACCGCAGGGCGCGCTTGAAATCATAGGAACGGACCTTGCGTTCATTTTCTTCTTTTTTTAACTGCTCCCCATCCATTTCTCCGGTAGACAATCCGGATAAAAGGGCGTCTATTTCATGCTGGGATAGTACATCTGACAAGAGGTTTTCACCTCCCTTTCTCTTCTCTCTGGCGGTTTCCGGGCTATTGAATGACGCGTTCGGTCGTGTAGACCCGCTGCACTTTCCCTTCAGTCATAACCTCATTCACTTGTTCCTTGATTCGTTCTTCCATTCTGGTAGTGCCCTCGGAGCCTTCAATGTCTCCGGGTTCGAGCTGGGCCAGCTCATGGATGATAATATTGTTGATCTGATAGTCGCGCTGCTCCAATTCTTCCCGGGCTTTTTCATTATCGGCCTGCAGGCTGAACATCGTTTTAATATAGCGGTCGTTGCCTTTAAGGTTGGTCGTCATTTCCTCCATATCCCAGGTGAGCTCCCGCAGTTCTTCGGCGCTTAATTCCTCTGCCGGTTCTTCTTCACTGCCCTCTGCCTGTTCAGAGGAGGAGCCGAGAAACTGGTACACAGCAGCTGCTGCGCCGGCGATAAGAACAAGAGTCAAAAGCATTATCATCATCGTTTTTCCTGCTTTGCTTTTTAACATAGTTCAGGCGTCCTCCCCTTTTCGAACGGCCGGCATCCATGTCCGACGGTAAAACCGTTCGGCAAGATCCATCACTTCACTGATGCTCTCCCGCACAACAATTTTGTTGCCGTTCAATAGCGTGATTGTCGTATCCGGCGCTGCTTCGACCTGCTCAATCAATGTAGTGTTCAGCACGAACGGGCGTCCGTTTAATTTAGTCAATTCCATCATAATTAATTGAGGGGCAGCGCTGCGCCCCTGTCTCCCCCGATTTCATTCATTAGTTACCGCTTAATGTTAAGCAGTTCCTGCAGTACTTCGTCTGCTGTCGTAATACCTCGAGTATTCGCCTGGAAGCCGCGCTGGGCAGTGATCATTTCCGTAAATTCCTCGGACAGGTCAACGTTGGACATTTCAAGGGCTCCGGACACAATTTCTCCGGCGCCACCTTCGCCCGGCAGAACGTCTACAGCGTCTCCAGAGTTCAAGGAGGCGCTATACACATTCCCTCCCACTTTATCTAAGCCACCAGGATTACTGAATGTAGAAAGTCCAATGGTTACTTCATCAAAATCTTCAGCTCCTACTACGTTCAGGTTGCCTGAGGCGTCAATGCTGAAGCTCTGGGCGTCGTTCGGGATGTTTATTGTTCCCCCATCATCATCCAATAGATAATAGCCATCTCCGTTTACTACATCTCCCTCTTCATCCAAGTAAAAATTCCCGGCGCGGGTATAAACTTCCTCATCTACATTTTCCGGATCTTGAAGCCTAAAATATCCCGAACCCGAAATCGCGAGATCGAGCTCGCGCCCGGTATTTTGCAAGCTACCCTGCGTATCAACTGTGTCGATGCTTCCAAGTTCACTTCCAAGTCCGATTTGTTTCGCGTTAACACCGCCCCGACCGCCATCAGCTCCTGCAGCTGCCCCGGTCTGCTGGCTCATCATATCCTGAAATGTCGGGCGTCCTTTTTTGAATCCCTGGGTATTGACATTTGCGATGTTGTTGCTGATAACGTCCAGCTTCTGCTGAAAGTTCTTCATTCCTGCGATTCCTGAATACATAGAGCGTAGCATTGTATTCCTCCTTTGGTTTAAGCGGGCCCCGTCTGTCTGTCGGGAGCCCAGGCCTCCTTGCGGTCAAGCCTTTTACATGAATATAACGCCGTCAATATTAGTGAACGTATGATTTGCTGCTTCCTGCTTTGACATTGCTGTAATAATGGTCCGGTTCTCTGCATTGACCACCAGTGCCGCTTCCGGGAAAACCACGACGGATTCTTTGACGCCCTTTTCCGCTGCTTCACCTAGCTTTACCTGCATCTGCTCCCAGTCTGCGCTTTTAATATGGACATTTCTTTCTTCCATTCGTTTGGCAGCGTGCTTGCTGATTTTGACATCCGGGGCCTTCAGCTCGTTTTGCAGAAGCGTGGCGAATGAACCATCCTTCTGTTTTGCCGGCTGCGAGGTGTTGGCTGTACTAGATGGAACCGGCATTCTGGCATAGTTGTGCACCTTTGAATAATCCATGCTGTTCCTTCCTTCGTATCAGCTTTCCTCTGCAGCCGCCTCGTCCTCCCCGATGTTCACCACCTGCCTGCCGTCAATCCAGCGTCCGGAGTCAAGCTCGACCATAATGTTTCCCTGTGTATCTTTTTTCACTGACATAATTTCATTGCGGCCTGTCTGCACATCCTCATTTGGGGTATTCGCGTTTACGAGCGTCTGCCACGTCACATCCTGGCCGATCAGGCCGCTCAGCTGCATCAGGGCATCCTGCGCCATAAATTGTGTCGACTGCTCCATCGATTTATTCATGTTGTTCATCTGCTCGAGCGTACTGAAGTTGGCAATCTGTGAAACGTATTCGGTATCATTCATCGGTTCAAGCGGGTTCTGGTTCTGCAGCTGGGTAATAAGCAGCTTTAAAAAATCATCTTTATCCATATTGCCGTTGCTGTTTTCAGCGGCAAAGGGCGTTTTGCTGTTTGAAGCATTGTTCAGCTGCATATTATCTGTAATTGCACTCACCGTATGTTCACCTCCTTTAAATTCGTTCGTTGATCGAAAGCTGCTGTAAAATATCTTCAAACGAGCGTTCTTCCTCTTCTGAAGACTCTTCCTGCATATTTACCGCTTCCCGCTGTTCTTCATGATCTTCTTTCTGCTCTTCTTCTTTATAGAAATCCGGATGCTCGGCTACTTCGATGCGTTCGACCTGCAGGTTCTGCTGCAGGAAGGAATGCCTCAGCTGATGCACGCTGCTTTCCACGAGCTCCTGCGCCCCTTTGGAGGTTGTAATCAGCTGGGCGGTCCACTGGCCTTCGATTTTTGTGAGCTTCACATCGAGCCGGCCCAGATGTTCAGGGTGAAGACGAATCGTATAGGAAGCTCCGTTTTTCAGCTGGGCAGCGTTCATCGTGCCGAGCGTCTGCTGAAACTGCTTTAAAAATTCGGCCTGTCGCTGATTTCCTTCAGAGGCCGGAGGAAGCTGAATCACAAGCGGCGCGTTCGGCTGAAGAGCTCTCGGCTCTCCCGCTCCGTGTGCTGGTGCTGAAGAGGCTGGTGCATTCCCTGCTTCACTGCGGATGCTCCTCAGGATCTGCTCAAGCTGCACGGTAAACGACTCGTTTTTCTCTGTCTCTGCCGTTAAAGATATCGACGGCTGCTTTTTGACCAGAGCCGACAGGCTCTGGATAAATGCCGTCAGCTGCTTTTCCGGCTGTTCTCCAGAGGAAGGCTGAAGGGCTTTTGGTACCCAGGCACCCGGCTCTTCCCGTGCGCTAAGGTACTTCTGCCATTGCTGCAGATCTTTTTTTATCGCTTGAGTGGCGGCGTCTGTCGCTGCCTCCTTCCCGGCAGCAGGACTCATCCACCCGGCAGGCATCTGCGGCAGTAACTGAGGTCGCGGCGTTGGGCTGCTTTTAGCGTCGCCCAGCTGGGCCAGAGAAGAAATTAGCTGCCGCACCTCGGGCGTTTTTTCTGGAAACAGGATGTCGAGTTTCTCTATTCGGGACATTTCCTTCTGTCCCTGCGCCCGTAACGGCTGGCTGTTATCCTTTGCCGGCGCTTCGACGGCCACTGCCGCTGCTGCAAGAGCGGCTTCCGGACGGACACTTTCAGCATTGTCTGGTAAAACCTTTGAAAGAAGCGCAGCCAGTTCATTCAGACGACTCGCAAATACTTGTTCTGCTTGCTTCTTTTCCTCCCCCGCCAGGGTTTTGGAAAGCAGTGGCCCGGCGGTCTCCTGCAGCTTTTCTGCTGCCACCTGTATCGCCTGCTGATCGCTCGGAGCAAGGTCGTTTAACCGGGCTGCCAGCTGCTCGAGCACCGGCAGCTCCAACTGCTTCTCCGCCTCGGCAGCATTTTTTCCTGCAGCTGCTTCTGCGTCCGGAGAATGAAGAACAACGGCAAGCTTTGTGAAAATATTTTCTTTTTCCCCCGGCATTTCTTCGAGCGTCTCTTTTTCCCCTGCTCCTTCGAGGCTCGTTTCGTTACCTGCGAGCTCAGCGATAAACATGACGGCTTCTTCAAATTCGGGGTGCTTCTTCATCAGCTCATTGATTGCTTCCGGTTCTGCTTCGATGACTTTTATTATCTGCTCAGCAGAAGGCCCGGCAGTTTCCGTTCCTTTTTCCGTATCCGGCTGTTTGCCCGTTAATGCAGCGGTCCCGGCAAACAGAGCGGCAAAAGCTGAGGAACTGCTTCCTGCCTGACCGGACAAAGGCGCGCTGTTCAACTGGGCCGCGGACCGGCCGGTAATTGCTGTCTCCATAGCTGGCCTCCTTTCCTCTACTGTTCCAAATCGAGACCTTCAATCCCCGAAACAACGGAAGCAGCAAGCTCCTCATCCATCTCTTCGAGGATGGCGGCCTGTTCCTCCGGCTGAAGGGAATACAAATGCTGAATAATAACTTCTGTTTCCTGCTGCCCAAGCACCGCTGCCGCAGTTGCCGGCTTCATTTCCTCATAAATTTTCTGGGCTGAACCGGCATTTCCGCCGCTTTCTTCCTCTTCATTATTCTCTTCTGTTTCTGATTCGAGCGTCAGTTCCTCAAGCTCTTCTTCCACGCTACGGAGTTCCTGCTCCCGTTCATCAAGCCGCTGCTGCAGTTCGACGATTTCTTCTTCCTTGGCTTCGAGTTCTTCCCCGGAAGTCCCGGCGTCATCTGCACTTTCTTCGCTGCCGGTGACTGACTTCACTACGTCCTGGCCGAGCTGAGTGACGTTTATCCCCATAAAGGACATAACAGCCACCGACAGGACGACAGCGAAAAGAAGCGGGATCAGAAACAGCATGAAAAACCATTGAAAAAAACCGGCTTTTTTCTTTTCTTTTTCAGCCATAGTGCTGCACCGTCTGCTTCTGTAGATACATTTGCACTGCCGTGTCATCCATTGTCATACGCTCGTCCCGCTTTATTTTTTCCATATGTTTTGCTTCTTCTTTTTCTTTTATCAGCTCAAGCTTCCGGTTTTCACGCCATGCTTCCTGCATCGCTTTTTCTTCGCGCTGCATCATCCAGCGTGCCTTGCTCACCGCTTCTTCGAGAACGGCTGCTCGGCGCTCATACATATGCAGCATCTTTTCCTGCTGGCGAAGCTCCCGTACCGTCACTCCCCGGATCATTTTCTCCCGGTTGATTTCTTCTGCGTGCTCTTTGGAACGGAGCATTTCATAGAGGGTTTCCGCTTTCTGCTCAAACTGGTCCACTGCCTCATTGTAGGATTTTACCTTCTGGTCTTTTTCGCGGTCTCTCAGCTGCAGCAGCTGTTCTAAAGAAAATTGGTAGGACATTAGGACGCTCCTTTCTCCGTAACGTTTTGCAGCTTTTGCAGCGTCTGTTCCATCGTCGATGCTTCCATCGACCGCTGCTGGATAAGCGCTTCAACGGCCGGTAATCTTTCCAGTGCCTCGTCGGTTTCCCGGGAGCTGCCTTTGCGGTAGGCCCCGATTCGTATAAGCTCCTCTGCTTCCCGGTAAGCCGCAAGCCAGCTTTTCACTTTCAGAGCTGCCTTCTGATGATTTTCATCCGTAATTTCTGACATCACCCGGCTGACGCTTTGAAGCACGTCAATGGCCGGAAAATGGTTTTTATTGGCAAGCGACCGTTCGAGCACAAAGTGACCGTCGAGAATACCGCGTACGGCATCGGCAATCGGCTCGTTCATGTCGTCTCCGTCCACAAGCACCGTGTAAAACGCGGTAATCGAGCCTTCGTTGCTTGTGCCGGTCCGCTCAAGCAGTCCCGGCAGGAGGGCAAATACCGACGGCGGGTATCCTTTTGTCGTCGGAGGCTCACCAATCGCAAGGCCGATTTCTCTTCGTGCCATCGCAAACCGGGTGATGGAGTCCATCATGAAATTGACCTTTTTTCCTTTGGAGCGAAAATATTCAGCAATGGCCGTTGCCGTGTAGGCGCCCTGGATCCGCATCGAGGCGGGCTGGTCCGAGGTCGCTACTATCAGCACTGATCTGGCCATGCCTTCTTCTCCCAGATCGCGTTCGATAAAGTCCCGTACCTCGCGCCCGCGCTCCCCGATCAGCGCGATCACGTTAATATCGGCTTCAGTGTAGCGCGTGATCATCGAAAGCAGGGTGCTTTTTCCGACACCGCTTCCGGCAAAGATGCCTATCCGCTGGCCTTCGCCCATCGTGAGCAGACTGTCGATCACCCTCACCCCGGTCGGCATAACGTTTGTAATTCTTGGCCGGTCAAGTGGAGCCGGCGGTGCTGCTTCCGAAGAAACGCTGATCAGACCTTCCGGAAGCTCCTGGTGATCAATCGGCTCTCCCATGCCGTTTAACACACGCCCGATAAGCCCTGCCCCTGCCTTGATTTTCAGTGGTTTGCCGGTGGCTTCGACTGTGCAGCCGGGGCTGATGTTTTTTAACGATTCCAGCGGCATCAGGAGCACGTATTCCTGCCGGAAACCAACTACTTCAGCGGCCATGGAGGTGTCGCTTCCGACGCCATATATGTAGCAGATATCCCCTACGTTAGTTTTTGGGCCGCGCGACTCCACCATCAACCCAATCACCCGTTCCACACTTCCGTAGGAACGGTACAGAGACATCTGTTTCACCTGCCGTGCTGCATGCTCTGCTCTCATACCGGCATGCCCTCTTTCACGACAGCCTGCAGCTGTTTTTTCAATTCCTGGAGCTGGGTATCCAGGGAAACATCGAGTTTTCCAAAGTCCGTTTCGAGCACGCACTGCCGCTCTTTCATCTTTGCATCCGGATAAATGGTTACCTTCTGGTCGCTTCCCGCCGCGCTCTGCAGTTCTTCTTTGTACATTCGCACATCTTCATAATCTTCGGCGCTGACGAGCACGCGGATGTTGCCCTGTGCACGCAGGGAGCCGACAGCCGTCGAGAGCTGCATCCGCCAGTGTTCATCCGGGAGCCATTCCGGACCGAGCATTTTTTCGAGCGCCTGCACCGCAATATCGATTACCGTCGGTTCGGCTTCATTCAGGCGTTCGTGAAAGGCCTGTTCAGCAGACTCTATGATCCGCCCGGCGTGGGCAATCTGCTGCTGCCACGCTTCAAAGCCTTTCTGCTCCCCGCTCTCGAACCCTTCAGTGTATCCTTGTTGTTTAGCCTCTTCAGCCCAGGCAGCAATACGCTCCTGCGCTTCCATTTCTTCTTGTTTGATTTTTTCCAGGGTGTCTTTCCAGGCCTGTTCGGCCTGCTCTTGCAGCCGGCCGGCCTGCTCTTTTAACTGCTCGGCCTGCCGCTGCTGAAGGAAATGCTCATCTATCTGTGAAGGAGCTTCTTCATACACGATTTTTTTCGTCGCAATGGTTGTATGCTCTGCGCTGACGTGTGTGCGAAATACGTTAGACAATCACATCATCTCCCCCGCCGCGGGCTATTACAATTTCACCCGTTTCTTCGAGCCTGCGTATAATGCCGACAATTCTCGATTGTGCTTCTTCTACATCACGCAGCCGGACCGGCCCCATAAATTCCATTTCCTCCTGGAACGTTTCGGCCATCCGCTGGGACATATTCTGGAAAACGACTTCTTTCACCTGCTCGCTTGCTACTTTCAGGGCAAGCTGAAGGTCATCGTTATTGACATCGCGTACAACACGCTGAATCGAGCGGTTATCAAGCGCCACCACGTCTTCAAATACAAACATGCGTTTTTTGATTTCCTCGGCCAGCTCCGGATCTTCCTGTTCCAGAGATTCAAGGATGATTTTTTCCGTGCTCCGGTCCACGCCGTTGAGCACCTCTACGACGGATTCAATACCTCCCGCTTCGGTGTAGTCCTGAGTGACGGAGGTCGAAAGCTTTTGTTCGAGCACTGCTTCCACTTCGCTTACAATTTCCGGCGAGGTCCGGTCCATTTTCGCGATACGCCGGGCCACGTCGGTCTGCTGGGTCTCAGGCAGCTCCGACAAAATCTGGCCGGCCTGCCCCGGTTCCAAGTAGGAAAGCACAAGAGCGATTGTCTGCGGATGCTCATTTTGAATAAAGTTCAGCACCTGGGAAGGCTCAGCCTTGCGGGCAAAGTCAAACGGCTTTACCTGCAGCGACGAGGTGAGGCGGTTGATCATATGCATCGCTTCCTCTTCTCCAAGCGCTTTTTCGAGCACGCTTTTAGCGTAGCCGATGCCTCCCTGGGAAATGTAATCCTGGGCAATCGCTATTTGATGAAATTCATTCATCACTTCTTCTTTTTTCGAGCTCTCCACTTTTCTTACATTCGCAATTTCAAGCGTCAGCTTTTCAATCTCTTCTTCCCGTAAATGCTTATATACTTCGGCTGAGACGTCCGGGCCCAATGAAATCAGCAGCACAGCTGCTTTTTGTTTTCCGGTCAGCGTTTCTTTTCTTTTCTGCAATTGCTGCTCCTCCTTTTAATCATCGGACAGCCAGAAACGAAGCAGCTTTGAAAATTCTTCCGGCTTTTCTTTTGCTAGCTTCTCGAGCTGGTTTCGTTTCATTTCTTCTTCGGTCATTTCCCGGCTGTTTTCCAGGTCAGGGATGTCGCGCTGTTCAAATTCTGCAGCCTGAATGCCTTCCTCCTGGGCTTCCGCCGGCTTTTTCCGGCGTACGAGCCATACTACTAATATGATAAGACCAACAGCGCCTACAGCCATTAACGCATACGCCCACCACGGCAGGCCTCCTGCTTCCTGGTCGATCTCTTCTGCGCCAAGGAAGGTCTGGGAGGAAATAGAGACTTTTTCTTCTACATCCATCTCTTCGCCTTCGACTTCAAGATATTCTTTATCAATGCTCGTGCTTATGACTGTCTCAAGCATCGCCTGCATGTTATCCATCGTTTCCGGCTCTAAAGAATTCGGGTCTTCCGGATCCGGCGGCTCCACCATTACCTGAATGCCGAGGTCGCGCAGCTTGTACGGGCTTTCCTGAATCTCTTTATGTATACGGTTTACTTCGTAGTTGATTCGTTCCTCGGTCCGCTCGGAATCGCCGGCTGCTTCAGTACCAGCCGGGTAGTTGGCTACGTCTTCCTCTCCGGCGCCAGCTTCTCCTTCTTCGAGCGGATCCACGCCCTCATAGGCTTCCGCAATTTCTTCAGCACTCACGGCAATGCCTTCCATCGTTTCTTCATCCACCGGCTCCACCAGGTCTTCTTCCCGATTTTCTTTTGTAAAGTCGATATCTGTCGTTACCGACACCATTACTTTATTTTGTCCGGCCACGGTGCCAAGCATCTGCTGCACGTCACGGCGGATGTCTTTTTCGATATCCTGCTGGACCGCACGCTGGTCCTCGTATTCATTCATAGTGGAACCAGAGGATCCGTTTTCCTCATATGTATAATAGTTCATGCTCGTATCGCTGATATCGATGTTTTCAACCGGCAGATCGGGCACACTTTTGGAAACAAGGTTGTACAGAGTTTTCACCTGCTCCTGATCCAGTTCTCCGGTGCCGCTCAAATCGACGGTCACCGATGCTGTAGCTGCTTCGGCTTCTTCAGCCACCCATGTGGCTTCTTCCGGCATGTTAATCATGACATCGGTGCTTTCCACCGCGTCCATGTTGGAAATCAGCGCCTCAAGCTCGGTCTGGAGCGCCGCCCGCTCCATGACGGAGAATTCATTGTCTGTCATTCCAAAGCCGGTCTGATCTTCAATAAAGCTGTAGTCGATCGCCCCGTCCTGCGGAAGCCCCTCAGCCGCCAGATCCACCTTTAACGCATCCACCTGATCCTTTGGCACACTGATGGTGGTTCCTTCATTCGATATTTCATATTTCACTCCGCGGGTGTCCAGGGTCTCTTTGATGCTGCCTGCTGTTTCCGGTGCCAGGTCGGTGTAAAGAGGCTCAAAGTTTGTCCGCGAAAACAGCAGTATGCTGATGAGGAGAAAAAGAAAGATCGCCGTTGTGCCAAAAATATATATTCTTTTTTGTTTTTTACTGCGGCTGCTCCAATACGTTTTCGCCTTTTGGCTGTACTCTTTCCATTTTTCTTTCATAACTCCGCTTCATACCTTCCTCTTTACGATTACACCTGCATCCGCATCATTTCTTTGTAAGCCTCCACCGCCTTGTTTCTCACCTCGGTCGCCGTCTGCATGTAAATACTTCCTTTTTCTGCAGCAATCATCACATCATGCAGATTGTCCGCTTCGCCGGTTACCAGTTTTTCTGTCATCCGATCCGACTCAAGCTGGGCCTCGTTGACTTTACTCATTGCCTCGCTCATTGCCTTTTGAAACGAGTCGCCGGTTTCTTTTACTGTTGCCTGACCCGCCTCGTTCGCCGTTTTCATGGCGGGAGCCTGAATATTTGTGACTTCCATCCGTACGCCTCCTTTCGCTGTTAGTTTTTACCGATTTCGAGTGCTTTCATCATCATGTTTTTATTGGCATTGAGCGCCGTGACGTTTGCTTCATACGAACGCGATGCCGAAGTCAGATCCGTCATTTCTTTTAAAGGGTCCACGTTTGGCATCTGCACGTAGCCTTCTTCATTGGCATCGGGATGCTCAGGCTGGTAGACCTCATCAAAGGGAGCGTCATCTACGCCGATTTCCGACACGCGCATGCCGCCCTGATCATTTAATGCCTTCGTTAAATTCGACTGAAAGGAATTGTCCTGCTTCGGGCTCATGGAGACAGTTTTGCGCTGGTAAGGCTGCCATTCCCCGTCGACGAGCCGGCCTCTCGTGGAATCTGCATTCGCAAGGTTCGAGCTGACAATGTCCATGCGCAGACGCTGAGCCGTCAAGGCCGAACCGGAGGCCTGAATTCCATTAAAAATAGACATGCTTATGATCCTCCCCGGATAGCCGATTTAATGCCGCCGAATTTTCCATTTATACGGTCAACGATGGCGTTATAATGCAGTTGGTTTTCCGAAAGCTCGGTCATTTCTTTATCAATGTCTACGTTGTTTCCGTTATTATTGTATGTATTGCCCCGCTGCTCGTATACGCCTGGAGAATTTTGATTATTCTGAAAAGAAAAGTGTTTTGCGTCTGTTTTTACAGCTTCCATCTGACTGCTGCTTTCCTCCTTTAACATATCCTGAAAGGAGACTTCCTTTGCTTTGTAGTTCGGCGTGTCAATATTGGCAATATTATCTGTGATTGCCTTTTGTCTGAGCGACGCCCCTTCGACCCCTGCCTGCAATTTCTGCCAGGTCCCGGATTGGAACAGTTCCATTTTCTCACCTCTGGCTTTTTTATTAATACTAAAGGTTCAGTAAAATATTTTTATATGAGCATTACTTCCTAAATTGTATAGAAAAAATGTACATTTGTCTAATCAATATCGCTGTTTTTGCATTTCAGCAACTTCCGTCTAAGCAGTTAAACTACTTTTTAATAGTTCTTTTATCCTTACCGAACTTATTTATTTGTATAACATTCAGTTTTTCCTGTGGAAAATGTTGCAGCATGAATTTTTGCTTTTTCAAAGGCATAAAAAAAAGCGACCCATAAAAGGATCGCTCTAAAGCCGTTAATCGTTATTTTTAATTTTCTCGAGCTCATACAAAAACTTATTGTTTAATACTTTAATATACGTCCCTTTCATGCCAAGGGATCTTGATTCGATGACCCCGGCGCTTTCAAGCTTACGCAGAGCGTTGACGATCACAGAGCGGGTGATGCCGACGCGGTCGGCAATTTTGCTTGCTACAAGCAGCCCTTCCTTGCCGTCGAGCTCTTCGAAAATATGCTCGACCGCTTCGAGTTCGCTGTAGGACAGGGAGCTGATGGCCATCTGGACCACTGCTTTGCTTCTCGCTTCCTCTTCAATCTCCTGCGTTTTTTCATGAAGAATTTCCATACCTACAACCGTCGCTCCGTACTCGGCGAGAATCAGATCATCATCATCAAACGTTTCGCTCAACCGTGCCAGCACAAGCGTGCCAAGACGCTGGCCGCCACCGACAATCGGTACAATCGTGGTCAGGCCGGATGCGAATAATTCGGCGCTTTCCTGCGGAAATGCGGTATATTCGCTCTGCACATCCAGATTCGGCGAGGTTTCATTAATGGCGAACAGACCGGAGGTGTATTCCTGTGGGAATTGGCGTTCTTCTAAAATCCGCTGCATTTTTTCGTGCTCGATTTCCTGTTCGATCGAATAGCCGAGCAGTTTCCCGCGGCGGCTGACCACAAACACATTAGCCCCGATAATTTCCTGAAGGGTTTCGGCCATGTCCTTAAAATTGACGTGGTCTCCCTGTGTTTTCTGTAACATTTCATTAATTCTTCTGCTTCTTGTTAACAAATCCATGCTGATTCTCCTCCTGATTTATGCTACAAAATGTACCGGCTGACGTCCCGGTCCCTGGCGATGGTTGCCAGTTTATCATTGACGTATTCCGGCGTGATGGTGATAGCGTCCATAGTAATCTCCGGAGCCTCGAAGGACAGATCTTCGAGCAGTCTTTCAAGCAGCGTGTGCAGCCGCCTTGCACCGATGTTCTCTGTCTGCTGATTGACTGCTTCCGCTAATTCTGCAATGGTTTCGACAGCTTCGTCTGTAAACGTTACTTCAATGCCTTCGGTGCGGATGAGCGCCTGGTACTGCTTGGTAAGAGCCTGATCCGGCTCCCGCAGAATCCGGGCAAAATCTGCTGCTCCTAAGTTATCTAATTCGACACGCACCGGAAATCTTCCTTGCAGCTCAGGAATTAAATCGGAAGGCTTGGCCGTATGAAAAGCACCGGCGGCGATAAACAGCATATGATCGGTACGAACCGGTCCGTATTTGGTATTGACCGTAGACCCTTCCACAATCGGCAGAATGTCCCGCTGTACGCCTTCACGCGACACGTCCGCACTGCTGCTTTCCTTTTTGCCGGTCACTTTATCAATCTCGTCCAGGAACACAATTCCCAGCTGCTCCGCGCGGTAAACGGCTTCCGTGCTCACTTCGTCCATATCGATCATTTTCTGGGCTTCCTGCTCGGTCAGCACCTTGCGTGCTTCGCGCACGGGGAGGGTGCGGCTGCTCGTTTTCTTTGGCATCATATTTCCGAGCATTTCCTGCATGTTCATGCCCATCTGCTCCATGCCGCCGCCCTGAAACATGTCTCCCATCGAGCCGGACTGCTGTTCGACCTCAATGGTTACTTTGCGGTCTTCAAGCTCACCCATCTCCAGCTGCTTCTGCAGCTGGCGGCGCTGCTCACGCAGATCACTGTTGTCTGCGGTGTCTGTTTCTTCTTCTTCCTCGCTGTCATCATTCTGCTGAAAAAGCATGCCGAACGGATTGCCGGAGCTGCTGTCCGCCTGACGATTTTTGCGTTTTCTCGGTGCAAGCAGCCGGACGATTTTTTTATTCGCAGCTTTTTCCGCCTTCTCCTGCACGGAGGCTGTTTTTTCTTCCTTTACAATACGTACGGCAACCTCCACCAGATCCCGGATCATCGATTCCACGTCGCGGCCGACATAGCCGACTTCCGTGAACTTAGTGGCTTCGACCTTCGAAAACGGGGCGCCGACAAGCTTCGCAATCCGGCGGGCGATTTCCGTTTTACCTACGCCCGTCGGCCCGATCATCAGAATATTTTTCGGCGTTACTTCCTCCTGAAGCTGTTCGGGCAGCTTGCTTCTGCGGTACCGGTTGCGAAGAGCTACCGCAACAGAACGTTTTGCTTCATTCTGGCCGATAATATATTGATCGAGCCGTTCTACAATCTGTTTGGGTGTCATCGAAATTTCCATTAGTAAGCCCCCTTAGCGGACTATGTTTTAAGATTCCAAATCTTCAATAATGATTTCATGGTTGGTGAACACACAGATATCTGCTGCTGTCTCAAGCGAGGCTTCGGCCATTTCCCGGGCGCTCAGATGCGTCGCATGCTTTTTGAGTGCCCGTCCGGCACTGAGCGCAAAATTGCCACCGGAGCCGATGGCAAGCATGTTGTCATCCGGCTCGATCACTTCTCCTGTGCCAGCGACCAAAAGCATGGTGGATTTATCCATGACAATGAGCATCGCTTCAAGACGCCGCAGTGTTTTATCGCTGCGCCAGTCCTTGGCAAGCTCGACGGCTGCCCGCTGCAGATTGCCGCTCCACTGCTCGAGTTTTTCTTCAAACAAGTCAAACAGGGTAAACGCATCAGCCACCGAGCCGGCAAATCCGGCGAGAACCTTCCCGTTGTACAGCCTTCTTACTTTTCGTGCGGTATGCTTCATGACCACCTGCTGGCCGAGCGTTACCTGGCCGTCACCGGCCATTGCTCCTTTGCCGTCGTGGTGGACAGCGTATATCGTTGTGGCGTGAAAGGATGGTTCCATTAGTTATTCACGCTTCCTTTCTGCTCTTGGATGTGATTGACGGTACACATCCTGGAGCCGTTCTTTAGTTACGTGGGTGTAAATCTGGGTTGTGGATAAATTGGCATGGCCGAGCAGATCCTGCACGACCCGGAGGTCCGCCCCGTGATTGAGCAGGTGCGTCGCAAACGTGTGCCTCAGGTCATGAGGAGAAATACGAAGCGTGCTCGAGACCTTTTTCACCCGTTCGTTAATAACATGGCGGAACCCGCGGTCGGTCAGCGGGCCGCCACGGGCGTTTAAAAACAGCTGGCCGGCCGGCACTTTGCTTTTGGCTGCAAGCTCCGGACGCACAGTGGTTTTGTACAGCTCGACGGCTTCCTGGGCAAAGCTTCCTACCGGCACGTACCTCTCCTTGCGGCCCTTACCCTTCACAAGAATGGTTCCAAGGTAATCATCGAGGTCATCGGCCTGCAGCTGCTGGCATTCACTGATGCGCATGCCTGTTGCATAAAGCAGCTCCATAATAGCTTTATCCCTGATATCAAGCGGCTTGCTCATGTCAAATGAAGCAAACAGCGATTCGATTTCTTCTTCATATAAAAAGTGGGGGAGCGGCCGCTCTTTTTTTGGATGGCTCGCACCGATAAACGGATTTTGTTCAATATAATCCTCTCGCTGCAGGTAGCGGAAATACGCACGCAGCGCGGAGATTTTCCGCGCTACTGTCGCCCTGGCATACGAGCGGTCATACATGCTGCTGTAGTAGAGACGGACGAGGGTTGGATCAACATCCTCCACGTGCTCCCATCCTTCCTGCTGCATAAACGCTTCAAATTCAATTAAGTCCTGTTCATAAGCTGTTTTCGTATAGGAGGAAATGTTTTTTTCCAGCTCCAGATAGCGGAAAAATTCTTCCCTCCAGGTTAATAGCGGGTTCATCAGCTTTTTGCTCCTTTGCGCTCTCAGCTTCCTTGTGCGCGTCTATTGCCGCCTTATGAAGACAAAAGCTAGTAAATCGTATCATAAACCATGGAGCCTAGCAATCATATCTGGACTTTTTTCTTAAAATTCTGAATAGCCTCCAGAGCCCGCTCGGCGTAGTATTCATTACGCTCCCGCTTGTTTTTAATTTTTTGCTCCGGAGCCGGCAGCAGGCCGAAGTTGGCGTTCATCGGCTGAAAGTTTTTGGCGCCGGCTGTCGTAATATAGTGGCTCATGGCACCAATCACCGTTTCCTTCGGGAAGGTATCTGTTTCTTCCTGTAAATATTGTTTAGCCGCGTTCCATCCGGCGACCAGGCCGGAAGCAGCTGATTCCACATAGCCTTCCACACCGGTAATCTGTCCGGCAAAGAACAAATCACTGCGTGCCTTTGTCTGGTAGGTCGGATTCAGGAAATTCGGGGAATTTAAAAACGTATTCCGGTGCATTACGCCGTAGCGGACAATGTCGGCATTTTCAAGTCCCGGGATTAAGCGGATTACTTCTTTCTGCGGTCCCCATTTAAGATGAGTCTGGAAGCCGACAATATTAAAAAGCGTGCCTTCCTGGTTGTCCTGTCGCAGCTGCACAACAGCGTGCGGGCGCTCCCCTGTTTCCGGATGCTCCAGGCCGACTGGCTTCATCGGGCCGAACAGGAGGGTCTTTTTGCCTCTGCGGGCAATTTCCTCGACCGGCATGCAGCCTTCAAAGAAGATGTTTTTCTCAAATTCGCGCAGCGGCACAACCTCTGCTTCCACCAGCGCATTGTAAAAGCGATCAAATTCCGCTTCGGTCATCGGACAGTTGATGTACGCGGCTTCCCCTTTATCATACCGGGATTTCACGTACGCTTTGTCCATGTCGATGCTGTCTGTTTCGACAATCGGCGCGGCTGCGTCGTAAAAGTACAAATGCTCTTCGCCGGTCAGCTTAAAAATATCCTCAGAAAGGGATTCGGCGGTCAGCGGTCCTGTAGCAATAATCGCCGGTTCCTCGGGGATATGGGTCACTTCTTCCGAGACGACTTCCACGAGCGGATGGTTTTTGACTTTTTCCGTGACGTTGGCGGCAAATTCATGCCGGTCTACGGCAAGGGCGCCGCCTGCCGGTACCGAAGCTGCGTCTGCTGCCTCGATAATCACGCTGTCGAGGTGTCTCATTTCTTCCTTTAATACGCCGACGGCATTTGTAAGATTGTTGGCGCGCAGGGAATTGCTGCAGACCAGCTCCGCAAATTTATCGGTATGGTGGGCGGCCGTCTGTTTGTTCGGACGCATTTCGTGAAGTACGACCGGCACGCCCTGCTTGGCAAGCTGCCATGCCGCTTCGCTTCCGGCCAGTCCTGCACCGACGATATGAACAGGTGTACTTTTCATGATAAAAACTCCTTTCCCTTTTGAAAGCGCAGGCAACTATTCCTTTCGGAAGCAGTCAGGCCTGCGCTGTAACCAGTCATTTTTTAATTTGGTTCTTCCTTGTAATCACATTCAGAGCACTGGACGTGTACGCCTTTTTTCGTCTTTTTCTCCACGAGCATATTTTCACATTTCGGACACGGGCGGGCAATCGGTTTGTCCCAGGAAACAAATTCGCAGTCCGGGTACCGGTCGCAGCCGTAAAAGATCCGCTTTTTCTTACTTCGGCGTTCAACGACATTTCCCTCTTTACATTTCGGGCATTTCACGCCGATATCTTTAACAATTGCTTTCGTATTACGGCATTCCGGGAAATTGGAGCAGGCCATAAACTTTCCGTACCGGCCCATTTTATACACCATCGGATGGCCGCACTGCTCACAGTCTTCGCCTGCCGGCTCATCTTTGATTTCGACTTCTTCCATTTCTTCCTCAGCTTTTTTCAGCCTTGGTTCAAATCCCTGGTAAAATTCGTCGATAATCTCAATCCAATTTTGTTTTCCTTCTTCAATATAGTCAAGATCGTTTTCCATCTTTGCGGTAAATTCCACATCAAGAATTTCCGGGAAGAATTCCACGACCAGATCCATGACAATCTCGCCGAGCTCGGTCGGCACGAAGCGCTTTTCTTCAAGCGCTACGTAGTTCCGGCGCTGTACTGTATCGAGCGTCGGGGCATACGTTGACGGCCGGCCGATGCCCATTTCCTCCATCGTCCGCACGAGCCGCGCTTCTGTGTAACGCGGCGGCGGCTGGGTGAAGTGCTGATTTTCTTCCATGTCCGTCCGGGTGACCATCTGGCCCTCCTGAAGGTCCGGAAGCATTTTGTCCTCTTCTTTTTTGCCGTCGTCCTGACCTTCCACGTACACCTTCATAAAGCCGGGGAATTTCACTTTCGAGCCGGTCGCCCGGAAAAGCACGCCTTCATTATCAAGGTCCACCGACATTGTGTCCATCACGGCCGGGGCCATTTCACTCGCAACCAGACGCTCCCAGACAAGCTTGTACAGCCGGTACTGGTCTCTTGAAAGCGAGCTTTTTACCTGTTTTGGTTCATACATGATGGACGTCGGCCGGATTGCCTCGTGAGCGTCCTGGCTGTTGCTGTTTTTCGCATTCTTGCGCTCTCCCTGGCGGACGTATTCCTCGCCGTACTTTTCCGTAATAAACGTCCGGGCTTCTTCTTTAGCGGTCTGGGAAACCCTCGTGGAGTCCGTACGCATGTATGTGATCAAACCGACGGTGCCGGCCGGTTTCCCTAAATCAATACCTTCATACAGCTGCTGGGCGACCATCATAGTCTTTTTCGCCCGGAAATTCAGCTTTCTCGCTGCTTCCTGCTGCAGGGACGAGGTCGTGAATGGCTGCACCGGGTTGCGTTTACGTTCTTTTCTCGTAACCTTTGTTACTTCAAACTGGTCGCCCTTCATCCTTTGAAGCACGCCGTCGACATCTTCCCGGGAAGCAAGCGCCTGTTTTTCTTTCGCTGTTCCGTGAAATTTCGCTTCAAATTCCGCGTCCCCGTCCGAAAACGTTCCATTAATACTCCAGTATTCTTCCGGAATAAACGCCTTGATTTCTTTTTCCCGGTCAATGATCATTTTCACAGCAATCGACTGCACTCGTCCAGCACTCAACCCTTTTTTCACTTTCTTCCATAGTAATGGACTGATGTTATAGCCGACGAGCCGGTCAAGTATCCGGCGGGCCTGCTGGGCATCCACCAGATCCATATTGATGGAACGGGGGTGCTTGAACGCATCCTTCACCGCCGTTTTTGTAATTTCGTTAAAAACGACGCGGCATTCCGAATCCTCATCAATGTTCAAGCTATGCGCCAAGTGCCACGCGATAGCTTCACCCTCTCTGTCAGGGTCGGCTGCAAGATATACTTTTTTCGCTTTCTTTGCAGCCGTTTTTAATTCTTTTAAAACTGGACCTTTCCCGCGTATCGTTATATATTTCGGGTCATAATTGTTTTCAGTGTCGACTCCCATCTGGCTTTTCGGCAGATCTCTTACGTGCCCCATTGAAGCTTTCACTGCATATTTTTTCCCTAAATACTTTTCGATTGTTTTTGCTTTTGCGGGAGATTCCACGATGACTAAATAGTCGGCCATTCCTCTTCTCCCCTTTGTCTCAATGAAATATTACCATTATTAACGTGAATAAATTACTCTGTCAAATAGTGATGCTTTTATGTTCTTACTCGTTTCAGTGCGTTTTGTGCTTGAAATCACAATTATTCTTTCACAGTTTACCGGACGTGTCTAGCATAACATACGGAAAATTTAAAATTCCGTTTCAATTCCGTCAGCTGTTATGAGACGCTGTCCGGCCGCCGCCAATAAGTAAATCCTCCGGCTGGAGGACCGGGAGAGCGCCGTCATAAATCAGCCGGTTCGTGCCCGCGCTCTGTCTGGAAAACACCGGCCCCGGCAGCGCGCAGACCTCCCTGCCCTGTTCAAGCGCAAGTGAAGCGGTGATGAGAGATCCACTGTTCACGTCTGCTTCTACTACGAATATTTTATCGGACAGGCCGCTGATAATACGGTTTCTGGCCGGAAAGTGCCACTTTCTCGGTGATCTGTCCGGAGGATACTCGCTCAAAAGCAGCCCCGCGTCAGCAATATTTTTTGCCAGCGCGAGGTGCTCCTTTGGATAAATACGGCCAAATCCGGAGCCGAGCACCGCAATAGCCGGCGCCCCCGTTTGCAATGCCTGACGGTGGGCATGGCCGTCTACGCCTCTTGCGAGCCCGCTGACAATCTGCACCTTTCCGTGGGGAAGTAAGGCTTCCACCGCAGCCCTGCCGTAAGACGTCATGCTCCGGGAGCCCACTACCGCAAGCCGGGGACTGTCCCGAAGCAGCGCTGTGTTTCCTTTCGTATATAACACCCACGGCGCATCGTAAATTGATTTTAAAGACGACGGATAGGAGTCGTCAAAATATGTAATCCATCCGGTGTCCTGCTCGCGGTACCACGTGAGCCGCTGCTGGAAGTTAAGCTGGGACATATATGTCCGCCAGGCAGTCCGATGGGCGCTGCTTACGGGCAGAAGATGAGGATGCGTAAAAGGGAGAAGTAATTCGCGGTCGCGGCGGAGCAGCTCTGTGACGTGCTTCCATTGAAAATGGGGAAATTCGTGAACAGCCAGAAGCCGTTCATTAAAGGAGAGATTTTGCATGAGGGATAGTCCTTTCCTGGGGGTGGTGGTTTCTCGGGGAAATACGGGGAGTAAAAGAAACCCTCCGCCTGCCCGAAAGAGGCAGCGGAGGGCGGTTGGCTTATACTTGTGGTTCGTGGGTGAGACATTTTTCGTACAGACCGCGTTCTTTCAGAACGTTGATCATCGTATCACCGATTTCTGCCGGTGTCGCTGATACCTGCACGCCGCTTTCGTTTAACGTTTTGATTTTTTCCTCTGCGGTGCCTTTACCGCCGGAAATAATCGCGCCGGCGTGGCCCATACGTTTCCCTGGAGGCGCTGTGGCACCGCCGATAAAGCCGACAACCGGTTTGGTCATGTTCTGCTTGATCCATTCAGCTGCTTCTTCCTCGGCTGTACCGCCGATTTCACCAATCATGATCACGGCTTCTGTGTCCGGATCGTCATTAAAGGCCTGCAGCACGTCGGTAAAGCTTGTGCCGTTTACAGGGTCGCCGCCGATACCGACAGCTGTCGACTGGCCGACGCCTGCTTTAGTAAGCTGGTCTACGGCTTCATACGTGAGGGTACCCGAACGCGAAACAACACCTACGTGTCCTTTTTTATGAATGTAGCCAGGCATAATGCCGATTTTGCACTCGTCCGGTGTAATAACACCCGGGCAGTTTGGACCGACAAGGCGCGTACGCTTGCCTTCCATAAAGCGTTTCACTTTAATCATATCAAGAACCGGGATGCCTTCAGTGATGCAGATGGCAAGATCAAGGTCTGCATCTACTGCTTCAATGATCGCGTCCGCTGCAAAAGCAGGCGGAACGTAAATAACCGAAACGGTGGCGCCGGTTGCTTCCACTGCATCGTCAAGCGTGTTGAAAACCGGTACGCCTTCAACTTCCGTGCCGCCTTTACCCGGCGTCACGCCGCCGACAATTTTCGTACCGTACTCTAACGCCTGCTGAGTGTGAAAGAGGCCGGTAGATCCTGTAATTCCTTGAACAACTACTTTTGTATCTTTATTAATATAAATGCTCATAGGTCGATGGTCCCTGCCTTTCTATTGAACTAACGAAACAATTTTTTGCGCACCGTCTGCCATAGAGTCCGCTGCTGTAATATTCAATCCGGATTTTTCCAGAATTTCTTTGCCTTTTTCTACGTTCGTGCCTTCCAAACGTACAACAAGCGGAATCTCTAATCCAGTCTGCTTCGTAGCTTCCACTACCCCGTCAGCGATGACGTCGCACTTCATGATTCCACCGAAGATGTTAACGTAAATGCCTTTAACCGCATCATCTTCAAGGATAATTTTAAATGCTTCCGTTACTTTTTCAGCCGTCGCACCGCCGCCAACGTCCAGGAAGTTCGCCGGATCGCCGCTGTAGTGCTTAATGATATCCATTGTCGCCATCGCAAGACCGGCACCATTGACCATGCAGCCGATATTGCCGTCGAGGGCAATGTAGCTTAAGTCATATTTGGAAGCTTCAATTTCCTTTGGATCCTCTTCATCGAGGTCCCGGTAATCAAGTATTTCTTTTTGACGGTAAAGTGCATTGGAATCGAAATTGAATTTCGCGTCAAGTGCCATTACTTTTCCGTCTCCGGTCGTTACAAGCGGGTTGATTTCTGCGATAGAGCAGTCGTTGTCGATAAAGACCTTGGACAGGCCAAGCATAAACTTCACTGCTTCTTTCAGAAGGTCTGTCGGTATATTCATGTTAAATGCCATACGACGGGCCTGGTAAGGCTGCATACCGATAGCTGGATCAATGTATTCGCGGAAGATTTTTTCCGGATTTTCTTCAGCTACTTCTTCGATTTCTGTTCCGCCCTCTTCAGAGCCCATCATTACAATGCGGGACGATACCCGGTCGAGCACAACACCTAAGTAGTATTCCTTCTTGATGTCGCTTCCCTCTTCGATGTAAAGACGCTTCACTTCTTTACCTTCCGGGCCGGTCTGATGGGTAACCAGTGTTTTGCCGAGAATTTCGTCAGCATATTTGCGGACGTCATCGAGGTTTTTAGCGAGCTTGACCCCGCCGGCTTTCCCTCTTCCACCTGCGTGGATCTGGGCTTTCACCACTGTTACGTCAGAACCCAGTTCTTTTGCGGCTGCTTCTGCTTCATCTACCGTAAATGCAACTTTTCCGTTAGGGACTGCTACTCCGTATTTACGAAGGAGCTCTTTTCCCTGGTACTCATGAATATTCATGCTTTTTTCCCCCTCACCGTTACAATACGAATCCTTCTATCGACTGTGTAAGTGATTACAAAATCGAATCTGGGCAGAGCGAAAGCCTGCAAACGGCCTTGCTGCTTCCCACACATCCTTTATCGTATAGAAATTTAGAAAAAAATTCAACATTTCCGTGAAAGTTTCTATCGCGCGGTTTAGTTTTCATTTTTCCCGGCTGTTTTTTTATCCATCCGGTAGATAAAGGCGAAGATTTCCGCTACTACTTCATACAGCTCTTCCGGAATTTCTTCATTCCATTCCAGCTCATGAAGCATATGTACAAGACCGGCATCTTTATGCACCGGCACGTCCTGTTCAGCGGCCGCTTCGATAATTCGTTCTGCAGTCCATCCCCGCCCCTTCGCTTTGACTGCCGGCGCCCGCGAGGTGCCCTGCTTATAATTAAGTGCCACTGCTTTTTTTGTTGTCCAGTTCTGGTTGGAGGTCATATCCGGATATCAAATGCTCCTTTCAGTCCTGATTCCCGGCCATACGGCCTTCCCGGCGCCGCTTCTTCTTCGTGCCACTTAAGCGACACCAGCTCGTAGTTTAAAGATGCCATCGCCGTTTTCAGCATCGGCTGAAAAAGATGCATCGGCTGCTCCGGGCGCGGATTTTCACTGCTGATGTTTATCGTTACATTTCGTTTGTAAATCTGTACATCGGCGAGTAAAACGCCGAGCCGCTCCATCTCAAGCTGAAATAAAATATGGCACGTATCCGGATCAAGCCTGCCGTCTTCGGTCCGTTTTCCCTCCCAGTGAACAACAGCATCCGAAAGCATTTCTCCCCACTTCGCCGGCAGATGGGAGAGCTGCTGCAGCCAGGCATCCTGATCGCTCTGCTGCATGAGCTGCTGACCGGCTACATGGGCGACGGTCCGTTCATGCTGGACAGAGACTTCATTTCTCGACATCATGTGCGTCTGAGCCTGCTCTAAATGCCTGTAAGACGTCTGCATTGCCTCTTTGGTTCCGCTTTCTGCCCAAGCGGACCAGCTCGCACTGCCGGTGTAGCTTTTCAGCCATTCCACCATCTGCGGTGTATTGGCAAGTATCGCTGCAGCTTCCGGGACCAGGGGGTGCCAGGCCTTCATCAGAACCTTTGCGCTCATATCCGCGGCATTGCCTGGCAGCTGCTGGATCGTCTGGTGCAGTCTTTCTGCGTTTTCCACCTGGGACTGAAGCCATTTTTCCACGGAACCGCTGCTTATCGCAGCCTGCCCGACGTGCTGCAGAAATGCTTCAGCATTCAATGGCGGCTGCAGGCTGGCAAATAACCGGTGGATCAGTTGGGCTGCCTGACCGTTTTTGTCACTCGCCGCCGCGGCGGCGGCTGCCGCAAACAGCTGCATTGGCTTTGTCGGGGCTTCGATGTCTCCTTTAAAGCTTTCAGGGGTAAGCACAGCGCTGCTGAGGGACTGATGCACGGCGTCCGATGTTTTATGCCGGGCAAGAAGCGCTGTTAAATCCTGAGCCAGCGACGGCCCGTGCAGCACTTGATGAACGCTTTGAAAGATGGACGTTTTTAAAGGAGCTCCTGCAGTAAGCATCCAATGAATGGTCTGCATGCCCTGCTTGTTTACAGCGCCCTCTCCTTTTAACAGCTGCACGCTTTTTTGAAGCGTCTCCCTCGTTACCGGCAGCTGCATCTGTTCGAACATGCGGAATATGTATTGCTCCTGCTTTCCGGACGACAGACCGAGCTGTTTTAAAAGCGCCTGGCTTTTGTCTGCAGAAGCAGCAGCTCCGTTTGCTGCCACCTGCCACACCTGCCGCCCGTTTTCATTTTTCACCTGAAAATAATATGATTTGCCGGTTTCAACCGGAGCTTCCAAAGAGGCGTGATACACCCGCCCGTTCACGGTGACCGCCGCCTGCTGGCCGGGGTACAGCTGCTTAACGGTACCTTTAATAATCTGACCGGCTTTAATTTCTTCATTTCCGGCCTGTCCTGTACGGTTTCCGGCATATGTGGACAGCAGCGACAGCTTCATTAATTTTCTCTCCTTTTACGAACGGGGGAATCCGGATACCGGCTGAAAGGAATACCGATGGATGGCACATCCACCGAGACGCTTTAAGCCGTCCAGATGGTTCTGAGTGCCGTATCCTTTGTTGCTGGCAAAATCGTAATCCGGATAGAGCGTATGGTAATACTGCATGTAACGGTCCCTTTCCACCTTTGCAAGAATCGAAGCAGCCGCAATCGACACGCTGCGGCTGTCTCCCTGCACGAGCGACTGCTGTTCAATACGCAGTGGAAGGGTCATCGCATCTACGAGCAGGGCGTCCGGAGCAGGTGCAAGGTTCGCGACAGCCGTCCGCATAGCTTTTTTGGTTGCCTGATATATATTCAGACGGTCAATTTCATCCGCCTCGATATGAACCACGCTCCATGCGATGGCCGCCTCTTTGATTTTCGTCTCAAGCTCTTCGCGTTTCTTAGCGGAAAGCATTTTGGAGTCATTTATTTCTACCAGACTGATGTCCTTTGGCAGCACCACAGCAGCGGTGGTTACCGGCCCGGCAAGCGGTCCGCGCCCGACTTCGTCGACCCCGGCCACTGCCTCAAAGCCCCGGTCCCAATAGCCCTGTTCAAACGACAGGCGGCGGCAAAAATCTTCGTACTTTTCCTGCTTCTGCTTCTGTCGTTTGGCATACCGCTGCAGCTCCTTCTGGACGCCGGCCCGGGAGTCCTCCGCCCAGGACTCCAGCAGTGCCGCATCCGGTTCCTCGTTTGTTTGCAAATACTCCTTTACAGCTGTTATCGTCCATTTCTCCAATGTTTTCACCTCTGCTGCACAATTATTCGTTTACTTCGTCGTCCGGGCGTTCAAGGCTGATGCGGCCGAGCAGCCCGCCGCGGAATTCGCGCACAACCATTTCCCCTGCTTTTTCGTAATCGATTTCCGCTCCCGCAAGCAGGGCCCCCCGCTTACGGCCAATATCTTCAAACCATTCGAGCGACGTTTCTCTCGGCTTATCCTCAAGTCCAAAGCGCTGAAGCAGCTTTTCAGGGTAATACTCCTGGCAGATACCGATAATAAAATAAGCAATATCCTGCAGATCCAAAAGCTCATCTTTGATGGCGCCCGTCGCTGCGAGACGTTCACCAACGTAAGGGTCTTCAAACTTCGGCCAGAGAATGCCCGGGGTGTCGAGCAGATCCATTTCTTTGCCCATTTTCAGCCACTGCTGGTTTTTCGTAATTCCCGGACGGTCGCCGATTTTAGCCGTCTTTTTGCCGATCCACTGATTGATGAGCGTTGATTTCCCGACGTTCGGGATGCCGATAATCATCGCCCGTATAGCCCGCGGCTTAATGCCTTTTCTTTTCCATCTGGCCTGGAGACGCTCCGTCTGCTGAAGCGCCGCTTCCTTAATCACATGCAGGCCCTTCTTATGCTTGGAATCCACGTCGACTGCTTCAATTCCCTGATCCCGGTAATACTGCTTCCATTCCTCGGTTACTTTCGGATCGGCCAGGTCGGCCTTGGTTAATACGATAACCGAGGGCTTGTCCTGAATAATCGTTTCAAGCAGCGGGTTCCGCGAGGACCGGGGGATTCTTGCATCTGCGAGCTCGATGACCACATCCACCTGCTTTAGCTTGCTCTGCACTTCTTTTTGTGCTTTGTCCATATGTCCGGGATACCATTGAATGTCCATACCTATGCCTCCTTTCAAATTAAAATGGCGATGTCCACATATGATTGAGCGGCCAGAACGTTATGACCGCTTCGCCGACGATCTCCTCTTCTTCTACGAGCCCTATAGCCCGGGAGTCATAGCTGTTCGGACGGTTGTCCCCCATGACAAACACCTGTCCCTCAGGGATACGGCTCCGGCCTGTTTTCTCCTTCAGTGTGAAATCGGTAGTCGCAGGTATTGGCCCTGCCGCCAGCGTCTTTTTATCAAGGAACGGCTCATCCACCTGCTCCCCGTTAATAAAAAGCTTATCGTTTCTGTATTCGAGTGTATCACCCGGCAGTCCGATGATCCGTTTAATGTAATCATCTTTATCATTAGCGTGGAAAACGACCACATCAAACCGGTCCCACTCATGCAGCCATTTACTTGATTTATTCAACAGCATCCGGTCTTCATCATGAATGGTCGGCTCCATTGATTCGCCTTTCACCACGACTGGAGCTACCAACAGCCAGCGTGCTGTTAGTGCAATAAGTAATGCAATCATAATTACTGTCAGAAGATGCAGCCAATTGATGGGAAAGCGGCGTTCATTCATGCGGTCGATTCCTTTCTTTATATAGTTTATCCGTATGAAAAAAGCTGCAGACGGAATACTCCGCTGCAGCTTTTTTTCCTGTGTCTTATCGAAGTTCTTTAATACGCGCAGCTTTTCCACGCAGGTTACGGAGATAGTACAATCTAGCTTGACGTACTTTACCGCGGCGTTTCACTTCAATCTTATCGATTCTTGGGGAATGAAGCGGCAGAGTTCTCTCTACGCCAATTCCGTAGGAAACTTTACGCACGGTGAAAGACTCGCTGATGCCTCCGCCACGACGTTTAATAACGACGCCCTGAAACACCTGTACACGTTCACGGGAGCCCTCGACAACCTTCAAGTGCACTGCTACAGTGTCACCTGGGCGAAAGTCCGGGAGATCCGATTTTAACTGTTCCTTCGTTATGTCGCGAATAAGTTGTTGCATTTGTATTCGCCTCCTTCTCTCGCATGCTCTTGTCCACGATGAAAACAGCGGAGCACCGTAATTGATGACTATTTAGTCACAAAATGAATCATAGCACATTCCACTGGTGGAATCAACCGCCGGATTTACGTCTGATCGGTATATTTTTCCCAAAGATCCGGCCGCCGTTCTTTTGTTCTCTTTATTGCCTGGTTTTGCCGCCATTCAGCGATTTTTCCGTGGTCGCCGGACAGCAGAATATCTGGCACCTTCATTCCGCGGAAGTCCGCCGGACGGGTATACTGCGGGTACTCCAGCAGCCCGTTTTCAAACGAGTCCGTATGGGCAGACTGCTCATTGCCGAGTACGCCGGGCAGAAGACGCGTAATGCTGTCTGCCATGACCATGGCGCCGAGTTCGCCTCCGGTCAGCACAAAATCGCCGATCGAGTATTCATCCGTAATTAAATGCTCGCGGATCCGCTCGTCATAGCCTTCATAATGCCCGCATATGAACATCAGCCGCTCTTCACCGGCAAGCTCCCTGGCATCCTCCTGCTTAAAAGGCTTTCCCTGCGGGCAGAGAAGAATGACACGGTCCGGCGGCGCATCGCCTGTACTTTTTACCTCAGCGGCGGCGTCAAACACTGGCTGCGGCTTCAATACGAGACCTGCTCCCCCGCCGTACGGGTAATCATCCACCTTGTTATGCTTGTCGTCTGTATAGTCCCGGATGTCGTGGGTATGAAAGGAGACGTGCCCTCTTTCAGCGGCCCGGGAAAGAATGGAGTGGCTGAACACACTTTCAAACATGCCCGGAAACAGGGTTAAAAAATCCATTCTCATTCCGGCAGCATTCCCTTCATTACCCTTACAGTAATACGTTTTTCGGCGACGTCCACATGCTGGACGACCTCTTCAATATAAGGAAGCAGAATATCCTGACGCCCTTCTGCCGGTTCCACCACCCACACATCATTGGCCCCCGGGGTCAGGATTTCTTTCACATAACCGAGGCGGGTGCCTTCTTCCGTGTAGACGTCTGCATCAATGATTTCATGAAAATAATATTCCGTCTCTTCAAGCGGGGCAAGCGCCGTTTCCGGTACAAAAAGCGCCGCATTTTTCATCCAGTCCACGTCGTCAATCGAGTGGAACCCTTCGAATGTGAGCAGAATAAACTGTTTATGCGGCCTTGAGCTTTTAATGACCAGCGGCTCATAGCCGGTTTCTGTCTCGGGCTTCTCTACGTATACCTCCTGCCCGGGCTGAAAACGGTCCTCCTCAAAGTCGCTGACGGATTTTACCCTGACTTCCCCCCGTACGCCGTGCGTGTTTACAATTGTTCCTACATTAAACCATTCCATCTTCGTCACTCGCTTTGTGTTTTGATCTGATTTCTTTTATAATGCCCTCTTCCACAACAATGGTACCCCAGTGCTCGCCTTCATGCCACGGGCTTCCCACTTCGATATCAAATATCACTTCCGTCGTGCCAAATGACAGCTCCGAGCCAACCGGCAGATGCTCGAGCTGGTTCTGCAGAAAATAGAGCTGCTGCAGCTCCTCTTTTCGCTTTTCAATCTCTTTGTTGAATTTATCCATAGCAGCCCAGCGGCCGTTCTCAGTCTCGCGTTCCTTGTTCTGCTTTTGTTTTTGAAAACGAAGCTGTTCTGTTTCCTCCAGCAGCCGGGATTTCTGCTGCTCATACTTTTCCTGCAGCTCCTCTTTTAATGTTTCCGTCAGAATATGGTGAACGTTCATTTTTTTCATTACACGCACTATATCACCTCTTCAAGGGCCCCGAAGCGGCAGCTAAACAGGGAGTTATTTTTGATCGTTCAACAGCGTAAGACGGACGTTTTTCCCTTCTGCTGAGGCTTTCGCCTGCAGGAGCGTTCTCACCGCCTGAATCGTTTTTCCCTGCCTGCCGATCACTTTCCCTGCATCCTCCGGATGAACCCTTACTTCAAGAAGCACCCGGCCATTTTCTTCCGATTCCGTCATATCTATATCATCCGGATAATCCACGATCCGCTCGAGTATTATGTAGGCAAAAGACTTCATCCACTCATCCTTTCCTGATATGTATTATTTTATCACAAACAAACGGCTCCCGGGGCCTTGGCTACAGGCAGAAGCCATGCAGAACGGGCGTATGTATAAAAAAAGACCGCCTCTCCCTGCTCGTTCCGTAAGGAAAGGGCAGGTACAGACGGTCTTTCACCTTATTACTTTGCGTTCTTTTCGTTGTGAAGACGGGTCATAAGACCTTCCTGCGAAAACAGGTTACGAACAGTATCCGATGGTTTAGCACCGTCGAGCATCCACTTAAGAGCTTTCTCTTCGTTCACGTGGAACTCGGCAGGGTTAGTCAGCGGGTTGTACGTACCGATTTCTTCGATAAAACGTCCATCACGTGGAGCCCGGGAATCCGCTACTACCAAACGGTAGAAAGGACGCTTGTTCGAGCCCATGCGCTTTAATCTGATGCGCGTTGCCATATGCAAACACCTCCATTTTTTTCTCACATTTGATTATTATAATAGCTTCTTTGCGTGCTGTAAAGTGTTTTTCCTTGCCATATAAAAATTTTACATGAATGGCATCGAGAAATTGCCTTTTTTCTTGCCCTTCTGCTGCGAAGTCATCTGCTTCATCATTTTTTTCATGTCTTCAAACTGCTTAAGCAGACGATTTACGTCCTGGATCGTTGTACCGCTTCCTTTGGCAATCCGGCGCTTACGGCTTGCGTTCATTAAAGACGGCTGCTGGCGTTCCTGCCTGGTCATAGAGCGAACGATTGCCTCCACCCGCGTAATCTGATTGTCGTCCATCTGGACGTTCTTAAGGCCTTTCATTTTGCCGGCGCCGGGGATCATGCTCATGATATCTTCCATCGATCCCATGTTGCGCACCTGCCCGAGCTGTTCCAAAAAGTCGTCGAACGTCAGCTCCTGCGACCGCATTTTCTTTTCAAGCTCTTTGGCCTTATCTTCATCCACGTTGGTTTGTGCTTTTTCAATCAGAGAGAGCATATCGCCCATGCCAAGAATCCGCGAAGCCATCCGTTCCGGGTGGAATGGTTCAATGGCGTCAATTTTCTCTCCGGTACCGGCAAATTTGATCGGCTTATCCGTTACCGATTTAACCGACAGCGCTGCCCCGCCGCGGGTGTCACCGTCAAGCTTTGTGAGCGTCACACCAGTGATGCCGAGCTGCTCGTTAAAGCTTTCTGCCACATTGACAGCGTCCTGCCCGGTCATCGAGTCCACCACGAGCATGATTTCATCCGGATTGACTGCTTCTTTCATGCGCTGCAGCTCGTCCATCAAGGAATCATCCACGTGCAGACGGCCTGCTGTATCAATAAACAGATAATCATAATGCTCTTCTTTTGCTTTGGCAAGCGATTGTTTGGCGATATCGACCGGATCCGCCTCGGTTCCAAGAGAGAAGACAGGCATGTTCAGCTGCCGGCCGAGCGTCTCAAGCTGATCAATCGCTGCCGGACGGTATACGTCGGCTGCGGCCATCAGGGGCTGGCGGTTTTTGTTTTTCCGTAAATAATTCGCAATTTTCGCAGAAGTGGTCGTTTTCCCGGCGCCCTGCAGGCCGACCATCATTACTACCGTCGGCCCTTTAGCCGCTTTTGCAATTTCAGCCTGTTCGCCGCCCATCAGCTGGGTCAGCTCTTCGCTGACCACCTTGACGACCTGCTGGCCGGGCGTTAAGCTTTTCATCACTTCCTGGCCGGTGGCACGATCTTTCACGCTGTTGACGAACTGCTTTACGACCTTGTAGTTGACATCTGCTTCAAGCAGCGCAAGCCGCACTTCGCGCATCATTGCTTTAACGTCTTCATCCGTAACTTTCCCACGGCTTTTCATATGGTCAAACGTGGACTGCAGACGTTCGCCTAATCCTTCAAATGCCATTACGAAACCCCTTCCTCTTCTAATTTTTCGAGCGTTTCTATCGCTTCAAGCAGCTGCGCCCTCCCCGGGAAATCGTCCGGGGCCAGCAATTTTAACTGCTCATACAGCGCGAGGCGCTCCTGGTATTTTTTATATAATCCAAGCTTTTCTTCGTATTCTTCAAGCATCGTCTCGGTGCGCCGAATGTTGTCGTAAACAGCCTGGCGGCTGACGTTAAATTCCTCCGAAATTTCACCAAGCGAAAAGTCGTCTAAATAGTACCTTTCCAAATAGAGCCGCTGCTTGTTTGTCAGCAGCGGCTGGTAAAAATCAAACAGTGAATTCATGCGAACTGTTTTTTCGAGCATGCAGACCACCTCTGGCGTTAAGTGCAATTACTTTACAGTTCATCTTACGAACCACAGCGTCTCTTGTCAAGAAATTGCATGACCGGATGCTACCGCTCCTCTGCATCAGCCGGCGTCTGCTCAATCATATCCTTGAATAACCCATAGACGAAATCCTCTGCTTCGAAGGGCTGAAGATCATCCAGCTTTTCTCCGAGTCCGACCATTTTTACCGGGATGTTCAATTCGTTGCGGATCGCCATCACGATGCCGCCCTTCGCGGTGCCGTCGAGCTTCGTCAGGATAATGCCGGAAACCTCCGTTGCCTCCCGGAAGGTTTTTGCCTGGCTCATGGCATTCTGGCCGGTGGTAGCGTCCAGGACGAGCAGCACTTCATGAGGAGCCTCGGGAATTTCCCGCGTGATTACACGCTTTACTTTCGCAAGCTCATTCATTAAATTGACCTTGTTCTGCAGACGGCCGGCCGTATCGCAGAGAAGCACATCTGCCTGTCTCGATTTGGCTGACTTGATCGCATCGTAAATGACCGCTGCCGGATCACTGCCGGCCTGCTGCTTGATAACGTCCACTCCGGCACGCTCTCCCCAGCCCTCGAGCTGCTCAATCGCCCCGGCGCGGAACGTGTCCCCGGCTGCGAGAACTACTTTTTTTCCTTCTGCTTTCATTTGATGGGCCATTTTTCCGATCGTGGTCGTTTTCCCGACGCCGTTCACGCCGACAATAAGCATGACAGTCATTCCATCGGGATTCATGTTCAGTTTAGAATCTTCTCCGGTGCGGTCCAGCTTTTCCGCCATTTTTTCTGTAATCAGCGGGGTAAGCTTTTCCGTCGTCCGTATATTTTTCAAGAGCGATTCGTTTCGCAGCTCGTCGATGATTTCCATCACGGTTTCCACTCCGACGTCCGAGCTGATCAGAATTTCTTCGAGTTCTTCAAAAAAATCTTCATTTACTTCGCGGTACTGGGCAAACAGTTCATTCATCGCTTCGGAAAATGACGATCTTGTTTTTGCCAGTCCTTCACGGAAACGGCTGGAAAGCGAGACGCGCCGTTCTTCTTCCGTCTCTTCTTTGCCTGCTTCCTTTGCCTGCTGCTTCGCTTCTTCCCTGGCTTCTTCTTCCGCCGCTTCTCCGGCCATTCGTTTTTTTAATCGTTGAAAAAGACTCATGCTTTTCACTCCTTACACTTCCAGTAGTTCATCCGCTTCTTCCAGGCGGACAGATACCATTTTTGATACGCCTGATTCTTCCATTGTAATTCCGTAAAGCACGTCAGCCTCCTCCATTGTTGCCTTGCGGTGGCTGATCACAATAAACTGGGTCGTTTCACTGAACGAGCGCAGATATTTCGCAAAGCGTACGAGGTTCGCTTCATCAAGAGCGGCTTCCACTTCATCGAGCACGCAGAACGGGGCTGGTTTTACTTTAATGATGGCAAACAGCAGCGCGATGGCTGTCAGCGCCTTCTCCCCGCCAGAGAGCAGAGACAGGTGCTGTCTTTTTTTGCCGGGCGGCCGGGCGGAAATATCCACTCCCGTATGAAGCAGATTCTCCGGATCCGTAAGCACAAGGTCCGCTTCCCCGCCGCCGAACAGCTTCGCAAACACATGCTGGAATTCTTCTCGGATGGCATGGTACGTGGCGGCAAAGCGTTCTGTGACTTCTTTATCCATTTCATCGATCACATCCTGCAGCGACTGTCTCGCCTCCATCAGATCCTCCTGCTGGTTGCTTAAAAAGCGGTGACGCTCCGTGACCCGCTCGCACTCTTCAATCGCTCCGATATTTACAGTACCGAGCTCTTCGATGCCAAGCTGAAGCAGATGCACTTCATCTTTTGCCTGCTCCGGGCTTACAGACAGCGTATGCTTCTCTTTCGCCCGTTCAAAGGACAGTTCATATTCCGACTGCAGGTAGGTGATTTTATTTTCGAGCGCCACGTCAAGCCGGTTCATGCGCACCGTTGTTTCATGCAGACGGTCCCGGCTCTCCTGGAAGCGGTCATTCTGCACAGAGGCTGTCGCTTCGATCTGTTCTGCAGCGCGGGCTGCGCCCGCCTTTTGTTCACTCAGCTGCGCCTGGAGCCGTTCAATTTCTTCTTTGGCAGCTCGCGCCTCTTCAACTAACTTGTCCCAGTCCTGGCCGCTGCGGTCGTTATTTAAATGCTCTTCCCAGGCAGCTGCCCGCTCTTTACGTCCGGTCACCGCCTGTTCGAGTTCTTCTTTTTCCTTATGCAGCCGCTCTTTTTCTTTACGCTGGGCAGAAACATTCTCCCGGAGCGCTGCCGTCTGCACTTTTCGTTCTGTCTCCTGCTCCCGGAGCGCCGCTTCTTCCTCGCCGCGCCTCGAGTATTCCTGCTCGAGCTCGTCAATCGAGGCTTTCAGCTCTGTAACCGCTTTTTCGACTCTTGACCGGTTGTCTTCAAGCACCTGCAGGCGTTCTTCAAGACGTTTTTTCTCTTCTTCAAGCGAAGCGTATTCCCGGTCAAACATACCGAGACGGGAATCAAGACGGTCGTGCTCCTGCTCGCTTTTACGGCGGGCTTCCTTTTTCTCCTCAAGCTGTCCGGAAAGCTTCCGGGCCTTCTGCTGTTTGTCACTCGCAGCCGCTTTCTGCTTCTTTGCAGCTTCCTTCGTGTTCTTCACCGTTTTCTCCCAGGCTGCGGTCTTTTCTTCTATTTCCGATAAATTATTTCTTAGCTCCCGCAGCTCGCGCTGTTTTTCGAGAAGCGTCCCCTTCTGGTTCTGCGTTTTTCCTCCGCTCATCGAACCTCCGGGATTTACGACGTCTCCTTCGAGAGTTACGATACGAATTTTATAGCTGCACGCTGCCGCCAGGCGGTTCGCCGTTTCCAGCTGATCCACCACAAAAATATGGCCGAGCAGCTGGTCACGCACATGCTCATACCCCTGGCGGACATGCACAAGCTTTCCAGCCGTTCCGATAAAACCGGTAAACGTCCGGGCTTTTTCATAGCTTGGCCGGTCGGCCTGTCTCGGCCGCACCGTTTCGGATGGGAGCAGTGTCGCCCGGCCCTTCTGATGCTTTCGCAAATACGCAATCGCCTCACGCGCGTCTTTTTCGGTCCTGGTCACAATATGCTGCAGCGAAGCTCCGAGTGCCGTTTCCATCGCCTCCACGTATTCTCCCGGCACATCCATCAGCTCCGCCACCGAGCCGATAATGCCCGAAAGCTTTTGTTCCCGGGCTTTTAAAATTTCCTTGGCTCCCTGGTAATAGCCGGCATACTCCTCCTGCATTTCTTCAAGCATGCGGATTTTTGATTTTTTTTCGTCGACATACCGGTACGCTTTATACAGTCTGTCTTCCTGCTCTTTCAATTTTTCTTCCAGACGCTCTTCTTCTTTGCTGGCTGCTTCTGCTTCCGCGCGCGCTTCTTCCGTTTGGCGGGCGAGCGCTTCTTCTTCTGTTTTCTGCTCCTCCACGAGCTGTCCGGAATTCTGGCGCTCTTCAAGAAATGATTGGTTATCCTCTTTCAGTGCTTTCATGCGCCGTTCAAGAGAAGCCTTCTGGTCTGTGACGTAACGGGTCTCATTGCCTACAGATGCCTGCTCATTAAGTTTTTCAATGTATTCGCTTTTTTCTGCTTCAAGATCTTTTCCGTTCATTTCCTGGTAGGAACGCAGCTGTTTTTGAACCGACTGCAGCTCATTCAGCCCGCTCGTGAGCGCTTCGTTTTCTTTTTCATACCGTTCTTTTTGTCCCCGGTAAGCGTTTGTTACTTCGCTCAGCCTGGCCTCGTCTTCTTCGAGAGCCTTTTTTTCTGCTTCGAGCTTTTCAGCCGCGTGTTTTCCCTGTTCATTTGAAAGGTTACGGTCCCCTTCGCGTTTTTCGAGATTTCTGGCTGCTTCCACATACCCGCTCTGCACCTGCTGGTGGAACCGGGCAAGAAGGGCTTCGAAATCCCGGGCTTTTCGGGAGAGCGATTCCGTCTGTTCTTTTTTCTGCTTCCATCTCTTGTTGTGCTGTTCTTCTTTTTTCTCCTGCTCCTGGGCGTCTTTCCAGCCCGAATGCAGCTCTTCAATTTCATGCACGAGCAGAGCCGATTCCAGCGCTTCAAGCTCTTCACGCTTGGCCAGGTAGTCCTTCGCCGCCGATGCCTGCATCTGCAGCGGCTCTATCTGCTCGTTTAATTCATGCAGAATATCCTTTACCCGGTGCAGATTCGCCTCTGTTGACTCAAATTTTCTTTCGGCTTCCTGCTTGCGCTGCTTGTATTTCAACACCCCGGAGGCTTCTTCAAACATTGCGCGCCGTTCTTCCGGACGACTGTTTAATACTTCTTCGACCCGGCCCTGGCCAATAATCGAAAATGACTCTTTTCCCATGCCGGAATCCATAAACAAATCGATAATATCCCTGCGGCGGCACTTTGTCCGGTTCAGCAGATACTCGCTTTCTCCGGAACGGTACAATCGGCGCGTGACGCTTATTTCACTGTAGTCATACGGAAGGCTTCCGCTTTCATTATCAAGCACGAGCGTGACTTCCGCAATATTCAGTCCCCGGCGGGTATCGCTTCCGGAAAAAATCACGTCCTCCATACGGGCGCCTCGCAGCGACCGGGCCGATTGTTCTCCGAGTACCCAGCGGATGCTGTCGGAAATATTGCTTTTGCCGCTGCCGTTCGGCCCGACAACGGTCGTAATACCGGGGTTAAAATCAATATGTAAACGGTCGGCAAACGATTTAAACCCTTTAATTTCTATCCGTTTCAGGAACAAAGGTATGCCCCCTCTTATTTTATAGTACCTACTGGCAGCTCCCACTGCTTTCTTTCACTGTTTATATTTTATCACAACACGCGCGCCGGCAGAACTCGACCTAAATCCCCCTTTGTCAAACGCAGGAAAAACCACTACAATAATATTAACGTTGTCATAAAAACACCGTGGATACCTTACAAAGAGATGAACCATGGGTTTTTAAACTGAACGGAGTGGAGGAGAAAAATTCGCATGAGTTTAGAACAAGCAAACCGTGATAACCTGGATTACATGATCACCGACCTGCAGAAAAAATTACAGATCGTCAACGTTTCTGTGATGCAGCCGGAGCACTTTGATGTCGATCAATACCATGAGATTAAAGAAATCTATGACATGGTGGATTCCAAAAATAATATCAGCGTCAGCGAGATGCAGGCCATCGTTTCCGAGCTCGGCCATCTGCGCAAAGGCTGAGCCGCACATTTAAACAACCGCCAGCAGCTGGCGGTTGTTTTTTAATGTCATTTATTCGCGGCGCTGCAACTGTTCGAGGGTAGCCTGGGCTGCCCGCTGCTCCGCTTCTTTTTTTGAACGTCCGCGGCCGGTACCGGCGCGCGCTTCGTTTAAAGAGACAGCAGAATGAAATTCCCTGTTGTGGGCCGGCCCCTGCTCATCGGTGATTTCATAGGAAATCACGCCCAGGTTTTCCTTTTGGACGTATTCCTGCAGCTGGCTTTTATAATCGGCTGTCACAGAAAACGCCCCTTCATCGAGCTTAGGAAAGACGAAGCGTTCCAAAAACTGTTCGACGTTTGAAAGTCCCTGGTCAAGATACATTGCTCCGACGAATGATTCGAATACATCTGCGAGCAGTGCCGGACGGGTGCGGCCGCCGGTCATTTCTTCGCCCTTGCCCATCAGGACCACGTTTCCAAATTGCAATTCCTCGGCCAAGCTAGCTAGCGATGCTTCACATACCATTGCGGCGCGGAGTTTTGTCATATCGCCTTCCGTCATGGAAGGGAATTCGCGGAACAAATGATTGGAAACCGCCAGCTCCAATACAGCATCGCCGAGAAATTCCAAGCGTTCGTTATCCCTTACGTGCTTCATACGATGTTCATTTACATAGGAGGAGTGGGTGAAAGCCTGCCGCAGCAGCTGCTCGTCTGCAAATGAAACCTGCAGCTCCCGGAGAATGGACTGCATGAGTTCATGCTGTCTGGTCGTAAATACTGCTTTCTCCCTCGCCTGACTTTTGGACGATGTAGGTTTTGGCACAAATGAACCTCCCTTAAAATAATTTCGGGGCATTACATAGAAAAGCCCAGCCCGCTTGCACAGGACGTGGGCTTGCTTTCTACTACTGCTTCTCTATGTAATTGATTACATCACCGACTGTCTGAATTTTTTCTGCTTCTTCATCAGAAATTTCCAGATCAAATTCATCTTCCAGTTCCATGACTAATTCTACTACATCCAGAGAATCCGCGCCGAGATCTTCCTTAAAGGTCGCGTCTTTATTGACGTTCGCCTCGTCCACGCCAAGGTGGTCTGCAACGATTTTTTTCACACGTTCCAACGTGTCTGCCATTCCTTTCACCTCCTTTAAAGAATCGTTTCGGCTTCATCCCATCCATTCCACTTCTGAGCACGAATGAAACCGCTGTGTCACCGATATTTTATGGCATTACCATGCCGCCGTCAACATGAAGCGTCTGGCCGGTCATATATTTGGCGCTGTCTGAAGCAAGAAATAACACCGTATTGGCCACATCTTCAGTCTCTCCGAGCTTTTGCAGAGGGATCTGCTGCATCATCTGTTCCTTGGTGCCTTCCTCGAGTTCGTCGGTCATTTCCGTGGAGATAAAGCCTGGTGCAACAGCATTTACCCGAATATTTCTCGAAGCAAGCTCGCGGGCGAGCGTTTTCGTGAGCCCGACAACTCCTGCTTTTGAGGCCGTGTAGTTCGCCTGCCCGGGGTTGCCGGTCGTGCCGACGACAGAAGCCATATTGATGATCGTTCCGCCCCGTTTTTTCATCATCGGACGGGCGGCTGCCCGGGATGTTAAAAACACGCTTTTTAAATTCGTATCAATGACGTCATCCCACTCGTCTTCTTTCATGCGCATTAACAGGTTATCCTTCGTGATACCGGCGTTATTTACAAGCACGTCAATACCGCCGAATTCCTCTGTTACCTGCTTGAGCATTTCTTTGACATCCGATTCATTTGAAACGTCGGCCTGAATAACAAGCGTTTTTACGCCGTGCTCCCCGCACTGCGAGGCAGTCTCCTCGGCCTTTTCCCGGCTGCCGGCGTAGTTGATGGCAACGTTTGCTCCCTGAGCCGCAAAGCCAAGGGCAATGGCTTTGCCAATACCTCTTGACGCTCCAGTTACAAGCACGCTTTGTCCTTCAAAATTCATGACGATGCACTCCTTTTTTCGAGCCATTTATCCAGCGATGCTTCGTCCTGAACGGCATGTACATCGAGGCCCCGTCGCTGGATCCGCCGGATCATTCCGCTCAGGACATTGCCCGGGCCAATTTCCACAAATTCCGTTACACCAAGGTCAATCAGCCGGCGTACCGAGTCTTCCCAGTGGACCGGAGAGGTTACCTGGGCAATCAGCTGCTGGCGGATGGCGGATGGGTCCGAGGTTTCCTTGGCATCCACATTCGCTATGAGCGGGCGGCGCGGCGCGCGGATCTCAACGTTTTGCAGCGCCTCTGCCAGCTTTTCCTCCGCCGGCTTCATAAATGAAGAGTGAAACGGTCCGCTCACCTGCAGCGGCACCACCTTTTTCGCTCCGCGGTCGGGGGCGTGCTCCTCCACATAGCGCACGCCCTCCCGACTCCCGGAGATAACAATCTGCCCTGGCGCGTTCAGGTTGGCCAGCTGTACTTTATCAGCGGCTTCTGTCGCTTCATCTGCAAGCTCCTGCAGATCTTCACGCTCCATGCCCATGACAGCAGCCATGGTCCCTTTACCGTCGGGGTCTGCTTCAGCCATCCATTTTCCACGTTTGGCCACAATCGAAGCAGCGTCCGCGAATTTGAGCGCGCCATTAGCCACCAGCGCCGAATATTCCCCGAGGCTGTGTCCGGCAGTGTAATCCGCCTGCACGCCGCGTTCCTCCACAAGCGCATGAAGGGCGGAGCTCATCGTGAGCAGCGCCGGCTGGGTATACTCCGTCTGGGTTAATGTTTCTTCCGGGCCGTTAAACATAATATCAGTCAGGCTGTAGCCAAGCGCTTCGTCCGCTTGCTGAAATACCGTACGGGCCGTTGGAGCGTTGTCATATAATTCTTTTCCCATTCCAACAAACTGGGATCCCTGTCCAGGAAAAATAAAAGCCGTTTTTGCCATTGTGATGCCTCCTACTCTTCTAAATGCTGCTGCATGAGGTGTGTCACGTTTTCTTCGGCCATCTGCCGGGCCTGGCGGATCGAGTGATACACAGATACGTGATCGGACGAGCCGTGGCACTTAATCAGCGGTGCCTGAAGTCCCACAAGCGTAGCGCCGCCGTGATGGGAGTAATTCATTTTCTCGCGCAAATGCATCAGCCCTGTTTTCATCATGGCAGCAGCCAGTTTTGTCCGCAGGCTTGCCATAAATTCTTTTTTCAAAAGAGAAAACAGGGTGGAGGCGGTGCCTTCGATGGATTTTAGCACGAGGTTTCCGGAAAAGCCGTCGCAGACCGCTACGTCACAGACGCCGTCGAGCAGATCCCTTGATTCTACATTTCCAACGAAATTAACCGGAGCATGCTCGAGCATCTCGTACGTTTCTTTCATTAAGTTATTGCCTTTGCCCTTTTCCGTACCAATATTAACAAGTCCGACCCGCGGATTTTCAATCCCCCGTACCAGCTGCATATATGTACTGCCTAAAATCGCGTGCTGGTACAGATGAGTCGCTTTTGCATCCATATTGGCCCCGGCATCAAGCAGCAGAAAGCCCGTGCCGTCCACTGTCGGAAGCGTCGGGGCAAGTGCCGGCCGCTCCACGCCGTGTATTCTGCCAATATGCAAAAGACCTGCCGTCATAAACGCTCCGGTATTGCCGCACGAAATACCTGCTGCTGCCCGGCCCTCTTTCACTTCCTGCACGGAAAGGACCATCGAGGACTGCTTTTTGCGGCGAATGGCTTTAGTCGGAGACTCGTCTCCGTCAATCACTTCATCGGTATGCAAAATATCAATACGTTCTGTTTTGGATAAATGTTTTTTTATTTGCGGCTCAGAGCCCACCAGTGTAATTTCAATATCTTTAAAAGCTTGGACAGCAGCCATCGCTCCAGCCACCTGGGCTTTTGGAGAATGATCGCCGCCCATCGCATCGACTACAATTCTCATTTTTTAGTCTCCTTATTCGCTCACCGAAGCAGCGTGGGAACGGTACATGACGAATTCGCCCTGAAACACTTCTTCCCCCTGCACGCGGCTTGTTACCGTAACATATGTTTTTCTTTCGGTCTTTTTTGTAACGACTGCCTTGGCAATAATTCGTTCTCCCAGAAACACCTGCCGGTTAAATTCAAGGGACGAGCGCATCGTAAGCGCCAGATCATCGTTAATTACGGCCACAGCCAGGGAATTCGCCTGCGCAAACAGGTAGTGGCCCCGCGCAATGCCGTTTCTTGAGAAAACGTGATCCTCCGTAATTTCAAGCATGCTGATCGCTTCGTGGTCCAGATGGAGGTCGATAACCTCTCCGATCACTTCCTCGAGCGGCAGCGCCTTGACTTCGTCCAGCCTTTCTTTAGCTACGTGCTTGATCCTCTCCCGGTGCTCCGGGATCGAAAGCTCCAGGCGGTCCAGACGGACAGTCTGGACGCTCACCTGAAACGACCGGGCAAGTGCTTCGTCGGTAATAAAGGGATTAGAGGCAATAACAGCCTGAAGCTCTTCCTGTCTTGCCTTTTTATTTTTTCGGGCCATAATAATCATCCACTTCTATGAGTAGGTACTAATAGTAGTATATAGACCGATTTCTTTCATTTCAACCACTAATCCAGTTTATCTTTTTGAAAGGCACCGGCTTCATCAAGATATTCCCGGAGGGCCCGGTATTTTTCATCCTTCCAGAACACCTCGCTGCGTATCAGCTTCGCCGCGTCATCCCGGGCGGTCTCGAGCGCTTTAAAGTCATGGACCACGTCCGCAATTTTAAATTCGGGCAGTCCGCTCTGCTTTTTCCCAAAAAAGTCTCCCGGTCCCCGCAGCTCCAGGTCTTTTTCCGAAAGAACAAATCCATCCTCCGTCTCCTGCATGATATTCATCCGTTCCTGGCCGGTTTCGGACTTCGGGTCGGCTAAAAGCACGCAGTAGGACTGGTGCTCTCCGCGGCCAACCCGGCCCCGCAGCTGGTGCAGCTGGGAAAGCCCGAAACGCTCTGCGTCGTAAATCACCATCATCGTGGCGTTCTGCACGTTCACGCCGACCTCCACGACCGTCGTCGAAACGAGAATATCAAGCTCATGGCCGGCGAACCGCTGCATAACGTCTTCCTTTTCCTCCGCGGGAAGCCGGCCGTGCATCAGGCCGACATTGTACTGCGGGAAGAACTGCATCAGCTGGGCATGCACATCTATCGCGTTCTGCACGTCGAGCGCTTCTGACTCTTCAATGAGCGGACAGATCACATAAGCCTGCCGCCCCTGATCGATTTCCTTCTGCACGAAACGAAGCACCCGTTCAAGCATCTGCGGCTTCGCCCAGTAGGTTTCAATTGGTTTGCGGCCCGGCGGCATTTCGTCAATTACGGACACGTCCATATCCCCGTAGACGCTGATCGCAAGCGTCCGGGGAATCGGAGTGGCGGTCATAAACAATACGTCCGGGTCCTCTCCTTTTTCTTTCAGGATCCGGCGCTGGCCGACCCCGAACCGGTGCTGCTCATCGGTAATGACAAGCTTCAGGTTGTGAAACTGCACCGGCTCCTGGATGAGGGCATGGGTGCCGATGATAATATCGATGGTGCCATCGGTAATGCGTTCATAGGCGTTCCGCTTTTCCTTCTGCCGCATCGAACCAGTCAGCAGTCCCACGGTCACCTCCGTCCCTGCAAACAGCTCCTGCAGAGACTCATAGTGCTGCTCGGCAAGGATTTCTGTAGGCACCATCAGCGCCGACTGGGCGTTTCCGGTAAACACAGCCTGCATGGCAATGGAGGCCACCACCGTTTTCCCGGAGCCTACATCCCCCTGCAAAAGCCGGTTCATCCGTATGGGAGCCTCGATATCCTCCAGGATTTCCCGCACTACTCTTTTTTGCGCATTCGTGAGCGGAAACGGCAGCTGCTTTTCAAATTCCGCCGTCGCCTCTGAATCATACACAAACGGCTGCGCCGAGGCTGACTGCCGCTCCATTCGTTTAAACATCTGCATTTTCAGCTGGAAAAACAGCAGCTCTTCATAGACGTAGCGCCTTCTTGCATGCTTCAGCTGTTCCCGGCTTTTTGGCTGGTGCAGTGCCTGAAACGTTTCGGGCTTGCCGGGGAGACGGTACCTTTCACGGATTTCTTCGGGCAGGTTTTCAGGCACTGCCTGCAGGACGTGTTTTATGGCCTCAGCCTGCATACGCTGCATCTGCTTGACTGTCAGACTCCCGGCCACGCTGTAGATTGGCTCGAGCTGCTTTTCCGGGTCGGGGGCGCCCGCCCGAAAATCCTGCACCGAGATAGTAAGGCGGTGCTTGTCCCATTTCCCGGTGATCGTCACCTGTCTGCCGATTTCTATCTGTTTTTTTAAAAACGCACGGTTAAAAAACACGGCCGTCACCAGCAAATGGTCAATTAATATCCGCACGGTCATCCGGGACTTTTTTTTGCCGAAAAAACGCACGGACGGCTCCGACTGTACCTCTCCGGTAATCGTTACTTTTTCCTGGTGCTTTAATTCTTCTATAGGGACCACTTCGTGGTTTTCATATCGATAGGGAAAATGATGAAGCAGGTCGTTAATCGTGGTAATACCAAGCTGTTCGAGCTCCCGCTGTTTTTCTTCTCCTACACCTTTTAAGTCAGAGACCGGTGATTGAAGCGTCGAATTCATAAACCGTCCCTTCCTTCCTGCTTTTGCTGTATTATACGAACGGTTGTTCACCTTTCATTATATACGTTTCCTTTTTCGCGCGAAAGAGTCACTCCCGCGCTTTACACAAAAAATAAGCCGCCCGGGGCAGCTTATTCCACAGAAACGATATACTGGTACAGCGGCTGTCCACCCGTGTGTGTTTCTATTTCCACATCAGGGTACGTCTGCTCAAGCTCTGCGGCAAGTTCACCTGCCAGCTCTTCGCTCACATCTTCTCCGCTGATCAGCGTAATAATTTCGCTTTCGCTGTCCACCATCTGTGCAAGCAGTTCCTGAAACGCCTGTTTCATTTCCTGGTGGACAGTAACAATATCCTTTTCCCAGATGCCCATAAAATCGCCTTCCTGAATCTTCTTTCCTTCGATACTTGTTTCCCTGACGGCGTGGGTGATCTGGCCGGATTTAACGAACCGGGTGGCTTCTTTCATTGCTTCTTTATTTGCCTCAGCATCTTTTGTTTCATCAAAAGCAAGCATACCGGCGAGACCCTGCGGAACCGTTTTGGTTGGAATGACCGTTACCGGCTTGTCGCTGATGTCTGCTGCCTGCTCGGCAGCCATCACAATATTGCCGTTATTCGGCAGTAAAAACACATGCTCCGCCTGCACCCGGCTGACAGCCTCGAGAAGGTCCTCCGTACTCGGGTTCATCGACTGGCCGCCGCGGACGACCTCCTGCACTCCAAGGCTTTCAAACAGGGAAGCTACCCCGTCGCCGGTCGTTACGGTCACAAATCCGTATGGCACAAGAGATACGGGGGCCCCGGGCTTTTCTGCCGGTACTTCCTGCTGCAGGGCACGGTTCTGTTCGCGCATATTTTCAATTTTTATATGAATCAGTTCTCCGTACCGCTGGGATTTTTCCAGAATTTTACCGGGTTCTTCGGCATGAATATGAACCTTCAGCAGCTCTTCATCGCAGACAACCAAAAGGGAATCTCCGTGGGCCGACAGCTCTTTTCGGAATGCTTCTTCCTCAAAGGAGGGTTCACTGTCTGCAAAACGGACCATCACCTCGGTACAGTAGCCGTACGTAATAGCTTCGGCTCCGCCCTGGGCAGCCGGGTCTTTATGATGCTCAAGCTTCACAAGCTGGTCCAGCGAAGGCCCGGATTCCCCCTCTTCTTCCTCTTCTCCGGTGAGCGCGTGCAGCATTCCTTCATATATATGCACAAGTCCCTGGCCGCCGGAGTCAACTACACCCACCTCTTTTAGAACTGGAAGCTGCTCAGGCGTATACGCAAGCGCTTCTTTTGCCGCTTTCAAAAACTGCCGCATCCATTCTTCAAGCGCAAACGCATCCACGTTATGTTTATTTTTCATAGCAAGAGAGGCTTCCCTCGCCACGGTCAGAATCGTTCCTTCCACTGGCTTCATTACTGCCCGGTAAGCAGCGTCCACTCCCTGTTCAAAAGCTTCTGCCACGTCCTCTGTACGCAGCTCAGCTTTTTTTTCGATGGACTTGGCAAACCCGCGGAACAGCTGTGACAAAATAACTCCCGAATTTCCCCGCGCTCCCATCAGCAGCCCTTTGGAAAAGTGTTTGGCCGTTTCTCCGGCATGGCTGTTCTCCTGAAGCTGTTCGACGCCGGAACGGATCGTCAAACTCATATTGGTGCCAGTATCTCCGTCCGGTACTGGAAAAACATTTAATGCATCCACCTCTTTGCTGTGCTTTTGCAGTGCAGAAGCGCCCTGCTTCAGCATCTTTGCCAGCTCAGGACCGCGTACTAATTGATCCATTTTTCTCTCTCCTTCATCCGTTGCTTCCTATGGTAAGGCTGATTCAATCTGGACGCCCTGCACGTATACGTTTACAGCGGCCACATCCAGGCCGAGCATTTTCTGAAGCTGATACTTTACTTTCCGCTGCACGTTGTGCGCCACTTCAGAAATTTTCGTACCATAGCTTACAATAATATACATATCAATATGAATGAGACCGTCCTCTTCCCGGACGACCACTCCACGGGAATAATTTTCTCTTCGAAGCAATTCCGACAGATTGTCCTTAAAATGTTTCTTTGACGCCATGCCTACGATGCCGTAGCAGTCCATGGCTGCCGCTCCTACGGCAGTGGCAAGCACTTCGAGTGTAATATCGATTGTTCCGTTTGACGAATAAATTTCGAAGCTCATGACTCTTTTCCTTCCTTTCAAGACGCCGGCTGTGTCCGAACGCTCCAGCTTCTTTTCAAAGTAACTCTGCCATTATCACTATAACCACGTTTGCCTGAAATGAAAAGCATAATTGTATTTTTGGCGAATCAACATTGCGTGTGCAGAGGCTCTGTGCTAATATGTTTGAGTATGGGTAATTTTGTTTGATATTAATAAGGAGGTGCCGCATATGTCCCGCAAGTGCTATGTAACAGGGAAAGGCCCTAAAGCTGGAAATAATCGTTCTCACGCCAACAATGCAACGAAACGCCGTTGGGGAGCTAACGTGCAAAAAGTCCGTATTCTTGTGAACGGTAAGCCAAAACGCGTATACGTTTCCGCGAGAGCATTAAAATCCGGTAAAGTCACACGCGTATAAAGCAAAAAGCGGCCAGGGCGCCGCTTTTTTTATGGCTTATTTAGTTTACATAATAATATTATCTACTGTTTTAATTCTTCGATTGCCTTCGCTTTATCCTCCTGTTTGAACAAAGCCGAGCCCGAAACAAGCACATTCGCCCCGGCTTCGAGACAGTCTTTCGCTGTCTCCCGGCTGACCCCGCCGTCCACTTCAATCTCGAGCTCCGGATTAACAACATCCGCCGCCTTTTTCACTGCCCTGATTTTGTCGAGTACGTTTGGGATAAACGCCTGGCCGCCAAAGCCCGGGTTCACGGTCATTAAAAGCACAAGGTCCACATCCGGCAGAATATGGGTGATCATCTCCACCGGCGTCGCCGGGTTCAACACTACGCCAGCCCGGCAGCCGGCTTCTTTAATCTGCTGGATCGTACGGTGAACGTGAGGGCACGCTTCTACATGCACTGAAATGATATCGGCCCCCGCATGGGCAAAATCCGCAATGTAGCGTTCCGGCTTTTCAATCATCAAATGCACGTCAAACGGTTTATCGCTGTAGGGACGAATCGCCTCGATGACCGGGAGCCCGAAGGTGATATTTGGAACGAAATGGCCGTCCATGACATCGATATGTATATAATCCGCCCCGGCTTCGTCAATTTCCTTCACCGCCCGGCCCAATTCCGCAAAATCAGCTGATAGAATAGAAGGCGCAATTTTTATCATTATTAATACCTCCTCGGAGTGGATGAAATTTCTTCGTGGAACTGTTTGTAATGCTCGTAGCGATAGGAGGGGATACGCCCTTCTTCCACATCGAGCCGTATTGCACAGCCCGGCTCCTGTCGGTGGGAGCATCCGCGGAACTTGCAGTCAGGCATTCTTGCCCGCATTTCCGGAAAACAGATATCGAGGTCTTCAGCTGTAATCGAACCAAAATCAAGCGAGCTGAATCCTGGCGTATCTGCCACCCATCCGCCATTCACCCGCAGAAATTCCACATGCCTTGTCGTATGCTTCCCGCGCCCGAGAGCCCCGGAGATGTTTGCTGTCTCGAGATCAAGGTCAGGCGCTACCGCATTCAACAGCGAGGATTTTCCCACCCCCGACTGCCCGGATAAAAGAGAATATTTCTCCGGAAAATAAGCGGCTGCCTCTCCGATGCCTTCGCCTGTTTTGGTCGAGTAAAAATGAAACGGGTAGCCGATACCCTCATAATCCTTCTGTATGGCACGCAGCGTCTCTTTTTTTGCCTCGTCTGCTTTGTCCCATTTACTCACTAAAATCACCGGCTGGATTTCTTCGTTTTCCACATGCACAAGAAAACGGTCGAGCAGCCAGGTGGAAAAATCAGGCTCGACAGCGGAAAATATGAGCAGCGCCTGGTCAATGTTAGCGACCGGCGGGCGCACGAGCTCATTAGCCCGCTCTTTAATTTCAAGTACGTATCCGTCTGTATGATTCTCTGCTTCAAACCGCACCACGTCACCTACGAGCGGTTTGATTTTCTGTTTGCGGAACAGTCCCCGGCCACGACATTGAAAATATCCTTCTTCACTGTCTACATAATAGAACCCGCTGACTGCTTTTACAATTCGACCTGTTGCCATACCTTCGCCCCTTCTTGTAGTACTTGACTCTGCCCTGCCCCGGCCGTTTCCCACACAGCCGTCTGCGTTAAGGGAAATACATGCGGAATTAATTTCGCTGCAGCACTCACGACAAACATTTCTGGAAGCAGCCAGTAAAAAAATGCCGCTCCTGAAAATACGAGTATACAGGCCACAACATACGGCCATTTTTTCGTTTTTTCCGGCTGCCGGTCCACATCCGCCGTCGTTTCCGAACCGGGCTTCTCCTGATCATCTTCCTGAACAGCCGGCGCTGCCACCATCGTATCCTCTTTAGCCAACTGAGGGTCCGACCATTCCCGCTCCCGGGCACTGGTATGGTCCTCCTGAATAAAATAAGGGCGTTCGTTTTTTCTTTCATCAGACAGCGCTGAACGGATGTCCTCATACATTTCTTCGGCGCTCACGTAACGGTCATCCGGGCTTTTCGCCGCAGCTTTTAAAATGACGTTCGCCAGACTCTGAGGGAGACCCTGCCGCAGCTTTGCCGGGTCCGGGAGCGGCTGTTGAATATGCTTTAACGCGATACTTACGGCGGATTCTGCCTCAAAGGGCACCACCCCGGTCACCATTTCAAACAAAACGATGCCGGCTGCATAAATATCCGATCGTGCACTTACAACTCCGCCTCTTGCCTGCTCCGGTGAAATATAATGAACAGACCCCATCATCGTATTGGTCTGTGTGATCGTAGAAGCAGAGGCAGCGCGGGCGATACCGAAATCAGCTACTTTTATTTCCCCCCGGTCGTTAGAAAGAAGGTTGTGGGGTTTAATATCCCGGTGAATGATGCCGTGACTGTGCGCCTGCATCAGTGCTTCGAGCAGCTGCCTGGTTATATGTACCGCCTGTTCAAGCGGCAGTGGTCCATGAAGGCGGATCATTTCTTTCACCGTCTGGCCCTCCACATACTCCATAACGATATAATGCAGTCCCTGTTCTTCGCCAACGTCATAAATATTGACCGTGTTTCTGTGGCCCAAAATAGTGGCTGCCCGTGACTCCCGGCGGAACCGCTGCAAAAATTCCTCATCACCGTTAAACTGCGGCTGAAGAATTTTAAGTGCCACCAGCCGCTCCAAAATCATATCCTCTCCGAGATACACATACGCCATACCCCCGCTCCCAAGGAGACGCTTAATGTGATAGCGGTCACTGATACGTCTTCCGATCAGCTGGTCCATACCTCTTCCTCCCGCATTACCACCGCAATCGTTATATTATCTTCGCCTCCACGGTCATTGGCTGCCTGCACCATCGCTTCCACACCTTCTTGAAGGTCTTCGTGAGAAGCAAGCATCCCGGCCATGTCTTCGGCGCCGAGCTTATTCGTCAGCCCGTCGGTACAAAGAAGCACGCCGTCCCCTTCGCCCCATTCATACGTATAAATGTCAGGGGAAAGGCCGCGGTCCGTGCCGAGTGCTTTCGTTAATATATTTTTCTGCGGATGCGACTCCGCTTCGAGTGCTGAAATCTGTCCTTTATTATACAGCTCCTGCACGAGGGAGTGATCTTCACTCTGCTGCTGAACAGTACGGTCCGTCCAGATATAGCTGCGGCTGTCACCGATATTTCCGGTCACGGTAAACGACGGATGACAGATTGCCGCGACAAGAGTCGTCCCCATTCCCGCATGCTCCGGGTAATGATGGGCGTGGCGGATGATGGCTTCATTTGCTTTCATCATGTTGTCAGTCAGCCACTCGGATGCCTCTTCAACGGAATCGACAGACGGGTTTTCCTTCCATGCGTCCTTTAGCGTCTGATAGGCCATGGCGCTTGCCACGTCTCCGGCCGAATGTCCGCCCATTCCATCAGCAACGACGGCTAAAATAGTGCCGGAAGCATGCGTGACAATGCCTCCGGTATCTTCGTTGTGAGGACGGATTTTTCCCCGGTCTGTTAAGAACATGTGGTTCACTGGGAATTAGCCTCCGTTTCTTCCTTCCGCTGATTGGCACGCAGCTGTCCGCAGGCTGCATCGATATCGTGCCCCTGCTCACGCCGGATCGTTACGTTCACCCCGCGGTCTTTTAATGCTTTTTCAAACCCAAAAATGTCGTTTCTTGTGGTACGCACGTAGTTTCTCTCCGGCACGTCATTCACAGGAATCAGGTTGACGTGGCATTTCAAATCACCGATCAGGTCGGCGAGCTCGTCTGCATCCTCTTTCTGGTCGTTCACCTGGCCGAACAGGCCGTACTCGAACGTGACCCTCCGGTTCGTTTTCTTTTGATAGTAGCGGATCGAATCCATCAGCTCCGACACATCCCATGCGCGGTTGATCGGCATCAGCCGGCTGCGGGTTTCTGTGTTTGCTGCGTGGAGGGATACCGCGAAATTGATCTGCATGTTTTCGTTGGCAAAGTCGTAAATGCGCGGCACGACCCCGCTAGTAGAAACGGTAATGTGGCGTGCACCGATGTTTAAGCCGTCATCATGATTGACAACGCGCAGAAAGTTCATCAGGCCGTCGTAGTTATCGAACGGCTCGCCGATGCCCATGACAACGATAGAGCTTACACGTTCGTCTCTTTCATCAAGCAGACGCTGGGATTCAAGCACCTGGGCGGTAATTTCGCCGCCTTCAAGGTTTCTCTTCAGACCGCCGAGCGTGGAAGCACAGAAGGTACAGCCGAGCCGGCAGCCTACCTGAGTAGTTACACAGACGCTGTAGCCGTAGTCATGCTTCATCAGTACGGTTTCGATCGTATAGCCGTCCTGCAGTTCAAACAAAATCTTAATCGTGCCGTCCTGGGACTGCTGATGAATGACCTCTTTTAACGTCGTCAGTGTAAACGAGCTCTCGAGCTTTTCGCGAAGTGTTTTCGGAATGTTGGTCATTTCCTCAAATGAGGTCACGCGCTTTTGATACATCCATTCAAACAGTTGCTTCGCCCGGAATGCCGGTTCCCCGTTTTCCTTTAACCATTGTTCAAGTTCCTCGTATTTCAAGCTGTACATGGAGGGGCTGTCCGTTTGCGGGGCAGGCGCCTCCTTTTTTAAAATCTGCATGCTTATGCTCCTTCCGTTTCTTCCTGATTATTTTTTACCGCCGCGGCAATGAAAAATCCGTCTGTGCCGTATTCATGGGGAAGAATCGTGCACCATCCGTATTCGCTGGAAAAATGCTCTATTTCTGAAATGTTTAGTTTGTCGGTCAGTTCATGGTCTGGCGTGAGTTCTGGATGCCGGTGCAAAAACGCTTCCCACACCTGTTCGTTCTCCTCTGGACGAATTGTACATGTGCTGTACACAATCCTTCCATTAAATCGTAACATACTTACAGCTTCATTCAATATTTCCTGCTGTATCTCCGGCAGGCGTGCAAAATCCTCTGCTTTTTTGGCCCATTTCTGCTCGGGCTTTTTCCGGATAACGCCAAGTCCGCTGCACGGAGCATCGACGAGCACCCGGTCAAACGTACGCGCCGGAAAGGTTCTTGTCAATTGACGTGCATCCCCGGCGGCCGTTTCAATATTTTCAAGCCGCAGTCTTGCCGCCTGCTCTTCAATCTGGGTCAGCTTTTTTGCACTCAGGTCGTGGGCGGCTACGCTTCCGTCCGGGCCGGTCCGTTCAGCAGCATCCGTTGATTTTCCGCCCGGGGCGGCGCAGGCGTCAAGAACGTCCATGCTCTCTTCGATCATCAGCGCTTCGCCGGCTTTCATCGAGCTTTCGTCCTGCACCGTTATATAGCCATTCTGATACGTTTCGGTGAGGAGAACATTTCCTTTTTCTACAATTAATGCTTTCTCTGCAATAGCCCCGCGGGTTGTCTGAATGCCTTCCTGCTCGAGCATTTCCTGCACGTCTTCGAGTTCAGCCTCCGGGGAGACCCGCACATTCGTTTTTGGCGTGACGTTATTTGCTTCGGCGATACGGAGGGCTGTTTCCTCTCCGTAGGCCGCCTGCCATTCCTTCAGCATCCATGCCGGATGGCTGTAGTCGACGGCCATCCGTTCCTCTGCATTTTTGATTGCAGAGGTGTCGGGAAATCCTTTGCGCTGCAGGGAGCGAAGCACCCCGTTCACAAAACCGCTCACCCCTTTGTTCCCCCGCTGCTTCGCGATTTTTACCGCCTCATCCACAACGGCGTGATCCGGCACCCGGTCAAGATAGCGCATCTGATACACACTCATGCGCAGAAGCACGCGTACCCAGGCGTCAAGCCTCTCAATCGGTTTGTTGACAAAAACCCCGAGCACGTAGTCAAGGGTGTTCTGGCGCCGCAGCGTGCCGTAAACAATTTCGGTCAAGAGGCCTGCGTCCTCCCTCGACCAGGCTTTTCCGGCGAGCTCGTGATGGAGCAGCAGGTGGCTGAATGCCTGTCCGGTCTCCACCCGTTCGAGCAGGGAAGCAGCTGTATACCGGAGGGAATGGGAAGGTTCCGTTTTATTCATCAAAGCTCTCTCCTTTGGACCAGCCGTGGCTTCCCCGCAAAAACTCGGACGTTTTCATCCGTTTTTTTCCGGCCGGCTGAAGCTCCCAGATCCGGACCGTGGTGCCATCACCGGCTGTCACATCAATATAGTCATCCGCGATGACGGTAATAGTGCCCGCTTCAGCACGGACGGATGCGTCAATCCATTCGGCCCGCCACAGCTTAATCGACTTTCCATCTTTCTCTGTATAGGCTACCGGCCACGGATTCATTCCCCGGATCTGGTTATAGATCGAGCGGCCGCTCTGCTTCCAGTTGATTCTTTCCTGACCGCGCTGGATATTGGACGCAAACGTTACCTTTTCTTCATTCTGGGGAATCCGTTCCGCCGTCCCGTCAATAACCGCGGGCAGCGTGTCGATCAAAAGATCAGCCCCAACGGCGCTCAGCTTGTCATGCACGTCTCCGACCGTATCCTCCCAATCAATGGCGACTTCCTGCTGACGGATGATGTCGCCGGCATCAAGCTTTGCAACCATATCCATGATCGTAACGCCTGTTTTTTCCCGGCCATCGATAACCGCCTGGTGAATCGGGGCGCCTCCGCGGTATTCAGGCAGCAGGGAAGCGTGCACATTCACCGCTGCAATGGACGGAGCTTCGAGAAGCTTCTTCGGCAGAATCTGGCCGAAGGCCGCTGTAATAATTAAATCGGGCTTCTCTGCCAGCATTTCGTTTAATGAGGCTTCGTTTTTCAGCTTTTCCGGCTGCAGTACAGGAAGCTCCCGCCTTTGGGCTTCTACTTTAACCGGCGGCGGGGTCAGCTCTTTTTTTCTTCCTTTCGGGCGGTCCGGCTGAGTGACCACCGCAGTTACCGGATAGCCCTCTTCAAGCAGACGCCGCAGGATTGGGACCGAAAAGTCCGGCGTTCCCATAAATAAAATGTTCATATTTATCCCTCTTTTCACAATACACAGCCCCGTGCGTCGGTCACTATCGAAGCAGCGGGGCTGGCGTTTACCTTATAGAAACAACTGCGGGTACATATCAATCGTAATAAACAGCTTATCCTGGGCTGTCTCTTTTTGATAATGTACAGCAATATCATTCAGGATTTTCGTTAATTCAGGCTCATCCCTGTATTTTATCATGCATTGGTACCGATATCTATCCTTGATCCTTGCAATTGGAGAAACGGTCGGCCCGAGAATTTTTGCCTGCGGCGACAATTCCTCCCGCAGCCGGCTCGTCACTTTTTCCGCCGTCTTTAACGCTACCCCGATCTCTTCGTGAGAGACGTTGACCATCGTTAAATAGTAGTAAGGCGGATAGCCGCCCCGCTTGCGCTGGCCCATTTCATGCCGGCTAAACGACGGGTAGTCATGGTTTTTAGCAAACTGGATGCTGTAATGATCAGGGCTGTAGGATTGAATCACTACTTCGCCCTGCAGCTTATCCCGGCCGGCCCGGCCGCTCACCTGCGTAAGCAGCTGAAAGGTTCTCTCCGGCGCCCGGAAATCGGGCAGATGCAGCATGGTGTCTGCGGCAAGCACACCGACCAGCGTAATCATTGGGAAGTCCAGGCCTTTGGCAATCATCTGGGTGCCGAGCAGAATGTCCGCTTCTCCGTTTCCAAACCGGCGGAGCATCTGTTCATGGGAGCCTTTCTTCGTGGTGGTGTCCATATCCATCCGGATAATCCTCGCCTCCGGCAGTACCTTCGTCAGCTCCTCCTCCACCTTCTGGGTGCCCGTGCCGAAATAGCGGATCTGTTCGCTTTCACAGGACGGGCACGTCGCAGGCATCGTTTCTTCATAGCCGCAGTAGTGACACTTCAGCTGATGCTTTGTCTGATGGTATGTGAGCGTAATTTCACAGTGGGGGCATTCAGCGGTATAGCCGCATGAACGGCACATGACAAACGAAGAATAGCCGCGCCGGTTTAAAAACAAAATGCTCTGCTCCCCTTTTTCCAAACGGTCCTTCAGCTTTTCAAGAAGCGTTTCGGAAAATACCGACCGGTTGCCTTTATGAAGCTCGTCTCTCATATCCACAACGTCGATGGCAGGCAGCTGTTTCTGGTTGATTCTCTCCGGCATTTCAAGCAGCTGATAAACGTCCCGGCCGGCACGGGCGTAGGATTCCAGCGACGGCGTAGCGCTTCCCAGTACGACCGGTGCTCCGTGATACCTGCCTCTCCAGATCGCTACCTCCCGGGCGTGATACCTGGGGTGATCCTCCTGCTTGTAGCTGCCTTCGTGTTCTTCATCAATAATAATCAAACCAACGTTCTTAAAAGGGGCAAAAATCGCCGATCGTGCCCCGACTGCTACTTTTGCATCTCCGGCATGCACTCTGCGCCATTCGTCATAACGCTCGCCTCTTGAGAGAGCGCTGTGCATCACCGCCACCTGGTCACCAAACCGCCCTTTAAAGCGTTCAACCATTTGCGGGGTGAGCGAAATTTCCGGCACGAGCACAATCGCCTCCCGCCCCTGCTGCAGCACGCGGTCAATGGCCTGCAGATACACTTCTGTTTTTCCGCTTCCGGTGACCCCGTGAAGCAAAAACGTATGATGTCTGCGCTGTGACGTTTTTTCCGTGATCGGGTCCAGGGCCCGCTGCTGGTCCCGGGTGAGCTCCTGCGGAGGAGTCGCTTCAAAGGAGCGGTCTTCAAACGGGTCCCGGTACGATTCCTGGTCCCGCTCCATAAGAATATTTTTTTCCACAAGACCCTGAATGACAGCACGGCTCGCCGTCTGCTCATGCAGCAGCTGAGCCGCGGGCACGGCCGCCTCTTCATCTCCAATCGAAAGAAACCAATCATACAGCTCCAGCTGTTTTTTCGCTTTCGCAGTAAGAGAAGCTGCATGCGCCCGGTGCTCCGGATGAAGCCGCAGCATCCGCTTCGTCTGTTTTTTCGTCTGGTCCTTCACCTGGTAATCAATCCGGATTTGTTCACGCCGCACAGCTTCCTGCACGTGCTGCATCACTGCTTTATCGTCCGGGAGGTCCTTCCAATCGATCGCCGTCTGCTTCTGAAATACCGCCTGCAGTACAGGCGGCAGGGTCTCCACAGATACGAGCAGCTCCATTTTCTTTTTTGGCTTTGCCCGGATCGCCGCCGGAATCATCGACTGGTAGGCCGTAATTAAAAAACAGACCGTTTCCACGGCCAGATACTCTCCGAGCTCAAGCAGCTCCTGGGTGAGCACCGGATGAGGATCAAGCACGTCTGTAATCGGCTTGACCCGGGCAAGCTCTGTTTTGTCTTCGATCCGCCAGATAAACCCCTGAATTTTCCGGGCTCCAAACGGCACTGTCACTCTCGATCCAGGGTGCGCAAGCATTTCGAGTGAAGCCGGAATCTGGTAATCAAAGGCCCGGTTCGTCTGGCCGGTCGCTATATCAACAATTACTTTGGCGTACATAGTTACGCGTCTCCTATTCGTTTCTGCAGCCAGGACATAATTTCTGCCGCTGCCTCGTGCTTCGACTGGGCTGGAAAAGAGAGAGCCCCGTTTTCATCCACGAAGGTGATTGTATTTTCGTCGGCACGAAAGCCCGAACCTGCTTTACCGATTTCATTGGCGACAATTAGATCGGCATTTTTACGCTGCCGCTTGCTTTCTGCGTATTCCTCGAGGTGTTCCGATTCTGCAGCGAAGCCAATCAGAAGCTGATGCTTCTTTTTCTCTCCGAGCTCCCGGAGAATATCCGGGGTTTTCACCATCGGTATCTCCAGCCCATCGTCCTTTTTCTTCTGCTTTTTTTCATAAACGGTTTCCGGCCGGTAATCAGACACAGCAGCTGCTTTAATCACCACATCCGAGGTATCATAATAGGTCAGTACGGCTTCGCGCATATCCTCCACGCTTTCCACGTCGATTCTTGTCTGGACGCCGCCGGGAGTCGAGAGCGTCACGGGCCCGGCGACCAGCGTCACCTCAGCTCCCCGCCGGGCTGCCTCCTCCGCAATCGCAAAACCCATTTTTCCGCTCGACGGGTTTGTAACGACCCGGAACGGATCAATATGCTCATGCGTTGGGCCGGCTGTGACAAGCACCCGCTTGCCTGCAAGCGGCGTGCCGACATCTTCGGCATCCTGGACAAACTGCATAATGTCCTCGGGTTCCGCCATCCGGCCTTTCCCAATCCAGCCGCAGGCAAGATAGCCCTCCCCGGGTTCAATGAACCGGTAGCCGTCCTGCTTTAACGTCTCCTTGTTGCGCTGAAAGCTCGGGTGATTATACATGTTCACATTCATCGCCGGCGCGACGTAGACGTTGGCAAGTGTTGCCATCATTGTAGTCGTGAGCATATCATCTGCAAGTCCGTTCGCAAGCTTTCCGAGCGTATTGGCCGAGGCAGGCGCTACAATAAATACGTCCGCCCAGTCCGCGACGTCAATATGGGAAACGACCGAGGGATCGGCTTCTGCAAACGTGTCGTCGTACACTCTTGAGCGGGTCAGCGCCTGAAATGTAAGCGGGGTAATAAACTCTTTAGCCTCCGGAGTCATAATAATACGCAGCTCCGCCCCTGCCTGGTACAGCTTGCTTGCAAGCGCCGCGGCTTTAAAGGCAGCTATTCCTCCCGTAACGCCAAGTACAATTTTTTTACCTTTCACAGCTTTCTCCTCCTTTTACAGGCACTTCCAGGCTAAAAAAAGCAACCTACGTGATGCCATAGGTTGCTTCTTCTTATCTGGTGCCCGTTCATTTTCCGTTATTCTTCATAGTCATGTTCTTCGTAGTCACCCTGGCGGTAGCTGAGCACGCCGGCCTGGATTTCTTCGAGAGCGATGCCTACTGCCTTCACAGATTTTGCATTATCGATCATTGGAAGTGCCCCGTCGATTTCTTCGAGGTCTCTCGCGCGCCGTGCCGAGACGGATACTAGCGTATATTTAGAATTGATATGACCGAGCAGCTGATCAATGGACGGGTACAGCATTCCTTCGTCGTTTCTGTTTGAAGCCATTATTCCACCTCCGCTAATTCTTTATATTTTTCAATCAGGCGTTCCTGTTTGCAGTGTTCTGCAGTGACAATAGAGCGAATACGCGAGACCGCTTTTTCGATCTCATCGTTTTCTACTACATAGTCGTACATCTGCATCATGTCAATTTCATTTTTGGCCACAGTCATCCGTTTGTCAATTAATTCAGATGTTTCCGTTCCGCGTCCGACAATCCTGCTGCGGAGCTCGGCGAGGCTCGGAGGCATTAAGAAAATAAATGTTCCTTCCGGATAACGCTCCTTCACCTTTTCTGCGCCCTGCACTTCAATCTCGAGAATAATATCTTTGCCGCGGTCAATAGTTTCCTTGACGTAATCAAGCGGGGTCCCGTAGTAGTTGTCTACATACTGCGCCCATTCAAGCAGACGGCCTTCCTCAATCATTTTTTCAAACTCTTCCTTCGAATGAAAGAAATAATTTACTCCGTGCTCCTCTCCCGGACGGGGAGCGCGGGTGGTGGCCGAGACGGAATACTCAATGTTGGTATCCTCTTCGCGCAGCGCTCCGCACACCGTACCTTTTCCTACACCGGCCGGGCCGGATAGAACAATCAATAACCCTTTATCATCTTTCATAGGTTGACACGCCTCATTTCACAATCTTATTCGTCCGATGAATCATCGTCTTTTGTATGCAGCCGCTGGGCGACTGTTTCCGGCTGAACCGCAGAAAGCACCACATGGTCGCTGTCTGCAATGATAACCGCTCTCGTCCTTCTGCCGTAGGTGGCATCAATCAGCATGTTCCGGTCCCTTGCTTCCTGAATAATCCGTTTGATTGGTGCTGATTCAGGGCTGACGATAGAAATAATCCGGTTTGCCGACACAATGTTGCCAAATCCAATGTTGATTAGCTTAATGCTCAAAACTACCCCTCCTGGTCGGACCATCCCTCTAGCTGCTGCCTGAAAAAATGGTTCATATATGTTTTCTTCTGCGGTTCCTGACGAGTTGTTCTCCTGCTTTAGTATAGCACGATTATTTCAAGCGTCACAAACGATGCTTCGCGGTGAGGCCCGAACATTATGTACTTCTATATTGTAAACAATATCTCTTCGCCCCACAACCAATGTTTATTCAGCAAACAAGACGGCGCGCTTTTCATTATGCTATAATCCACCGTACAGAACGCAAGCAGCAGAAGGTTTTCTCCTGCTTGTACGAGTAAAGGATGATCGAACGTGAGCTTTGACGGAATCATGACCCAGGCGGTTGTGCAGGAGGTCCAGCAGACCCTCCAAAGCGGCCGGATTTCAAAAATACACCAGCCCTACAAAACCGACCTCGTCATTACAGTGCGGGCAAACCGTAAAAACCACCAGCTGCTGCTGTCGGTAAACCCTTCCCTGTCAAGAATGCACCTGACAGACGAAAAGTATCAGAACCCTCCAGAGCCTTCCATGTTCTGCATGCTGCTGCGCAAGCACCTTGAAGGCGGCTTCGTACGGGAGGTAACGCAGCAGGGACTTGAGCGCATTGTTTCATTGCGCATTGAAAACAAAGATGAAATTGGCGATCGTACGGAACGGACCCTGGTTATGGAAATTATGGGCAAGCACAGTAACGTCGTGCTCCTCAATGAGGACCGCACGCACATTCTCGACAGCATGAAGCATATTTCCCCGGCCCAGAATACGGTACGCACGATTCTTCCCGGGCAGGAGTACGTTGCACCCCCTTCCCAGCATAAGGCGAACCCCCTCGACGCCGGAGCCGGCGACGTGCTGAGAGCACTTGACGCCAACCAGGGCAAGCTCGACCGCCAGCTGATGCAGGCGTTTGAAGGAATTTCTCCTCAGAGTGCCAGGGAGACCGCGCACCGGGCCGGTCTCGGTTCGCTGCAAAAGCTCGCCGATACGTTTACCGCGCTTATGAGCGACGTAAAAAACGGGAATTTTCAGCCGCAGATCGTAACGACCGAGGCGAACAAGGAATATTACAGTGCCATTGATCTCACTCATGTAGACGGCACGAAAGAAAGCTTTGCCTCGGTGAGCGCTATGCTCGACCGCTACCATAACGGCAAAGCCGAACGTGACCGCGTACACCAGCAGGCTCATGATCTCGAACGGTTTCTGCAGAACGAACGTGAAAAAAATGAGCGTAAGCTGAAAAAACTGCGCCAGACGATTACGCAGGCTGAAAACCGTCTCGTCTACCAAAAATACGGGGAGCTGTTAACCGCCCACATGCACCAGCTCCGCGGCGGGGAAAAGGAAATAGAAGTAACGGATTATTACGATCCCGAAGGCGGCACGCTTACTATTGAGCTTGAGCCTGAATTATCGCCATCAGATAATGCCCAGCGTTATTTTAAACGATATAATAAAGCCAAAACCTCGCTCTCCGAGGCCAAAAAACAGATTAAGCTGACCCGGCGTGAGATCGATTACCTCGACCGGCTGATTCAGCAGGTCGAAACGGCTGCTCCATCTGACATTGACGACATTCGTGAAGAATTGTCGGACGGCGGTTACCTGAAAAAACGTGTGCAAAAGAAAAAGCAGAAAAAAAATACGAAACCGCAGGTGGAACAGTACGTTTCCTCCGCCGGCACCCTTCTGCTCGTAGGTAAAAACAACCGCCAGAACGAATACGTCACCAACCGGGTGGCAAATGCGGGAGACACCTGGCTGCACACTAAAGACATCCCGGGATCCCACGTAGTGATCCGCTCCACAGATGTGGACGAGGAAACGTTAAAGGAAGCGGCTGTACTTGCCGCCTATTTCTCGAAAGCGCGCTCCTCGTCCTCTGTGCCGGTCGACTACACCCTGATCCGTCACGTGCGAAAACCAAACGGCGCCAAGCCCGGGTTTGTGACCTATGATCAGCAGTCCACCCTGTTTGTCACGCCTGAGGAAAGCCTCGTGCTCGAAATGAAAAACCGGGCAAAGGCCCAGACTGCTGCAAAATAAAAAATGGCTCCTTCCGGCACAGCTGAGCTGTCCGGGAGGAGCTTTTTTCATTCGTATTTACGCCCAGGACGCCGGGGCCTGCTTCCATTCCTGCAGACGCTCGATGTCTTTTTCCTGCACGTAGCCTTCCTCAGCAGCAATCTGAATCAGTGCAGAATAGTTGGTCAGTGTTTTTGCCGGCAGCCCAGCTTCTTTAAGCTGCCTTCCCGCTTCTTCCAGCTCATACGTGAAAATCGCAGCGGCTCCGAGCACCTCGGCTCCGTTTTCCAGAAGTGCCTGCTGGACCGTAATCATGCTTTTGCCGGTCGAGATTAAATCTTCGACAATTACGACTTTATCCTCCGGCTTGACTCGTCCTTCAATCTGATTGCCTTTACCGTGTGATTTGGAAGACCCGCGTACGTAGCACATCGGCAGGTCGAGTCTGTCCGCTGCAAGCGCCGCATGAGCGATCCCGGCCGTCGCGGTGCCGGCAACAATCGTAGCCTCGGGATAATTGTCCCGGATAAGCTCCGCCAGGCCTTCTGCCACCCGGCTCCGTACATCCGGATAGGAAAGCGTCAGCCGGTTGTCACAGTATATCGGCGAGCGGATACCGGAAGACCAGGTAAACGGTTCATCCGGGCGCAGGGTCACTGCTTCGATGGTCAGCAGATCTCTGCTGAGGAGTTCTTCATTCTGCATTGGGCATTCTCCATTCCTGTTCCATTTGTTCGTAGGCCGCAGCCGAATCTGCGGCATTTGTAATGCTGCGGCCTACGACGATGGCGTCACTGCCGAGATCTGCCGCGGCACCCGGGGTCACTACCCGGGCCTGGTCCCCCGCCGCCTCGCCGGTGCCGCGAATTCCCGGCGTCACGGTCATAAAAGAGCTGCTTCGGGCGCTTTTAATAAGAGGAACTTCCCCGGCGGCACAGACCACGCCGTCCTGCCCCGACTGTTCGGCAAGCCCGGCGTAAGCCAGCACTGCTTCGTTCATCGAAAGCGGTATGCCAAGCTCCTCGTTCAGCATCGATTCGGAGGTACTCGTCAGCTGGGTTACTGCTATACAGGCAGGCCTCTTTTGACCGGACCAGGTGCCCTGCTCCAATCCTTCTACAGCCCCCGCCATCATCCGGCTCCCGCCGGCGGCATGGACCGTGATAAGATCCACCTGCAGCCTGGCAAGCTGGGCTGCAGCCCGCTGAACCGTATTAGGGATATCATGCAGCTTCAAGTCAAGAAACACCCGGTGGCCTTTCGCTTTCCATTCCTCTACAAGCGCCGGGCCTTCTTTATAAAATAATTCCATGCCGACTTTTAAAAACAGCGGCCTCTGCCCGAATGAAGCGAGCAGAGCATCCGCCTCCGATTTGTCCGGCACGTCCATAGCGATAATCAGCGGACGGTCATTCATGCTTTCACCCCGCCCTGCTTCCAGCCGGCCCAGTCCGCTGCCGGCTCGGCGTTGGCCCAGTCTGTCAGCTCCTGAATAATTTCCGGGCAGGCAAACGGGTTGCTGATGTTTGCTGTTCCGACAGCCACTGCATCGGCTCCGGCCATCATAAACTCCAGCACGTCCTCCATGCCCATAATTCCGCCCATGCCGATGATAGGCAGATCCGTCACCTGCCGCACCTGATACACCATCCGGATCGCCACCGGCTTAATAGCGGGCCCCGAAAGGCCGCCGATTTCATTGGCAAGCAGCGGCTTGCGCGTCCGCGGATCGATTTTCATGCCCGATAATGTGTTAATCAGCGAGAGGCCATCCGCGCCGGCTTGTTCCACCGCTCTGGCAATCTCGGTAATATCCGTTACGTTGGGAGAGAGCTTGACATACACCGGAACGTCAGAGACGTGCTTCACTCTTTTCGTCAGCTCTGCCGCAAGCTTCGGATCGGTGCCAAACGTAATGCCGCCTTCTTTAACATTCGGGCAGGAAATATTGAGCTCCAGCGCTGCAGCCATTCCGGATTCCGACAGCCCGGCGGCCACCGCTTCGTAATCTTCCATTTTCGTCCCGGCGACGTTTGCAAGAACCGGTGTATCTAACTGCTGGAGCCACGGCAGCTCCTGTTCGGTGACTCCCTTAAGCCCCGGGTTCTGCAGGCCGATGGCGTTCAGCATGCCTGCTTCTGTTTCTGCCACCCGCGGTGTTTCGTTCCCGAATCGCGCTTCTTCGGTGGTTGCTTTAATCGCAATGGCTCCAAGGTTATTGAGGTCATACAGCTGAGCAAACTCTTTTCCAAAGCCAAAGCATCCGCTTGCCGGCATGACCGGGTTTTTCATCTCCAGGCCGGGCAGGCTCACATGCAGTTTCATGACAGCACCACCTCTCCCCACGGAAAGACCGGTCCATCGCTGCAAACCTTCCGGTAGCCCGTTCCGTCCGGATCATCTGTCGTGTGACATACACAGGCAAAGCAGGCACCGATGCCGCAGCCCATGCGCTCCTCAAGGGAAAGCTTTCCTTTCGTCGTCGCATAGGAGCTGTCGAGTGCCCGGAGCATCGGCAGAGGCCCGCAGGCAAAAATGGCGTCGTAGGAAAGATTCCGGCGGTCAATCACGTCTGTGACAAACCCGGTATCTCCGATGCTCCCGTCGATGGTGCTCACAAAACAGTCGCCGAGCGAGCTAAATCTTTCCTGAAAGAAAGCACTGGAGGCATCGGCAAACCCGAGCACGGTCTGAATCTGGACGCCCTGGATTACCAGCTGTTTAGCGAGACCGAGCAGCGGCGGGACGCCTACGCCGCCCCCGACAATCAGCGCCTTTTCTCCTTCGGCCATGTCACTCGTATCAAATCCGTTGCCGAGCGGCCCGAGCACATCCACTTCGTCGCCTGCACGCCAGGCTGCCATCCGGCTTGTGCCTTCGCCCTCGGCACGGAACACAAGGGCCATCCGCCGCTCTTTTGGCCAGTGTTCACTAATACTGACCGGACGGCGGAGAAGCGGGGCGACGTGCGGGGAGGTCTTTACATGCACGAACTGCCCCGGCGCCTGGATGCGCTCCGGCATATCGCCTTCGAGCACGACTTCAAAAATCGATGCTGCGATTTCGTCGATAGAAATGACGCTCATCCATTCTTTTTGAATCACGCCATCACCTCGTTTGTACGGTCTTCTTTCATCGCCGGCATGGCTTCTGTGGAAAAGGTGATCATCTCAAGCACCTTTAACAGGGCTCCGGCCGTGTCGAGCGAGGTGAGACATACTACTTCATTTTCCACCGCTTCCCGCCGGATCCGGAAGCCATCCGCCGCCGCTTTTTTCTGTTTTTCCATCGTGTTGATCACAAACTGGGCTTTGCCTTCCCGGATAAAGTCCAGAATGTTTGGCGACTCTTCCTCCACTTTTGCGACCGACGAAGCCGGAATGCCTTCCTTGTTCAGCCACGCCGCTGTTCCCTGGGTCGCTGTAATCGTATAGCCGATCGCATGAAACCTTCTGGCGAGAGCAAGCGCCTCCTTTTTCCACTCATCGGCGATAGTGAACAGCACGGTGCCGTGATTTGGAATTTTCATCCCGGAAGCAATCAGTCCTTTATACAATGCTTTCTCGAGCGTCTGATCCCGGCCCATCACCTCGCCGGTCGATTTCATTTCCGGCCCAAGGGATATTTCCACCTGGCGGAGCTTGGCAAAGGAAAAGACCGGCACCTTGACCGAAACGCCTTCTGCCTCCGGCAGCAGACCGCTTTCGTAACCCAGGGAAGCAAGGCTCTCTCCGACCATGACCCGGGTGGCAAGCTTGGCAATCGGGCATCCGGTAATTTTACTTAAAAACGGCAGCGTGCGGCTCGCCCGCGGATTCACTTCAAGCACATACACTTCGTCTTCATGTATGACGAACTGAATGTTGAGCAGCCCTTTAATATTCAGCCCTTTTCCGATAGCGACTGTCCGCTCTGCAAGCGTTTGTTTCGTCTGCTCCGAAAGCGTCTGCGATGGATAGACCGCAATCGAATCGCCCGAATGCACGCCGGCGCGTTCGATATGCTCCATGATTCCCGGTATTAGCACCGTCTCCCCGTCTGAAATTGCGTCAACCTCCACTTCCTTTCCGACCATATAACGGTCGATCAGTACCGGGTGCTTGCGGTTAACGCGTACAGCCCGTTCCATGTAGTTAAGCAGTTCTTTTTCATTTCCGACAATTTCCATTGCCCGTCCGCCCAGAACGTACGACGGGCGCACCAGAACCGGGTAGCCGATATCGGCAGCCACCACCCGCGCCTCTTCCGTGCTGACGGCTGTACGGCCGAGCGGCTGAGGGATTTTGAGCGACTGCAGCGCCGCTTCAAATTTATCCCGGTCCTCCGCCCGGTCCATGTCTTCGAGTGTAGTGCCGAGAATCTTGACGCCGTGATCGGCGAGACCATCCGCCAGGTTAATCGCCGTCTGGCCGCCGAATTGAACGATGACGCCCTCCGGCTGTTCCACATCGACCACGTGCATCACGTCCTCCACAGTGAGCGGCTCAAAGTACAGCTTGTCGGAGACGCTGAAGTCTGTCGACACCGTTTCCGGATTGTTGTTGATAATAATCGCTTCATATCCCGCTTCCTGCAGCGCCCAGACGGTATGGACCGTGGCGTAGTCAAATTCCACGCCCTGCCCGATCCGTATCGGGCCGGAGCCAAGGACGATCACAGACGGACGCCCGGTTTTGCTGCTTTCGTTTTCCTCCTCATAGGAGGAGTAGTAATACGGCGTTTCGGATTCGAATTCCGCCGCACACGTGTCGACCATTTTATACACCGGCATAATACCCAGATCGAGGCGCTGGCTGCGCACCTTTTTCTCTGTTGTATTCCAGTAGGCTGCGAGCGTTTCGTCGGCGATACCTGTTGTCTTGGCCATCCGGAGGATCTCTTCATCATTTGGGTACGCACGTGCCATCTCAGCCACTTTGACAATGCCGGCAAATTTTTCGAGGAAAAACAAATCAATTTTTGTCCAGCTGTGCAGCTGTTCAAGCGAGTAGCCGCGCTTTAGCGCCTCCCCGATATAAAACAGCCGCTCATCATCCGCACGAATAAGCTTGTCTATCAACTTTTCTTCAGAAGCCTCTGCGTAATCCGGGTGCGTCAGAAAAGCCCGTCCGAGTTCAAGCGACCGGATGCCTTTTAAAATGGACTCTTCAAATGAGCGTCCGATGGCCATCACTTCTCCTGTTGCCTTCATCTGCGTACCGAGCCGGCGGTTCGCTGCTTCAAATTTGTCAAACGGCCAGCGGGGAATCTTCGTTACTACGTAATCAAGGGCCGGCTCAAAGCTTGCGTATGTCGTACCGGTGATCGGATTCTTTAACTCATCGAGCTTATAGCCCGCCGCGATTTTTGCTGCCAGCTTGGCAATCGGGTAGCCGGTCGCTTTGGACGCAAGCGCCGAGGAGCGGCTCACCCGCGGATTAACCTCGATGATGTAGTATTCAAAGCTTTCCGGAGAAAGGGCAAACTGCACGTTGCAGCCGCCTTCGATTTCAAGCGCGCGGATGATTTTCAGGGAGGAATCCCGAAGCATATGGTACTCCCGGTCAGCAAGCGTCTGGCTCGGGGCGGTGACAATCGAGTCACCGGTATGAATACCGACCGCGTCGATATTTTCCATGTTACAGACAACAATGGCCTGCCCGGAGCTGTCGCGCATCACCTCGTATTCAAGCTCTTTAAACCCGGCGATGCTTTTTTCAAGCAGGCACTGGGTTACCGGGCTGTATTTGAGCCCGGACCCGACAATTTCCACGAGCTCGTCGTGATTGTCCACCAGACCGCCGCCGGTGCCACCAAGCGTATAGGCCGGCCGGACGATAACCGGGTAGCCGATTTCCTCTACAAAGGCTTCTGCTTCCTGCAGGTTGTGCACAATGGTGCTTTCAGGAACCGGCTCATTCAGCTCATACATCAGGTTCCGGAAGGACTCCCGGTCCTCTGCCTGCTCGATCGCAGACAGCTCGGTGCCAAGAAGGGAAATATCGTACCGCTCAAGCAGCCCGTGGCGGTGCAGCTCCATCGCCATATTCAAACCGGTTTGGCCGCCAAGCGTCGGAAGAATGGCGTCCGGCCGTTCTTTTCGGATCACCCGGTCGACAAACTCAAGCGTCAGCGGCTCCATGTACACCTGATCGGCAATGTTGGTATCTGTCATGATGGTTGCCGGGTTGGAATTAATTAAAATAACCTCGTATCCTTCTTCCTTTAACGCCTGGCACGCCTGGGTCCCGGCATAGTCAAACTCCGCCGCCTGGCCGATCACGATAGGGCCGGAGCCAATCACTAATATTTTTTGAATATCTGTACGTTTTGGCATGGTGACTCCCCTTTTACATTCGAGTAGGTACTTTTTCGTAGCGGTTCATTAAGCGGACAAACTGGTCGAATAAGTCGTTGGCATCGCTCGGTCCCGGGCAGGCCTCCGGATGGTACTGAACGCTGAAGGCCGGATACTCCCGGTGTTCGACGCCTTCCACCGTGCCGTCGTTGACATTGACGTGCGTCAGTATAAGATCTGTGCCCATCAGCGAATCCCGGTCCACGGTATAGCCGTGGTTCTGGGAGGTTATATCCACCCGGCCCGTTTTCACCTGTTTGACCGGATGGTTCCCCCCGCGGTGGCCGAACTTGAGCTTCGACGAGGTGGCCCCGCAGGCAAGACTCAGCAGCTGATGGCCGAGACATATGCCAAACACCGGCACTTCACCAATCAGGCCGCGCAGCGTCTCTACGGCCTCCGGCACGTCTTCAGGGTCTCCGGGGCCGTTACTGAGCATTACTCCGTCCGGGTTCAGGGCGAGCACTTCCTTCGCCGTGGCGTTGTATGGAAGCACAAACACGTCGCAGCCGCGGCTGAGCAGATTCCGGGTAATACCGTGCTTAGCCCCGTAATCCATCAGAACGACCCGTTTGCCGTTGCCCGGTGCATGGTAGGCATTTTTCGTACTGACCCTAGACACCTGGTCCCGGGGGTCGACCCACTGCTGCAGCTCCCGGACTATTTCCTCTTCTTCCGCTTCTTCTGCGCACAGTCTGCCCCGCAGCGTGCCGGCGGTCCGGATCATTTTCGTCAGGCGGCGTGTATCAATGCCGCACAGGCCGGGAATATCTTTTTCATGCAGCCATTCGCTGAGCGTGCCAATGCTCCGGAAATTGCTCGGGTGCGAAGCTGCTTCCTTGACGATCAGTCCACCGGCAGAGGGGTGCATCGTTTCGAAGTCATCCCGGTTAATGCCGTAGTTGCCGATCAGCGGATACGTCAGCGTCACCAGCTGATCGCAGTAGGACGGGTCGGATAAAATTTCCTGATAACCGGTCATCCCGGTGTTGAATACGACTTCCCCTACCGTTTCCCGTTCGCTGCCAATCCCTTCTCCGTGAAAAACCGCTCCATTTTCCAGTATTAATTTGCGCTTCATTGCTGCACCTCTTCCTTTTCATACACTGTCTGTCCGTCTACGATCGTGAGTACCGGCCAGCCTTTCAGCTTCCAGCCGGCAAACGGCGTGTTTTTTCCTTTTGATACAAACTGCGCAGGGTCAACTGTTTCTTCGTGCTCGAGGTCAATGAGCGTCAGATCTGCAGCAGCCCCGGGGACAAGCGTTCCGGCATCGAGACCGAACACCCGGGCCGGCCGCTCTGTCATTGATGTGAGCAGATACTCCAGGGTACACACCCCGTTTAAAACCAGTTCGTTATATAAAAGCGGAAAGGCCGTTTCAAATCCCGTAATGCCAAACGGGGCTTCGCCTATAGGCCGTGCTTTTTCTTCCGCCGCGTGAGGGGCATGGTCAGTCGCTATAAAATCAATGGTGCCGTCGAGCCAGGCTTCAAGCAGTGCCTGCCGGTCACCGCGGGACCGCAGCGGCGGATTCATTTTATAGTTTGTGTCCACCTCAGGTATATCGTCTTCGCTCAGCAGCAGATGATGCGGCGTCACTTCGGCTGTTACATGGATACCGGCACGCTTGGCATCGCGAATCAGCCGCACAGATTCCTTCGTGCTCACGTGACATACGTGATAATGGCACCCTGCCGCTTCAGCAAGCAGAATATCGCGGGCGATATGAACCGATTCAGCTACCGCCGGTATGCCCTTTAGTCCGTTCTTTTCCGCAAACCTGCCGGCGTGCACGCTGCCGCCGTATACGAGCGTATTTTCCTCACAGTGCGCCACTACCGGCATATCGACCGCTGCTGCTTCGAGCATGGCTTCGTACATGACAGAGGCGTCCTGAACGCCCACTCCGTCATCTGTAAAAGCAAAGGCCCCGTGCTCTTTCAGTGCTTTCATGTTCGTACGTTTGGCTCCCTGCTGTTTTTCCGTAATCGAAGCGTAGGGAAGAACGCGCACAACCGCCGTCGCTTCGATGCGTTCATAAAGCAGATCAAGCTTTCCTGCGGAGTCTGGCACCGGATGCGTATTTGGCATCGGACAAACGGTGGTGAATCCGCCTTTGGCCGCCGCCTTTGTACCTGAATAGATCGTTTCTTTATGCTCGCCTCCCGGCTCACGAAGATGCACATGCACATCGACCAGACCCGGGCTGAGCAGCCGCCCTTTTGCATCGAGCACCACTTCCGCTTCCTCCGGCACCCGGCCTATGTCCTGGATACGTCCATTTTCAATCAGTACATCCCGCGGTCCGATGATTTCCCCGGAGGTAAACACCTGCGCATTAATAATCCATCCGTTCATTTCCAATCTCCTCCTTTAGCCTGTCTTAATACGTGGTCAAGCACAGCCATACGAATGAACACACCGTTTGTCATCTGCTTGAAGATTCGTGAGCGGCTGCCCTCCACGAGCGCGTCCGCGATTTCCACGCCCCGGTTGATCGGGGCAGGGTGCATAATAATGCTTTTGTCCTTCATGCGCTGCGCCCGTTCTATAGTGAGTCCGTATGCTTCGTGATAATCGTTCGGGCCGGCTATCAGCTGAACGGTGTGCCGTTCATGCTGAATGCGGAGCATCATCATAACGTCCGCCACCTCCACCGCTTCATCCATCGGAATAAAGCGGCTGCTCATGGCTTCATCCATCCATTCTCTTGGTCCCGATACGTATACCTTCGCTCCAAGACGCTCCAATACCTCCACGTTTGAACGGGCGACCCGGCTGTGACGGATATCGCCGGCAATGACGACCTTCACCCCGGCAAACCGGCCAAACTCCTGCTGGATGGTCATTAAATCCAGAAAAGACTGGGTCGGGTGATGCCCGCAGCCGTCCCCGCCGTTAATGATGGGAATGTTGATAAAGTCCCGCAGTTCATCAAAGTATCGTTCCTGCTCGTGACGGATAACGACCACGTCCGCTCCGATGCTTTCGATTGTGCGTACCGTGTCGTACAGGCTCTCTCCCTTTTTCACGCTTGAGGTGGCAGCATCGAAATGAAGAATTCCGAGGCCGAGGTTCTGTTCGGCCGCTTCAAAGCTGAGCTTGGTCCGGGTGCTCGGCTCAAAAAATAAGTTCGCTGCGTACAATGGGAGATTTTTTCGTTCCCGGTCCATGTCTGCGAATGCGTTAGCCCTCGCCAGCAGCTCGTGAATCTGCCGCACATCCCATTCTTCCATTGTCAGCACGTGCTGGACTGCTGCTGTTTTTGAAGATTTTATACTCATCATCGTTTCCGCTCCTTTTTAAGCGCCTCGATCCCTATATAAAAAACCCGGAGTCGGAAAGACTCCAGGTTTACGGGTATGAAGAAACGCCCCGCGCAGGATAGTCTGCTGGCGGAAGTGTTTCCATGCCGTTCAACCTTGGATGTCTCTCTGTACTTCCTTAAAGGATGATCAAGCTGCCTTATTTTTTGATGTAGATGTACTGACGGATTCAAACATCGACCGGTTGCCGTAGGAATCTTCTTTTCCCGGAAGCACTGCGTGCAGCACCATGCCAATTACTGTAGCAAGCGCCATGCTTGAAATTTCAAAGTACTCCCCGACTTCAATGAACGCTCCTCCGATACCGGTTACCAGGATCACGGAGCTGATGATCAGGTTTCGCTTGATGCCAAGGTCGATGTTGTTATCAATCAGCATCCGGAGTCCGTTCGAGGCAATGATGCCAAACAGCAGAATCGAAACCCCGCCCATTACAGCTCCGGGAATGCTTGCGATAAAGGCTTCCACCTTTCCGATGAACCCAAAGCTGATGGCAAGCACTGCCGCTCCGCCGATCACATACACGCTGAATACGCGGGTGATAGCCAGTACGCCGATATTCTCCCCGTACGTTGTGTTCGGGGGTCCGCCGAGCACCGCGGCAAACATTGTAGCCACCCCGTCGCCCATGATGGAACGGTGCAGCCCCGGGGACTTCAGAAAGTTTTTTTCCGCTACTTTGCTTAATACGAGCTGGTCGCCGATATGTTCGGCAATCGTCACCAGCGCAATCGGTGCCATGATCGCGATAACGCTCCAGCTCCAATCCGGGCTGTACGTGGCAAATGGTACGGAGAAGTCCGGTACCTGAATCCAGGCAGCCTCTCCGATGGCGCCTGTGTTTACCATGCCGGCAGCAAGCGCCGTCAGGTAGCCGCCGATGATGCCAAAAAGGACCGGAATGATGCGGAAAAATCCGCGGAAAAACACAGACGCGACAATGACTATGGCAAGTGTGACGGCGGCTACGCTCATATGGCGCATTGGTTCATTGTAGTTTCCGGTGTCTGCGTTGTAGTTCATCGACATTTCGATTGCTGTTGTCGCAAGGCCGAGGCCGATGACCATAATGACCGGACCGACTACTACCGGCGGCAGAATGTTCATCAGCCATCCTACACCGGCTTTACGGATAATCAGCGCCGTAATGCCGTAAACAAGCCCCGCAGCGAGCGAGCCGAGCATGACACCTCCCGGGCCCCCGATGGATAAGGCGGCAATGATCGGGAAAATAAAAGCAAATGACGAACCGAGGTAAGCAGGTATCTGTCCTTTGGTGATGGCCAGATACGCAAGTGTTCCAAGACCGCTGGAAACAAGGGCCACGGCCGGACTGAGCCCGGTGAGCGCCGGCACCAGTATTGTAGATCCAAACATGGCAAACAGATGCTGCAGGCTCAGAATCAGCCACGTAGCCGGAGCCGGCCGGGTCTGGATATGGATATCTTCGTTATTTTTCATGATAAACCTCCATTAATATTGGCATGGAGGGAAGAAACGCTTTCGTCTCATCCCTTTTTGAACTCACTGGTTCAAATTAAAGAGAACTCTTATTACGCAGAATGGATACTCACCTGGTCTTCGCCGTCTTCTTCTGCCATATTGACAGCGATGATTTCTTCGCGGGAGGTCGGTACGTTTTTTCCGATGTAGTCCGGCCGCACAGGAAGCTCCCGGTGGCCCCGGTCCACGAGCACGGCCAGCTGAATCTGTGCCGGCCGGCCGCTGTCCATCATGGCGTCCATGGCTGCCCGCACCGTCCGTCCAGTGTATAGCACGTCGTCCACCAGAATCACTGTTTTTCCGGTAATCTCTCCTGGAAGCACAGCCCCGTGCAGCTCCGGCTCCTGGCTGTTATTATTATGGGATAAATCATCGCGGTACATCGTAATGTCCACTTCGCCAATCGGAATGGCGTTTCCTTCAATCCGTTCGATACTTTCCGCAAGCCGGTTGGCAATGTAGATGCCGCGCGTTTTGATGCCGACCAGGATGCAGTCTTCCACGCCTTTATTTCGTTCAATAATTTCGTGCGATACCCTCGTCAGAGCTCTCCGGATCGCCTGCTCATCCAACAGGACCCGTTCCATTGGCACCATCCTCCTTTATTTCATAAAAAAAGCCCCCATCCCGTAAGGATGAGAGCTTGCGGCTCCGGACACATTCATCCGCAGGCCGGGCATTTACACATACGCCGCCCTGGGTACTTCTGCGTTCAGACACAACCTCTTCTCAGCCTCACGGGACTGTGTTAAAAAGGCATTCGTTTTTTTCGTTATTACGTAGTATGACAGTCTTTTTCTGTGCGGTCAACTAGTTTTGTTAAGTTCATCAATAGCGGCCTGCATCTCCTCCGGCAGTTCAGCCTCCACTTCGATCCACTCTCCGCTGACAGGGTGCTCAAACCGGAGGCGGTACGCGTGCAGCGCCTGGCCCGGAAGAGAGAGAGTCTTCCGGCGTCCGTATTTCGGATCAGCGGCCACCGGGTGGCCAATCTGGGCAAAATGTACACGAATTTGATGCATCCGGCCGGTTTCGAGCTCACATTCCACAAACGTATATTTGTGCCACCACTGAAGCACCTGAAAATGAGTGACCGCCGGCTTGGAGTTTTCCCGCACAGCCGCCATTTTCTGACGGTCATGAGGATCACGGCCGATCGGCATATCAATTTTTCCCGTTTCGTGCGGTACCTCTCCGTGCACAATTGCTTTATATTTCCGCTCAATTTTCCGGTCCTTCATCTGAGCGGACAGCTGCTCATAAGCCTTAGGATGCTTCGCTGCGATCAGGAGGCCGGACGTATCCTTATCCAGACGGTGAATCAGACCCGCCCGGGCTTCGGGGTGATGCTGCCATGCCGGATAGCGGTACAGGAGCCCGTTCATTAATGTTCCCCGGGTATGTCCCGGCGCCGGATGCACGACCATTCCCCGCGGCTTGTAAATCACCACCACATCGTCATCCTCGTAGCGTACATCAAGATCCATTTCCTCCGGCGTCATTTCTTCATGATTTTCTTCAGGTATAGTGACGTCAACCCGGTCTCCGGCCTGAAGCTTGTAATTATTTTTCACGAGGCCGCCGTTAACCGTGATCCAGCCGTCTTTCACCCATTGCTGCACGACCGAACGTGACTCTTCGAGTTCGTCTGTCATCAGACGGTCGATTCTTATTCCCTGCTCTTCTTCGTCAATAATTCGTGGATTCATGTGCTTCTTCCTTCTTTCGTGATCTTTCATCTAAAAACATACCGATAATCAACCAGACTACACCTACCGTCAGGGCAGCGTCTGCGACGTTGAAAATAGGATAATTATAGGCAAACAGGTAGACATCAACAAAATCAACAACTTCACCGAACAGCATACGGTCAATGAAATTTCCAACAGCTCCTCCAAGCACAAGGGCCAGTGGGATTCCAAAAGTAAATGAGAGCGTACCGTACTTCTGCATGTAATACACCACTACCGCTATTACGGCAACCGTAATAATTAAGAAAAACCAGCGCTGGCCCTGCAGGATACCAAAGGCCGCTCCTGCGTTCCGGTGAGAGGTCAGGTATAAAAAAGACGGGATAACTTCAATGCTTTCTCCAATACGCATGGAGGCAGCTACTATGTATTTTGTTACCTGATCGAAAATAATAATCAGCGCAGCCAGCAGGTAATGCCACTTAATAATTTTCATACGGACTCTGTCATCCTCTCTTGCGGTGTGCGTTCCATCCTTAGCATTTTAGCATATATTCGCCGGCGCGAACAGCGCCCAGGGCGATCCTTCCGGCCCTTTACTTTTATAAAAAAAGAGCCCCCTGCTGGAAGGGGGCTCAACACGTGCTATGACTGACTGACGTTCTCTTTTTGATGCATGACTGAAGCACAGCGGCTGCACAGATCCGGATACGCCGGGTCTTCTCCCACTGTATCGGTCACTTCCCAGCAGCGTTCGCAGCGTTCACCTTCCGCTGCCCCCACAACGACGCTTACTTCATCAAGCTTCGCCGCTTCTGACGGGGCCTCAGACGCTGACCCGGCAATTTCTGCCTTCGACACAATAAACAGCGTCTTTAAGCGGGTTACGCTCTCGAGCATGTCTTTCACTTCGCCGTCGGCATAAATATCAACCGATGCTTCAAGCGACTTGCCAATCACTTTTTCTCCTCTCGCTGTCTCCAGCGCCTTTAATACATCGTCCCGGACATCCATGAGACGGTCCCACTTCCGGCGGAGCTCTTCATCCTCCGTCGAACGGTCCGCCTGCGGCATATCCGTCAGCTGTACGCTTTCAGCTTCTGTCTGAGGGATAAATTCCCACACCTCTTCGGCCGTATGCGGAATGATCGGGGCGATCATCTGCACGAGAGCTGTTAACGTGTCATACAGCACTGTCTGCACAGCCCGGCGTCGGACGTCGTCTTCATGCTCAACATAAAGCGTGTCCTTGGCGATATCAAGATAAAACGAGCTCAGATCCACGGTGCAGAAGTTGTGGAACGTCTGATAAACATTTACAAACTGATATTCTTCATAGCCGGCACGGATTTTTGCGATCAAATCCTGCAGGCGCAAATGCATATAATGATCAAGCTCGCTCCAGTCCGACGGTGCAACCCGGTGCTTTTCAGGATCAAAGTCGCTCAGGTTTCCGAGCATGAACCGGAACGTGTTACGGATCTTGCGGTACGCTTCTGCGATTTGCTTTAAAATGTTATCTGAGAGTCGGTGATCTGCCTGGTAATCCACACTCGAGACCCAGAGCCGGAGAATATCCGCCCCGAGCTGCTTGGTGATATCGTTTGGCGAAATCGTATTTCCGAGCGATTTGCTCATTTTTTTGCCTTCTCCGTCCATCGTAAAGCCGTGGCTCAGCACGGAACGGTACGGCGCCTTGCCGGTAACCGCGACGCTCGTTGTAAGAGAAGAGTTAAACCAGCCGCGGTACTGATCGGAGCCTTCAAGATACATATCAGCCGGACGCTGCAGAAGCGGTGATGCCTCAAGCACTGACTGATGGGACGAGCCGCTGTCAAACCACACGTCCATAATATCCATTTCTCTCGTAAAGGTGCCATTCGGGCTGTGTTCCGACGTAAATCCTTCCGGAAGCAGATCTTCGGTCTCCCACTCAAACCATACGTTGGAGCCGTGGCTGCGGAACAGTTCGGAAACGTGCTGGATGGTCTCATCGTTAATGAGTGCTTCGCCGTCCTCTGCATAAAAGACCGGAATCGGCACACCCCAGGCGCGCTGTCTCGAGATGCACCAGTCGCCCCGGTCACGCACCATGTTGTACAGGCGTGTTTCACCCCAGGCCGGGGTCCATGTCACCTGGCTGATTTCATCCAGAAGCTCGCCCCGGATGTTTTCGATCGATGCAAACCACTGATCGGTCGCCCGGTAAATGACCGGCTTTTTCGTTCTCCAGTCGTGCGGATACGAGTGACTGAAGAAGTTCAGCTTCAGAAGCGCTCCGAGCTGATCGAGGTTATCTGTGATTGCTTTATTCGCCTTATCGTAAAACAGTCCTTCAAAGCCCGGGGCTTCGTCGGTAAATACGCCTTTGTCATCTACAGGACAGAGTGTTTCCAGGCCGTACTGCTGTCCTACCACAAAGTCTTCTTCCCCGTGTCCCGGCGCTGTGTGCACACTGCCGGTACCAGCATCGAGCGTCACGTGTTCCCCGAGGATGACGAGAGAATCCCGGCCGTAAATAGGGTGCTCAGCCATTACGTATTCAAGGTCGCTCCCCTTCATACGCTTTGTAATCTCATAGCCGTCCCACTCCAGCTTTTGTTCGAGCTCCTCGAGCAGTCCTTCAGCAACGACGTACTTTTCTTCATTCGCCTTCACGACGACGTAGTCAAGCTCCGGATGCACAGTGATTGCCAGGTTTGCCGGAATCGTCCAAGGGGTCGTCGTCCAGATGATAAACTTTTCATCGCCTTCCAGGACGTTCTTTCCGTCTTTAACCGCAAACGAGACGTAAATCGACGGAGAGCGCATATCGTGGTATTCGATCTCTGCTTCTGCCAGGGCCGATTCCGAGGAAGGTGACCAGTAGACCGGTTTTTTGCCTTTATAAATATGGCCGCGCTTGGCCATTTCCCCGAAGACCTGGATCTGCTGGGCTTCATACTCATGATTCATCGTCACATACGGGTTTTCCCAATCGCCTCTGACCCCGAGACGTTTAAACTGCTCGCGCTGGCGGTCAATTTGTTTTTCCGCATATTCTTCACACGCAGCGCGGAATTCAGCTGTCGTCATTTTTTTCCGGTCGACTTTTTTATTTTTCGTAAGCGCCGTTTCAATCGGCAGCCCGTGAACGTCCCAGCCCGGCACGTACGGTGCATGGTAGCCTGTCATCGATTTGTAGCGGACGATAAAGTCCTTCAGCACTTTATTCAGCGCATGCCCCATATGGATATCCCCGTTGGCATAGGGAGGTCCGTCGTGCAGCACAAACAGCGGGCGGCCTTCCGTGCGGGCCTGAACCTGCTCATAAATGTCCTGTTCATTCCACGTTTTCTGGCGTTCTGGTTCTTTATTTGGCAGATTGCCGCGCATTGGAAATTTAGTTTTTGGCATTAACAGTGATTCTTTATAACTCATTTCCGCATCCTCCTTTTTTTTACAACAAAAAGAGCCATTCAGATCCCCTGTGCATAGGGGCGAGAATGACTCGCGGTACCACCCTGATGAGCGCAGGAAGCCATACGGCTCCCTGCCTGTCTCTTCATTGGCAATAACGGCATTTCCAAAGCCGCCTTAACTTACTGCTTTGTTCAGTTAAGGAACTCCGGGGTGATAACAAAAATGTCCTGGTTCTGCGCTTACACCAACCGCAGATCGCTAAGACCGGTACATTACTGCCTGCTCCCCTTCAACGTTTATCGAATATGATAATGAAAAAGTATAATCTAGTTGGCGGTGTTAGTCAAGACGTGCGCCGTCGCCCGCATAAGCCTCCGCCTCAGCTGGTTCTTCCTCGGCGAGATTCTGCCATTCATCCGAATGAAGCATTTCCATCTGTGCTTCGAGCAGCATTTTAAATTTGGTCTGGTAAACAGAAGCCTGCTTTTTCAATTCTTCAATTTCAAGCTCAATCCGGCGGGATTTGTTCAAGGCTTCGTTGATAATCCGGTCCGCATTTTTCTCCGCTTCCCGAACCGTCAGCTGTCCTTCCTTCTGGGCGTTTTTCCGTACCTCTTCTGCCGATTCCTGGGCTACATAGATCGACTTGTTCAGCGTTTCTTCAATGCTTGAGAAATGATTAATCCGGTCCTCGAGCTCTTTTGTCCGGTCATACAGCTCATCACGTTCACGAATCACATCTTCAAAATCCTTAATCAGCTGCTTTAAAAAATCGTTTACTTCATCTTCGTCGTATCCCCGGAACCCTCTTGTGAATTCCTTATTATGAATATCCAGTGGTGTTAAAGGCAAAATCGTTCACCCTTTCTACTATTCAAGTATGTATACCGGTCCGAAAGCCTGCTGCCTTTTTCTACATTCTTGGCGAAAAAGACAGTTCCTTCCTTCAAAACAAAAAAGCTATTTTTTTCTCTTTTGTTCTTTAATTCCATACACAATCCGCTGCTTATCCTTTTTAGTGCGCCCCAGCACCTCCATCAATTTAGAGCGGCCAAGCCCGCGTACCGAAACGTAATCCCCGGGACGAAGCATGTAGGAGGACTGGTCCACCTTTTTCCAGTTCACGCGCACCTTTGCTTTTTCTATGAATGGAAGCGTTTTGCTCCTTGAAAGCCGGTATGCTTCTGCCATAAACGTATCAAGCCGAAGCGAAGAAACCGTCGTTTCGCGCTCCACCCACTGCTCTTCTATCGGCAGCATAGCGGAAAACGGTTTTTCCACCGGGGTCACGGAGACGTTGGCAATCTTGGGCAGGTTCAGTTCAATATAGCTGCGGACTTCGGCTGCTGCTACGAATTGAAAGCACCCTTCTCCTTCGAGAATATCACCGAACTTCTCCCGTTTTAACCCGATCCCCATCAGGGCCCCGAGAACATCCTTATGTTCAAGAGAAGCGAATTTCTGCGGATAGGAAATTTCAAACAATATCAGCTGAAAATTCTCCTGCTCCGGCTGTTCATAAAATGGATAAATCAGTGCCCGCTTTCGCTCAGCATCCTCGCTTCCCCCGGCAAAAGCATAGTGCACGGTTTCGTCTTTTCCGATGACTGACGCTAAAATATCCCGCTCCCGCGGATCGAGAAAATCAGTCAGACGTCTTTCGAAATTTGTTTCGACTGCTTCTTTCCAGTCTGCCGCCTGTTCCACCCAGGCTCTTTCTTCCGGACGGAAGTGTTCGAGCATATTCATGTTTTATTCACCTCAATTAAAACAACGCACCGGCATTGAAAAACAGTGCCCGGATGCCTGATTCTGCAAAAAAGAGCACAATGATTGCCACAATCGGCGATATATCAAGCGGGCCGAGCGGCGGAATAAAACGGCGGAACGGCTCCAAATATGGTTCACAGATCGAACCGATAAACTGCCCGATCGTAGATTCTCTCGCGTTCGGGAACCAGGACATGAAAATATATACAATTAACACAATCCGGTAAATACTGATTAAACTGATCAGCAAAGAACCTATAAGCTGCATACTCCCTCTCCTTTCTTGTTAATAGTGTTCGTCCCGTTCGGACATGATATCTGTAATAGCACCCGAAATATCAACATTATCGGGCGCGCAGAAAAAGATCTGGCTGCCGACCTTCTGAATGTCCCCGCCAATGGCATAGACCGTGCCGCTTAAAAAATCAACGATGCGCCGCCCCTGCTCCTTTGGTACCCGCTGCAGATTAATGATTACTGCTTTTCGGCTGCACAGGTGATCGGCGATATCCTGCACTTCTTCATAGCTGCGCGGCTCCAAAAGCATCACTTTCGAGGACTTCTGCACACTCTGCAGGCTCACCACGTTGCTCGGCGCTGTCCCCTGCCTGTTTTCGTACTGGGCGTACTGTTCTTCTTCAGAAAGAGGCACTTCCTGTTCAACCACATCGTCATCCATCTCAAAAAAACGCCGGAATTTCGAACGCAAACTCATCTTCTCCTCTCCTTTTTACACAGAGATACCATCCGTTTTGTTATTTAACGCCGGATTCTTTTATTCGCCTACAAGCGAAGTACCGAGACGGATATGAGTAGCGCCTTCTTCTACAGCTACCATATAATCGTTGGACATTCCCATAGACAAATAACCGCAGGGGGCATGCGCCCAGTTTTTTTCCTGGATACGCCTGCGCATTTCCTTCATCTGACGAAAAACCGGCCGGGTGTTTTCAGCATCTTCTTCAAATGGAGCGAGTGTCATTAATCCTACGATCCGAAGGCCGGATAGTTTCACCAGTGATTCGATAAACGGCTCCACTTCCTCTGGCGGAAGCCCTGCTTTGCTTTCTTCCCCCGAGACATTCACCTGCACAAAGCATTCGGTGACTGTTTCCCCGGAGCGTTTATTGATTTCCTCTGCCAAACTCCAGCGGTCCAGCGAATGAATGTATGCACATTTGCCGATAATCTTTTTCGCTTTTTTTGACTGCAGCGTCCCGATAAAATGAATGTCCGCGCGGCCGGAAACAGCTTCATATTTTTCAAGCGCTCCTTCCACACGGTTTTCCCCTAAATTGGTTATTCCAGCTTCTACTGCCTCTACCGCGCGCTCCGGGGACACGTATTTTGTAACAGCAATACATGTTACATCCTCCGGGTCCCGACCGGATGCTTCACAGGCGAGGCGGATGTTATGCTTTATCACTTTCCAGTTGGATTCCACCGTGTTCAAAGTGCAGCATCCTCCCTGCCTATATAATATAGATATAACTCATCATTCGTCCAGTTTTCCCGTTCTCACGACGGTGGGAGAAAAACAGATCCTCTTTGGCATAAGTACAGTAACCACTGACAGCAATACGTTCAGGCGGGACTCCTGCCTGTTCGAGCAGCAGTTTGTTGGCTGTTTTTAAATCAAGCGCGTACCGTCCGTTTGCCTTTTGGATCCACGGCTCCCCGCTGGAAAAATCGTGTTGTTGCTTAAGCGCTGAGAGGACAGTTTCATCCACTTCGTAATTAGCTCCGGATATAGCCGGTCCGATCGCCGCATATATTTGCTCAGGCGGGATTCCCTTCTCTGCAAAAGCACGAATCATTTCAGCTCCAATGTCCGCTGCAGTTCCTTTCCATCCTGCGTGAGCGAGCCCGGCCACCGCGGCGTTTTCTGCATAAAAGAACAGAGGAACACAGTCAGCATAAAAACTGACAAGCGTTACTTCCTTCGACTCGGTAATCATGCCGTCGGCTTCTGCTACAGAGGTTTCCCTCTGCTCACTTCCTTTGCCGGCATCACTGCGGCCAACTTCTACGATACGGCTGCCGTGAACCTGTTCTTCAGCAGTCCAGGTAGACAGGGGCCGTCCAATATGTTCAGCAGTGATCATGCGGTTATTTATCGTTACGTTTCTGTCTTCACCTACATGAAAGGCAGTGTTACGGCTCTCGTAGGGAGTTTTTCCCGCACCGTTTGCTCTTGTTGTAAAGCCGGCAGCGGCTGCTTTGCTGTTCATTTGCAGTTTGAGAATGCCGTTTGTTAAAAGGTGAAACGGCTCAGGCTGCATGCCATCACGACCTTTCTGCTTATTAATCAGCTTTAGCGAAGAAAAGCGGGCCGTATCCGGCCCGCTTTTCTCTTCTATCGCCTGCCCGCGCTTAACGGCGGCGCCGGTTGCGCAGGAACGTTGGAATATCGAGTCCTTCATCTTCTTCCTGTCCATCTCTGGATGGTTCATTTTCAGATACAGGCTCTTCCTTCCAATCCTGCTGGGGTGCAGACTGCTGGGGCTGCTGCGGAGCCTGTTGTCTTGTCGGCTGCTGGCGGGAAACCGTCTGACGGCCGCCGCCCCGGGTTCCCTGAGCGCTCCGCTGATCTTCACTGTCCTGGAATCCTGTCGCAATAACTGTAACTACGATCTCATCCTTCAGGTTCTCGTTAATGACCGAGCCGAAGATCATATTCACATCCGTGTCCGAAGCTTCAGAAACAATTTCAGCTGCTTCGTGCACTTCAAACAGGCTCAGGTTAGAGCCGCCGGTAATGTTCATCAGCACGCCCTGAGCGCCTTCCACGGATGTTTCAAGAAGCGGACTCGAGATGGCTTTTTTCGCCGCTTCCACCGCACGGTTTTCTCCGGTGGATATACCAATACCCATAAGCGCAGAGCCTTTTTCGCTCATGATCGTTTTTACGTCGGCAAAGTCAAGGTTGATAAGTCCCGGTACAGCGATCAGGTCACTGATGCCCTGAACACCCTGGCGAAGGACATTGTCTGCTTCACGGAACGCTTCAAGCATCGGCGTGCTTTTGTCCACAATTTCAAGCAGCCGGTCGTTTGGAATAACAATCAGCGTATCCACTTTTTCCTTTAAAGAAGAAATACCGTTGGAGGACTGCACCGCACGCTTTTTGCCTTCAAATGTGAACGGGCGTGTAACGACGCCTACGGTCAGTGCCCCGATTTCTTTGGCTACTTCAGCAATAACGGGAGCCGCTCCTGTACCTGTGCCTCCGCCCATGCCAGCGGTGATAAATACCATATCGGCACCGGTCAGCGCTTCTTCAAGCTGCTCTTTGCTTTCTTCGGCAGCCTTTTTACCAATTTCGGGGTTCGCTCCGGCACCAAGGCCTCTCGTCAATTTTCCGCCTAATTGAAGCTTTGTTTCTGCTTCTGATAATTTTAACGCCTGGGCGTCTGTGTTGACCGCAATAAATTCTACTCCCTGTAAACCGTTCTCAATCATACGGTTCACAGCGTTCGAACCGCCACCGCCGACACCGATGACTTTAATCTGGGCTAGCTGGTCCATATCCATTTCAAATTCCAACATATGTGGTCCTCCTATATAGTCGTTTTATCCTTCGTTACTTATTCAAAGAAAGATTTAAATACGCTTCGCATCCGCTCTTTAAACCCAGGTTCCTCCGGATCTTTTTCCTTCGTCCGGTTTTGCTGGCGCGTGCTTGAACCATTGCGGTAATTAGCTTCTCCGGCTGAAGCCGGACGGTCAGATTCTGCATACTTCTCAGAGCGTCCCGCTGCTACAACGGAGTCCTCTCCACTATGAACCTTCATGCTTTTATATGCAAATTCAATCAAGCCGATACTCGCTGTATACGTAGGCTCACGTACACCGATATAGTCCGGCATCGCAAGGCGCACATGCTGCTTCCAGATGTCCTGGGCAAGCTCGAGCGTCCCCGGCATCATAACCGCTCCTCCAGTTAATACATAACCGCCCGGAAGATCATGATAACCCATGCGGTTGATTTCCTGCTGCACTAATGTAAGAATCTCTTCCATTCTTGGTTCAATAATTTCTGCGAGTTCGAGCTGTGTGAACTTTTTCTGATCATTGTTTCCAAGCGTCTGAATAGAAAATGACAAATCATCAGAAGCATCATCAATAAAGGCATGACCATGCTCAAGCTTCAAACGCTCTGCCTCTTCGGCGGTCGTTCTGATGCCGACGGAAATGTCGTTTGAGATGTGACTGCCGCCAATTGGGAGAAAGGACATTGTCTGCAGCTGGCCTTCCTGGAACACAGAGACCGTGGTCGATCCGCCGCCAATATCAATTAAGGCTACTCCGAGAGAACGCTCGTCCTTTGAAACGGCTACGCTCCCTGAAGCCAACGGCTGAAGTACAATGTCTGCAATTTCCAGTCCTGCTCGCTCCACACAGCGTAGTAGGTTATGTAAAGCGGTTTTAGCTCCTGTGATAATAGTTCCTTCCATTTCGAGACGGGTGCCGAGCATACCGCGCGGATCTTTAATTCCATCCATTCCGTCTACGATGAACTGGGCTGGAATAATATCAATAATTTCCCGGTCTGGCGGTATGCTCATCACATGTGCCGCGTCGATAACTCTTTCGACATCCTCATCCTGAATTTCACGATCGGTGCTGGACACGGCCACTATTCCATTACACGCGCGCATCTCCACCTGATTGCCGTTAATTCCTACAATGACCTGCTTCACTTCTAAATCAACCATTCGTTCAGCCTGGTCCACGGCCTCTTTAATTGCTTTAACCGTTTCATCGATATCGACGATTGCACCTTTTCTCATGCCGATAGACGGCGCCCGGCCGACTCCGATAATTTTCAAGGCGCCACCGCTCATATCTCCGATAATCGCTCGGACAGACGATGTGCCGACATCAAGACTGACATACAAATTTTCACTGTTCAAGGTTGGGCACCCCCTTAGAGATCTATTTTCGTTTCGATTTTATAACTATTGTATCTTTTATATTTTCATACGCACCAGAATTTTTCCGGTTGCGCTTCCATTAATAATATGTCGCAGTATTTTTGTTTGGGTTAAGAAAAATACGCCTTCTTTTCAGTCTACAACAACTATCTTCAATGGAAAAGGCAATTTTCAAACAATATTCATTCTTTTATTGTGCAGCTCCGCTGTCGCTCTCATTTTCTTCTGTTCCAGAAGCTCCGTTTTCTGCCGCTTCAGGTGTGTCGTTTCCTTCAATGAAACTTTCCTCAGGCATTTGCTGCGTTCCTTCATTTTCTTCCCCAGATTCTTCTTCCGTCTCTGCTGCTTCAAAGTACGGCGCCCTCATCATATAAAGCACCCCGTTTTGGCCGGCATCAATATTTCTTGCAATCGATGGATAAGAGCCCATATAATCCGCGAATCCAGAAACAGAACTTCGGACCTCAAGACCATCGTTCATGTAAAGAGTGATATTGTCCTCCTCGTTTTCAGAAGGATCGAAATACACTTCTGAAATCCGGTTGGTCACCCCTTCACCGAGTTTACCAAGCTCCTCTGCGAACGCCTGAAGTCTTTCTTCGTTCTCAAAATTCTGCAGAAGCGGCGCATCAGCCGGCAGTTCACTATTTACATCATCGGTCAGCGCATGGCCGTTTTCAAGCACAGGGGCATAAGCACCTTCCACCTGCGTATAAGCAACTTTTTCATACTCAGTAACCTCAATATTTACCGTCGCCGGCCAGGACCTTGTCACCTCTGCTTCTTCAATTTCCGGCAGCTGCTCTACATTATTTTTAATCACGTTTCTGTCCATTTCCCAGATATTTGTTCCGATCCGGGCCCCGCTTTCTTCTTTAATAATCTGTTTTTCCGTAAATTGGGAGTCGCTCGTTTCAATACTGCGGATATGGCTTAATGGAGATTGAAAATAAATAACCAGACCGATCAATACAAAAAATACAGCCAGATAGATAAACAGCCGGCGCCGCGATTTTTGCCGACGCTGCTCCTTTAAACTGGGGTGATGCTCTTCGAGCGAGACCAGTTTGCCATCATTTGGCTTCCTCACACCACAGTCCTCCTCTGTTTCCCGCTTATCAGCTGTCGGCTGATCTTCTGTTTACGATTTCCACTTCGGTCTCAAGCTCAATACCGTAAGTTTCTTTCACGGAGGAACGGGCTTTTTCAATTAATGCCAGCACATCAGATGCTTTGGCTTCCCCTGTGTTGACAATAAAGTTTGCATGAAGCTCTGATATCTGCGCTCCACCGATCACGTGTCCTTTTAGTCCGATGTTTTCTATAAGTTCACCGGCATGCTCAGGCAGAGGATTCCGGAACACGCTCCCGGCACAAGGATGAGCCCACGGCTGTGTCTCTCTTCTGTATTCTTTATATTCCTGCATTTCTTTAAAGATGACGTCTTTTTCCCCCTGCTCAAGCTTGAGCCTGGCAGCAACACATATACCTTTGTCTGACTGGAGTCTTGACGTACGGTAGGCAAATCCCATTTCTTCATTAGGAATCCATTCCATTGTTCCGTCCGGAAATAAAATTAACGCTTCTATCAGCACCTTTGACATATCAGAGCCGTGGGCGCCTGCATTCATGAATACTGCGCCGCCGACGCTCCCCGGAATACCTCCGGCGAACTCCATGCCTCCGTATCCGTCCCGGCTTAAAATCGTAGCGAGCCGGACTAGTGGATAGCCCGCTTCCACCGTGACTATACCGTTATCGTTTTCCATATTGGCAAGCTTCGTTCCAAATTTCAATACTACGCCTTCAATCCCGTCATCATCCACCAGCAGGTTCGACCCCCGTCCGATGGCACGCCACGGAAGGTTTTCTTCCTGAATCCATTTCATTGCGTTTACCAGTTCTTCCACGCTTGTCGGCTCCACCAGCCAATCTGCCGGTCCGCCGATTTTCCAAGTCGTATGCTTTGCGAGTGGTTCATCCTTCAGTACCTTGCCAAAGTCTTCGAAATTCCATGCTGATTCCGCCTCTTGTCCCATACGGTCCCCTCCTGTCTATTCATTTGTTTTATTTCAGGTTCCCTGGATTCCATTACTTTTTTGTGTTTGTTTTTGTATACTTTCTTTTTGAAGAATGTATCATTTCGATCCATTCCTGAAACCACCTTTTTAAAGGTAGCTTCAGGAGTGGAGCAAACCTGCACTCCTTCTCATTTGTACTTTTCTACGTATTTTATAAACGTCCGGCCCCGCTCTTCAAACGTCCGGAACTGATCCCAGCTTGCACATGCAGGTGAAAGCAGCAGCACGTCCCCGCTTTCGGAAAGTTGAAAGCCTTTATCTACAGCATCTTCCAGAAATTCTGTACGGTGGATTTCACTCACTCCTGCTTCCTCAGCGGAAGCTGCCAGTTTGTCCCGGGTTTGTCCATAAGCAACGACCGCCTTAATTTTCCGAAAGGAATCGATTAAATCATCGAAGGTGTTGCCGCGGTCAAGCCCTCCGGCCAAAAGCACCACCGGCTCTTCAAAAGCTTCGATCGCCTTCTGGGTGGAAAGCATATTCGTTGCTTTCGAGTCATTATAAATCTTGCGTCCATTCACAATTCCGCTGAATTGAAGCCGGTGCTCGATGCCGTGAAAGTCGGATAATGCCAAATTGATGGCTTCGTTGGATGCACCAAGCACTTTAACTGCAGCAATCGCTGCCAGCATATTTTCTTTATTATGTGCCCCGGGAAGAGAGGCTCGCTCCACAGCCATCACCGGCTCTGTTTTGTAATAAAACATACCTTCCTTAATATAGGCGCCGTTTTCGCAGACAGACTCAGTGGAAAATGGCACAAGTGCGGCGCCCGAGCTTTCGGCAATTTGTTTTACCTCTTTTTGGTCATAATTGTAGACTGCTGTATCTTCTGCGGTCATGTTTTGAAAAAGCTTTGCTTTTGAGTGCTCGTAGTCGTTGCGCGATCCATGGTAATCCAGGTGGGCATCGAAAAGGTTCAGCAGCACCCCGACCTTCGGGCGGAACTGCCTTGTCCCTTTCAGCTGAAAACTCGAAACCTCTGTCACCATAATCTGGTCTTTTTTAATCCGGGGAGCTACTTCACATGCCACATTTCCAATATTACCAGCTACAGCGGCCTCTCTGTGGTCATTTTTGAAAATAGCCTGGATCAATGATGTAGTGGTCGTTTTTCCGTTCGAGCCGGTAATAGCCATCATTGTCCCTTCACACAGTTCTGCCGCAAGCTCAATTTCCGTAATAATATTGAATTGTTTTTCCAGGGCTTTTTCAATAAACGGATGGTGATAGGGGATGCCCGGATTTTTAACAATGACCGAAAACGATTCTTCGAGCAGAGAAACCGGATGGCTTCCTGTAATCAGCCGGATGCCGAGATTCTCAAGCTCCTGAACCTTCGCGTCTCCTTCTTCGGCCTCTGCCCCGTCATTCACCGTTACCTCGGCCCCGGAACGGTGCAGCAGCTTCGCCGCCGCCAATCCACTTTTAGCCAAACCTACTACAAGCACTTTTTTTCCGTTATATTCTTCTAAGCGATCCATTATAAAAACACCTCTAATGCGACCCCGGACAGCCCGGCGGCAGCTCCTACCACCCAAAAAGCAGTAACGACCTGCCATTCCGACCAGCCTGACAGTTCAAAATGGTGATGAACCGGGCTCATTTTAAATACCTTTTTCCCTCTTAATTTGTACGAAATCACCTGAATAATGACACTCAGCGTCTCCAGCACAAATACGAGACCGATCACAATTAACGTCAGTTCGGTTTTGGTTAAAATAGCGACGGCAGCAATCGCACCCCCGAGTGCCAGAGAGCCGGTATCTCCCATAAAAATCTTTGCCGGGTATTTATTGAAGATTAAAAAGCCGAGCAGGCTGCCCACCACTGCAAAGGCAAACAGCCCAACGTCCATATACCCAAGGGAAAAAGCGACGATGGCATAAGCGGCAAACGCCATCGTTCCCGTACCAGCCAGCAGGCCGTCCAGGCCGTCTGTCAAATTCACCGCGTTGGAAGCACCGACGAGCATAATAATGATTAGAAAGAAATACGCCCATCCGAACTCGAGTGACCATTCGGTCCCCGGAACAGCTACACTCGTATCAAACGTGCCATTATACAGCACAATAAAAAAGATAAATGCAATAACAATCTGGCCAATCAGCTTCTGAATGCTCGTGAGGCCGAGATTTCGTTTCATAACGATTTTAATGAAATCATCCAGAAATCCGAGTACTCCGAATCCTACAGTTACAAGCAGGAGCAGCCATATCTCCGTCGTGTAGCCGACAAAAAGCGGCAGTACGATGAGAGCAGTAATCAAAAGGCCGGCAATGATCATTACGCCCCCCATTGTTGGCGTACCGCCTTTTTTCTGATGCGATTCCGGTCCTGTTTCCCGGATGCTCTGGCCAAATTTCAGCCGCTTTAAAGCCGGGATAAGAACCGGTGCTGAAACCGCACATATAATAAATGAAACTATTGTTACTATTAAAGCTGCAAAACCCATCAAGGGAGCTCCTTTCAGTATGACACACTAAGCCTGTTCATTATTTTTTTTTCTGACCGCCTCTTTTGCCACTTCACGGTCATCAAATTCCAACGTCTGATCCCCAACCACCTGGTAAACTTCGTGGCCTTTTCCTGCAATAAGCACTGTGTCTCCGGCCCCTGCAAGGAATACGGCACGTTCGATCGCCTGCCGGCGGTCCTCAATAACTTCATATTTTGTACCAGTAAACCCGGCTTCCATCTGCTCTAATATTTTGAGCGGGTCTTCCGAGCGCGGATTGTCGGAGGTGAGAATTACAAGATCGCTGAATTTTTCTGCGGCTGCTGCCATTTTTGGCCTTTTTTCTTTGTCTCTGTCCCCCCCGCACCCTACTACGGTATAAAGACGTCCTTCAGTCATATCAAAGGCTGTTTGGGCTACATTTTCCAATCCGCCCGGAGTATGAGCGTAATCAACGACAATAGTGCTTTTCTGTCCTGCTTCTACAGCTTCAAATCTGCCGCTTACAACAGGGGCGTGCTTCAGGCCGTCAACGATGCTTGTAACAGAAACATTTTCTGCAATGCATGCAGTAATGGCTGCAAGCGCATTGTATACATTGAATCTTCCAAGCAGCGGATACTCCACTTCCGTGCTCCCCCACGGGGTGTTCAGCGTAAACGATGTTTTGCCGCCATTGGTTTTTATGTTTTCAGCGTAGATATCATTTTGGTCACTGATCCCATATGTGAGCACCGGGACTGTAGTTACTGCCTGAAAGTAGTCGGAGGCTTCGTCATCACCATTTAACACCGCAGTGCCAAGCTCTCCTGCAAAGCTGTTACCCAGCTGGGAAAACAGGAGGCTTTTAGCGTTCCTGTAGCTTTCCATCGATCCGTGATAGTCCAGGTGATCCTGTGAAAGGTTCGTAAAAACCGCTGTACGGAACTGGACTCCCCGTACACGCCCCATCTGCAGCGCATGGGACGAAACCTCCATCACACAGCTTTCCACTTCCTTGTCCCGCATGTCCGCAAACAGCTGCTGCAGCTCCAGGGATTCAGGCGTGGTGTTGTTTGTCTTCACGGATTCATTTCCGATTTTTGCATACATAGTGCCGATCAGGCCTGTCTTTGTCTGCTCTTCGCTCAGGATAGATTCGACTAAATGGCTCGTGGTGGTCTTACCATTTGTCCCGGTTATACCGATTATGCGAACATCCTTTGTAGGATGGTCGTAAAAATGATCCGCTGCGTAGGCCATTACCTTCTGTGTATCCTTAACGATCCACACAGGAGCTTCGACGTCTACATGCCGTTCGGCTATCACAGCTGCCGCCCCGTTACTTACTGCGTCGGCGGCAAAATCATGGCCGTCTACTTTGGTCCCTTCAATACAAAAAAACAGACCATTTGGGGTCACTCCCCTGGAATCCATATGTAAGCTTTCTATTTCTTTATCTTCGCGCTCAAGCCGCACCATTATACTTGGAATAATGTCTGTTATATATTTCATTTCCGTGCCTCTTTTCTATCCGGAGCAAGTGTTTACCACTAATTATAGAAAAATGTGCTTCGTCCTTCCCGGCTGTCTTTTAATGAATTGCACGCAGAGAACTGATTTCATTCTCTGCGTACACCTCACTCATTCTAATGTGAACGACAAAACATGTCATGGGACAATCGTCATTGATTTTCCACCGGTGCTTCACTTTCTTCTGGCTGCTGTTCACCGGTACTTTCTTCTGTATCACTTTCCTGGGTTTCAGAACCCTCTGTTTCAGCCTCTTGTGGCTGTTGTTCCCCGTTTTCATTTTCCTGATTGTTTTCTTCCGTTTCCTCCTGGTCTGTCTGAGCGTCCTGCAGTTCATCCGGCGGCACCAGCTCGACTTCCATGTTTCCGGCAGCACTTACTGCTGTGCCGGGCTCAACCGACTGGGAGCTGACATAGCCGGAGCCGCTGGTGTCTATATCGATTTCAAGCAGCTTTTCGAGACGCTGGATTTCCCGGAGTGACCATCCGCTGACATCAGGAATACTTTTTTGTCCGTTTGTAAGGAAGATTACTTTTTCCCCGACTATCAGCCGTTCCGTATTCGTAGGAATCTGGCTTTCCACCTGATTGCCGCTGCCAATCACTACTGGCTCCAGCCCCGCATTTTCAGCAGCGTTTTCAGCTTTATTCACTGATTTCCCGGTATAGTCTTCAAATTCAATACCTGACTCTTCATAGGCTTTTGTATCCTCAACATCCGAGGGGGTGAGATTCATGTATGAAAGGCTCTGCTGCATCACCGGGTTAAAAATAGCGCTCACCGCATCAGATCCTGTTTCTGTCGGCTCAAGCTCCGGCCGGTCCACGACCACGTAGACAATAATTTCCGGGTCGTCCACCGGTGCCATGCCGATGAAAGAAAAGATGTTCTGGTTTTCTCCGCTCAGATAGCCTCCCCCCTCAGGGTCAGAGATCTGGGCTGTTCCTGTTTTACCTGCAACTTCCACACCGTCAATCTGATACGGGGCACCTGTGCCGTTTTCTCCTTCAATAACGGTTTGCAGCTTTTCTCTTGTCTGGCGTGCCGCTTTCTCACTGATCGGCGTGCCGGCCGTTTTCGGCTCAGACTGGTACGTCGTTTCATTATTATTCGGATTTTCAATACGGTCGATTACGTAAGGCTGCATCATTTCCCCGTCATTGGCAATCGCTGTGGCACCCTGAATCATTTGAATAGGGGTTACCGTAGAAGCCTGGCCAAAGGCGGTTATACCAACGTTTAACGGCGTTTCTTCCGCTAACGCCCCGTCCGCCTCATTCGGCAGATCAATACCGGTTTCCTCCCCGAATCCGAATTTCTTCAGGTAATCAAACAAGGCGCCTTCCGGAAGAATTTCCAGCGCTATTCTCATAAATGCCACGTTTGAGGAACGTCGCAGGCCTTCATTGTACGTGATTTCTCCCCAGCCTTCTCCGTTGTTATGGTCCCGGATCGTTTCCCCGGAGACTTCATACGTGCCGGACTCATAAGTATCTTTACCTTCATAGACTCCCTTGTCGATCGCAGCCGCCAGAGTAAACATTTTAATCGTCGACCCGGGTTCGTACTGGTCGGAAACCGCATAATTCGTATAGTTTTCGATTTCTTCATATTCATTTGGATTAAAGCTCGGCCGGTTGCTCATTCCGAGAATTTCCCCGCTGTCTGCATCAGCCACGATGCCCATCATTTTGTTCGGGCTGTAGTTTTCCTCCACCTCGGACATCGACTGTTCGAGCACGCTCTGAATATTGCCGTCCAGGGTCAGATAAACGTCTTCCCCGTCTTTGGCAGTATTTGTAGTGGTTTCTTCTTCATCAAGAAGAGCGTTTTCTTCAGACTCTGTTTTTGTGCCATCTTCGCCGGTTAATTCTTCATTCAATCCGGCTTCGAGCCCCATCTGGGCTTCTGACATGTCCCGGTTCGTGTAGCCAAGCACATGGCTTGCGAACGTCTGGTTCGGATAGTAGCGCGTCGGCTCCTCACGAAAATGGATGCCTGCAAGATCAAGCTGTTCAATTTCTTCTCTTTCAGACAGCGTTAAATACTTACTTCCGGAACCAAGCTCCACCTGGTACTGGTCGCGTTCGAGCATATCTTCGAGCTGTGCTGGTTCCATGCCAATCAGCGGCCCAAGCTCCCTAGCTACCCTGGCCGGGTTTTTCACATGGTCATCGTAGGATTCGTCAAGGACGGCGTAGACAGAATAAGAAGGCACCTGTTCTGCCAGCGGTTCTCCCTGCTTGTCGTAAATAGTCCCCCGTTTTGCCTCGACAGTTTCGGTCGTGGTATATCTCGAGTCTGCCATACTTGCAAGGTCATTGCCCTCTACTGTTTTTCCCACCTGAATATACACCATACGGCCGGTGAAAATGATAAAGAAAACAGCTACAGCAATAACCAATAATAGCGCCCGCACTTTCGTATTTTTCAATTTCTTCATGCTGAGAACGTTCACCACCTGAGTTTTTACATGTAACGGGGCGTAGGTTAACTTGCAAGAAGGGAGCAGTACTACCGCGTTTCCACGGATTCCCCTCCCTTCTGCATTAGTTCTGTTCTGTTCCGTTCACGACTTGAATATTTTCATCCTTCATTTCCATGCCCAATTCGTTTTTGGCGTAGTCCATGATACGCTCCGGTGAACTAAGTTCAGCCACCTGCAGCTCAAGATTCTGATTTACCTGCTGCTGCTCCTGAATCTGCGTTGCGGTCTGGTCAATCTGTTGGTCCTGGGCGTGTATCGTAGCAAAATTTGAAACGATGAAAAAGGATGCGATTAAAATTCCGATAATGACTGCCGTCATAATCAGTTTTTCGCCCTTTGTAATCCCGCCACGAACGTGGTACTGGACTTTTTTATGTACTATTTGTTTATCTTCCTGCTGGCGTTTGATCTGCTGTGCCAAATTCTCCATTATTGTTTACCCTCCTCGCGTTTTTCGATGATTCGAAGCTTCGCGGAAGCCGCCCTTGGATTTTGCGTCAGTTCTTCTTCTGATGGCAGGATCGGTTTCTTTGTGACCAGGTTAAAATCTGGTTCTGCTTCATCGGGCACGACCGGGAGTCCCTTCGGAAGCGGAGGTGGAGAACTTTTCTGCTTAAACAACTTTTTACAAATTCTGTCTTCTAACGAATGAAATGTTATTACACATAATCTTCCGCCCGGCGCTAACATAGTCAGCGCATCATCGAGCGCTTCTTTGAACACATCAAGTTCATTATTTACAGCAATTCGCAAAGCCTGAAAAGTCCGCTTCGCCGGATGCCCGCCTTTTCTCCTGGCCGGTGCTGGTATTGCACTTTTAATGATTTCCACTAGTTCTTCAGTTGTTTCAATACGGTGATCTTCGCGCGCTTTTTCGATTTTTCTGGCAATCTGCTTGGAAAAACGCTCTTCCCCGTATTCCGAAAGAATCTGCCAGATTTCCTGAAACGATGCATCATTGACGATGTGAGCTGCTGTGCGCTCCTGCCGGTGCCTGTCCATTCTCATATCAAGAGGAGCGTTGTAGCGGTAGCTGAATCCTCTTTCCGGACGATCAAACTGCGGCGATGAAACTCCAAGATCGAATAATATTCCGTTTACCTGCCCGGCTTGAAGCCCAAGCAGCTCTTCCTTTAAAAACTGGAAATTGCTATGTACGATCCTGAAATTTTCACCGTAGGCACGAAGCCGCTGCTGTGCATGCTCAATCGCTTCCTCATCCTGGTCAAAGGCGATTAAAAAGCCTTCAGCAGATAGCTGTTTCATAATTTCTTCACTGTGTCCGCCGCCGCCGAGGGTACAATCAACATACACGCCGTGCGGTTGAATGTTCAGTCCCTGAACTGCTGCTTCCTTTAGTACGGTTTCATGCTCAAATTGTGGCGGCACTTCTATTCCTCCGGCAAAAACGTGTTTGATGCTGCTTTAAAAATCCAAATCGGCCATGTTCTCTGCAATATCCGGAAATACTTCTTCTGATTCTGCGTAATATTCGTCCCATTTGTGTTTATCCCATATTTCTACTCGGCTGCTTACCCCGATGATCATACATTCTTTTTTTAATTCTGCATATTGGCGGAGGGTGGTTGGAATCATCGAACGCCCCTGCTTATCAAGTTCGCATTCAGATGCTCCTGAAAAGAAAAAACGGGTGAATGCCCTTGCGTCTTTTTTTGTGAAAGGCAAAGCTTTTAATTTGGTTTCAATTCGTTCCCATTCGTCGTATGGATAAACAAACAAGCATCCATCCAGACCACGGGTAACGACAAAAGAATCTCCCAACTTCTCCCGAAAACGGGATGGTATAATAATTCTTCCTTTATCGTCCATATTATGTTGATATTCTCCCATAAACATATGGAACCAACCTTTCACCACTCCATACATTTAAGTTACCACATTCCCCCACTTTGTACCACTTTTTCCGGAAAATTTTTTTAACAAAAAAAACTTCCCGCTATTTCGGGAAGTTTCCAGCCGGATCTCGTATAAATCAGCACGAAGATGCTACAGTAATATAATGTTCTGCCGGCCGCTTTTCCACTCTGTTCCAGCTGAAACCTGTGACGGAAGACAGGCGCCGAATTCGTTGAGCATAAATAAAATATTAATCTGCCGTTCTGCCGGCTCCCGGCGCGGATACAGCTGACCGATAATTAATTCGAGCCGCCGCAGGTGAACCTGCACTGTACGCTCCTGCTCCGCATCCAGCCGATCTCCAAGATAACGGACTTCCTTTTCCACCCGCCTCCAGTTTTCATGTGCAAAGCTTTCCTGTGAAGGGAACTGGCGGATCCATTCATTCGCAAGATCGGCATGTGCTTCTTTCATTTGCTCCACCGCCCGGGCCGCTTTGGCTTTTCCGTCCACGTCGTGGGCAGCGTATTTTACTTCCTGAAGCCTTTGTTCGAGTAACGGTAAATTCAGCAGGTCCCTAAAGGGAATGTGTTCTTTTTCAGCGGCCTGCTGCACCTGCCGGGTGGCAAAGTGTAGTTCCATGCGCTTTTGCACAATCGGCAGCCGAAGGTTCAATGCTTCAAACAACGGCTTCAAAAGAGACCAGTACTGCATTTCCCCCGGGCCTGCCACAAAATGAAGAACCGGAAGCATCTGCTCCTGCATCAGCGGCCGGGTGATTACATCAGTACTGAAGCGTTCAGGAGCGTCTGCTGCTTCTTCCAGTAATTCCTCTGTCTCCATCATTTCTCCTGTTCTTCGGCTACGCCAGGTTTCGCCTGTATATTCAAGCAGATGCCTCACATGATTAATATGATAAAACAGATGGCCGCTGTCAAAATTGATGCCTCCGACATTCCCGTACCCAGCTGCTGCCCTTTCAGCTGCCCCCTGATAAACAGCTTCGTTTATTTTTGCCGGTACAGAAAGCAGGCTCTTAAACAGCGGAGCCCCCAGTTCTCTCCATTCCGGCTGCTGTGGATCCATCATGATGAGATCCGTTTCTTTAAACAGCCAGCGCATTATCTCTGCGAAAAACTGGGACCAGGATTCTGAACTGTGCACCAGCAAACGAACTTCGCTTCTTAATTCCTTTGTAAACGGACTCTCACGGAGCTTCGAAAAGGCCTCTTCCACAAATGCTTCCGCTTCTCCGGTGTCAAACGGCTGCTCGGACACAGGTACGTTCGGAAGAAAGTTTCCTTCAAACCTCGTTTTATCAAGATGTCCGCCGACCGGGAAATTGACATGGTTGACTTCCTCCCAGTCATGGTCCTCACCCGCAATCCAAAACAAAGGAAGCACAGGACGCCCCAGCCGCTTTTGTTCCTTCTCTGCAAGCTTAATTACAGATACAGCCTTGGATATAACCATAGACGGGCCAGTAAGCATTCCGGCCTGCTGGCCGCCGGCTACGATGACCGTTTCTTCGCCTTCAAGTTTTTCAAGGGCCGCTACCGCTCTTTCCCCGTAATGGAGGCTGTTATTATACTTCTGCAGAAGCTGCTTTAATCGCCGGCGCTCAAAAGACCGGCCGTCTAAATAACGAAGCCGGTCCTGTACCCCCTGTGTATTCCCAGCGTAATGAAAGAGCTGCCTGGCACTGGGTTTTCCCCGTTGATAGTCATGCAAAAAATGATTGTTTTCCATTGGTTGATCGTACAGCACTTTCATATCAAACTACCATCCTTTATGCCTTGCTCCGTTCTATGCCGTAAACTGCAGATACACCCAGTATCCGGCTAACAGGACGTACCCTGCCGCGAATATAAAGAAGCTGCATCTCCATATGCCCTTTAGCACCCGGAAAAATTCCAGCTCCTCCCGGGAAAGATAATGGATAATGGAGATCACTACGGCGCTTGCCAGAATTACTAAATAAATAACCCACAGGTAGGATTCGTTCCATAAGTCACTTGACCATCTGTGCACCGAAGCAATGAACAACAACGTAGTTGAATCACAGGCAGCCCGGAAGGCGTATGCTTTTCTTTTCGTTAATTTTGCCGTGACCAGATAGGCTATGTACCAAAAAGCCGGCGGAAAGGCCAGAGCTGCTTCCATTAACCATCCATATATCTGCTGTAGCATATTTGTCACTTTCCCTCATCCAGTTTGCTCGCATTTGTTCAACTCTATCACATTAAACACCAGTAGCTTTGATGAATTATAGATGTCTCAAGCATTTTAGCACATCTCTTCTCTCCGGACTAGTAGCATCGGACGATCTGGGACACCGACTTTTCACTTTTCGATTTAAAACGTTTTCGTGTATAATGAAGTTGGAAGTTATTAGTGAAGGAGGCCAATCGCATGAGTGGAATAGAAGTTGTACCATTACTCATAAACTACAAGACATTAGAAGAATTTCAAAACTTCAAAGAAGTTGGCGCTCAGGAGCTTTCCATGCAGGAGGAGCTCGAAGAAAACATTATGGAAAACGACAGCCGTTCCCCATTTTACGGCATCTATTTTGGAGACCGGCTGGTCGCACGTATGTGTTTATATACCATCACCGGAAAATACGACCGCTTCTTTGACCCTCCCCAGGATTATCTTGAGCTTTGGAAGCTCGAAGTGCTCGAGCCTTACCGGGGACGTGGTTTTGGAGAAGAGCTTGTCAACTACGCAAAAAGCTTTGAACTGCCGGTAAAAACAAACGCACGCCAGCGTTCGGATGATTTCTGGCTGAAAATGGGCTTTGAGCCTGCAGAATACAACCCGGTCAGAGACCGCGGCGAAAATCCATACGTATGGTATCCAAAAGGCGTACAGCCGCAAAAAGCAGAAGAATTAACTGCAGAACCGCCTCTTTCCGATACTGAATCGTAAGATCCTAATTTTCCAGTATCTGCATAAAAAAGCAGGGCACCGCTTCCGGCGCCCTGCTTTTTATTATTTTTCTACAACTGTTTCGCCTTTGTAAGAACCGCAATTTCTGCACACGCGGTGAGATAGTTTCTGCTCTCCACATTGTTCACATTCTACCATACCTGGTACTGCTACTTTTTGATGAGCTCTGCGCATACGTTTACGGGTCTTAGAAGTACGTCTGAAAGGTACTGCCATGATTCCCACCTCCTTATAAGATAAAGATTATTTCAACCAGTGAATGATTTTGGATCAGCTGGAGCCTTTATCGAAATACTTCGATAAATCAGCCATTCTCGGATCAACTTTAGGAGCTTCCTGCTCCCGTTCCTTTATTAATTCATCCTCCGAGATGACCCGCCAGTCGTCTCCGCTTTGAGGGGCAAGCGGCTCACCGTCCCCTTCTTTTGCGAAGACTCTGAGCGGCATTTCAAGGAAAATGTTTTCTTTAATATATGGGAGAAGATCGACAAAACCATCTTCTGGCTCGTGTTCATTAACGTTTTCTTCGTCCGCCGGCATCCCGTCGAGCCGAAATGCTTCAAACATTTCCACATCAAACGGATGATGGACGTCCGCGAGCGTGCGGGCACATGGAAGTATCATAGTCCCTGTTAACCGCAGGTGTACATGAAAGGTTTCTTCAACGATCGTCCCTTCACCCTGCACATGCACAGCACTGATATCGCGTAATTCTTTATCGCGCTCAATCATCTCTGAAACATCTGCGTCACCTTCGATGTTAAACGCCTGTTCGTGCTTCTTTGAAAGTAACTGCTGGATACCCCATTTCATCGGATCCACCTCCAGACAACAAGAGTAATTATATCCATCGTAACGTTCTTTGTCAACATTTTTTCTTTACAGTAAACCCTTTTGAACTCTCGAAAAACATCGTATCATGAATAAAGAAACGTGAAAAGCGATATCTCCCGAAATACCCTACTTGAAAGGCGGACTTTTAATGAACGTTCTAGGAGTGATTGTCGAATACAATCCTTTTCATAATGGTCACCTGTATCACCTCGAACAGGCTGCCCTCCAGAGTAAGGCCGATGTAATCGTATGTATTATGAGCGGCCCTTTTCTTCAGCGCGGGGAGCCTGCTCTCGTTCCTAAAAGGGAACGGGCGGAAATGGCGATCTTAAACGGGGCTGATCTTGTTATCGAGCTTCCTTATATGTTTGCCTGTCAGCATGCTGACATATTTGCGGCCGGGGCGGTTTCCATTTGCAGGGAGATCGGCGTTACCGATTTAAACTTCGGAAGCGAGCACGGAGAATCTGCTCCGTTTATAAAGCTTGTTGATTTTCTTAACAAACACCGGGACCGTTTTGACGAACGTGTCCGCTTTCATATTCAGGGAGGATGCAGCTACGCAAAAGCTAACGAGCTGGCATACAGAGACTTAGAGGCTCCGGGGTCCCTGCCGGACTTAAGCCAGCCAAATAATATTCTTGGCTTTCATTACACAAAAGCTGCCGCACAGGCTTATCCGGCGCTCCGGATCAACACCGTCAAACGAAAAGGTGCTTCCTATCACGACATTTCTCCGCATCATTCGTCTATCGCAAGCGCCACCAGTCTGCGGCAGATGCTTCAGCGCGGGGAAGACATCAGTTCGTTTATTCCCGAAGCCTCCAGACGCATTCTTACCCAGCTTCCGCGCCTGCGGTTTTGGGAGGACTATTTTTCTGTCCTGCAGGCAAAGGTGGTTACTGCCTCCGACACAGAGCTTGCCACCCACTATGATATGTCCGAAGGCCTCCATAACCGCATGAAACGGCTGATGAAAGAAGCAGCCTCTTTTGAACAGTGGCTGCACCTGGTAAAAACGAAGCGTTATACTTTGACACGTCTTCAGCGCACCGCTGTGCATATATTAACTGGCCTGACAAAAGACGAAGCCTCTACAGCCTCTGACGGCCGAAACGTTGACCACATTCGGGTTCTCGGCATGAACGCGAAAGGACGGCTCTATTTAAACCGGGCAAAAAAACATATATCCGTGCCTCTTTATACGAAAATGAGCAGTGAAAAAACGCCGCAGCTGGTCCTCGGCGAACGGGCTGATAATGCTTATGCGCTTTTACTTCCGCCTGCTGAAAGACAAAAAGAATGGCGGAAGGATTATGACCTTCCGCCTCTCCTGCTTTTTTAGGATTTGCTTTCAGCTACTTTTAGATCGTTTTTCAGATAGTTCAAAGCTTCATCAAGCGATTCTACTGGCACGATTTCCATATCAGTGCCGATGTTTTCCGCCGTTTGCTTCGCAATTTCGTAATTGGACGGCGGAGCCATGTCTGAAGCCGGCGCAAAAAAGACATCTATATTTTCATTATCCGCCGCAACAACTTTTTTATCTATTCCGCCAATCGGGCCAACCCCGCCCTGCTCATCAATGGTGCCGGTGCCGGCTATTTTCTCTCCATCTGTAAGATCTTCTTTTGTGAGCTGATTGTATACTTCAAGCGCAAACATTAAACCCGCGGAAGGGCCTCCGATAGACCCAGCGTCGATCGTCACCTCCGGCTCAAGAGAAACAGTTCTTTCCGTATAGGGATACAATATTCCAAGACCGGAGTTTTCCGACTCTCCGGTCGAAGCCGGAAATGATTCTACAGCAACTTCCGCTTCCATCTGCTCCTTATTCCGCCGGAAGGTAATAGTAGCTTCTTCGCCGGTTTCGATATTTGCAATCTCACTGTTTAATTCTTCAAGCGTCTGGATATCTGTGCCGTTGACCGCCTGGATCAGATCGCCCTCCTCGAGCTTTTCTGCCGCGTCCATGCCGTCAATAAAGTCCGAAGCTCTTACTCCGCGGTACTCTACATTGACATTTTTACCGGCCGCTTCATACGCTGCTATTTCTGCAGACTCCTGGGAGCTCTTCATTACCTGGCGCTGGCGTTCAAAAAACTCTTCTTCACTTTCATCTTCAAATTGGTAGGAGTTCTTTGGAGAAAGCTCGCGGTACGGAGAAAATACGGACCATAAAGCAAGTGCCGGCGTAGCACCCTGTTGAAAAACAGTCGTTAAATACATTTCGCCGGATTCCTCCGTCCCCTGCTCTACCTCCACCACCGAAGACAAACTGGCTGCTGATCCCGGCTGTATATAATAGTACGGAAGAGGCACCTGGGTTAATATAAGCACCACAGCTGCTATGACAGCTGCAGTAATAATCCGCCGCATTTTCCTGCTTCGGGTGCGATACATGATCTTCATCCTTTATAAACAATTATTATTCATCATACGAAGGATTGAAGGGGATTTGCAATGAATCGCACTTTTACCCCCGATTTTTCTTCTCAAACTGCTTTCTAAGCGCATCTTCCACGTGCGCAGGCACAAGCCCGGATACATCCGCTCCGTATTCCGCTACTTCTTTTACAATACTCGAGCTCAGATAAGAATACTGATGATTTGTCATCATAAAAAATGTCTCTACACCGGGTTCGAGTTTTCTGTTTATTGATGCTGCCTGCATTTCATATTCAAAATCAGACACCGCCCGGAGGCCTCTTACGATTGTATCAGCTTCTATTTCTTTTACATAATCCACTAAAAGCCCGTGAAAAGCATCCACTTCCACCCCGGGCATATGCTTGACTGATTCCTCTATCAACTTCACCCGCTGGTCAATAGAAAAGAACGGTTCTTTTTTCCGGTTATGCAGCACTGCCACCACTACATGGTCAAATACATTATACGCCCGTTCGATTATATCCAGATGGCCGTTAGTAACCGGATCAAAGCTCCCCGGATAAATTGCTTTACTCGCCATTTTTAGCGCCTCCCGTCAGCTGCAATATTGTAAGTGTGGTATCACCGTAATTTTTTTCTGCAAATACAGACAGACGTTCGTCAAACGCTGCCGATTTTGCTGCGGCATGCTCCCATACAAGCATTCCATCTTCTTTTAACATAGAGCAGTCCAGTACTTTCTCCACTAGCTGCCCTGCTTTTTCTTCTGCGTAAGGAGGATCAAAAAAAATCAAATCAAACTGCCGCCCCCGGGCCTCAAGACGATCCAGTGCTTTAGACGCTTCCGAACGGTAAACCTCCGCCCGGGCGCCCAGTGCAAGAGCGTCAATATTGGCCCGGACGGTCCTGACCGCGCTCTGGGCTTTGTCGACAAAAACAGCTGAACTGCAGCCTCTGCTGAGCGCTTCAATTCCGAGATTCCCGGTGCCGGCAAACAAATCAAGAACCGTTTCCTGCTCAGAAAAAAAGGGGCCCAGCTTATGAAACAATGCCTCTTTCACTTTATCAGACGTTGGCCGTGTGCCCTGCCCTGGCACAGCTTTCAGCCTCCGCCCTTTAAGCTCTCCTGCTATCACTCTCATACGTTTCGCCTCACTCTATGATTCTGTGCGCTGCGCCAGCTTCGGAATCACCTTTGTATACATCACAAATACAGCAGCCCCCAATATGGCTGCACTGATTAAAAACAAACCGCGCATACCAAGAGCGGCGCTGATCAGGCCTCCGGCGGCCGGCCCAAGCATGTTTCCGAGAAACAAAAAGCTATTGGAAAATCCGTATGCCCTGCTTTCCATTCCCTTGGGGGACAGCTGGCGGATTAACGTGTTAGCCGCCGGCAGAAGGCCGCCAAGACACAGGCCAACAAAAAAACGTGCAACAATCAGCTGCCAAAGATTTGTTACAAACGCCTGCGGTATGGAAAGGAGCACCGCACCGATTAATGAACCAAACAGCACATACTGCGCCCCTTTTGTATCACTAAGTTTCCCAAGCTTAGGCGAAGCAAGCATGTTCGCCACCCCCAGGGAGGCCACCGCCAGACCCGCGTAAAAAGCATTTTCTTCTCTGCCGCTCAGTTCACCAACAAACACGGAAATGAGCGGATTAACTCCGATCAGCGCGAACTGCACAAGAAAAATAACGGTATACAGAGGGATCATAGGCTGCACGCCTGCAATCCTTTTGAAATCATCACTCGTTTTCGTTTTCTCCGCCTGCTCCGGCTTCTCGAAATCTTCCTTCACTAAAAACAAAACGGCAACCGCTGCCACGGCGATGCCGAGTCCGGTAATATTAAATATTGCCCGGAAGCCGAAAGCGTCTGCTAAAAGACCGCCAATCAGCGGCCCGCAGATCGTTCCTGCCACGGTGCCCGACTGCAGCATACCGAGCGCACGCCCCGCGTACTCCTTCGGTGTGTTCGTGGACACGAGCGCAATCGAAGCAGGAATAAAGCCGCTGATGGTCCCGTTTAACATTCTCAGGAAAAACAAACTCCATGGACCGGTGGCAAATCCCATCAGTACCATTACTATCGCCATTCCAAATCCAGACCGGAGCACCATCAGCTTACGGCCCTGTCTATCCGCAATTTTACCCCAGAGCGGGGCAAATAAAAAAGCCGTTAAAAAATTGACGCCAAAAATAACGCCTGACCAGATACTTATCTGCCCAGGATCTGTCACTCCAAGCTCCTGCAGATAAAGCGGCAGGAATGGAACGATCATCGTCATGGCTGCCATTACAAAAAATTGGGCTGCCATTAATATATATAAGTTTTTTCTCCATCTTACCATAAGAGAGGTCCCTTCTTTCTGCCTCCCTTATTATAAAACAGCGTTTCCCCCTGGACAATAAAAGGAGTTTTATTTATATTCCAATGCTGTCATCCTCCGGTTGGCTTTCTTTTTCGACCTTGTGGTATTCTAGCGGAATAAATGGTTTTTCCGACCGTTCCACCCTTTCCACAAAACCGAGATTCCCGATTTGGCTCATAGCCGTATCCACATTTTCCTGGTCCACATATATTACCGCGTATTTCATTTGTTTTGAAACGTAATGCACTAATCCGTACTTTCTCAGCTGTCTCGCCTGTTTGACAGACTTAATCCAAACAGCTACGCCAATTCTCGGCTGATGCATGAAAGCACATCCTTTCGCATGATTTTCGTTAAGTCTAGCATGTCAGAAGAAAAAAGGGCAATGCTGTCCAGGAGGAGTAAGATGAATCAACCATCTGTAATTGTTATCGGCGGAGGCTTCGGCGGTCTTACCACGGCCGCCCTGCTCGCCCGCCACCACTATGACGTCACTTTATTTGAAGCCTCCAATGAATGGGGCGGATGTGCCGGCAAGTTTACGCACAAGCCGTATTTGTTCCCTGTCGGCGCCACTCTCGGCCTCGGCCTGCAGCAGCCGGACGGGATTCATTACCGGGTTTTCAACCAACTCGGCGAACCGCTCCCAAAACACGAGAGCCTTGAGACCATTATGCAGGTGCACGCTCCTTCATTTACTCTGCCGCTATACTCTTCGCGGGAAAAACATATCGATACTCTCTGCCGGTTGTTTCCTTCCTCTGCAGCCGGTATCCGCTCGCTGTACCGCTACATTTTCCAGGTCGGGGAAGAGATGCGTAAATTAATCCACCATCTTCCGGTCCTTCCAATGCAAAAGCCCGCCGATTTCATTCGTTCTGTGCGGGCGCTCAGGCCCGGTATCCTTGGCGCTGTCCGCTGGCTTGCTGCCTCTACCGAAGATGTGCTGCGGCACTTCCGTCTTCAGGACACCGAGGTGCACCAGTATATTGACGGGCAGCTCCTGGACAGCCTGCAGACAAGCAGCCGCCACGCTCCTGCCCTGCTTGGATTGTACGCCCTCGATTTATACCATCAGGGCGCTTCCTATGTATACGGCGGATTATACCGCATGGCCGAACAATTAAAAAAAGCCGGAGAACGTCACGGGGCGTCTATGCAAAAACGCCGACGCATTCAGGCTGTAGAAAAAAACGATAACGGCACATGGACGGCTATTGACCACCGGGACCGAAAGACACACGCCGACCATCTGGTATTAAACATCCCTGTTCAGTCCGCACTCCCGCTGTTTCACCCCAAAGAGCGAAAACAGTTTACCCGGCGCTGGCATACAAAATCCGAAACACCGATCTGGAGTACTTTTTCCATGTACGGAGTCTGCGAGCCGTCCGAACCGCCCGCAGCGTTATTTCACCAGCTGCTCTGGGACCAGAAGCTTCCCGGTATTTCGAGCCATTTGTTTTATTCATTATCAGCACCTGATGACCGCACCCGGGCTCCCGAAGGTGAGCGTACGTTTACTGTTTCCACACACACACCGCCCGAATACTGGGAGGATCTGTCGTTATATGAAGACAGAAAGTCAGCCGCCACCAGGGCGCTTACAGAAAAAATTCAGGAAGCCGGCCTGCCAGTGCAGCCGGAGCGGGTCCTCCCCGGCGCTCCGCACGCCTGGGAGCGATACATTAAACGGCCCCGCGGCATGGTCGGCGGGTTCCCGCAGACGAGAAAACACACGTTTTTTCATCCATTGTCCCACCGGTCCCCGCTTGAAAATGTTTGGTTCTGCGGAGATTCCATTTTTCCGGGCGCCAGTACGATGGCCGTTACTATGAGCGGCATTCATGTATTTGAATCGATCAGCGGCCAGTCGTTTGCCGCTCTCGAACGACAGCAGTAATCATTTGCGGTGAAACTGCCTGCGGCCAATTTTTTCCACCGCAGCCGGCCACAGCTGGTATAACGTACTAAGGACTTTCATCCAACGCGGCATAAAAACCGTACGCTTTGGCTGCTCGAGCAGCTTCACCAGCTCGGCGGCCACTTTTTCGGGTGACAGGGCTATCTGCTCAACCGAACGCTTATACCTACCAGTCGGATCCGCACGGTCATGAAACTCCGTTTTTACCGGTCCGGTATTTAATACCGAAATCCAAATCCCGGTCCCGGCTGTTTCCAGGCGCAGCGCTTCGGCGAACCCAAGCACAGCACGCTTGCTCGCGGCGTAAACCGTCGCTTTGGGCGTACCGATAATGCCTGCAGTTGATCCTATGAAAATGATATGGCCTCCCCTCTGTTTTAATTCAGGAAGCAGCGCCTGCGTAATGGCGATGTTTCCTTTTACATTTGTATCTATCATCTGCTCCCAGTCCTCTATACTCAGCTGCTCCAGTTCATTAAACTTCCCTGTACCGGCATTGTTGATGAGTACATCCGGGTTTCCGTGCATATCAATGATTTTTTTCATTTCTTCTGCTGCATTTCCTGTTTCTCTCACGTCCATCGTCCAGGCCGCAAATTCCCCGGGCTGGTTTTTCCATTCCGCTGCAGCTGCCTCCAGCTTCTTCGTGTTTCTTCCTATACCTATTACTTTCTCTCCGTTTTGCACAAGCATCTCTGCTGTTTTTCTGCCAATACCGCTGCTTGCTCCTGTTAGTATAATTGTTTTCAACTAATCTTCCTCCCAGACGTATTAAAACTTGACAAACTACCCGGCACTTCACATAATAGTAATCACAAATAAGCTGAATAGTATAAAAGCTGTGAAACGGAAATAGTAGGACAAAGCACCGACAGAGAGCATAGCCATGAGCTGAAAGCTATGCCGGAATCTGCTTTGCCTGAACCTGTCCGTGAGCTTCCTTTAGGACGCGGTCCTGCGTTAATGGACATGAGCGGAAAAGACGCAGTCTTTTCAACTAAAGGTGGTACCGCGGATAACTCTTTCGTCCTTTTACAGGCGAAGGGGTTTTTTATATGCATTCAGAACGAATAAGACAGGTGGTTCCAATGAAAAAAGAACGGGTCGTTGTGAAAATCGGGAGCAGCTCTTTAACGAACCAGCAGGGGAGCTTAAGCAGGGAAAAGCTGAAGCAGTACGCAGATGAAATCATCCGGCTGCGGCAGACAGGAAATGAAGTTATTTTGATCAGCTCCGGAGCAGTAGCTGCCGGCTTCTACGATCTTGGCTATCCGTCCCGGCCGGTTACGACTGCCGGCAAACAGGCAGCCGCCGCTGTCGGACAGAGCCAGCTGATGCAGGCGTATAATGAAGAATTCAGCAGAGTGAATATTGCCTGCGGCCAGCTGCTTTTAACCCGGGAAAATTTCGCCAATCACAGCCAGTACCAGAACGCCCATTCCACTATTACCGAGCTCCTTCACCGCCAGGTGCTTCCCATTATTAACGAAAACGACTCCATCGCTGTCGATGAACTTACGTTCGGGGATAATGACATGCTGTCGGCCCTTGTAGCCGGCCTTGTACATGCAGATACACTGCTGATATTAACAGATATCAACGGTATTTACGACAAGAACCCAAACGAAGACCCGGAAGCCAAAAAATATCATTTTATCCCGTCCATCACGAGCGACCTGATGGAGCAGGCCGGAGAAACAAGCTCCTCTGTTGGCACCGGCGGTATGCGCTCTAAGCTAAAAGCAGCCGGCACAGCCATCCGCCTCGGCACCCGGGTATTTGTCGGCAGGCTCGGCATCGGACACCGCCTCGAAGACGTCCTGAGCGGCAAAGGGGATGGCACGTATATAGGGGTCCCCGGCGGCGATGTAGTGAACAATAAAAAACAGTGGATCGGCCTCCACTCCGTTACTGCCGGCGCTGTAGTAGTTGATGAAGGAGCGGCAAAAGCACTGCTCCGTTCCGGGAAAAGCCTCCTTCCTGCGGGCATCGTCGATGTGCAGGGCCACTTTTCCGCTGGAAATGTTGTCGATGTGTATGACCAGAAAGACCAGCTGCTCGGACGGGGGCAGGTGAACATGAGTGCCAAGGAGCTGCACGCCGTTAAAGGAAAATCCTCGGCTGAAGCTGCCTCGTTTACATTAACGTCAAAACCAGAAGTCATCCACCGGGACAACTGGATTACTACTGTAAGGGAGAGATAAACATGGAACAAACACAAATCAGCACCCAGATGCGGCTGCAGGGAGAAGCAGCGAAAAAAGCGGCTAAACGTGTCGCTGCCGCTTCCACCGAAGAAAAAAACAAGGCGCTTTCGCTCATCGCCGACGAACTTGAAACGCGGGAAGCTTTTATTCTTGAAGCAAACGCCAAAGATCTTGAAGCAGGCAGGAAAAATGGATTATCCTCTGCTCTTCTTGACCGCCTAACGCTTGACTCCGGGCGTATCGCAGGCATGGCTGACGGCTGCCGGCAGATCGCGTCTCTTGAAGATCCTATCGGCGAGACGATCGAGTCCTGGACCCGTCCGAACGGCCTGAAAATGGAAAGCGTCCGGGTTCCGCTCGGTGTGATCGGCATGATTTACGAAGCACGGCCGAATGTGACAGCTGACGCGGCTGCTCTTGCTTTAAAAACCGGCAACGGCGTGCTTTTACGCGGCAGTTCTTCCGCTTTTCAATCGAATCAGGCAGTCATGGACGCCATATGGGAAGCTTTGGAAAAAACTTCCCTTCCGAAAGAAGCGGTGCAGCTCGCATCCGATACTTCAAGGGAAGCTGCCACGACAATGTTTCAGATGAATGATTTCCTGGATGTATTAATACCACGCGGCGGCGCCAATTTAATTAAAACCGTAGTGAATCAGTCCACCGTTCCTGTGCTTGAAACCGGTGTCGGCAACTGCCACATTTTTATTGACGAAACTGCTGTGGCTGATAAAGCGGTGCAGATTGCCGTCAATGCCAAAACACAGCGCCCTTCTGTCTGCAATGCAGCTGAAACCATCCTTGTGCATCATTCCTGGCTTGAGGACCACGGCGAATCCCTGGTGCATGCCCTGCTTGCCCACGGAGTTACTATCCGCGGGGACGCTCCGGTGCAAAAGCTGCATAGCGATGTCGAGCCTGCAGCCGACGAGGATTGGAATACCGAATACCTGGATATGATTGTTTCGATGAAAACTGTACAGGACACAGAAGAAGCTATCGAGCATATCAATACGTTCACCACGTATCACTCTGAGGCCATTGTTACAGAATCTGCGGAAAATAAACGGAAGTTTTTCCAGCAAATCGATGCAGCGGCCCTTTATCACAATGCCTCTACCCGCTTTACCGATGGATTCGAATTCGGCTTTGGTGCAGAAATCGGAGTGAGCACCCAGAAGCTGCATGCCCGCGGGCCAATGGGATTAAAAGCGATCACTTCCTACAAATATTTAATTCACGGAGATGGGCAGATCAAATGATGACAAAAACAAACCTACAGCAGAAAACCATTGCATTTATCGGTTCCGGCTCGATGGCAGAAGCTATATTTTCAGGACTGCTGCGCCACGAGCTGGTCAAACCGGCAAACATTCTCGGGACGGTAAAATCGTCTGCGGATAAGCAAGAACGCCTGAAGGAGCAGTACGGTATCCACGTAAAAACCGATAACAAAGAAGCTGTTAAGGCAGCTGACATTGTTGTTCTCGCCGTCAAACCAAAAGACGCCGAAGCAGTTGTCCGGTCATTTGCCGGCGAACTGACTAAAGATAAGCTCTTAATCAGCGTCCTCGCCGGTATTTCTTTAAGCGATCTTGAATCCTTCGTCGAACAGGAGGTGCCGGTGGTGCGTTCGATGCCAAACACTTCCGCCCACGTCGGTGCCTCGACAACGGCTATATGTGCAGGCACCTATGCCACTGATGAGGACCTTGATCTCGCGGAATCACTGTTCCAGGTGGTCGGGAGCGTGCACACGATTTCCGAGCAGGACATCGACGGTTTCACCGCGATTGCCGGAAGCGGCCCTGCCTATTTTTATTATTTCCTGGAAGCGATGGAGGAAATGGCGGCTGAAGCCGGTTTTAAGCCGGAGGAAGCAAAAAATATTATCGCTCACACTATGGAAGGCGCGGCTTTTCGCTACCTTGATTCTGATAAAAAGCCGCATGAATTGTATCAGGAAGTATTAAGTCCAAATGGAGTAACTGAAGCAGCTTTCACCCATCTTGAAAAACACAGAGTCCAGAAGCATTTTTTAGAAGCCATGAAAGAAGCTTCGAAGCGCTCCGGCTCCATTGGTGATTAGTAACAAAAAAGCAGGAACCGGCTCCCGGCTCCTGCTTTTTTATTGAAGCAGTGAAATAATTTTACCTGCCGCATCTTTTCCGCTCAAAATGGCACCTTCTACTTTTCCTTCTCCAAACGCATCCCCTGCAAATGCAAGAGGGTACGGCGAGTCATAGCTTCGCGAGCGGTCCGGGTACATATGTACCGGCTTCGCGTAGCGCCAGCGCTTTGGGTGAAGCTTTATTATTTTTTTGTGGTCAAAGAGCGGCCCGGCAATCCGGCACAGTTCTTCGGTAAAAATTTCACCGCTGTCGTCCCAGTGCTCCCTTGACCATTCACCTTCTGCGTGTACGGTAAGAACGCAGGAATCGGAAATGCCTTTCTGATAATTACAACCGACAAACTGAATTCTCGGATCTTTGGTCTGGATGCCTCCTGGCTCCACGAGAGGACTTTCTCCTTCATATTCGATCATTACAGATAAGCACGGGTCGTAGCGGACGGAGGAAAGATCCTTTTCCCACCTGCGCTCCCCGGGAACCTCCTGCAGCATTTCGAGAGACTGTGGCACCGGGGAAGTTAAAAGTACCGCACGCGCTTCCATTTGATTAGTATCTGCATGAAGCAGCCAGCCTTCTTCTCCGGGCACAACTGTCGTAATTTTTGTTTCTTTTTCTATCGTTTTTCCCTTCCATAAATTCTTCATCAGCGGGGCCATACCGGTACGCCCAACGTATCTCGGGTGGCCGTCTCCCTGAAAATGCTGCTTTTGCTCAAGCTTTTCGAGCTGAATAAACCCATTGCTCCAATTGCGTATGTATCCCGCCGCTTCCCATTCTTTTACTGTCTCTTTCATCGATTGACTCCTGGCAGTGAAAAACTGGGCCCCGTGGTCTGCACGCCCGTCGTTCAATCTTCTTGTAGCCATTCTGCCGCCAAGCCCTCTGCTTTTTTCTACGACCGTAGTGCGCAGACCGTGCTTTTCAAGCTCCCGATTCGCACTCCAGCCGGCGAGGCCGGCACCGATAATCATCACATCCGGTTTCATATAATTCCTCCTTACAAAGCTATTTCTTTTCTTTACCTGTTATTTTTTGTACAATCAAAACGGTTCACATCTTTTTAAAGGAGTACACCTATGAGCGAGATATCTACCTTTACCCGTTTTCGGCAGCGTTTAGCTGTCATTTTGGATCAACCTGCCTTCACTGCTGTGGTAACGACACTGATTTTATTTAACGCCCTGCTCGTAGGACTTGAAACCTCTGAAGCCTTGTACAGCCGCTATGAAAATACGTTTTCTGTGTTAAATTACATACTTCTCTGGCTGTTTACCATCGAGGTTATCATCCGGTTTTTAGGTGTTTTCCCCTTCTATCATTTTTTTAAGTCTCCCTGGAACTGGTTTGATTTCTTCATTGTAGCAGCCGGGCACATCTTCGCCGGCTCAGCTTTTATTACCGTGCTGCGGATCCTCAGGGTTCTCCGGGTTCTCCGGGCTATTACCGTTGTTCCTTCTCTGCGGCGGCTCGTGGATGCCCTGCTCCGCACCATCCCTTCGCTAGGAAACATTATGATTCTGATGAGCATTATTTTTTACGTGTATGCAGTAATCGGCACCATGCTTTACCGCGACACGGCCCCTGAATATTTCGGGGACATCTTCCAGTCCCTACTGACGCTGTTTCAGGTCGTAACCCTCGAGTCGTGGGCAAGCGCCGTCATGCGGCCGATCGCAGAAACCAATCCATTAAGCTGGATTTATTTTGTCTCCTTTGTGCTCGTCGGAACGTTTGTGGTGTTCAACCTGTTTGTCGGTGTCATTGTCAGTAACGTTGAAAAAGCAGAAGCAGAAGAAAGCGAAGATAAGCTGCAGAAGCAGCTTGATCATATGGAGAGCGAGCTGAGCGATATTAAACAGCTTCTAAAAGACAAACAAAAGGATTAGCTTTTTTATGTACAAAAGAGGGCAGCCCCGGGGCCGCCCTCTTTATCTTTACTGCAGCACTTCTTTTGTGCTGAAAAATTCTTCATATAAACCACGGATGGCTTCATCCACGTGTTCTTCAGCAATCCCGAAACTGAGCGACACCTCAGATGAGCCCTGGTTGATCATTTCAATATTGATGCCTTTTTCAGAGAAAGCACGAGTCGCGCGGGCAGCTACACCCACTGTTTCATGCATGCCTTCGCCTACGAGCATAATCATCGCGTAGCCTTTTTCAATGTAGGCATCATCTGCATCAAGCTCGTTCATTATCCGTTCGATGATACGCTCTTCTTTTTCCTTGGACATCTGCCCTTCCTCGATAATGATGGAAGTGTCATCGATTCCTGATGGCATATGCTCGTACGAAACCCCTTCGTCTTCAATAATCGCAAGCAGACGGCGGCCAAAACCTACTTCCCGGTTCATTAAGTATTTGCGCACATAGATAGTTTCAAAACCTTTATCTGCCGCAATACCGATAATTGGGTTCAATGAATATTCCCGTTCAGAAATGATCATCGTGCCGCTTCCCTGCGGATTATTCGTATTTTTCACACATACTGGAATCTTTTTGCGAAAAGCCGGTATGAGTGCTTCATCGTGGAAAACAGCAAATCCAGCGTAGGAAAGCTCCCGCATCTCACGATAAGTCATCCGCTTAATCGCACACGGGCTGTCCACCACCGTCGGGTTGGCCGCAAATACCGAGTCCACATCTGTGAAGTTTTCATAAAGGTCAGCCTGTACTCCAGCAGCCAGAATAGAGCCGGTAATATCTGAACCTCCCCTGGAGAAGGTAACGAGGTCGCCTTCTTTTGAATAGCCGAAGAAGCCCGGGAATACTACCACTCCGTCGCGCTCGCGCAGCTTGTAAATGTGGTCATAGGACTCGTTTAGCACCTGGGCATTCCCAGGAGTGTCGCTTACAAACAGACCGGCATCATTGGGGTTAACATACTCGGCAACGGTGCCGATACTTTGAAGATACCTTGCCACTACCTTCGCGTTATTATCTTCACCGCCGGCTTTCATTTGATCAACAAAACGTCCTTCGTTACTTTTGGTGAACTGAATCCGGGCTTCAATATCGCTTTCAATGGTCGCAATAATGTCGTCTGATAAATTCAGTTCGGCTGTAATACTCCGGAAACGTTCCAGCACTCTGTTTTTGGCCTCTTCCACCCCGGAATTCTCCAGGCAGGCTTCTGCAAGGGAGATTAACAGATCTGTCACTTTTGTATCTTCACTGTTTCGTTTGCCCGGGGCAGAGACTACTACCACCCTGCGGTCTTCATCTGTCGCTACAATGTCTGCCACTTTTTTAATCTGCTCCGCACTTGCCAGAGAACTTCCGCCAAATTTAGCTACTTTCATTTTCCAGTCACTCCTGTCATTATTTCCAGTCTTTGTATGAATATCATTCGTGTATATTGCCTGCATGGTTATTAAGAGGTGAATTGTTCAAAAATTTCACAATTAATAGATTATCACATGTTTTATTTGTCAACAATCAGTAATATAAGTGGTTAAAGCCCGTTTGACCCGATTCTTATGTAAAAGAACCCGTGGTCCGATGTATCCTCGTAATCTATGGCAATTACTTTCAATTGATAAGCTATAGTCACTTGTTTATTCTTTCCCTTCTTCTCAAGGGTTCAAGCATTAATTTTATAAATTCACTCTCGTTTATGTAAGGTAATCTAACAAATAACCATACATCAAAAAGTTATTATGGTATATTAGCTTACAAAAGAGATGAAAAGGGGAGCAAACTATGTCGTCATACAAAGATAAAAAAGTAATTACGATTGGAGTTATGAGCGAATTAACCGGACTTTCCGAAAGAAAAATTCGTTACTATGAAGAGCGTAAACTGATTTACCCTGACCGCACCTCCGGCGGCACCAGGAAATATTCTTTTCTGGACGTAGAGCGGCTCCTCGATATTGCAGAAAAAATGGAAGACGGCATGCAGACGTTTGAAATCCGCCGCATGGAACAAAAGAAAATGAAAAACAAAGAGCTGCGGGAGAGAATGCTGCGTGGCCAGCTGAACGCAGCCTTCAATATGCGAAAAGGCTGACCCCATTTTCTTCCAAAAGACAGCTGTTGAGTCGATTTGAATCAACAGCTGTCTTTGGTCTGCCTAAAATCGCCCAGATCACCGTTAATTACGTTTTTTGGAACTTGACGAAAACTTGAAATCCTTTTATTATTCAACATGTCTTTATATCTCTCTGTTGTAGTTATCGTTCTTTTGCTCTAGGAGAAATCAATGAAAGTATGTGATGACAGTGCTTCATGAGTTAAAAAACACAAATATTATGAATCAGGAAATAGCTGAACTGATTATCGGCCACGAAAAAGTAGCCCATGTGCAGGCAGCCAATCCCCTCGATCATGCGCTTTTGATATTAATTAAATCCGGCTACACTGCGGTCCCGGTGTTAGATACGCATTACCGCGTACAGGGCCAGATCAGCAAAGCCCAGGTACTTGATACGATTCTTGGCACAGAGCGAATCGAAATGGACAAGCTTCACGAGCATACCGTGGAATCGGTCATGTCGGAGAAAGTTCCAAAAATGAACGTGGATGATAACTTTGGAAAGGCATTGACGCTCTCCATTAACCATCCATTTGTGTGTATTGAAGATGATGAAGGTGCTTTCGTCGGCCTCATTACACGGCGCGCTATTCTAGTCATGGTCCACCGCGAATTTCAATCTGACTAAAGGAAGTTCCGCTTTTCGATTAAAAAGCGGAACTTCCTTTATTTTTCTTATTGAATTGTTTTATGACAAAGGCTTTGCGGCTTTTAAACATCCCGCTTAAAAAGCACTTCACCATCCAGGCCGGCACCACCGACTCAAATTCGATATAATCATGAACTCCCGTGAGCGGCCCGAGCTCCTGGAAAGTATGAGTATGCTTCCATCCCGTAAATGGAAAAGGCAGTTTTTTTCCTTCATCCTGAAACGCGTTCGGCGCATCCATGTAAGTAATAACCGAGTCCCATACCGTTTTCCATATTCCAAAATAAAGGTACAGCCGGATCTCCGCCCCCGCTTCTGTTTTGCCGGAAGATTCTACCTCGACTTCGGGAAACTGCGTCATTTCTTCAAGCTGCACCGGGTCCTGGAAGTAATTCCAGACTTCTTCTCTGGATGCAGCCACTACAGTCTGGGCTTCAAACACACCTTTAAACATAGCAAAAACCTCCTCTTTAAAGGAGATATACCCTAAAAGAGGAGGTTTTATGTTTATCAGGAGCAGCCGCAGCTTCCCCCGGTCGAACAGCCGCACGACTGGTTATCATAAAACGGATTGCCCGTCGGCACTTTGATGGAAGATGAAACAGACTCTGCTATTAGCGTGGATATTTCTGTAAGTAAATTATCAAGCGCTTTTTCTGCCTGACGGTAGCGGATGACTGTCTCATGCATATCCATTTCCCGTTTTACGACTCTCACCTGCTTAGCGGTTGTCTTATAGTCCGGGTGATATGCTCCGAAGCGCTGCACTTCTTCGTACTGATCCTTCCAGCTTAAAAAATTATTAATTTTTTCCTGGGCTTCGGGATCTTCCTTCATCGCTTTTTTGGCTTCCCGGTATTCAATATATATATCAGACTCTACAACCATGTGTCCTAACTGTTCCGATTGCTCGAGGATATCTACAGACGTCGATGCTTCTATTACAGACATACATTCACCTCCGCTTTCATCTTATCACGGATTGCCTTATTCTATGAAGAACGAATCGTCATATTTGTTCGCTTTTTGTCTTATTGCTACAATATAAACAGAAGCGTACTACGGAGAGGATGACAAACATGACCGAAAAACATTCACCCCAGCTGACAGAACAGGAGATGCTTGAAAATATTATGGCTGATGGCTCCCCCGAAGCCAAAGAGCTGACTAAGCATTACCTCAAGCTGCTTTACGACTGGGACACTTCGGAGGCCAGAAGCGGCGTGGAGCATTTAATGCACACTTCTACCTACTGGGAGGATGAAGAAACGCTCTGCGCCCAGGTTCCCGTTCATTCCGGCCTGCATAATACGCACGGCATCGTCCACGGCGGCGTCCTGACGACGATCATGGATAATTCCATGGGGGTGCTTCTTTCGGAGCTGTCTCCTGTACCCGGCGATATTTTAACGATTGATATTCACGTACAATTCATCTCCGCGGGCACCGGCAGGCAGCTCACCTGTAAAGCGTCCCCGGTTACCGTCGGCCGCCGCATCTCTTACGCTGAAGCCGCAGTTTATGATGAAGAAAACCGGCTCATCGCAAAAGCAGACGGCACCTTTTATTTAAAACAGGCTTCCCGCTCCTGATTCAGCATCCATTAATTTAGTACTACTATCTGTCTAAATACATTATAATGATAAAGTACGTACATACTGCTTCATTTTGATGAAAGGAGTTTCCCTGTGACCGCCCTGCTGACAAAAAAAAATATTTTCCGATTTATCGGCATCGTTCTTGCCCTTGTCGCTCTTTACTTTATTCTTCCTGTTTCAGGCCCGATTATTCTTGCATGGCTGACGGCCCTGGCTCTTTCTCCGGCTGTGCGCCTCGCTATGCGTTCTCTTAAGATCAAACGGCCGTTTTCAGTCATGATCGTTTTCTCGGCTTTTCTTTTACTGTTAATTCTACTCGGTTATTTGTTGATTACGCAGGTGATCACGCAGTTGGTGGCTTTTTCCAAAAACCTACCTACATATATCAGCAATCTTGTGGAAACTGTAGAAAACATTCAAACCGGGCTGAACAATCGCTACGAACAGTGGAACCTTCCGCAGGACACTATTGATCAGATCAATAACCGGATTGCTGAGATGCTCACCGGCCTCCAGGAAAATATCGCAAACGACGATCTGCTGAACCAGGCGACGGCAGTCATTGCTTCTATTCCCGGCTATTTAATTATGTTTTTAGTGTATTTGATCGCTCTGTATTTGTTTATGATTGACCTCCCAAGACTGACGGATAAATTCTATTCTTTTTTAAAGCCTGAAACTACTGAGAAATTTCAATTCATGACCAGCCGGCTCGCTGAAGTCATTCTCGGCTTTTTCAAAGCCCAGTTTCTGGTCAGCTTAATTATACTGGCCGTTACGTTTATCGGGTTAATGATTTTCACCCCGGAAGTCGCGATTGTGATGAGTCTCATTATATGGGCTGTGGATTTCATTCCCATTATCGGCTCGATCGCCATCCTTGCCCCGTGGTCTATCTATATGTATATCAGCGGCGACCTTGTTCTTGGAACACAGCTGCTGGCGCTTGGTGTTGTTCTGCTCATTATTCGCCGTACTGTCGAACCAAAAGTAATGGGACACCATATCGGACTTTCCCCTCTTGCCACATTAATCAGCCTGTATCTCGGGCTTACCCTTCTTGGAGTGGTAGGCTTTATCGTCGGTCCGCTCGCAGTTATTGCTTTTACTTCTGCAAGGGAAGCAGGGCTCATCAAATTAAATTTCAGAGTATAAAAAAGGAAAGCCGCGGCGGCTTTCCTTTTTCTTAGTAATAAGGGGCAATCATAAAATACACCACTACGCCGGTAATACTTACATACAGCCATAGCGGCATCGTCCATCGTGCAATTTTACGGTGCTTCTGCACCTGATACGTAAAGCCCTTTAAAAAAGTATAGATTGAGAGCGGCACAATCAATGCTGCCAAAATAATATGAGAGATCAGAATAAAATAATACACGTACTGCATGACCCCTTCCCCGCCGTAGGATGTGCTCGAGGCAAGGCTGTGGTACGCCAGATACGTGACAAGAAAAAGAGCAGTGGTAGAGAATGCCCCGTATATAAACCGGCGGTGCATCTTAATATTTTTTCTTAAAATAAAGTATAGAGCCCCGAGTAAAAACACGGTCGTGAAGCTGTTAAATATTGCATTCATCATCGGCAGAATGGTCAGATCGAAACCGTTAAATGTCTGTCCGCCGCCTTCTACAAAAATCAAAATCGTTACAAGCCCGTTAATAATCACGCTGAGCAGAATCACGATCCACGTATGCGCACGATTAGTGCGCTTGTGTTCTTCGGCCTTTAATTGCGACACGTATATTCCTCCTCTTCTCTGGTAGCGGTTATATTATACTAAATCATGCAGCTTTTTGCAGAAGTATGAATTAACAATCCAGTGAACGTTTTTTCTTTACCATTCCTGCTTTCACACATTTTTCACATTTCAATATTTGTTCATGGGCGGACCAGGATTAAAAATTGACTTTTTTAGGCTGGAAATCTACGATTAATTATGTAAGAAAAACGTGAAATTTTTAATTGCATTTATATTGAAGGAGTGACTTATTTTGCACTGGGGATTACGCACATTCGGTGTCATTACTTCCATTGGCATGCTCATTGTACTGCTGCAGGGAGCTCTGGTGACTAACACAGGGTCCGGCGAAGGCTGCGGTGCCACATGGCCGCTTTGTTTCGGGGAAGTAGTACCTTCCAACCCTGCCGTCGCCACTATTATTGAATACAGCCACCGGCTCTGGTCGGGACTGATGGGCCTTTTTGTTATTATTCTTGCTATCTGGTCGTCTGTGAAGCTTTCCCATCTGCGGGAGACAAAATTCATGGCGCTGATGGCTGTATTGTTTATTATCTTTCAGGGATTAATGGGAGCCGGCGCTGTCATCTGGGGCAACTCGAGTCTCGTGCTCGCGCTTCATTTCGGCATCAGTGCCATCTCGCTTGCCACCGTTATCATGCTCACGATACTGGCATTTGAGGATAACGAGAAGCCGTCGCTGCAGCCAAAAGTAACGAAAGGCTACCGCAGTTACCTGATCGCTACTATCGTCTATTCCTATGCCGTCATCTATACTGGAGCCTACGTCAAGCACTCCGGCGGATCGGAGATGGCCGGGTGGATTCACCGCGGCGCCGCTGTCGCCCTCATGATTGTCGTTGCCGTTCTGATGATCTGGACGCTAAAACGATTCAAGGCCTATACTTCTCTCGCCGCTATGAGTGTGATGACATTCGTCTTGATACTCGTTCAGGCAGGTGCAGGGATCGCACTCATTTTCGGGGCCCCTCATTTAACATCGGTGCTTATTCACGCGCTGACGATCAGCATCATTTTCACTATCATGACTTATATGCTCGTGATCATTACGAGGCGGCCGGCCGTTTCATCAGCAGAGCTTGCCGGCACCTCCAACAGCATCCAGCAAAAAGAAGCAGGCCTTCATCATTAAAAGGCCTGCTTTTTTGTATCAGAAAAAGTCATACATAAATGGAGTGAATCCCGGGAGAACACGATCAAGCAGCTCCAGCTGCTGCTTATTTCCTTTCACAAGCGACGTGCGCTCAGCCTCCCGTACGGTAATATACCCCATAGCAAGAGCGGTCAATGTGTTAATGGACAGTTCAATACCAGTACGGTTTGAGAGAACCTCTTTGATTTCCGTCCGGCCCTCTTTCGATTTATACAGCTGCCAGCTCGTATTGTTCCAATCGCAGAAGTCATCCTCCACATGCAGCACTAAAGACTCCTCGACCGGCAGATTCAACGGGTACTGGTGCAAAAATGGATACACATCGACAATACGGGCCATGAAGTAGCTTTTTCTCGTTTCTTCAATTTTCGGCTCCGGCAGCATATAACGGCTGGGATCATCAATAACCGGAGAAATTTTAGCGGTTTCAATCATGGAATCATGATTTGCCAGAAACCGCCACAATTCCCTGCGTGCATCTTCATGCCAGGCTACAAATTCATGGACGGTCAGCTGCTGCTCCTTTACCTCATACAGCACATACCCGCTGTCAAAGCCATTCGCATCGGTGTAAACAGCCGCATTTCCTTTTTTCCGCTGGAGCGTCCGGTTTTTCCACCACTGCTCAGAACGTGCAATCATGCCAGCATACTGTTTCGCCCATTTCTGATAGATATAGTCGAGAATCTGCCAGTCCTGCTGATAGATTCGGCGGATGCTGCCCTTTTCAGGCTCTCCGGTTTCCGGAAGCTCGCTTTTCGTTACCGTCCAATGCTTCGTATCACAGAATACCTCCCAGCCGAATTTTCGGTAAAAGGAAGTCGAAAACGGGTAGAGCATAGAGATGGGGACTCCCCGGTCCCTCAAATCCACCAGCGCTTCTTTCAATAATGAACGCACCAGGCTGCCCCGGCGCTTTTCCGGCCACGTTGCCACACCGGAAATTCCTCCCATCGGCATTTTTACATCCCCAAGGTAAACCACCGTTGGAAAAATAGCTACCTTAGAAAGCACCTTCCCCCGTTCGACCGCCACCCAGTTATCCTGGGGAACGATAGTGCGTCTCCTTTCCCGGCGCTGTTCTTCTGTTAAATGAATTTGAAAAGCATATTGGGCCAGATCCAGACTCTGGTCGATTTCTGATTTTTTCATACGGCGAATGTCCATGGCTTACTCTCCTTTAAACATCTCAATTGCTTTCTTTCGCTGTACCGCGTGGTCTACATCGGGCTTTGGGCAGTCCCGGCCGAGGATGCAGCCATATTCCTCTTGTTCCTGTGCATTCATTTTCCACGGAGTGTGAATAAATTTTTTCGGCACTTTATGCAGCTCCGGCACATATTCACGAATATAGTCGCCCTGCGGATCAAAACGTTCACTCTGCCTCACTGGAGAAAAGACGCGGAAATACGGCACGGCATCTGTACCAGTGGACGCAGCCCACTGCCATCCGCCCGCATTCGAAGAAGGATCGTAATCGATCAGCCTTTCAGCAAAATACTTTTCCCCTTCTCTCCAGTCGATCAAATAATCCTTAGTTAAAAAGGAAGCAGCGATCATTCTTCCACGATTGTGCATCCATCCAATCTCATTTAACTGCCGCATACAGGCATCCACAATCGGATAGCCGGTACGGCCATCCTTCCATGTCTGAAGCCTCTTTTTATCGTACTCCCACGGCAGGTTTCGGTACGCCTCTTTCAGCTCTTTATTTTTCAGCTCAGGACGCGTGGCGTGAATCATATTATAATAATCTCTCCAGGCGAGTTCACTTACAAAAGCCTCGGCCCCCGGGTTCCCTTCTTCAAGCTGCTCTAACAGAGCCTGATAAATCGTACGCACTGACAGCCTGCCGGTCTTTAAATACGCAGAAAGCCGGCTCGTTCCATCACTGGAAAGAGCATTGTTCGTTTCATGATACTCCGGGGCGATTTCCTCCACAAACGTTTCCAGCCGTTTTCGTCCGTCCCTCTCTGCAGTACGGTCCCACGTCTTTTCGTTATTGTTCAAATACGAAGACAGCTTTTGATAAGCAGCCTTTTGCGGAAGCTCCAAACGGGCCTGCTGGCTGATTATGCGGTCGAGCCTGCATTCATACGGCTGTTCCTTTTCAAGCTGGCGCCAGGCACGATAATAGGGAGTGTAGACGGAATAAAACCCGCCGTCTTTTTTCTTCACTTCATCGGAGCGGTGGAAATGAGCATCTTTATAAACATGTGTTTCTACCCGGCTCTGCTGCATGTTTTTTAGTACCTGCTCGTCCCGGCGGGCGGCTTGAGGTGCCTCATCTTCATTAAAAAATAGATGCGTAAGCGCCGGGACTTTCTCTTTTAAGTAGGTGAAAGCTTCATCTGCCGAACCGTGCAGAAAATATAATTGTATATGTTGATCATCGCATTCTTTGCGAAATTTTTCTAGATTTTGAAAAAAATAATCATGATGAGGGCAAGAATATTCATAAAAGTTCGGGTCAAGATGAAAAACTAAGAACCACTGCCTGTCTTCTTCTGCTTCCGCCCACCGCTGCATTTCATGCATCGCCCGGTTATCTGTTAACCTCAAATCCCTTCGCATCCATAAAGCACTTACCTCCGTCATACACTCCGCTCCTTTTACACCGTGGTTCGTTCTCTTCAATTCTATACCTTTTTTCCGTTTATTTTACGCTTTTTCCTGAAGAAAACATTTTCCCCAAAAGATTTTTTCTTTCCAAAAGTATTCTTTAAAGCGCCGGGAAAGTTCACTTTCCTTTTTGTATTACCATAAAAAAAGACCGGCCCGCCGGCCGATCTTTTTTACCTGTTATTCAAATTCGAGAAGAAGATCTCCCGATTCGATCGGTTCATTATTTCCTACATACACGCCTTTGATTTTCCCATCAAACGGTGCCTGTACGGTCGTTTCCATTTTCATCGCTTCTGTAATCATGAGCTGATCGCCTTTAGCTACTTCATCTCCCTCTTTTACAGAGGTTTTCAGCACGGTTCCAGGCATCGTTGCTCCGATTTGGTTAGGATTTGATTTATCTACTTTCGGACGCACATTGGCATCCACCTTAGCATTTTTATCCTTAATAACCACTTCACGGGACTGCCCGTTCAATTCAAAGTACACATTTCTATGGCCGGTTTCATCCGGCTCCGATACGGAAATGAGCTTCACGATCAGTGTCTTTCCTTTTTCGATCTCCACTTCCACTGTTTCCCCGAGCTCGAGCCCGTAGAAAAACGTCGGTGTATCAAGCACAGATACATCACTGAAGCTTTGACGGAACTGTTCAAACTCCATGTATACCTTCGGATACATCGCGTAGGAAATCATATCATGGCTCGTCACTGGCCGGTCAAGCGTATTAAAGAGCTCTTCTTCAATAGCCTTGAAGTCGACCGGTTCGAGGTTTTCACCCGGACGGTTCGTAATCGGGGTACGGTCCTTCAAAATAATTTTTTGAAGTTTTTCCGGGAATCCCTGATGCGGCTGCCCTAAATACCCCTGGAAGAATTCCACCACGGAGTCCGGGAAGTCGAGGTTCTGGCCGTTATCGTAAACATCCTCTTCTGTCAGATCGTTCTGTACCATATACAGAGCCATATCCCCGACGATTTTGGACGACGGTGTTACTTTTACAACGTCCCCAAACATATCATTAACGCGGCGGTACATTTTCTTCACTTCGCGCCAGCGGTCGCCGAGGCCTACTGCTTTAGCCTGCTGCTGGAGATTGCTGTACTGACCGCCCGGCATTTCATGCTCATACACTTCAGGCGCAGGTGAACGCATACCGCTTTCAAAGCCCTGGTAATATTCACGCGTCGTATCCCAGAAGTCACTGAGCTCCTGCAGGGCACCAACATCAACGTTCGGCTGGCGCTTATTACCGGCCAGTGCATAGTACAGACCGTCTGCGCTTGGCTGTGAAGTGAGACCCGCCATGGAGCTTTCAGCTACGTCGACAATGTCTACTCCTGCTTCAACGGCCCGGGCATACGTGAAAATACCATTGCCGCTTGTATCATGCGTGTGCAGGTGAACCGGAATCGAAATCGAATCTTTAAGCTCAGAGACAAGCTGATACGCTGCTTCCGGCTTTAACAGCCCTGCCATATCTTTGATGCCCAGAATGTGGGCGCCTGCGTTTTCAAGCTCTTTTGCGAGATTTTTATAATATTTCAGGTCATATTTGTCGCGTTTTGGATCGAGAATGTCCCCTGTATAACACATCGCTGCCTCAGCAATTTTGTTTGTCTGACGCACTTCATCAATCGTAAGCGTCATCCCTTTAAGCCAGTTAAGAGAATCAAAGATACGGAAAACATCAATGCCGGCATACGCTGATTTATGAACAAATTCTTTGATCAGGTTATCCGGATAGTTTTTGTATCCGACAGCATTGGACGAACGGAAAAGCATCTGCAGAAGCGTGTTCGGCATACGCTCACGAAGTTCAAGCAGCCGGGTCCACGGATCTTCATGCAGAAAGCGCATCGCCACATCAAAGGTGGCCCCGCCCCACATCTCCGAGGAGAACAGGTTAGGGAGCATCCGCGAGGTCGGCTCTGCAATACGCTTCAGGTCATCACTGCGGACCCTCGTGGCAAGCAGCGACTGATGGGCGTCACGGAACGTGGTATCGGTCAAAAGCACTTCGTTTTGATCCTTCACCCAGTTCGCGAGACCCTCCGGCCCCTGTTCGTCGAGAATCTGCTTCGTCCCTCTCGGTATCGGCTTTTTCTTATCGATTTTTGGCACCACCGGCTTGTTGAGCGTCGGCTTTGGTGTATTTTCAAGCCCAGGGTACCCGTTTACAATCGTCTCACCGATAAATGTGAGCATCTTTGTACCACGGTCCTGGCGTACTGGAAATACAAACAGCTCCGGACTCGAATCAATAAACGAGGTGTCGTAGGTGCCCGTAATGAATTTTTCGTGCTGGACAACATTTTCGAGGAACGGAATGTTTGTACGAATACCGCGGATCCGGAACTCCCGCAGGTTTCGGAGCATTTTTTCAGAAGCCCCTTCAAATGTGCGTGCCCACGTGGATACTTTTACGAGCAGCGAATCGTAGTACGGGGAGATGATCGCTCCCTGGAAACCGTTACCGGCATCGAGTCTTACCCCGAAGCCGCCGCTTGAACGGTAAGCCATGATCCGTCCTGTATCCGGCATGAAATCATTCGCAGGATCCTCTGTGGTTACACGGGACTGGATAGCATATCCGAACGTTTTAATATCCTTTTGCTCCGGAATATCTATGGAAGCGTCGTGCAGCGTACCGCCGTCAGCAATTTTCAGCTGGGACTGCACGATGTCCACCCCGGTGATCATTTCTGTAATTGTATGCTCCACCTGAACACGCGGGTTCACTTCGATAAAGAAAAACTCGCCCTTGTCGTTTACAAGAAACTCTACTGTTCCCGCATTAACGTATTCAATATTTCTGGCCAGCTTCACAGCGGCATCGCAAATGCGTTCACGCAGCGACTCGTCGAGCGCAATACTCGGTGCTACCTCCACTACCTTCTGGTGACGGCGCTGAATGGAGCAGTCCCGCTCGTATAAATGTATAACATTTCCTGCTTTATCACCGAGCACCTGCACTTCAATATGCTTTGGATTTTCCACGAATTTTTCAACATAAACAATGTCGTTGCCAAAAGCAGATTTCGCTTCGGATTTCGCCCGGTCGTAAGCATCCTCGAGCGATTCCGCGTCGCGGACAATACGCATGCCGCGCCCGCCGCCGCCAAGGGAAGCTTTAATCATAATCGGAAAGCCGTGCTTGTCAGTGAAGTCTTTTACTTCCTCCACACTGTCTACCGGTCCGTCGCTTCCTGGAATAACCGGAAGATCGGCAGCGATAGCTGTTTCTCTTGCTTTAACTTTATCCCCGAACATTTCGAGGTGACGGGTTTCAGGCCCGATAAAGGTAATTCCTTCTTCGTCACACCGTCTGGCAAAGTCAATATTTTCAGAAAGAAAGCCGTAGCCCGGGTGTATAGCATCGACGCCATTTTCTTTTGCTGTACGGATAATATCTTCAATATCCAGATAAGCATCAATTGGCTTCTGCCCTTCCCCGACTAAGTATGCTTCGTCTGCTTTATAACGGTGAAACGCCCCTACATCTTCATTGGAATAAATAGCCACGGTGCGTATATGTAATTCGGTGCACGCCCGAAATATGCGTATAGCAATTTCACCGCGGTTTGCTACTAATACCTTTTTAATATTCTCTAGACCGTTCATCCTTCTCCTCCTCTTATCTAATACAGGATGTATCTATCTTATCCCGATAGGTTCAATCAGAATTATCTTCAATAACTGATAATTCTAAATATAAATTATCATACGCAAGAACCAGTCCGTCTGTCAAAGTAATATTCTCATTTTTTGAAAATTTGTGCCTATTTTGATTACGTGATGCTCATGCGTAACGTTTATTTACCCTGTTTTTCGCCTGCATAAAACTTTCAATTAAAAATAAGCCCGTTTGTAAAAAAACCAAGCTATTCAATTAGAATAGCTTGGCTCATCCACCGACTGTTGCTTCATGAAAAGCAGCAAGTTTCCGTTCGAGTTCAGAAAGAATTTGTTTACCGGTATGTTCGTCGATGAGATTCAAACGAATGGCAAAATCAATTTCTCTTGAAAGGCCAAACATTTGTGTATCAAGCACCTCTTCGTAAAGCGGGCATTGAGGCATTGTCAGGTTGTCCATCTGTACTTCAATAAGTTTTCTAATTTTCTCAGCATCTGCTTTTAACAAAGCATATGCTTTCTCACTATGTTCTGTTGCTGCCCTCATGCTCAAGGCAATCCCTCCTACAAGCTGACTCCTTCTATTCATCTTATCTGTTCATTTCAAAAAAAGCAAGATGGTTTGCGTATAAAATCTTGATTCTTCAGACTATATGCTACAATTTCCGGGGACAGCAATAGCTTCTGCTTTTTCTCTATTACCCGGTTGTGGTAGCATAAAAACCAGTTCCTATCAGCAGCTATTAAATTGGAGGAGTTCCTCATGAATTTCATTGTAATGATCCAGGGAAATGTGCATTTCCCTATCACTCTCGATCCGACTACATGGATCTTTGACGACCGTAAAATTGATCTCGACACGTATTTTGATACCGATCCCTCCGCTGAAGAGCAGCCTTCCACAGAAGCTGATCATACAGCCAGAAGGTTTGCAAGAGACCGCGAAGAAGGGTCAAATGCACCGGACCCGGACCCTGGGCGGGGCCGCACCAACAAGGTCCGAAACAAAAAAGAAGCGATCATAAATGGCTCATTTGGCATCAGATTCGAGCCATTTTTAGAAAATGCTGAGCCAAAGGATGACGCCGGCCATGTTGTGGTGGAAACTGAAGCACAAACTCATCTCGTTTCTCTTGAAGAAGCAAAAAATTTCATTGTAGCCTTTTCTCATAAAGGCAGTCCGTTGAAAGAAGACGGCCCGGTCCACATATACTACGGCGACGGCTCCAATAAAGACAATCCCATCCGTCACGTGACAGGATTCCGGGTAAAGTAAACAGAAACGACAGCTGGAAGGACTCCAGCCGTCGTTTTTTTATAGTATATCTGCCGCAAGCTGAGCCAGGCCCGAGCGTTCTCCTTTTTCCAGCTTAACATGACCACTGATGCCCTGATTTTTGAACATTTCAACCACGTAGGCCAGGCCATTGTTCAGTTCATCAAGATACGGATGATCGATCTGGGCCGGGTCGCCGAGAAAAACAATTTTACTGCCTTCCCCCACCCTCGTCAGTATCGTTTTCACTTCATGCTTTGTCAGGTTTTGAGCTTCGTCAATAATAATATACTGATCCGGAATGCTCCGGCCCCGGATATAAGTTAAAGCTTCCACCTGAATCGATCCCATCCCGGCGAGAATGGAATCAAGCTCTCCGGGCTTCTTAGCATTAAATAAATACTCCAGATTATCGTAGATAGGCTGCATCCAGGGCCGCAGTTTTTCATCTTTTTCTCCCGGAAGATATCCTATATCTTTTCCAAGCGGAACGACAGGCCTTGCCACCAGCAGCTTATGGTAGCGCTCCATATCTTCAATCTGAAGCAAACCGGCTGCGAGCGTTAAGAGGGTCTTTCCCGTTCCTGCTCTGCCGGTTAACGTCACAAGCGGGATGTCTTCTCTTAGCAGCAGTTCAAGTGCCATCTTCTGTTCGACATTTTTTGGACGGATGCCCCAAACGTGGTCGATATCGGAAGTAAACTTACGAATTCTTTTTCCGGATTCATCGACTTTTGCAAGAGCCGAAGAGCTGCTCAGGGCGTCTCTTAAAATGAGGAATTCGTGAGGACAGAAGCCTTCTTCTGAAACCTCCTCAGAAGCGAGGGACCCCTCCTCGAAAAAAGCGTCAAGCAGCGGCCGGTCAACCGTCAGCGTCTGGTGGCCCTTGTAAATATTGTCGTACTGAGTGACGCGGTCATTCAGAAAGTCTTCGGCCGTTATACCGAGGGCATCTGCTTTCACGCGCACAAGAGCGTCTTTGCTGATAATGACGACATGGTAGTCTCCCATCAGCTCGTATTCGTCCTTTAAATTTTGAGCCACTGCCAGAATACGATTATCATTGGTCACCTCGATAAAGGTATCCTTCATACTTTCATATGAACGGTGGTTCAGCTCTACACGCAGCGTGCCTCCTGATCCGAGAGGTACTCCTTCATGGAGCCTGCCTTTTCCACGGAAGCGGTCCAGAATTCTTGCCGTTTCTCTCGCATTCCTGCCGAGCTCATCCATTAACCGTTTTTTTGAATCAATTTCTTCCAATACTACAGCGGGAATTACGACATGATGTTCATCAAACTGGTAAATTGCCTGGGGATCTTGGAGCAGTACGTTCGTATCTAAAACGTAAATTTTTTTCATATCAGGTGCTTCCCCCTATCTTGTCTCTATCGGGATATTTACATTCAGTCTATTTTCTTCATTGCCTCGAGTACTTTATTGTCTAATTCCTCTGCCGCCTCCGGGTCATATGTCTTCTCAAACACCGGACCGCGGAGCATTCTGGAGCCGTAAAACATGACGTCCTTCACTTTAGCAACGTCCACTTCTATAATCGCAAGCGGAAATGAAATTCCATTTACTTCGGTTGTTAAAATTTTTCCCCTGCCTGCAATCGAATACGTGGTGCCTCCGCCGATGACAGTCATTGCCATACCAGGGGTCTCCCGCAGATTTTTCACTGCAGACGCCCGGGCATCAACGGCAAACCGGAGAATCCGCGGAGAAGCTGCGTACACCCATGACACCGCGTGAACGTCCGGGGTGGAATTTTTCGGTTCGATAGTAGAAACCGTCACATATTGTTCCTGCTTTAATAAATGGACGATTTCTTCGGGTAGTTCGTCAAACACTCGACTAGCCATATGTATCCCCCCTTATATGTATAATAGTACCATTTCGATCAGAAAATTTGTCCAATCTTTTTCCGATTCCTGTGTTTATTTTTTCTGAATCAATCGTCTGACGCTCGTTCTGTTATCAGGGCAGCGGGCGTGTTATACTTGAAGCATATCTTTTGGTTGAACAAAACAGAGGTGAAAAGAAATGATGCGGGTAAAGTGCGTAATCTGCGATGAAATTCATAAATTGGACGATGAGAATCCTGAAGCAAAAAAAATTCGGAACCGGCCGATTCACACGTATATGTGTCCCGAATGCCATGACCGGATTTCAGACCGGACAAATGAACGAAAAGCCACCGGCCATTTCCATCTGTACCGGGACCCGGTAAAAAATAACAACTGGTAACAGTGGAAAGCCCTGGCTTTCCGGCAAAATGTTCGTTAATAAAAAATGCCGGCTGCAGTAAAAACTGCAGCCGGCATTTTTTATTATTTGGATACGCTCTGGCGTTTTTCTTCGCGCTCGCGCTCGCCTTTTTGGAGAATTTTCTTTCTAAGCCGGATTGAATCCGGAGTAACTTCGCAGTACTCATCTGCGTTTAAATACTCGAGAGCTTCTTCAAGTGTCAGAATCCGGGGACGCTTCATCGTTACGGTCTGATCCTTGTTAGCTGAACGAACGTTTGTCTGCTGCTTCGCTTTTGTCACGTTTACAGCCAGATCATTTTCGCGGCTGTGTTCGCCGACAATCATACCTTCATAAATTTCAGTGCCGGGCTCAACAAACATCGTACCGCGGTCTTCAAGCTGCATCATGCTGTATGGAGTCGCTTTTCCATTTTCCATGGAAACGAGCACTCCCTGACGGCGGCCGCCAATCTGTTCCTTAATATACGGACGGTATTCTTCAAACGTATGATTCAGGATACCGTATCCTTTGGTCTGGGACAGGAATTCATTCGTATATCCAACCAAGCCGCGAGATGGGATCATAAAATCAATCCGGACCTGGCCATCGCCTTTATTGACCATATTTTCCATTTCGCCTTTACGTTCACCGAGAGACTCCATAACCGCTCCGGTATAGTCCTCCGGCACATCAACCTGCAGACGCTCATACGGCTCGCAGAGAACGCCGTCCACTTCTTTAACGATTACCTGTGGTTTGGATACCTGGAGCTCAAAATCTTCACGGCGCAAGTTTTCAATTAAGATGGAAAGGTGAAGCTCACCGCGTCCGGAAATCAACCACGCATCCGGGCTGTCCGTTGGATCGACCCGGAGACTGACGTCTGTCTCAAGCTGCGTCAGCAGCCGTTCTTCAATTTTACGACTCGTAATTTTAGAGCCTTCACGTCCGGCAAACGGGCTGTTATTCACAAGAATAGTCATCTGAAGCGTCGGCTCATCAATACGGAGCACCGGAAGCGCTTCCTGATGGTCAACTGGACATATTGTTTCCCCAACCATGATATCTTCGACACCGGAAATAGCTACGAGATCTCCGGCCTTGGCTTCGCTGATTTCTTCTTTCTTCAGACCGAAGAAACCAAACATTTTGGAAATCCGGAATTTTTTCACCGTGCCGTCAAGCTTGACCAGCGCGGCATGATCGCCTGTCCGGAGTGTCCCACGGAACACTCTACCAACGCCGATCCTGCCAAGGTAGTCATTATAATCAAGCATCGCTATCTGGAACTGGAACGGCTCGTCGCTGTTATCAAAAGGAACCGGCACGTTGTCTGAGATCATGCGGAAAATAACGTCCATATCCTCGTCCTGTTGTTCAGGGTCTTCGCTTGCTGTTCCGTTAATAGCGGAAGCATAAACAACTGGAAAATCGATCTGGTCTTCGTTCGCTCCAAGCTCGATAAACAGGTCCAGCACTTCATCCACAACTTCTGACGGGCGGGCCATGTCCCGGTCGATTTTGTTTACGACTACCACTGGGGTTAAGTTCTGCTCCAGTGCTTTTTTCAAAACAAAACGCGTCTGAGGCATGCAGCCCTCGTAGGCGTCTACCACAAGAAGTACGCCGTCCACCATTTTCATGATGCGCTCTACTTCCCCGCCAAAGTCCGCGTGACCGGGGGTATCAAGAATATTGATACGAGTGTCATGGTATTTCACTGCTGTATTTTTGGCCAGAATCGTAATACCACGTTCTTTTTCAATATCGTTGGTGTCCATTGCCCGCTCGTCTACCTGTTCATTTTCCCGAAAAGTTCCTGATTGACGAAGAAGCTGGTCGACAAGGGTGGTTTTCCCGTGGTCGACGTGGGCAATAATCGCGATATTGCGAATATCTTTGCGTAAAACTGTCACTATAAATCTCTCCTATTCTCTTGCTGCAATCATAACAAACCCTGGCGCTCGACGATATCGTCTTCCATAAAGCCAGGGTTCTCATTGCCATTTTTATCTGAGTTCCTACCATTTACATTTTACATTGTCAGTATAACATATGCCGGGTTCCACTAAAGGAACGCCGACTGGCAAGTTACCATCACAGACACTACTTTTTCCAATATAACATAAACCAGCCCTGAATCAAAGCCGACTGTACTTATTTGAGTTTTCTTTCCAAAGCCGATAAAATAATAGTAGTACCATTTTAAAGGAAGAAGGGACTCTATGACAAAAGTACAGTGGTTATACCTGCTGCTTGCAGCGTTAGCTATTTTCGGCATCGCCTCTATCGGGATTGCCATAGCCGAAGCGTCCATTATTATCGCCGTTATATCCATCGCCGTAACTTGCTCAGCCTTTTATTTTGCCAGAAAGCTGAAAGCAAGTTCTTCAGCGTAGTCAAAAATCAGTACGGGGGATCAGCTGTTCAGCATCCCCCGTACTTTTTCCTGAAGACCCGGCCGTCCCGCCAGGTATGGCCCTTTTTCAAGCATCGATGGCCGCTGGTTATCGATCGTCGAGATATCCGCCCCGACTTCCCGTAACAACACTTCCGCCCCGGCAAAATCCCACGGCGCAAGCCACAGGTTTACATAGGAATCAAGCCGGCCGCATGCTACGTAACAAAGCTCGAGGGCAGCCGAACCATAGGCCCTGGTACTTCTTGATTCATCCACAATGTTACGCATCTGCCTGGCATAAGGGATTTTTTCATTTTTAATCCATCTGGCGTTAATACCTACAATTGCTTCCTTTAATTCTGCAGACTCCAGCTCCGGGAGCCTGACATCGTTGCGATACGCCCCTCTGCCTTCCAGTGCGGTAAACCACTCATCTGCCATCACGTCATAGACAATGCCCACCTTGCCGATGCCATTTTCAAAAACAGCCAGTGAGACAGCAAAATTAAACTGCTGATGAACAAAATTCGTTGTGCCGTCTATAGGATCTATAATCCAGATAATGTCGTCGGTGTCCGTAATGTCCGCTCCCGCTTCTTCTTCTCCTAAAATACGGTGTCCAGGGTATTCCTCCATAATCTTTTTCGTTAACAGCCGCTCAATTTTGAAATCCATTTCTGTTACTAAATCATTTGGATTTGATTTTGTTTCTATAATTAAGCTTTCCTCCAGGGAAGCTCGAAGCAGCTCCCCGGCTTCCTGTATCCATTGTACAGCCTTCTGCTGCATTTCTGACCAATTCTCTTCCATTATAATCCTCTCCGCTTCTTCCTTATGTATATGAGTTCTTGTTCCCTCAATACGGAAAAATTATGCACCAATTTCTGCATAAAAAAGCCCGGCCTGCTGTAAAGCAGCCCGGATCTTCTTACTTTATATTACACTTCCAGCCGAATCCACTCCTGGCGTAATTGCTCCAGGCGGTATTTGCTGGCGTGAATGGATGTTAAATCTTCCTCTGCCATGGCGTCATGAAGGGTTACCAGTTCATAATCAATTTCTAAGCGCAGTACCGGGATTCGTTCTTCTGCATCTCTACGTTTAAACGCCTGAATTACTTGTTCCAAGTTTCCCACACCCCTTAAATGGAATAATAATGTCACGAGCTGAAAGTTAACTGACGCTGGCAATTCTTCTCAGAATGTTCAGAAAATACAAGATGCAGAACTATCTCTATTGTTCTGAAATTATATTCTGTAACAGTCTCTCCCTACTGTCTTCCTGTGTATCTAACGATATACTGACAACGTTTGAGTAATCGTTATTCTATAAGGATTATTGGAATTATAAAACCTTTTTACCGGAAACGCAAGAAAAACACACAAAAATTTTCAGTATTTTTAAATAATTGCGTTTTCCACTGGAGTTGATTGGTTGCCGGAGACCTGGATTTTCAGTATGCTTGTGACAGACCAATTGGAAAAGGAGCAGTCATTACATGAGCAGACAGCATTTCACTAAAAATGATTTTTCTATTATGCAGGCAGAAGGTCTTGAAAACCGCATGACTCAAATCCGGAATGACATCCAGCCAGTTTTTTCCCACCTGGCAGAACCGCTGGCTGAAGATTTGGCAGCAGATACTGGCGAAGAATTGTTTATTCATATTGCAAAGCATGCCAGACGATCTGTTCATCCTCCAGAAAGCACCTGGTTCGGTATTGCACCGGATAAGAGAGGCTACAAAAAACATCCTCATTTTCAGGTTGGGCTTTTTGATGACCATTTATTCGCCTGGTTGACCCATATGTACGAGGTGCCGGACAAAGCGGATATCGGGAAAATGTATCTGGACCGCTTCTCTCAGCTCACTTCTTTGCCGGAAGACTATAAAATTTCCCCGGACCATACGAAGCCGGACGCATTTTTTATTCATGAAAACAAAGATAAGGTCATTCACACTCTTGAACGTGTAAGAGATGTCAAAAAAGCGGAGCTTCTAATTGGACGTCAGTTTGACGCGGAAACGGCCACTTCCTGGAATGACGACGAAACGTACGATTACATTTACAGTACATTCAAAGAACTCCTTCCGTTATATCAGCTGTCTTTGCAGACGGTATAAAAATGCCGGACGCTCTATCCCGAGCGTCCGGCCATATTAATTTTTTCCCCTGCTTCTGCTTTTCTTGCCGCCTGCACGGTCTTCCAGCAGTTTACTTCAGCGTCCTCATCAAATTGACGAAACATCTGCTTTTCCTCACTTTTACTCGGCACAATTTCTTTAAATTTCCCATACAATCCTAAAATGTCCTCCCGGGGCACAGCTTTATCGTGCGCTGTTTCAATCACTTGAAAAAAGGTGGTCACATCGATAATTTCCTGTGTAGTCCACTCCATGGAGATAGGTATATTAACATTTTCTTTCATTACTGCTTCCCCCTTCGATAATATTCTAGCAAATCCCGATCGGAACGTCTCACAAAGTTATTTAATGAAGGCATGAAATCTGCTATAATTTGAATGTTTTTGAACGCATTGGAGGGACGCATATGAATAGACAGCAGCTTACTCCGATATTCACCAGATTAAAAGATCATATTCAGACGCAGCCTGTGCCTTTTCATATCCCCGGACATAAAAATGGCACCGGAATGGATGAAGAGTTTCGTGAATTTATCGGCAGTAATATATTAAATATGGACTTGATTAACATCGAACCGCTTGATGATCTGCATCACCCTTCCGGCGTTATTGATGAAGCACAGAAGCTTGCCGCAGAAGCCTTCGGGGCAGACTATACTTTTTTTTCCGTTCAGGGTACAAGCGGTGCCATTATGACAATGATCTTATCTGTTTGTGCTCCGGGAGATAAAATTCTTGTGCCGAGAAACGTGCATAAATCGATCATGAATGCGATTATTTTTTCAGGAGCCGTCCCGATATTTATGTATCCAGCGCTCGATGAAGAGTTTGGCATATCGCACGGGATTACACCTTTAACAGCGCAGCATGCTCTCGAAAGGCACCCGGACGCAAAAGCGCTCCTGGTAATAAACCCAACTTACTTTGGGTTTTCCTCCGACCTTGGTGCCATTGTAGAAACCGCCCACCAGTATGATGTACCCGTCCTGGTCGATGAAGCTCACGGAGTGCATATTCATTTTCACGAAAGCCTCCCTCCGTCAGCCATGGAAGCAGGAGCTGATATGGCTGCTACGAGTGTGCATAAACTCGGGGGGTCGATGACCCAGAGCTCTGTATTAAATGTCCAGGGCGCACGGGTTTCCATTGCTCACGTCCAGGCAGTCTTTAGCATGCTTACAACAACATCTACATCGTACCCGCTTCTGGCCTCACTCGATACTGCACGCAGGCAGCTTGCATTAAAAGGGCACAGGCTGATAGATGATACGCTTGAACTCGCTGAAGAAACCAGAGCCTCTATTAATTCTATTAACGGTCTCTACTGTGCCGGAGCTGAGATGCTTGAACAGAATACCGTCACCGCCATGGACCCAACCAAGCTGTTAATTTCTGTTCAACAGCTTGGCATCAATGGCTACGAAGCTGAAAAATGGCTGCGAAAGCATTATCGTATTGAAGTAGAATTGTCCGATTTGTATAACATTCTCTGCATCATCAGCTTTGGCGATACAGAAAAAGAAATATCGCTTCTTGTGCAGGCAATGAAGGAGCTTGCCCGGCAGCATTATGCTCCAGAGGCCTACACGGCTCCGGCAGTATTAAAGCTCCCGTCTATCCCCACTCTATCTATTGCTCCACGTGATGCATTTTACGCCGAAAAAGAGACCATCGCTCTTTCAGAAAGTGCCGGCCGGATTATCGCAGAGTTCATTATGATCTATCCGCCAGGCATACCGGTGCTTCTTCCAGGTGAAATCATTACCGAAGAAAACTTAACGTACATTCAGGCGAACGCAGCAGCCGGCCTTCCTGTCCAGGGCCCCGAAGACCCCTCCCTTCAAACCATACGGGTAATCCAGGAGCAGAAGCCAATTCAATAGAAGCAAAAAAAGCAGCTGCGGCTGCTTTTTTGCTTTTTTACATATAATTGGGCAGTTTGGCATTAATAAAAGCCATGATTTCCTCGAGAAGCCACACTTCTTCTTTTTCCAGTTCTTTCATTTCTGCCTCTCTTGAAACTATAATGCCCCCGGCAAACACTTCGTTATCATAAAATGGAAGCACCCAGTGATACATCCCCTCTTCCTGACAGCAAAACACAGTTCTTTCTATATCGGCTAAAAGCAAAAGACCGTTTTGGATGTCCATTTCTTTCATAAATACCGGATGCACGTCCCCGTCCTGCCATTCAAAATGCGTCCATTTATTAACATATAACGAAATCAGGTCTTTATGCGGCCAGTATTTTTGAAATGCATTCATAACATAGTGCAGGAAGCCTTCAGGCGTTATGGAATAATCATGGGCAAGGCCTACGTGCAGCCTTATTTCATCATACAGTGCGGAATGGTCCATAGAAGTTCCCCCTTCGTGTGAATCCTATTCATTTTTAATCAATATAGCATTAATACAGCGCCAAATAAAAATTTTCAACAAAATTCGACATAAAAAGCATCTGTATCAAGCATTTTTCTACTCTTTTTCTATATATTGGGGATCAATAAAGGAATAGCCCTTCTCATTAAATCCTTCGATAATTGGGCCGAGCGCTTCTTTCGTCCATTCCCGGTCGTGCATAAGAATATTTGCACCGTCCGTTAACAGTTCCGTATTCAGTGTAATATCCGTAAGTGCCTCTGCATTCTGGTATTCAGTCTCAAAATCATACCCGTACGTCCAATTCATTTTTATCATGCCATTATTTTTGACGTATTCGTCACTAAATGAAGTATTCTGCCCGAATGGTGCACGGAAGAATGCCGGCTTTTCCCCGGTTATTTCTTTTACAAGTTCATCGGTTTCTTTTAATTCTTCCAGCTGTTCCTCCTCTGATAAATCCGGAAGCGAGGCGTGGGTAGTCGTATGATTACCTATTGCAAATCCCATATCGTTTATTCGCTTCAGGGCATTTCTTCCTTCTTCATCTTTTAGAAACATTCCATTAACAAAAAAGATAGCCGGCACCTTGTTTTCTGCTAAAGTCTCCGCGATTTTTACAGCATTTCCGTCCGGAGCATCATCAAACGTAAGAAGAACTTCATCGCCTTCGCTTTCCTCTGACTGGATCGTCCAGTTTGCTTCGTTAACTTTATAAGTCACTTCTTCCTCCTTTGAGCCCGCTGCTTTTTGATCTTTTTGCTCTTTCTGCTCCTCTTTTTTCTCATTCTGGTCCTGGTTTTCTTCCTGGGCTGCAGTACCTGCTTTTTCCTTCTGTTCTGCATCTGCATTATCTTCTCCAGCATTCGAACATCCTGCAAGAAGCGCTGCCAGCGATGATAATATTAACATTTTTTTCAACCCGGACTCCCCCTGTTTAATTATTCCCTTTTATATTTTAGCAAAATTTCTGTAAAGGCAGGGCTAAAAGTCTAAAAATTTTCTATAAAATGTTAATAGTAACGTTTGAATGGAAATATTAACGCTGCTTATTACCTGTAGGTATTTTTTAACATTAATATATGAAGGCTTCTGGGTTTGGAGGCCTAGGTTTAGGGTATAGATTATTCGTACGTGTTGGTTGCGTATGAAGTTATGAGTGTTATAATAATCATCGTTGTCATTTTTTAAATAGGTATGTACTTGCTTACTGAAATTGCAACTATCCCCTCTTTTGCCGAGTACCGCTGCCTAAAAATCGAATATCCCGCTAAAAGAAAGGTGGAATGTAAAAAGTCATGAGAAAATTAACAAGCGTCTTTTTTGTGACCCTGATAGCGGCGCTTGCGGTAATCATCTGGGGTGTTGTCACGCCAGGAAATTTAAATACAGTGACCGGTGAGATCCAGGGATGGATTGTTACTAATCTCGGATGGTTTTATCTAATATCCGCAACGTCTTTCGTTATCTTTTGTATTTACTTAGTCTTCAGTCCATACGGAAAAATTCGTTTAGGGAAACCGGACGAACGACCGGAGTACAGTTACTTAACATGGTTTGCGTTTCTATTTACAGCCGGTATGGGGATCGGCCTTGTATACTGGGGAGTTGCTGAGCCGCTTTATCACTATTACGGTGCCCCGGAAGCAGAACCCGAAACCCAGGCGGCTGCGTCTGACTCAATTCGTCTTTCGTTTTTCCACTGGGGGCTGCACCCATGGGCGATTTATTCAGTGGTAGCGCTCGCCCTTGCCTATTTCCAGTTTCGCCACAACGCACCAGGAATTATAAGCTCGGCTTTCCGGCCGCTTCTCGGTGACCGCGTAGATGGATGGATAGGTACTTTAATCAACTTTATTGCAGTATTCGCCACTATTTTTGGTGTTGCCCAGTCTCTAGGATTTGGGGCCACTCAGGTAAACGGCGGGTTAAGTTATATTTTTGCAGGAATTAATAACGACCTGCCGACGCAGTTGATTATTATTTTAATCTTTACCATTCTTTATCTTGCATCGGCTACTACAGGCTTGAATAAAGGCATCCGTTACCTAAGCTGGGCAAACATAGCTTTAGCGGCAGTACTGATGCTGTTTGTGCTCTTTGCCGGGCCAACGACCAGCATTCTAAACTCTTTCACTGGTGGTATTGGTAATTATATCCAAAATCTTCCGGATCAAAGCTTTACCACGTATGAATATACTGGCGATCGTGCTTGGCTCGACTCCTGGACAGTATTCTACTGGGCCTGGTGGATTGCCTGGGCGCCGTTTGTCGGAACCTTTATTGCCCGTGTATCCCGCGGCCGGACAATCCGTGAATTTATTACCGGCGTTCTGCTCGTGCCGTCGCTCTTTTCATTCGTATGGTTCGCCGTTTTTGCGACCACCGGTATTGCTGAAGACAATGCCCAAAACGGCGGCCTTTATGAGTTAATGACAAGTCAGAGTGATGAGATTGCTCTGTTCGGTCTGCTTGACACCCTTCCTTTCGGAGCAATTACAGGTATCATAGCATTGCTTTTAATTATGAGCTTTTTCATTACCTCTGCAGACTCCGCAACGTTTGTGCTGGGGATGCAGACGACGAACGGAAGCTTGAATCCACCGGTTTCCATTAAATTCATCTGGGGACTTGTTATCTCCGGCTCCGCAGCAATGCTGCTCGCTTCCGGAGGTATTGGCGGCATACAGATTGTTATGACCATTGCGGCCCTGCCGTTTACCATCATCATGATCTTAATGTGTGTATCGCTGTTAAAAGCTCTCCAGACTGACCGCACCATTCTTAATAAAGAACGCAAGCTGCGCCAGGATGATGAAACAGGGCTTTCCCGCCGCGAACGTGAACAGCTTCGCAAAGAGCAGGAAGAACTTCGAAAAGATCTGACTGGCAAAGAGTAGCTTCTAAACAAATTAAGAAATCCCCGGCCTCAAGTGCCGGGGATTTTATTATGCTGCCGCGAGTGACAGCCCTTCTCCCTTATACGAAAAAAGCCACGGCTGTGATAAGCCGTGGCCTTCTTATTTTTATTACGTGATGTGAATTGGCATTCCAAGTGCTGCTTCTGCTGTTTCCATTGTAATCTCGCCTAACGTTGGGTGAGCATGAACGGTCATCGCTACATCTTCTGCTGTCATACCTGCTTCAATTGCCAGACCTGCTTCTGCAATCATGTCAGAAGCGTTAGGACCAACGATTTGAGCCCCGATGACTAATCCATCATCCTTGCGTGTAATAAGCTTCATGAAGCCTTCAGAGACGTCCAGAGACAACGCCCGTCCGTTCGCCTGGAACGGGAACTTCGCAGATTTTACATCAAAGCCTGCTTCTTTCGCATCTTCTTCTGTATATCCAACGCTTGCAAGCTCCGGATCTGAGAAAACCACCATTGGCATGCCGAGATAATCGACTGCTGCTGCTTCACCTGCGATGGCTTCTGCAGCTACTTTCGCTTCGTAGGAAGCTTTATGAGCAAGCGGGAGGCCAGGTACGATGTCACCGATTGCGTAGATATTATCTACACTTGTACGGGACTGCTCGTCCACCTGAATCAGGCCGCGTTCACCGATCTCTACGCCAATCTGCTCAAGTCCCAGCTCTTCTGTATTTGGACGGCGTCCAACAGCAACGAGTACATATTCTGCTTCAAACGTTTTTTCTTCGCCTTTTACTTCAGCTGTCAAGGTTACACTGTCCTCAGATTCCTCAACGCCCTGCGCAAATGCTTCGGTTTGAATATCCACGCCCTGTGCTTTTAATTTCTTTTGCACCGGCTGAGTCATCTGCTTTTCAAAGCCCTGGGAAAGAATACGATTTTCTCCTTCAAGCACAGTAACCTCTGTACCAAGGTTTGCGTACGCTCCAGCCATCTCGATGCCGATGTAGCCGCCACCGACCACAATCATGCTTTTCGGAATTTCTTCGAGGTTTAAGCCGCCAGTGGAATCAAGTACACGTTTCCCGAAAGGAAGCGGCTTGAGTTCCACCGGACGGGAGCCCGTAGCAATGATGCAGTTGTTAAATTTATACGTCTGGGAACTGTATTCATCCGTAGAAACTTTTACCTGATCCTTGTCGGAGAAATAAGCTTCACCTTTTACAATGTTTACCTTGTTTGCTTTCAGAAGAGATTCAACACCGCCAGTAAGCTTTTCAACGACGCTGCCTTTCCACTCCTGTACTTTCGTGAAATCTACCTCAGCACCCTTCGAGGTGATACCCATATTTTCAGCGCCTTCGTTGGCTTCGTGAAAACGGTGCCCCGCCTGGATTAATGCTTTGGACGGTACGCAGCCTACGTTTAAGCAGACCCCGCCCAGATTTCCTTTTTCTATGATCGTTACTTTTTGTCCAAGCTGGGCGGCACGGATGGCTGCAACATAGCCACCCGGACCGGCACCTACAACTAGCGTGTCAATTTCTTCTGCAAAATCTCCTACTACCATGAATTATCCCTCCATTGAGATTAGTTCTGGTTCATTTAACAAGCGTTTGATGTGATTTAATGCATGCTGTGCTGTCATACCATCAATCAGGCGGTGGTCATAGCTTAAGGAAAGAGCAAGCATTGGCGCAGCAACAATTTCACCGTCGCGTACTACCGCTTTTTCTTCAATACGGCCAATACCAAGAATAGCTACTTCCGGATGATTGATGACCGGAGTAAAGAAAGCACCTTTCGCAGATCCCAGGTTCGAAATTGTAGCGGAACCACCACTCATTTCAGCTGAGGAAAGCTTTCCGTCTCTTGCTTTTGTAGCAAGTGCGTTGATTTCGTCGGCCAGAGTAAAGATTGGCTTGCGATCCGTGTCTTTAACAACTGGTACGACAAGTCCCTGCTCTGTATCAGCTGCAATGCCGATATTGAAGTAATGCTTATAAACGATTTCAGAAGCTTCATCGTCGATAGAAGCATTCAATACAGGGAACTTACGAATGGCGGAAGTCAGGGCTTTTACTACGTACGGCAAGTACGTAAGCTTGATGTCCTGCTCTGCAGCCATTGGCTTGAATTTTTTACGGTGGTCAACCAGCGCACTGACGTCCACTTCGTCCATATGAGTAACGTGTGGAGCCGTCTGTTTTGATTGTACCATTTTTTGAGCGATAGCTTTACGGATACCTTTAAGCGGCACGCGCTCTTCCATAGCGCCCTGATCCTGGGAAGGTGCTGCTGCACTCGCTGCTGTTTTGCTTTCTTCAGCGTCGGAAGCAGCTTCTGTTGTTTCTTCTTCCGCTGACTGATCGCCGCTCAGGAATGCGTCAATGTCTTCACGAAGAATACGTCCGTTTTTGCCCGTCCCTTTGACTTTTTGAATTGTTACGTCGTTTTCACGCGCGTATTTGCGGACAGACGGCATGGCGATAACGCGTGCGTTTTCATCTACATCCGCTTCTCCTGAAGTACTGGCACTTTCGCCGCCTGCTGGTGTCGGGCTTTCTTTTTCCGCTTCTGTGGAAGCCGGCTGAGCGTCATTCTGTTCCTGCTCGTCTCTTTCCGATTTACCTTCCGCACTCTCATCCCCGGATGCATCTTCCGCAGAGTCGTCTGAAGGAGCTTCCTCGCCGCTGCCATCATCGATAGTGAGAATCACTTCACCGACGGTAGTTGTTGTGCCTTCATCCACTTTCAGTTCTAAAACTTTTCCGTCTACTGGAGAAGGGATTTCCACAACTGCTTTATCGTTTTGTACTTCACAGAGCACGTCATCTTCTTTGATCTCATCGCCGGGCTTAACCTGCCATGAAACGATCTCGCCTTCGTGAATTCCCTCACCAATATCGGGAAGTTTAAATTCATAAGCCAAAACAAATGCCTCCTTTTAGTTTACATTCGATAATACGCGTAGCAAACAGGTTGATTTCATCCATCAACCTGTTGCAGTCATTTAAAATTTAGAAGTTGAGTACTGCTTTCGCTTTTTCAATAACGTCATTTTCATTTGGCAGCCATACGTCTTCAGCCGCAGCAAATGGGAAAACAGTGTCAGGAGCTGCTACACGAAGAACCGGTGCTTCCAGGTGAAGAATCGCACGCTCATTGAGATCGGCCATAACGTTGGATCCGACGCCTGCCTGCCTTTGCGCTTCCTGCACCATGACAGCGCGGTTGGTTTTTTTCACGGATTCAACAATGGTGTCCATATCGATCGGGCTGACAGTACGGAGGTCAATAACTTCTGCTTCGTATCCTTCCTCTGCAAGCTGATCAGCTGCTTTCAGGCATGTGTGTACCATAGCGCCGTAAGCAATCAGGGTAACGTCCTTTCCTTCACGCTTCACGTCCGCTTTGCCGATTTCAACTGTATATTCTTCTTCCGGTACTTCTTCCCGGAAAGAACGGTACAGCTTCATGTGCTCGAGGTAAAAGACCGGGTCATTGCTGCGGATAGCAGAAATAAGCAATCCTTTTGCATCGTAAGGAGTCGACGGAATAACAACGGAGATGCCCGGGGACTGCGCAATAATGCCTTCCAGACTGTCTGCGTGCAGCTCCGGAGTTTTCACTCCGCCGCCGTATGGTGTACGGATCGTTACAGGCGCACCGTATTTGCCGCCTGTGCGGTAGCGCAGACGTGCAATCTGGCCGACAACTTCGTCCATTGTTTCAAATACGAAGCCGAAAAACTGGATTTCCATTACCGGACGGAAGCCCGTAACAGCCAAACCGAGCGTTAAGCCCCCGATACCAGATTCTGCGAGCGGTGTATCAAATACACGCTCTTCACCAAATTCGTCCTGCAGTCCTTCCGTAGCACGGAAAACACCGCCGTTCTGGCCCACGTCTTCACCATAGACGAGTACGTTCTCGTCATTTTTCAGTTCCGTACGCATTGCATCTGTAATTGCTTGAATCATCGTCATTTGCGCCATGGCTTACTTCGACTCCTTCTCTCTGTATTCTTCGAGCTGTTCCTGCAGATTCTGCGGAAGCTTTTCATACATAATTTCAATTAAATCGGAGGCTTTCTGTTTCGGTGTATCGTCCGCCTGTTTAATCGCTTCTTTAATATCAGCTTTTGCCTGATCTACTACTTCGTTTTCTTTTTCTTCATTCCAAAGGTCTTTATCTTCAAGAAACTTCCGGAAACGAATAAGCGGATCTTTCTTTTCCCATTCGTTATCGAGTTCTTCTGTGCGGTAACGGGTCGGATCGTCCCCGGCCATTGTGTGCGGACCGTAACGGTAACACACAGACTCAATCAGGGTAGGTTCTCCGTTTAAAGCATTCTTACGGGCTGTTTCCGTTACAGAATACATAGCAAGAATGTCCATACCGTCAACCTGCACGCCGTGAATACCAGCAGCAACAGCTTTTTGGGCAATGGTTTTAGCTGCGGACTGTTCTTCCACCGGTACGCTGATGGCAAACTGGTTGTTCTGCACAACAAAGATCGCCGGAGCTTCATAGGCGCCTGCAAAGTTCATGCCTTCGTAGAAGTCGCCCTGGGAAGCACCGCCGTCTCCGGTATAAGTAATCGCAACGTTATCCTTATGACGGCGTTTTAGTCCAAGCGCGACGCCTGCTGCCTGTACGATCTGCGCCCCAATGATGATTTGAGGCGGAAGAATGTTTACGCCTTCCGGAATCTGGCCGCCGTGGAAATGGCCGCGGGAATAAAGGAACGCCTGATACAAAGGAAGGCCGTGCCATACTACCTGCGGTACATCACGGTAACCCGGAAGAATCCAGTCTTCTTTTTCCAGTGCGTAGTGGGAGCCGATCATGGAAGCTTCCTGCCCTGCTACCGGGGCATAGAAACCGAGCCGGCCCTGACGGTTCAAAGAAATTGCACGCTGGTCCCAGATGCGCGTATACACCATGCGATGCATAATTTCCTGAAGCTGCTCGTCGGAAAGGTCAGGCATTGCATCCTTGTTAACTACCTCTCCGTTTTCATTTAAAATTTGAAACATTTCAAAGTGACTTTCGACTTGTTCAATCGTTTTTGTCGCCACAAATGTTCACCTCTTCCTCTCTTCTTAAAATACACCGGCTGTATCCAGTAGTTGTGTTTATCTGTTCTTCAATTATCGCTTGAATTTTCACACTCTGCTGATAAAATATTTTCACGCGCGGGTTCATTTAAGACCACATCATCTTTTAATACCCTTCACAGCCGTATTGTAATCAAGGATAATTTTAACAAAGAACAAATAAGTAACTGTTTCAGTTTATTATATCATTTCAATGAAACAATACTTTTCAATAGTTAGAATATACCAAACGAAAAAGATACGTCAATCCTTTTTGCTCAAAGGATTATCCTGCCATTTGGCATATTCAATTTTTTGTAAATAAGCTAATCTGTTATATATCATCGCTCCTTGCGTATATAAACAGTTCAGCCGTTTTTCTCCTTCCAACGCTTCTACCCGCCGGATTGTTATAAAACTGAATTAGCTCTCTTCTTCCATCATTTCTCCGAAGGTGTTTTTAGCTTCATTGAATGCTTTCGTTTCGGCATTAAATGTTTTCCTGTAGCTCTCCACCTCTTCATAGGAGCTGTTAATTGTATCAAGCTGTTCTTCGAGTGCTTCAAGCTCTAAATTTTCATCGTTAAATGATTCGTACATATCAATTTCTTTATCCGCTGCTTTCATGTAAGCATCGTGAACACCGTTAAATGCTTCGTTTCTCTTTTCCATTGCCTGCTGGGCCTGCTTTGCTTTTTCGCTCATTTCTTCATCTTCCAAGTTTTCAATAGGCTCCTCTGCTTCCATTGCTTCATCGTAAGCCTGATTGATCTCTTCCTGTTCTTTTTCCATTAATTCTTTACGCTCGCTCACCGAGCTTACAGCTTCCTCTACAGATGACTCGATTTTTTTCTGCTCATCATCTTTATAGGAGGTTAAATTTTCAAATGTACTTTGTTCTTCCTTGGCCAGTTCAGTCAATTCTTCATCTTTTTCGGGAAAGTCCTCTTCGGCTCCAGCTGCTTTACTCCATTGATCCTGGATGTTGCCCTCCGGAGACCCGCATGCCGATAACACTAGAGCAGATAACGTAACGACTGCTGCTCCTGTCACTTTTTTGTTCAATTTGTACATATGTATTCCTCCTGTAAATTTTTTTGCGGTCAATTCACGTTTTAAAGCTGTTTTAGCTGAATTTTTTTTGCTATACTAATACACTGTTATTAACGATTATCATATGTAAGCTTGATTGGAGGCAGTTGATTCATGTTAACAATGAAAGATATTAAGCGTGAAGGAAGCCCAGCGCTCCGCAAAGTATCTGAAGAAGTCCCGGTTCCTCCGTCTGCTGAAGATCTGCATACCCTGCAGGAAATGCTGGATTTCTTAAAAAACAGCCAGGACGAGGAAACCGCTGAAAAATATGAGCTCCGTTCCGGCGTCGGCGTGGCAGCACCCCAGCTTGGCATTAATAAAAGAATGTTTGCCATGCATGTGACCGACGACAAGGATGAGCTTTACAGCTACGGGTTCATCAACCCAAAAATCCTCAGCCACTCTGTAGAAACAACTCATTTGGAAGGCGGAGAAGGATGCCTTTCAGTCGATCGGGAAGTTCCCGGAAATGTTCCTAGATATTCGCGTATTACACTGAAAGCACAGACACTTGAAAACGAAGAGGTGAAGCTGCGCCTCCGGGGGCTTCCGGCTATTGTTGCCCAGCACGAGATTGATCACCTGAACGGGGTTATGTTTTACGACCGTATTGAAGATTACGAGGACGAGTACAAACGGGAGCTGCCCAAGCTATAGTCTGCAAAAAGAGCGTTTTCCTCCGGGAAGATGCTCTTTTCATCTTCTCAGTCTTTTTCCTGTAATACTTTCTTTCTCTGTTACTAGTTTGGAAATAATTTCTATAAAAGAAATTTTATACATTTATAGAAAATTATTCTCTTTCTATCCTATCATGGTTCTTTAGTACCCGTATAGTTACTTTCTTTTGTCTTTTTCCTGGCCTGAATCCGGATGATTTTTGGACAGAAGTGATTAAAAGGATGAAAAAAACAGTTTCATGCTTTATAATATGAAGTATTAATGGTTGGTACGTACACTGTGGTGCTGTTCAGCTTGAGTTCTTTGGCCGGAAGCTGAGTAGAGCCGCTCTGGATATGAAGTCATTTTTGTTTAAACAGCCAGTCTGTTGCAACGATTACTTCCTGTCCTTCCTGCATTATTTTGCTTTTTCCTATCTACAGGACTAGTTTATGCCAAAAAACCATTTTTTCTACAGCAGCTATAAATGCCGCATTTACATTTCAAGAAGGAGAGATATTTACGATGATTTACAAAGTTTTTTATCAAAATAATTTTACAGAAGCTCCTGTACGGGAGAACACTCATTCACTATACGTAGAAGCAGAATCTGAGCGGGAAGTCCGCCGCAAACTCGCCGATAAGCAATTTAACATTGAATTTGTTCAGGGGCTTACTGACAAGCAGCTTGAATTCGAAAAAAGATCTGAAGACTTCCAAGTGGAGAATTTATAACGTATGAAACAAATAAAACAAAATCAAGTTGCTGTTTTTGCCCTGGGCGGGTTAGGTGAAATCGGCAAAAATACGTACGTGGTTCAATACCAGGATGAAATAATAGTCATCGATGCCGGAATCATGTTCCCGGAAGATGACCTGCTTGGAATCGACTATGTTATTCCCGACTACACATACCTGGTGCGAAACAAAGAAAAAATCAAAGGCGTCTTTATCACCCACGGGCATGAAGACCATATCGGCGGCGTGCCGTTTCTGCTCAAAGAATTAAACGTCCCTATTTACGGCGGTCCATTGGCAATTGGTCTGTTAAAAGGAAAGCTCGAAGAACGCGGGCTTTTACGCAAAGCAAAATTAAATACCATCCAGGAGGACCAGCCTGTTGCTTTCAACCATTTAAAAGTGGATTTTTTCCGGACTACCCATAGTATTCCTGATTCTCTTGGTATCAATGTGCACACCCCAGAAGGAAATGTCGTCCATACTGGAGATTTCAAATTCGATTTCACTCCTGTAGGGGAACCGGCCAATTTGGCCAAAATGGCTGACATCGGCGAAAAAGGCGTGCTCTGCCTGCTCTCGGACAGCACGAATGCGGAAGTTCCAGGCTTTACTGTATCCGAACGAAAAGTCGGAGATAATATCCGTTCCATCTTCCGTCAGGCCAAAGGAAGAATCATCTTTGCTACATTTGCTTCCAATATCTACCGGCTTCAAAAGGCGGTTGATGCTGCTGTAAAAGACGGGCGTAAAATTGCTGTATTCGGCCGCAGTATGGAATCATCCATTACGATTGGCCAGGAGCTCGGATATATTAATGCACCAAAAGGAACGTTTGTTGAGCCTTCCCAGCTAAATAAACTGCCGGATGATCAGGCAGCCATTTTATGTACAGGAAGCCAGGGAGAACCGATGGCTGCCCTCTCCCGCGTAGCCCACGGCACGCACCGTCAGATTCAGATTATTCCTGGAGACACTGTCGTATTCTCGAGCTCTCCTATTCCCGGAAATACGACTTCCGTGCACAAAATTATTAACCAGCTCTACCGGGCAGGCGCACGTGTCATCCACGGATCGCTGAACAATATTCATACTTCCGGTCACGGAAGCCAGCAGGAACAGATGCTTATGCTGCGCTTAATGCGTCCGAAATATTTCATGCCGATTCACGGCGAATACCGGATGCTGAAAATGCACTCGAGACTTGCCCGGGACTGCGGCGTGCCACTCGAAAATTCCTTTATTATGGAAAATGGTGAGGTTCTCGCCCTGACCCGGGACAGTGCCTCTGTCGTAGGTAAGGTGCCTTCCGGTGCGGTTTATGTCGACGGTCACGGTATCGGAGACATTGGCAATATCGTCCTCCGGGACCGCCGCATTTTATCTGAAGAAGGACTCGTCGTAGTCGTCGTAAGCATCGACATGAAAAACTTTAAGGTTTCAGCAGGCCCGGATTTAATTTCACGCGGCTTCGTTTATATGCGTGAATCCGGAGATTTGATTAACGATGCCCAGAAAACATTAAGCAGGCATCTTGATGAAGTGATGAAGCGTAAAACCAGTCAATGGTCTGAAATTAAATCAGAAATTATCGACAGCCTGGCGCCTTATTTATACGAGCGCACGAAACGGCGTCCAATGATTCTCCCTATTATTATGGAAGTGTGAACCACTTTGCCTCTGCCTCCGCCATCGGTGCGGGGGCTTTTTTGTGTAGATTTCTCTTTTGTTTTTCGTTACAATAGTGATACTGAAAATCATTATCATTTATACAGGGGGGATTCTGATGCATTTACATAAGTTTATTGGACGATGGGCTATTTTTACAGCTGGGGCTGCTATACTCGCCTCCTGCAGCAGTGGAGAAAACAACTCTTCTGCAGATAATACAGACAGCGAAGAGGAAACCAGAACATATGAAACAGAAAAAGGCGAGGTCTCGATCCCATCGGATCCTGAGACAATCGTAACTGATTATTATGCCGGGGAACTGCTTGCAGTCGATGCAGATGTTTCCGGTTCCGGTCCCGACGCTTTTTCCAACCCTTTTCTTGAAGAACAGCTGAACGGCGCAAAAAATGTCGGGGACCCGGTTGATCCTGAAGAAGTACTCGAGCTTGATCCCGATTTAATTGTCGTCATGTACGATGACAATTACGAACAGTTATCTGAAATCGCTCCAACAGTTCATATTCCATACAACCCGGATACAGATGTTCAGGAAACACTCGATACATTCGGGGAATTGACTAATAATCAGACAGAAGCTGAAGATTTTAAAGAAACCATCGAGGAAACTGCGGCGGATGCAAAAGAACGTCTTGAGGGAACCATAGATGAAGACGATACCTTTGGAATTTACGAACTGACCGAAAATGACGAGCTTTACGTTTTCGGTGCCAATGGCGGTCGCGGCGGCCAGGCTATTTATAACGCCCTTGATTTAAACGCTCCTGAAAAAATTCAGGAGGAAGTTATGGGAGAAAATGCGCAGGAAATTTCAATGGAGGTGCTTGAGGAATACTCCTCTGATCATATGTTTATGACTGTCTATGATCCCGAAGACACGGGTGAAAGCAGGGAAAACATTCAGGAATCCGATATTTGGGCCAATCTGGAGGCTGTCCAGAATGATCAGTTTTATTTCCTTGATTTCGACACCTACTATCCGTACGACCCCATTTCCGTGAATGAACAAATCGATTTAATCGCCGATGAACTCACTGAATAATACGCCGCCTTTCATATATAAAAAAAGCCCTCCGGCGCTGCCGGGGGCTTTTAATTAATGGTAGACATACAGCTCTTTAATAATAAGATCCAAAGGATTTTCAGCCATGTATGTTTTCATCTGGGCGATGGTATTGTTTCGATTGTCTTCAATGTTCTGCAGGGCTTCACGCAGTGTCTCTTCTGTCAGCTTTTCTTCTTCGAGGACGGCTGCATACCCTTTCTCCTGAAATGACTCAGCATTCAGGATCTGGTCTCCCCTGCTTTGTGCTCGTGTTAACGGCACAATCAGCATTGGCAGGTGCAGCGTCAGAAATTCAAAAATAGAATTGGAGCCGCCCCGGGTAATGATTGTATTTGTGGCAGCGAGCACATCCGGCAGTTCTTCATTGACGTATTCGAACTGGCGGTAGTTCCGCTGGTCTTCAAGACTTTCATCTGTATGGCCTTTACCGCAAAGGTGCACCACCTGATATTTCTCCGTAAGCCACGGAAGCGCAGCCCGCACCGTTTCATTAATTTTTTTGGCGCCAAGGCTTCCTCCCATAACGGTAAGTACCGGCCGGGAGTCCCCGAACTGAAGAAAATCGAGGCCTTTTCTTTTATCTCCACGCGTGATTTCTTTCCGGACTGGAGAGCCGAGAGCCTTTGCTTTTCCGGAAGGAAAATGAGCTGTCGCTTCGTCAAATGAGGTGAATATTTTTGTCGCAAACCGCTGGGCGATTCTATTGGCGAGTCCCGGCGTGATGTCACTTTCATGAATAATGACAGGGATATTTAATGTTTTAGCCGCGATAATTACTGGTACAGTGACAAAGCCGCCCTTGGAAAACACTACATTCGGTTTAACCTTTTTTAAATACTTACGTGCTTCGAGGCAGCCCTTCACTACACGGAAAATATCAGTAATGTTCTGCCAGTCTATGTAACGGCGCAGTTTACCGGAGCTGATAGAATGGTACCGTATGCCTCTGCGCTCGATCAGCTCTTTTTCAATACCTTCTTTTGAGCCAACATAGTAAATGTCCCAATCACTTTGATCAAGCTCATTAATCACAGCAATATTTGGCGTAACATGACCGGCGGAGCCGCCGCCGGTAAATACGATCTTTTTCTGCATTTTCTTCATCATCCTATACGTCGTTAAGTCTGTAAGGGAAACATTCTCCCAACTTTTATAATATCATACGCTTACGAAGGTGTAAGTTGTTTTGATAATAAGGAAAACATTTCGTGCCAGTATTTTTCCGTCCGGAGCCTTTCTTCCCTTAAATGCTCTTCCACGACTTTTCCTTCCAGCTGCTCATGATGAAGAAAAACTACGTCCTGGGTTACAATTAACTGGCTTCCATTTAAGATAGAATTAATTTCCACTGTGATTTTTTCGTCCTGGCCGCCTGTCTCTTTGCGAACGAGCGTTTTTTTGATTCGTTCTGGCGGATTTATTTCTAAATACGTCCCGTGCGCCCTGTACGTTTCCTCCTGGCTTTCATTCACCACACTCCATGCACCGCCTTCTGATACATCGGCCTCTGCCTCTGCTTCTTTGTCTCCCCCTGACGGAAACATCCACGTTTTCATCAGCTCGGGATTGGTCCAAGCTTCATATACCTGAGCGGGCTCAGCATGATGGATGTGGCATCCTGCCTGGGCAATAATTCTACTGTACTTTGCCATAATCGATTTCTCCTTTACAATTTGCTTTTTATCCCATTCCCTAAACGAAAGCTGAAAAAACGCAACTTAGAGGTCGACGCCCCTATTGTTTATCTTAATAGGGGCGCGGGTATAGCGTAGTAGTTCTAACCAAAGGAGTGAATAAACATGGCTAATATGGAATTTAACGTAGAAGGAAACGCTAAAAACTTTCAGACCGACCTCTCCACAGGTACTCATGAAATTACGATCGATGAGCCCGAAAACCTTGGTGGAAATAATCAGGGCATGGACCCTTTATCCGCTCTTCTCTCTTCTCTGGCAGGCTGTGAGAACGCCGTCGCCAATTTCGTGGCTAAGGAAATGGATTTCGACCTCCAGGGTATTTCATTTCAGGTAAACGGCAATATTGATTCAGAAGGCATGATGGGCAACCCTGATGTCCGTCCTTATTTTCAGACAGTTTCGGTAAAAGCGAAAGTACAGACATCTGAAAGCGATGAACGCGTTCAGGAACTTCAGGAGAAGGTTGATGCCCGCTGCCCGGTATTTACTACTCTGCACGCAGCCGGGGTAGAAATGAATGCTGACTGGAGCAAAGCTTAATCAAAAACCATAAAACACACGCCCGGTTTATTTATCCGGGCGTGTGTTTTATGCGTACTGCTTTTCATGTAACCTCGTACATCCGGGCTCTCTCAGGAAGAAAATTTCTGGGCCAGTGGGTAGACCCCAAGGCTTTGAATAACAAGGGACAGCAGAATGGCTGCAAACGTTAGAGAAACGACGAGATCCGCACTGCTACTGGACTGCACTTCGATACTCAGCAGCAGGGCCACAGAAACAGTTCCTTTCAGCCCAGACCAGGTCATCATGAATACAGAGGACCACTGAAACCGTTCTTTAATATGCGGGGACAATTTTAGAAATCCGCCTAATACAATGAAGCGGACGATTAACGAAATAATAAATACTCCAATCGCGAGCAGCCAGTGTCCAAATGCAAGATAGTCAGCTGACTGAATACCGATCAATAAAAAAAGCAGAGACAATACGGCCGGCTCCACCACTTTCCAAAAACCATCCAAATAGGAGTGAAGCTCCTCCTCCTTTTCAGATTTCTGGAAGGCGCGGGAGAGCATAATACCTGCCGACACGGTGGCTAAAACACCGGAGGCCCCCAGGCCTTCAGCAATATAAAAACCGCCGTAGGCAAGAATCACACTGAGCATCACCTGATACACATGATTATGCATGATATGAACCGCTTTTGTAACAAGCCACCCGCCTGTCATACCGACAGCCACACCGCCAAGCGACACCAGCAGAAATTCACCCAGAAACGAAAAGATGGAAAAGGATTCATTGTACAAAAACATGGAGGAAGCAATCCCGAACAATACCACGCTGGTCCCGTCATTGATCATTGATTCCCCTTCCACGACTTTTGGAATATCCGAATCTCCGAATACGTTTTCGAGAATGGCTGTCACAGATACCGGATCTGTCGGTGTCAGTATCGAAGCAATTAAAAATGCTGCAACGAACGACAGGCCGGCAGCGGGGCCGCCCACAAGATATATAAGTACTGCCATTAAAAATACGGTCGCCATCAGACCAAGCGTTCCAAGTGTGGCAATTGGCCAGATGTTTTTCTTTAATGAACGTATCGGGAAACTGTAGGCAGACACAAATAATATCGCCGGCAGCAGCAGATCAAAAATTATATCATGATTCAAACCGAGCCTGTTAAACACGGGAATAAAGGAGAGCCCGAGTCCAATAATTAAAAGCACCATCGGGACCGGGAAATAATTGCTTTTCACATCAAATATATAAACAATCAGTCCGATGGCTAACAGTATCACAAGCAGGGATGCATATAACAGCACCTGACTCACCTCCTAATATAATATATGCAGCCAATATCCTTATTTACCCTTTGTACGTAATGAAAAACTAAAAAAGCCCTTCCGCATTCTCATGCGAAAAGGCCAAATTGTTTTTCAGTTATCATCAATCCACCGGGATTCGAGTCTTGCAATATCTCCGTCTGCGCCAACGATAATCAGAATATCACCCTCGCTGATATCTACCTCCGGCCGCGGGGACACATGTACATCCTCCCCGCGTTTAATGGCAAGTACGTTACATTGATACGTTTCACGTATATCTAAATCGAGCAGCGATTTTCCGTCAAGCAGCTGTCCGGCTTCGAGTTCTACGATGCTGTAATCCTCGGAAAGCTCCAGGTAGTCAAGCACGCTTTTAGAGACGATGCTGTGTGCTACTCTTACTCCAATATCGCGCTCCGGATGGATTACTTCATGAGCACCGATGCGCCGCAGCACTTTTTCGTGATAGTCATTTTGTGCTTTTACCGTAATGTGCTTGACGCCAATTTCATCAAGCACGATGGTAGTCATAATGCTTGCCTGAATATTATCGCCGATAGCTACAATGACATTGTCAAAATTACGGATGCCAAGACCACGGAGCGCCTTTTCATCCATACCATCCGCGATGACCGCCTGAGCGACAACCTGGGCAAATTCATTGACCCGGTATTCATTGGAATCAATAGCAAGCACATCCATTCCTTCGTCGGCCAGCGCGTTGCATATGCTTCCGCCGAACCGGCCGAGACCAATGACTGCAAACTGTTTCTTCATTCCGTTCTCCCCTATTCTTCTCAAGTCCTTCAGCTTTTTTGACGGGCCTCTTCAGGCCGAAAAATGGGCGCTCAGGTGTTCAGCGTGTCCTGTCCCGGCTTCCAGTTCGCCGGACACATTCCACCCATCTGCAGAGCCTGCAGTACGCGAAGCACCTCGTCAACGTCGCGTCCGACATCGTTGTGATGAATCATCGAATACTGCAGTTCCCCGTCCGGATTAATGATATACAAACCACGCAGCGCTACTCCCTCTTCTTCGATCAACACACCGTAATCCCGGCTGACCCGGTGATTTGTATCAGCTGCAAGCGGAAATTTCAGCTGCTCAAGGCCATTCTCTTCCCGTGTCATATTGATCCATGCTTTATGCGAATGGATGGTATCTGTCGAAACGCCTATCACTTCTGTATCGAGTTCTTCAAACTCACCGTAATGGTCACTCATTGTTGTGATTTCTGTCGGACAAATATGGGTGAAATCCATTGGATAGAAAAAAAGCACCGTCCATTTATCTTCATTCATAACTTGCTCAAGGCTGATCGTGCCAAACGAGGTGTCCGGCATGACGGCATCCATCTCGAAGCGCGGAGCCTGCTTTGCCACCATACGCTTTTCACTCATGCATTCCACTCCTTTAGTAATTACGATCCTGCATTCTATCCTTCATTATATGGACCACCAATTTTAAAGTCAATTCAACGCTCTACTCCTGTTTTCGCGACAGTTTAATTCATAACTATTACATATTTTTTGGTACAATCGGTTATGTTATACTAATCGGGTTAAATTGGAAACTATAGGCTGGGGAGTGTTATAAGTTGAACATGGAATCATTTAATGAAGGAATTTTCTGGACAGCTGCGATTATTTTAATTGTGCAGTTAATCGGTGTGCTCATCGGCTATATTATAGTACGTGCCATCGGGAGTAAAATTATCCACCGCGCCTTTAACCGCATGGAAAAGCAGCGGAATATGCACCCGGGCAGGGTTAAGACCCTTTCGAGGCTCGCTATCAGCATCTTTACCTACATTTTGTTATTTATCGTAATTACCATTACTTTAGGTTTGTTTGATCTGGACATCGCTCCGCTGATCGCCAGCGCCGGGATTGTCGGGCTTGCGATTGGTTTCGGGGCCCAGGGCCTTGTGAGCGACGTTGTTACCGGCTTTTTTATTCTGCTCGAAAAGCAGATTGATGTAGAAGACTACATTGCAATCGCCGGAATAGATGGTATCGTCGAAGAGGTGGGACTGCGCACAACTCAGGTGCGAAGCTTTGACGGTACGCTTCATTTCGTACCAAACCGGGAAATCAGTGTTGTTAGCAACTATTCGCGTGGTAACATGCAGGCAATCGTCGATATCGGTATTGCTTATGAGGAAAATATGGATAAAGCAATTGCCGTCATTCAGGGGGCCTGCAACCGGGTGGCTGAGGAACAGGGGGTTTTCAAGGAAGGACCCGACGTGGTAGGAGTAAACGCCCTTGGCGCTTCGGAGGTTACTATTCGTATTATCGCCAAAACAGATAACATGATGCAGTGGGCTATGCAGCGGGAACTGCTGAAAGCCTGTAAAGAAGACCTTGATGCTCATAATATCGAGATCCCTTACCCGCATCAGGTGAACGTCAGTAAAGAAGCGTAAAGCAAATAAAAGACGGCGGGGGCTTTTAGAGCCCCGCCGTCTTTTATCGTTTTATTACCTGCTGTGCAGAAAATCAGTGAAAAACTCTACCGCGGTGTCCATCGCTTTTTCAGAAGGGCTGATCCGGTTGTCATGCAGGCCGTACGGCGTGTCTACCCCGAGCCAGACCATCGTCCCGGGGATGTCCCGGAGAAAATAGCCAAAGTCTTCTCCAGTCATTGCTTCCCGGCTCTCCACAAAATTGGCCTGCCCGTGGCTCTCTGCAAACGCAGCCAGATCCGCTGTTTTTGTTTCATCATTATACACCTGGCAATAGTTCGCTCCCCAGTCCACGTCTGTTTCACAGTGGAAGGAGGCTTCAATCCCTCTCAGCATTCCGGTTATTCTTTCTTTAATCAGCTTCATGTTGTCCATCGAAAAGGTGCGGATTGTCCCTTCCACCCGGGCAGATTCTGCAATGATATTCTGCTTGGTTCCTGCTTCAATCATACCAATTGTCACGACTGCCGGATCGAGTGGATCAATGTTTCTTGCTACAATTGACTGAAGCTGAGTCACAAAATGGCTCGCTGCCACCACCATATCCTCTGTCTGGTGGGGACGTGCCGCGTGTCCACCTTTGCCGCGAAGGTTAATAAACAATTCTGAGGTATTGGCAAACAGTACCCCCGGCTTTGTCGCAATCGTGCCCACCGGGTGCTCTGGAGCAATATGAAGCGCATAAATTTCGTCCGGCTTCCATGTTTTGAATTCCTCGGACCTGAGCATCGGTTCTGCCCCCCCGGGTCCTTCTTCTGCCGGCTGAAACAGCATCACCACATTTTGGACCGGCCGGTGCTCCGCAAGGTTCTGCAGTATGCCGAGCGCGATCGCCATGTGCATGTCGTGCCCGCAGGCGTGCATCATTCCTTCATGCTCCGAAGGAAAATCCAGGCCGGACTGCTCCGGGACCGGCAGGCCGTCCATATCCGTTCGGTAGCCGACGGTTTTTTCCGGGTCAGAGCCTTCGATACGAACGAGAATACCGGTCTTCCACGTTTTATATGACAGGTGTCCCTGAGGCAGGGCGCGAATCGCCTCAAGCAGATACTGCTGCGTTTTGACTTCCTGGAATCCCGGCTCCGGGATGCGGTGCAGGTCACGGCGGAACCTCGTTAAATCAGTGGAGTTCATTCCTGCACGCTCCTTTCTTTTAAGGCGTTCATTTCTGCGGCAAGATTTTCAATAAAAGCGTCCACCTCAGCGCGCTCAAGGGTCAGCGGGGGCAGGAGGCGGATAATGCGCTGCTGGGTAATATTAAACATAAATCCTTTCGCAAGCAGTCTCTCCTGCAGTGTTTTCACAAATGAAGCGTCTGCGTCCAGTACCACCCCGATCATCATGCCAAGCCCGCGGATTTCCTGCACGAATCCCTCGCTTTTATTCTTCCACTCTTCCAGACGGGACCACAGGTATTCGGCCCGTTCACGTCCGTTTTCCAATTCATTTTGATCATACAGGACGTCAAGCACTGCATTTCCCATGGCAGCGCTGAGCGGGGAAGGCCCGAAGGTTGTGCCGTGATCGCCCGGGTGAAATACTTCCTGCACCTGCTCTCCTGCAATCATTCCTCCAAGCGGCAGGCCTCCGCCAATGCCTTTAGCAAACAAAATAACATCCGGCATAATATTTGCCCGCTCGTAGGCGAAAAATGTTCCGGTGCGCCCGATGCCAGTCTGAATTTCATCTACGATAAACAGCACATTGTATTTTTCACAGAGAGCTTTTGCTTCTTCCATAAACGAAGGAGAGACCGGCTGAATGCCGCCGGAGCCTAAAATCGGCTCGAATAGAAATGCTGCCGGCTGCTTCGTCTTAAGCACTTCTTCAAGGGCCACCAGGTTTTCTGCTCCCACTTCATACACAGGATAGTCCGCTGCCGGAAAATCCTGATAAATTCCGGGCTGGCGCGTCAGCTGAATAACGCCCAGCGTCCTTCCGTGAAAGCTTTTTTCCAGGACAGCAATTCCCTTTTTCGGCGTTTCCCGGCTGCTTCCCCACTTATGGACAAGCTTGACCGCTGCTTCAGTGGCCTCCGCTCCGGAGTTTGCAAAGAACACCTTTCCGGGGATACTGAGTTCAATTAACCGTTCCGCCAGGCGGACCGCCGGTTTGTTAATAAACATATTGGAAATATGCAGAAACTGGTCTGCCTGTTCCTTTAGCTTACTGAGCAAATATGGATGCGAATGACCGACAATATTTACGGCCAGGCCGGTAAATAAATCGAGGTATTTGTTTTGTTCACTGTCGTATAAGTAATTGCCTTCCCCTTTTTCGACCACGATAGGAAGACGCTGGTACGTAGACATTATATAGTGCTGGTCTTTTTCAAGCCAGTTCATGCTGTTTGCCCCTTTCGCGTAAATGAAAAAAGAAAGGCCCCTTTTGGAACCCGTCCCAAAAGGCAGCCTTTCACCGTTACGTTGCAGCGTTGTTATTTTAAGCGGCGCAGTTCCTGTTTGATTTCTGTTTTTCCTTTTGTCTGCTCATCAATTTCTTTGATGACACGTGCAGGAGTACCGGCCACGACCGTGTTTGGCGGCACGTCTTCTGTTACTACGGCGCCGGCAGCAACGACTGCGCCTTCTCCGACAGTAACTCCTTCAAGGATCACGCAATTGGCACCAACTACAACGCCGTCTTCAACAACGACCGGCTGGGCGGATGGCGGCTCAATGACGCCGGCAAGAACGGATCCTGCCCCGATGTGGCAATTGTTACCTACGGTGGCACGTCCTCCCATTACAACGTTCATATCAATCATCGTGCCTTCTCCAACAACTGAACCGATGTTGATGCTTGCGCCCATCATAATAACGGCGCCTTTACCGATCTCCACCTGGTCGCGGATAATCGCGCCCGGCTCAATGCGTGCTTCGATGTCTTTTAGATCAAGCATTGGAATCGCGCTGTTTCTGCGGTCGTTTTCTACAATAAAATCTTCAATTTTGTCTGCGTTCGCTTCGATGCCTTCTTTAATATCCTCCCATTCACCGAACAATACACCAGTGTTTCCTGTAATAAACCGCTTCGTTTCATTTCCAAATCCGATAGCGTCCAAATCGCCGGTAATATGTACTTTCACCGGAGTTGATTTTTTACTATCTGAAATGAACTGGATAATTTCATTTGCGTCCATTTGATTCATGTTTTACATCCTCCTTCAAATTTCTCTTTCCTAGATTATCATATCGCCCTTTGAAAACAAAATAATAGTGGCATCTTTTTTCTGTTGTCCTGCTATTTTCTTTCTTCTGGGAAAGCCTTACAATGAAAATAATAAAAGGAGGCATACATATGGGTAGAACAGCTGATATCTGTGATGAATATGGAAACGAAGTTTTTGTCGCCAATGAGCCGTTTTTATCGCACGGACCGGCACGTTTTTTTGAAGGGCCAATAGAAACAGTACGGGTTTTTGAAGATAACGTGCTTGTTGAACAGGCGCTTGGTGATATTCCCGCCGGTAGTGTTCTTGTAGTTGACGGAGGCGGCTCGTCCCGGCGCGCCCTGCTCGGGGACAACCTGGCAGAAATCGCTGTTAAGCGCGGACTCGCGGGTATTATCGTAAACGGCGCCATCCGTGACAGTGACGAGCTGCGAGAAATGAATATCCGGGTGTTTTCCCGCTTTACCAATCCGCGAAAGTCCGTTAAGGAAGGACGCGGCGAGCGCTCTATTCCTGTCGACTTTGCCGACGTCACCTGGACGCCCGGAGACTACGTCTATGCCGACAGCGACGGCATTGTACTTCTCCCTGCCAGAAGCTAGCCTGCTTCCACCGGCATCAGACGGCGCACGCTTGTAAGTGTGACTATTAACAGAAGCAGACCGCCGGCAATGACCCCGATCCAGCCAGCCACAGGCCACAGCAGTCCGAAATAAATACTGCTGAGGCTGCCGCCCAGATAGTAAGAAGTCAAATAAAGTCCGGAGGCACTCGCCCGGGCTTTTTTGGCGTTTTTTGTCACCCAGGAGCTCGACGTGGAATGCGCAAAGAAAAAGCCAAAACTCAGCACTGCAAGCGATGTAATAACCACCCACAGCTGCGGTACAAGCGACAGCAGCAGGCCGCCAGCCATAATGAGGATGCCGGTCTGCATACAGTCCGTCTGCTTAAAGCGCTGCGTCAATTCCCCGGCAAGGCTTGAGCTGAACGTGCCCGCCCCGTATGTTAAAAAAAGCAGACCCAGGACCGCTGTACTGACGAAAAAAGGGTCGCCGTCCAGGCGGTACGTAATAAAGTTGAACGTGCCGATAAACACGAAAAAATTCAATCCGCCGATAATATAAGCGAGGCGCTGAACCGGATCTTTCAGGTGAAAAAGCGCATTGTTCCACGTATCGCTCCACTCCAGCGGCTTTGGCTTGAAGTTTTTTGATGCCGGAAGCAGCAGAATCACGAGCACGGCGAGCAGTACGCTTGCCCCGGCCATGAAAAAATAAGCCGTCCGCCAGTCAAACCAATCGGCAAGCACACCGCTCATCACTCTCCCGCCCATGCCACCGAGGCTGTTCGCGCTTACGTAAAATCCCATCGCTACCGTCATGGCACGCGGAGTGAATTCCTCCCCGATATAGGACATAGCCGCAATCGGAATACCGGCAAGCCCGACTGCCTGGACCATCCGCAGCAGCAAAAGCATCCAGAAGGAGCCGGCAAATGGTATGAGGAGCGTTGCTATGGTCCCCCAGATCATCGCATACACAATGATTTTCCGTCTCCCTTTTGCGTCGGAAATCGCGCTGATAAAAAAGAAGCTTATGCCAAGCATTAAAAGCGACAATGAAATAACAAAGCTCGCTGTGGCTTCGCTGACGTTGAATTCTCCAGTAAACAATGGAAGCAGCGGCTGCGGATAATACATATTGGCAAAAATGAGCAGCGATGCAAGCCCGAGGGCAATGGAGGCCCGCCAAAACGTTCCGGTATGCCGATCGATCATAAAGCATTCTTCCTTCCGTGTCATTCGTCATTACTGCTTGTATGATACAACCAGTACGCATGAGTCATTCCCTTTTTTAGTTTACCCTATTTGGCCTGTGATATGCTTAGCATTTTCCAGGATTAGAAAACGTTTCCTGATACAGCTGAAGACCCGGACGCTTTTCCCGGCGCCGGGCCTTCCTGTTAACTGCGTGTCGTTTTCAGATACGAGCGTGCAATATTTCGTACATTGGGATTCCAGTGGGTCATGCATCCGGCCATTGCCCGTTCCACATGCTCCGCTGCTTCGTCTTCCCAATAGCCGTTATTATTCTCATGCTCTACTGCTTCTCCAAGATATCCAGCCGCCACTCTGGCCACCGCTTCTTTATCCTCTCCGTACACCTTGAGTTCCACTTTGTCACCCAGTCTGATGCTTGTAAACAAAGACATCATACCGAGTACGCTTTTTCCGTTTGCGGAGGTTCTCCGCTTTTCAAAAAACACATCTGCTTTAAATGTTTCCAGTTCATGCACAAACGACAATACTTGACTGGCATTCAGTCCACGGGTTAACACGAATGTTTCCACTCGTTCCATCGAATGCATCGGCTCCTTTTTTACGTACATATTCCTTCTGACAAACATTCTTATTATAACATGTACGCTTCGTTTGCCAACCGTCAATCCCGCTTAATTATTGTCGGACATGTGATAATTTTCTTCAGGTGATTTTTCAATATAAATAGACTGTGTTGGATAGGCAAATTGAACGCCTTCCTCCTGAAGGATACGAATAATTTCAAGATTCAGCTCTTCCTTGATTTCCGCCCACTCCAGGAACGCGGTCGTTTTGGTAAAGCAGTAAACCCACAGGTCGAGCGAGGAGCTGTTAAATTCTTTAAATTGTACAAGAATCAGTTCTTTATCAATGTCATCACGGCTGTTTAGCATCTCCTCGAGGCGCTCCCGCAACTGCAGCACCTGCTCCCGCGGCGTCTGGTATTCAATGCCAAGCGTCATATCTATTTCGCGCTTACGCATTTCACTCCAGTTCGTAATCGCCTCGTGGGCAAGTGTGTTGTTTGGAACGATGACGATTGAGTCAGCGAAGGTACGCACCTTCGTGCTCCGAAACGAAATATCCTCCACAATTCCTTCCACCGTCGGCGTATAAATCCAGTCGCCCCGCTTAAACGGACGTTCCACTACAATAATGATGCCGCCGATGAAGTTAGCCACCATGTCCTGGGCGGCGAGGGCAAAGGCCAGACCGCCAAGGCCGAGCCCTGCCACAAAGCCGTTAATATTAAAGCCCCAGGATGAGAGAATAATGGTAAACGCGAGCGCCACGATAATAATGCGGAGCACCCGGGAAAGAAACGGCACCAGCATATTGTCTTCCTTGCCCTCAAGCCTTTTAATCATCGGGTTAAAGAGCATCGAAGACGTATTCAGCAGCTTGTATGTCCCCCATGCTGCGAGTACGATTAAAATTGAACCGTACAGGCGGTTGATAATCGTCATAGAATCCCACGGTATAGGGAGATACAACAGTGCCAGGTAGATGCCGAACACGGCGAAAAACATACGGATCGGCCGTTCAAACGATACTAAAATATTGGTGAACAGCTGTGATCTCGATTGGTGGGTCATTTTTAAAATGAATCTGAAAATGTATTTAGTAAATAGCTTCCGAAAAGCAAACACGAGAAGCGCAATCAAAACAGCTACGCCTATATCAATCCAGGGCAGCTCCACAATACGTGTCTGCCATTCCATCCAAAAGTCTGCATATGCCTGCATGAACATCCCTCCACCTTTATCCCATTCTCTCTATATTTTAAAGCTGCCGCCATTCAGTTTACTGCAGAAGCCCCACTTTTCGTATTTGTAGATATCTTTCAAACCTAAGGTATGGTAGCATGTAAATCGGTAAAAGACATCATCACAAAGGAAGGTTCAGATAGTCGCATGAATTTACTTATTTTACTGCTAATTGGTTTTGCTGTAAATACGCTCATATACCAGCTTGCCCGTTTTATGCAAAAAATCTCCGGGCGAAGCCTGCCGCTTCTCGGCACCACCTATATTGCTTTTTTCGGCGCGCTGTCGCTTGGCATTTTTAATCAGGGGCCGCTCGGCTTCATTCTTTCCAACCTCAGTCTGGGCATGCTCGCCTTCTGCCTCTTTCTATTCCTTCAGCAGCGGAAAGAAAAACAGCAAAAGGAAAATTAATTCACTTTTTAACATATGTACTGCAGACGATAAGGATTTCTGTTTCTGCCGCCTGGACTTTGAATGCTTTAGTATTCCGGCAGGAACCTGAAATCGGTAGATTCCGTAAACTTCACTGCGCGGAAGAAACCAGGCTGCGTAGCTCCTGCCTTCCCTGCAAAAATTGACCACGGAAGGATTGACACTGGTCTTTTCCTATTGTATATTATTTCTGTCGCTTCATTCCATATAAATTGTTCCGTTAGCTCAGTAGGGAGAGCGCCACCTTGACAGGGTGGAGGTCACTGGTTCGAGCCCAGTACGGGACACCATAAATAATAAACTACAGCAGGAGCCAATGGCTTCTGCTTTTTAATTTGCCCGCTCCACCCTGTTTGTTATCACCAGGCCTTCCTCCTCCCTTCAAAACAAAACTTACCCTGTCAATTATTTTACAATAATTAGTTACTTTCATAAACGTTTACACGTTTCCCCTTCATTCCTTTTATCTCCTCTGCTTTTATTAAACCGTTTTAGGGTATATTATGGGAAGCAACTATTGAAAGGAGGAAGATGGATGAGTTCATCAGCAGACAGTTCTAATTTCGTCGAGGTGTATTTTGATCCTTCTGCCATTCCGCTTTTTGATTTGAATGGATTGCAAAGCGAAGGTACATTCGAAGAGCATTCAAGCTACGTTAAAGCAGTAGTGTCCGCAGAAAACTGCGGTATTGAAGAAGCGGGTGTGTACTTTTACCAGGAAAAAGCTCAGAAGACCTCTGGCGGCAGCCGCACCATCTTTATTCCGATGCGTTTTGTTCTTACTGTGGTGGAGCATTCCGAATCCCGGGGCCCGATCGGCTATACGGATCCAAATACTCTTTAGCATGGGCAAAGGCAGAAACCTGCGCGCTTCTGCCTTTTCACCGCAGAACATATATATGCCGTCCAAGCTGGATAATCTCTTCATTTTCAGGAAAATAAACCCGCTCAAACGTCGGATGAAAACCGCTGTTCTGCATGGAGTGTATATCGGCGACCCATCCCCCTTCCCCCGGCCAGACAAGACAATGCAGCATGTGTCCTTCACTACAAATAATCACCTGTACCTGGCGAATATGCCGGTCAATATAAACAACCCCCATGGCGTATACCCCCTTAATGACAATATACCCATTCGAAGGAAATCAAGACTTATTTCCCTATTGATTATTTAATATTTTTCAAAATAAAAAAAGCGCCGCAGCGGGCGCTTCTTCATTTTATAGTCCCAGTATATCACCGAAGGTATTTTTAAGGTGGTTCCGTACAATATCCATATTGAATTCTTTCTCTTCCTGCTGACTGTACATTTTACCTTCCTGGACGTAGATAACATCAAGTTCATTGGTCGTATCGTCTGTACTCTGCGTGACCTGAATGTGATAATTTCCGTCGTCTGTAACAGTTTCAAAAAGCACCTCGCGGTTATCGATGGTCATATAGCTGCGGTGCTTTGAACCGTAGCTGCTGAACGAGTCATTTTTCACTTCACCGATCTCTTTATTCAGATTATTAAAGTATTTGGCAATTTCCCAGTTTACTTCGTTCATAATATTTGCGTCTATATCTTCTTTTAAATACTCTTTTGCTTTAGCTACGAACTCATCTTCAAAACTCATTGCCATCACCCTCTTCTTTAAAGTAATTCTCTATTTTACAGATTATTCGGTACCTTCACTACAGCAACGGAGAATTTATGTAAAAATTATTTATTAAAAAATAGTTATGTTAACTGCTCATGAAAACAGTTAACATAATTTATTTCACTTCAACTACATATACGCCAGCGTCAACATATCGGATAAGCATCAACTGTCCGTTGCCTACCATCGAATCAATTGTTTTTAAAGCAAAGGAACTGTCAATGCTGTTTCTATCTTTTAATATAGCGGCGACATCCTGATTAGTCAGCGGCTTTTCATTATCCTGAATAATATTCTTTATTGTTTTAGCCCCTCTGGTTTGTAATATAATGCTCACCCCTTTGTTTATCATTAATGTCCTATTTCCGAAAAGTCTGCAGGGTAATCATTAAATTATTACTATTTTTGAATTCATGGGGCTAAAACTACTAATCGTTCTCATACAGTTGGTTTTCTTTTTCCTGTTTAACCTGTAATTTCCCTCTGCGTATAGCTTCCGTTATGATTAAACACAGCGCGCCCGCCAAAACATGAATGGACGCCCAGACATAGCTTTGCAGTACGAGACCAACAATAATCCCGAGACCTATATTCCATATACCGATAATAAGCCAGAATAGGATAAAATAACTGTTTATTGTTCTTCGTTTCATTTCTGACATCCTTTAACGTTTTTCTACAAATTACCATATTTATGTGTGAAAGTCATTTTTTATATTTTTTGACAGCGTTATCATGCTCATGGCACACCCGTCATGTTACACTATTCTTATCCTGAAAAAAAGAGGTGCTCAGATGAAACAAATGCAGTTAGGCAGCAGTTCTCTTCACGTATCCAATATAGCACTCGGGTGTATGCGCATGAATAAGCTTTCCATCGGTGATGCTGAAAAAGTTTTCCGTACCGCTCTTGAAGCAGGTGTGAACTTTTTTGATCATGCCGACGTTTACGGCGGCGGGGATTCAGAAGATATTTTCGCCAAGGCAGCCGGAATGAACGATGACCTGCGTGAAAAAGTATTTCTTCAGTCCAAAGCAGGCATACGCGGAAATTCTTTCGACTTTTCTAAATCCCACATTTTAAATACGGTCGACGAAAGCCTGAAGCGTCTTCAGACAGATTATCTGGATGTACTGCTTCTTCACCGTCCCGATGCACTTATGGAGCCCGAAGAAGTAGCCGAAGCGTTCGACAGCCTCCACGCCTCCGGTAAAGTCCGGCATTTTGGCGTCAGCAACCAGCATCCAATGCAGATTGAGCTTTTAAAGCAGCACGTTAAACAGGATCTGATTACCAATCAGCTGCAATTTGGTCTGATGCACTCCCTCATGATAGATCAGGGATTGAATGTAAATATGAAAAATGATGCAGCGGTAATGCGTGAAGGCGGCCTGCTTGAGTACAGCCGGTTGAACAACATGACCGTCCAGGCCTGGTCCCCGTTTCAGTATGGCATGATGGAAGGTGTTTTTGTCGGTAACGACAAATTTCCGGAAGTAAATAAAAAACTCAGCGAATTGGCCGGGCGCTACCAAATTACTGAATCGGCGGTGGCAGCGGCCTGGATCCTGCGGCACCCTGCCCGCATTCAAACCATTGTCGGAACAATGAATCCCGAACGGCTTGCGGGCATCGCCGAAGCTTCTGAGATCACTTTAACACATGAAGAATGGTATGATCTCTATCAGACGGCCGGCAATGAACTCCCATAATAATAAAAAACCCCTTTCTCCTGTATCATGAAGTGACCTAAATAAATGAGACAGATAAAAGCACCTCCCACGTCGTATTCGTAGTAAGATCGACAAATGGAGGTGTTTTTCTTATGGGAG
>NZ_ATVM01000002.1 GCF_000420725.1 Marinococcus halotolerans DSM 16375 | reverse complement strand
TTGATGCTGTGGCATCAGTTGATGCCCTAAATTTGATTCTTTTCTTTGGGGCTCTGGCTTGTCTTTCCTTTTCAAAGAACGATCTGCCGCTCAAAAAAGCAACTTAAACAATTTAACATGGTGCATTTAAACTGTCAACACCTTTTAAAGTGACACGTAAATTATAACCTTTGATCAACTAAATGTCAATGGAAATAATGGTGGGCCTGAGTGGACTTGAACCACCGACCTCACGCTTATCAGGCGTGCGCTCTGACCAACTGAGCTACAGGCCCACAGGCACAAAAAAATAACTTGAAGAAATATATTTTTTTGTAATAATGGAGCGGGTGATGGGAATCGAACCCACGACATCAGCTTGGAAGGCTGAGGTTTTACCACTAAACTACACCCGCAAATAAATGGTCGGGAAGACAGGATTCGAACCTGCGACCCCTTGGTCCCAAACCAAGTGCTCTACCAAGCTGAGCTACTTCCCGCAGATGCTGCTGAAAAATATAAGTAAATGGTGCGCCTGAGAGGACTTGAACCCCTGGCCTTCTGATCCGTAGTCAGACGCTCTATCCAACTGAGCTACAGGCGCATATTATGGTGCGGTCGAGAGGACTTGAACCTCCACGGGATAAACTCCCACTAGGCCCTCAACCTAGCGCGTCTGCCGATTCCGCCACGACCGCGTACCGATAAATATATAATGGTGCGGGTGAAGGGACTTGAACCCCCACGTCACAAGGACACTAGATCCTAAATCTAGCGCGTCTGCCGATTCCGCCACACCCGCGTGTTGTTGGCTGGGCCAGCTGGATTCGAACCAGCGCATCACGGGACCAAAACCCGATGCCTTACCGCTTGGCTATGGCCCAATATATTGAGTAAAAAATGGCGGGCCTGACGGGATTTGAACCCGCGATCTCCTGCGTGACAGGCAGGCATGTTAACCGCTACACCACAGGCCCTCAACTATATAATGAAAATGGTGGAGGATGACAGGATCGAACTGCCGACCCCCTGCTTGTAAGGCAGGTGCTCTCCCAGCTGAGCTAATCCTCCATGTTGGTGACCCGTACGGGATTCGAACCCGTGTTACCGCCGTGAAAGGGCGGTGTCTTAACCACTTGACCAACGGGCCATAGGAAATGGCGGAGAAGGAGGGATTTGAACCCTCGCGCCGTTTACACGACCTACTCCCTTAGCAGGGGAGTCCCTTCAGCCACTTGGGTACTTCTCCAATGGCTCCGCAGGCAGGATTCGAACCTGCGACCAATCGGTTAACAGCCGATTGCTCTACCACTGAGCTACTGCGGAATGTAAGTATTTCTTTTTTGAGACAAAGAAAATTCTACAAGATCTATTATGTAATGTCAATACGCTTTTAAAAGGGAATTTATAGCTTTTTTCGCCGTTTTTTGAAGCACCCTCTCTCAAGCGACTTTTATAATGTATCACACCGAAAAAACACTGGTCAAGGTTTTTCTATATTTTTTTCAACGTTCCTCTGCAGGCTGCACAGACATATCTTCGTGTGTCCAGTTTCCTCGTTCTTTTAAAAGATATTTGACAGCTTTCACAGGCATACTGATAACGTTTTTTCTGTGTTACACGGTATCGTTCCAAAGAACTGCAATGCATGGTACCTCCTACCTGCTTCAGCAGCTCCTGAAATTCACCGTCTTGATGTTTGTACCCTTTCCCTTCCAAATGTAAATGATAATGGCACAATTCATGCTTTATAATATCAATGACTTCCAGACGCCCGTAATCGTTCATCGACTTTGGGTTCACTTCGATGTTCCCTGTAGAAAGCACGTATCTTCCTCCGGTGGTCCGCAGTCTTTGATTAAACGAGGCACGATGTTTAAACGCTTTTTGAAATTTTTCCATTGATATCTGCTGCGTCAAAGCAGTTAATTCTTCATCCGTCATTTTTTCCTCCCTTAAAAAACAGAAGGTATGGACGCCCTCTGTTTTTTCATTTTCTATTTAGTTTACCATCGTCAGGGCTACCCGTCCCCGTTTTTGATCAATATCTTCCACCCATACCGTAACTATCTCTCCTACTGAAACTACCTCCATCGGATGCTTGATAAAACGATTGGCGAGCTTGGATATGTGCACGAGACCGTCTTCTTTGACCCCTACATCAATAAAGGCCCCAAAATCCACAACATTGCGGACTGTGCCCTGAAGCTCCATGCCTTTTTCCAGGTCATCAAGAGTCATGATGCCTTTTTTCAGGAGAGGCTTCGAAAATGTATCACGAGGATCCCGGTTCGGTCTTTTCAAATCCTCTATAATGTCCTGCAGTGTCGGAACGCCTACTTCAAGAGCTTCGGCAAGCTGATGCACCTCCTGGTTTTCCAGGGCTTCCTTCATTTCTTTTGTGCCGGCCTGTGCCGCTTCAAGCTCCAGGTGACTCAGCAGACGCTCTGCGGTCTGATAGCTTTCCGGGTGAATGGCCGTACGGTCGAATGGGTTCGAAGACTCGGGCACCCGCAAAAAGCCTGCTGCCTGCTCATACGTTTTCGCTCCGAGTCTCGGTACCTTCTGCAGCTCTTTACGACTGGTAAAGCCTTCAAGCGCTTCTCTTTGCTTTATCACATTGTTTGCCACCGCTTTAGAAAGACCGGCCACATATTGAAGCAGACTGCTCGAAGCGCTGTTCACGTCTACCCCCACCTGGTTTACCGCTGTCTCTACGACAAATGTCAGTGACTCATTCAGCCTCGCCTGCGAGACGTCATGCTGATACTGCCCTACCCCAATAGATTTAGGGTCTATTTTCACAAGCTCCGCCAGCGGATCCTGGAGTCTTCTTGCAATGGAAGCTGCACTTCGTTCTTCAACCTGAAGATCCGGAAATTCTTCCCGGGCAACCTCCGAAGCGGAATACACACTCGCCCCAGCTTCGTTTACAATAATATACGAAACGTCTTCTTCCGCTTCATCTACGACCCCGGCGATAAACTCTTCTGTTTCCCTCGAAGCCGTACCGTTACCGATAGCTATAACCTGTATATTGTACTTTTCAATTAAAGAAAACACCTCTTTTTTCGCTTCGGTCACTTTATTTCTAGGCGGGACCGGATAGATCACCCCCACCTCAAGCAGCCTTCCGTTGCCATCTACAACCGACAATTTACAGCCGGTGCGGTATGCCGGGTCTACGCCAAGTACCGTTTTCCCCTTCATTGGGGGCTGAAGCAGGAGGTTTCGAAGGTTTTCGGAGAAGACTGAAATCGCCTGCGTTTCCGCTTCTTCTGTTTTGACTTTCCGAAGCTCCCGCTCGACTGCCGGACCAATTAACCGTTTGTAGCTGTCTTCGATCGCTTCGTTCAACTGCGGCACAGCAGGCGAGCCGAAACGCTTCACCACTTTCTTTTCTATAGTCGAAAGAATTCTGTCTTCTGGTGCCTGAAGGGAAATTTTCAGTACTCCTTCACTTTCTCCGCGGTTCATGGCTAACACGCGGTGCGACGGGGCCTTCGCCAACGCTTCTTCATGGTCGTAGTACATGCTGTAAATGCCGCGTTCATCTTTGGTTTCATCTTTAGCCGCGGACTGAAGCCTGCCCTGCTTGTAGCTGAGTTCGCGTACACTGTGGCGGATACCGGCATCATCGGCAATCTGTTCAGAGATAATGTGCCTGGCACCTTCAAGTGCCGCTGCGACGTCTGCCACTCCGGCTTCTTCGTTTACAAACGCCTGCGCCTGTTCTTCCGGCGTGCCTTCTTTCGGCTGCGACATGAGCCATTCCGCTAACGGCTCAAGCCCTTTTTCTTTCGCTGCCGTCGCCTTCGTTCTTCGTTTCTGTTTATACGGACGGTACAGATCTTCTACTTCCTGAAGCTGCACGGCTCCATTGATGGATTGTCTTAATTCCGGCGTTAATTTTTCCTGTTTATCAATCAGGCGCAGTACTTCCTCCTTGCGCTCTGCCAATTGATTTGCGTAATTCCAGGCCTGCTGGACATCCCGGATCACCATTTCGTCCGAAGCACCGGTCTGCTCTTTACGGTAACGGGCAATAAAAGGGACCGTATTGCCCTCTTCAATCATATGTATAATGTTTTTGACATGATTTTCCTTTATTTGAAGATTGGAAGCTATTTGGGACGTAACACTGTTCATCTCTTTTTCCATTTATATTTCCTCCTGTCGAGCGTACACGCCATTGAAAACTACATTTATTATATTATAACGCACACCTGCTTATGCAGGGGGCAAATTCATCATAACATCAAAACGCCTGATCTGCTTTCGCTCCTTATACACAAAAAAACCTCTCACCACCGGGAGTGATGAAAGAGGTTTAACCTAACGCGCCAACCATTAAAGTGACATCGTCGTTTTCATTTTCAGCTTTTTCAGCAAGCCTGTTTTTGTATTCCTCTACCGAACGCATATGCGGCAAAGCACGTTGGTCTTCAGAGGATACAGTCATGCCGTCCGAGTGAAGAACAAAAGAGATTCCTTTATCGAAAGGAACGTACTCGAGCCGGTATTGAAACTTTCTTCCCGAAAGATATCCCTTTGTTGGGATCGGTCGAAAAATTTCTTCATTATCCGCACTGATATAGCAGGTAATATTGCCAATGCTCCCATAAGTCAGCTCCTGCTCCTGATAGCAGACTTTAATGATCGCAAGCACCACTCCCCGCTCAGAAACAAGCGCCCGGTTACAGCGCTCCAACAGCATGGGAATAGACTCATGCTTGTGAGCCCGGATAATATTCATCGCTATCTCTGCGGACTGCCTGGCACCTTCACCACTCCCCAGACCGTCCGTTACAGAGCAGAGAAAAAAGTCCTCTGTTTCGACTACAAGATAGCTGTCCCCGCAAACGCGGTTCCCCGGCTTTGTCTTTTGAAAGACCGAGGTATTCACTTGTGTATTCGAAATGGAGTCCTTCATTACAGGCACTCCGAAGGCTCCACCCTTATAGATTCACGCAGCTTCTGCAGAGCCCTTCGCTGCAGCCTTGAAACGTGCATCTGGGAAATACCCAGCTGCTCTCCCGTTTCTTTTTGACTTAAGTTTTCGAAATACGTGCATCGCAGTATTTCTTTTTCTCTGTCCGTTAAAACGGCAAAAGCTTTTTGAAGCAGCAGCTGTTGGTCTGTTTTTTCATATCCTTCTTCATTGGCGCCGACAAGGTCCAGCAGTGTGACAGCACTGCCTTCCTGATCTGCCTCTATGGAACGGTCCACAGACAACGCTTGATAGCTTTTGCCCATTTCCATGGTTTCGAGCACTTCTTCTTCACTTACTTCAAGGTACTCGGCAATCTCATCCACATAAGGAGAACGCTGCAGACGGGTTGTCAGCTCTTCCACAGCTTTTTTGATTCTCGGACCGAGTTCCTTAATACGCCGCGGCACATGTACGCTCCACGTTTTATCACGGATAAACCGTTTAATTTCCCCTACAATCGTCGGTACCGCAAACGATTCAAAACTCCTGTTAAAAGAGTCGTCAAAACGGCGCAGGGCTGCCAAAAGCCCAATCATACCTACCTGATAAAGGTCATCATCGTGATCCTGTCCCCGGGAGAACTTCCTCGATAAAGACTGCACAAGTGGTTCATAATGCTGTACAAGCTTGGTTTGAATCTCTTCCGTCGGGTCTTCCTGGAACTGGCGGATCCATTCATAAACTTCTTCACTCGTGCCATTATTTTTGTTCTTGCGCGTTTGTTTCGGTTGAGACTCCGTCGACATTATTTTCCACCTCGTCTCTTTGCAGAAACTTTGTCATAGAAATAGCCACTCCATTTTCGCCGCTGATTTCTACTTTATCCATCAATGTGTCTATGAGGAACAGTCCAAGTCCCCCCTCTTTCAGTTCATCGATCGGCTTCCTGCTGTCCACGGGGCCGAGGTTTTGATCCAGTTCTTCAAGAACAAAGCTTTGACCTGTGTCTGCTACGACCATTTCCACCCGGTCTTCGAACACATTACAGGACAGGTGCATATTGCCGGTTTCTTCGTACGCATGGTTTACTACATTTGTGCATGCTTCCGCTATCGCAATCTTGATATCCTCAATGTCATCGTAAGAAAAACCGAGGCGGTTTGCGAGTCCTGAAACTGTCAGCCGGGCGATTCCAACATATTGAGGCTTGGCCGGAAGGGTCATTTCCAAATAATCTGACTGGCGTTCCATTATTTGGCCTCCTCTGTATTTTCATCATCAATAGTGATTACTTCATCAAGTCCGGTAATAGTAAACAAGCGCTTCACCCGATCATTCAATCCTGTCAGACGCAGCGTGGCATCATGATTTTCAGCTGACTTCAAAGCACCGATAAATATACCAAGGCCGGTGCTGTCGATATAGCTCACCTCTGTCAGATCCACTACCACTTCCGCGCCTTCTTGTTCTGTCAGCGGATTCAGGTTTGCTTTCAGCTCCGGCGCCGTATAAGCATCCACTTCACCAGCAACTTTCAAAATTTTCTTTTTATCCGATTTCTCTATCACTTCTGTCGATAAATTCATTCAGTAAACCTCCTCATAACCATGCTGCTATATATAAATCACGATTTTTTAAATGTGCATCCTTGTCATCTTTCCCACATTACAATCTGGTTAAACATTTCTGCGCAGTATAATCAATGTAAAGTCGTCACGAAGCTGAAAGCCCTGGGCCCTTTCCAGTTCATAGAATACGTGATTCACAATCTCCTGGGCAGGCAGATGCTGATACGTACGAATGAGGCGTGTAATAGCCTCGCGCTCAATAAAGCCGTCGTCGGTCCGGCATTCGGTAACTCCGTCTGATAAGAGCACAACAAAATCTCCCGGGTCCACCGTGAGCTGATATTCCTTATAGTTGGTGTTTCGCTTAATGCCGAGAACGATGCCCTTGGCATGAAGCTCTTCAAACGTATCTTCAGCTGCCTTATAGTAGAAACCAGGTTCATGCCCCGCTCCTGCATAGTTAAACTGATGGGAGCGCGAATCATACGAGCCGTACATCATCGTAATAAACATGTTTGAAGCAATGTTCTGCTCTACCACCCGGTTTACATTTTCAAGTAAAGCCCCGGGCTGAAGGCGCTGCTCCGGATAACTGTCCATTGTGTACTTGATCATTGACATACATAAAGCCGCCGGTATCCCTTTACCAATAATATCTGCGATCGCAAGCCCGACACAGTCGTGGTCGTCTTTAACAAAATGGTAATAATCACCGCTCATTTTCGAAGCCGGAACACTTAGAACACCTACATCCAAGCCATTTATGTGCGGAATTTCATCCGGAAGAAACGTCTGCTGCATATTCGCAGCTACGTTAATTTCCGCTTCCAATTCCTTTGTTTTATCACGAAGACTCTGGTGTTCCCGGTAAGCCAGGCCGTAGCCCATCATTACCTCGAGAAGAAGCTCAAATGATTCATGCGCTCCTTTAGGGAGGTCCGGAAAGAACTCTTCGAGCACTTCGAGATGAAGGCTGACCACTTCTTCCGGAGAAATTTGTTCCTCAAGCACTCTCTTACTGAACTGCTGGGCGTAATACAAACCCTGTTCGCTCTGCTCTTCTAAATACGCCCGTAAAATATTCGCGTATTGATCATGTAACAATTCTTTCGACTCAGCCAACGTTTTTCCTCCTTAACGGAGCCATTTGATTGCCGTTATCGTTGTACCCTCTTCCATCACGGAGTCAACGTCAAAATCATCCATCAGTCTTCTCACTCCTGGAAGTCCGGCTCCTAAACCACCCGAAGTAGTATATCCGTCTTCCATTACTTCTCTTATGTTCTTAATGCCGGGGCCACGGTCCTTGGCCGTAATCTTTATGCCCTTCTTTTTCTGGGTCCCCCGGGTCTCTTCCACCGCTTCGATAACGATTTCCCCTTTTTCAGCGTACAGGTAGATGTTTCTTGCCAGCTCTGAAATAGCTGTCGTTATCCGCGCCTGATCCACACCGCCAAACCCTATTTCCTTAGCTAAATTCCGACCGGCCTGCCTGGCTGATACGATTCCCCATTCGGTCTGCACTTCAACACTGGATTGGATACTCATGCTTACCCCTCCAATTCCTGTTGAAGTTTCTCAAGTCCCTGCTCAAGATCTAGCGCTGTTGGTACTTCTTCAAGCATAATGCCCATATCTATCAGGGTGATCGCCACTGCCGGCTGAATACCCGTCAGAACAACTTTTGCTCCCATTAAATTGGACATTTCAACGACGTCGCCCAGCACTTTAGCGATAAATGAATCAATCATATCCACGGAGGTTAAATCAATCACTACGCCTGTAGAGCCCTCTTCGTGAATTTTGCTCAGCAGATCTTCCTGAAACTGAAGAGCTGTTTGATCATCTAGATCTACTTGCACTGAAATTAATAAATAATGACTTAGTTTTAAGATTGGAATCCGCATCGACTTATGCCCTCCATTCTGCTCCATTCTCTATCTGAACCATTTTGCGCTGCGTCAGCTCAAGCGCTGATTCAATACCCTTGCGCAGGCTGCTCTTCGTCGGGAAGGTACTCAGATCAATGCCCAGATTCACAATTGTCTGGGCAATTTCCGGGCGGATACCGACCAGAATGCACTCCGCCCCTACCAGCCTCACCGCTTTAGAGGCCTGAATAATATGGTTTGCCACCATCGTATCCACTACCGGCACGCCGGTTATATCAATCAAAACCACCTGGGAACGATGCTGAATAATTCCGTCGAGCAAATTCTCCATAATAAGCTTTGCCCGCTCGGTATCAATCGCTCCAATTAATGGCATGACACTGACTTTTTCAAAGACAGGAATAAGAGGAGCAGAAAGTTCATTCAGAGCCATCTGCTGAAGCTCGAGTGTCTTTATCCACGAATCGGAATAATCATCAACCAGCTGATTCACGATCGCATCCACCCATTCTTCCACTTCTACAATCAAGCGCACGCTGTCTCTTTCTGCATTATTAATATATGGAACAATGTAGGCAGTGACGATACGCCGAAACACCTGCATCCCCTGCGTAAAATAGCTCAGCGGCCAGTCGGTCTGGATAAGTCTTTCCGCAAAATGCTTAATTTTGCCTTCGGCCTCCGACCGCTCTAAACGGACTGAGCTGTACAGCACATCAATAAATTCTTCGTTGTTTGTGAATACTAAATCATCAGGAAGGGAGTTTTCAAAATATTCTTCCTGAACCCGGGCCATCTCTTCTTTCCATTTGGAAACCAGCTGTTCCTGATGGTCATTGATAGCCTGCACTACAGATGAATGCATCGTGAATTCCTCCATCTAGTCTGTCCATTTCCGTTTACGGGCGGGAATAATTTTCATGTATTAATACCCGGACTGGTGCATACTTTGTATTGTATATTATTTGTTAATGACACACCTGTACACTATCATACTCTATTTAGTATTATTCCATGTATAGTACTTTAGCGCAAACAATTATGGCTGCAATCATATATGTTTCCGAATAAAATTTTTTACAATAAAAAAGCTGCCCGCCTTTCACAGACAGGCAAGCAGCTTCTTTATTCATTTTTGTTTCTTTAAAAGAAGAAATATAATTTCGAGTGTTTCAGATTCCGCTAAGCAATCGGCGATTCAAAGAATGATCCACTTCTGTTTCTGCCTGAAATGATTCAGCAGCAATATTTAAATTAATACTGCTCATTTCTTCGTAGCCTTGCTTCATCGCCTCTTGAAACTCCAGACGTTGGCGTTCTTTTAAATACATCTCTGTGGCTTGATGAATAAATTCGTTGCGGTTTGCACTCTGCTGCCCCTCTTCAATCATTCCATCAAGTTCGTCAAGAAGATAGTCAGGCAGGCTGACCTTAATCTGCTTAGTGCTTTTCTGATGCACTCCACACACCTCCAGGTTGACCCTTTTAGATTCCCATCCCTTAATAATTACTTAATTCATCATAGCATTTCTATATGCTGTTTGCAAAGCGCGTTTTTAATAAAATCAGGGGTTAAACCTGTTTTCAGGAGTATATACCCGGGGCACGCGTTTACTGATAGTGCAGGGAACTTCGTATGTAATTGTTCCAAGGCGGCCCGCTACTTCCGTGACGCTGATCGTTTCCTCTTTCTGGCTGCCAATCAGTGTCACTACCGTATCCACCGGGAACTCATGCGGCAGCCGCACCATCATCTGGTCCATGCAGATCCTTCCTACAATAGGGACCCGGCAGCCTCCTGCCAATACTTCTCCATGATTTTCAGCGTGCGCTCTCAGCCAGCCATCTGCATAACCAATAGGCACAGTACCGATCCATTCATTTTCTGTAGAAGTGTACGTTGCTCCGTAGCTGATGCTCGTGCCCGGCGGCACTTCCTTCACCTGGGTCAGGCGGCTGTGAAGCGTGAATGCCTCCTTCAGTGTAAATGGAAGATGCCCGGTAATATCTGCTGCAGGGGTCAATCCATACATCGAAATACCGAAGCGGACCATGTTATAGCAGCGCTCCGGAAAACGCATAGCTGCTGCACTGTTACCGCAATGAATCAGCCGCGGGAAGCTCCCCATCTGCTGTACCAGAGCAACAACCTGGGAAAAACGGGCATACTGCTGTTCAAAATAAGCAGTCTCCAGTTCATCAGCAGTAGCGAAATGCGTGTACATCCCTTCCATTTCTATAGAGGGAGCCCGGGTTAAAGCGGCCAGAAAGGAAGTGATTTCTTCGTCGTTTATCAATCCCAGCCGCCCCATCCCGGTGTCTACTTTCATATGAATTAAAAGCGGTTCTCCGGCTGTATACCGGGAAGCTTCTTTTAGCCATTCTTCCTGAAAGACCGTGAGGCGGATACCGTGACGGGCTGCCACCGGGGCGTCCTGCGGCCGGGTTCTGCCAAGCACAAGGATGGGCAGCTTTATGCCGGCTTCCCGCAGTTCGAGCGCTTCTTCAAGCAGCGCCACCCCAAAATACGATGCTCCCGCCTCCGCTGCTGCCACAGCAGTTGCGGCTGCCCCGTGCCCGTACCCGTCCGCTTTAACTACGGCCATTACAGCCACGTCCTCTGCATGAAGCTTCCGCACTTCACGGATGTTATATTTAATATTTTCTGTGTTGATCTCCACCCACGTATCCCGGTAGGATTCGTTGGAAAATGCCATGAGGACTCCTCTTTTCTGTCATTTCTTTTGTGTCTGAATGAAAGCCAGGGCTTTCGGCAGATAATCGATCAAATTGGATGCAGTAAACGAATAATCCGATATTCCTTCTTTTATCGCAATCTCTGCAGCCAAACCGTGCGTATAGACGGCATTACAAACTCCCTCTTCCACAGTCGGGGCCTGAAGCATCATGGCAAGTACAATACCGGTCAGTGCATCCCCGGACCCTCCTTTGGCAAGGGCGCTGCTTCCACTAGTGCTCACATACTGCCGGCCTTCAGGAGTAGTAATGATCGTATTTGGCCCTTTCAGCACAAGATAGCAGCCGAATTTGCGCGCATATTCGCGTGAAACCGTAAACCGCTCTGCGTTGATCTCCTTTGGGGAACGGCCTGTCAGACGGCCCATTTCACCGGGATGCGGGGTCAGAATCAACGGGTGCTCCCTGTTGGTCATTTCCGTCTCCAGCTCCGGGAGAAAATAAAGTCCGTCGGCATCCAGCACAAGCGGCGTTTGTGTCTCTGTCAGCAGCCGCTTCGTTAGTACTCTCGTACTTTCTGTCCGTCCAAGCCCGGAGCCGGCCGCGACACCGTCCATCCCGTCCCATGGGAACGGCGTTTCCTGTAAATCGGCGACCTGTCCGTCCTTTGTTTCAGGCAGTGGGAAGTAGGTTGCTTCAAGCACATGAGAAGCGACGGCACCCAATGCAGACTCCGGTACGCTTGTGGTCAGAAGCCCAATCCCCGCATGCAGGCAGGCGTTTGACGCGATGGCCGGGGCGCCCGGCATATTGTAGGCACCTGCTATCAGCAGGCCTTTGCCATTATCCCCCTTGTGCGACTCCTGCGTCCGTTCCGGCAGACTTTTGGCTGCGTCGGTTAAATCCCATGTCTGTCTTTTCTGATCCAGAGCTTTCCACGAAACCTCAGGCACGCCGATCGGTACAATCCGAACTTCACCGTAATAGTGCCTCGCCGGATACAGGTACGTGCTCAATGTAGGAGCTTCAAGAATTACCGTGGCATCAGCCTTCACGGCCATACCGGGAAGTTCTTCCTCGTTCGCCGGTACGCCGGTGGGAATATCTACAGCTACCACCGGTGCTTTCATGCTGTTCAGCCACTTTGCGGCAGAATAAAAAGGCTCCTTCAGTTCTCCGTGAATCCCGGTACCGAGCATGGCATCAATATAAATGACCCCTTTCCCGGGAGCGTCCGGGGAAGGGACCCCGGCGCCCGCCTTCAGCGAAAGCCCGCAGGCACAGTACAAGTCTTTGTGGTACAGCGCTCCTCCGGAAAGAGCCTCCTCTTCTGCCAGCAGATACACATAAACATTCCACCCAAGGGAGGAGAGGGTTCTGCCGATCACAAAACCATCACCCCCGTTGTTTCCCTTTCCTGCAAAGATAACAGCCGTATGCGCTTCTGGATACAAATCATGGATGTCATCCGCCGCTGCCCGTCCCGCGTTTTCCATTAGCAGCTCTTCTTTCATTCCAAGTGTTTCGATGGTGTATTGATCGAGCTGCTGCATCTCTTTGCTTGTTACGATCTGCATCCTATTTGCCGCCCCTTTCTTCAATAATAACCTGAGCCACAGCACTGTCCCGGGAGTGACTGATGGAAACATGAATAATATAAGCCTCGTAGCCTGCACAGCGGAGCAGTGGCTCCCCCCGCTCTCCATTGCTCACTGTAATATCATGAAAGCCTGTCTGTGAAGAAATGCCGGTGCCTGCTGCCTTTACAAACGCTTCTTTAGCAGCAAACCTTCCTGCTGTGAATTCTACCAGCCGTTTTCCGGAAAAATACTCGCAGGCCTGTAATTCATCTTCGTTTAAAATCCGCGGCAAAAATCTTTTCTGCTCTAAAGATCGCTCGATCCGCTCTAATTCAATAATATCAATGCCAATCCCTTTAATCATTACTTACTCCCTTCCCGCAACGCTTTTCGTGTATTCCTTTAATTATTCATGCTACACTGATCGTACAAACTTCTACACTTTAGTGTACCCGTCACCAGAAAGGGGACTAACCCACTTGTTTATCCGCCACGAGACTTTTTCTACGTTTATAAGACGCTATCCTGTAATTTCCATTATATTAGCGATCCACCTGCTATTGTTTTTCTGGGTGAATCTTTCGGAATTGACGAACGGCCTGATTCCGTTCGGGGAAGTTGTGTATTACTTAATGGTCGGCAATAACTTCGCTATTCAAAGCGGGGAGTACTGGCGCCTTCTTACCCCAGTGTTTTTACATACGTCTTTTGGGCACGTGCTTTTTAACTCCTTTGCCCTGCTGCTTTTCGGACCGCCGCTTGAATTCATGCTCGGCCGACTCAAATTTCTGACATTTTATTTAACAGCGGGGGTCATTGGAAATATTGCCACACTCTTTTTTGGTTCACTTTACCTGTCGCACCTCGGAGCCTCCGGAGCTATTTACGGACTGTTTGGTGCTTATGTATTTATTATGATGAACCGCCGGCACCTCATTGACCCTTCCAGTGCCCAGATAGTTGTGGTTCTTCTTGTGATAGGCATGATATTCACTTTCCTGAATTCCGGAGTCAATATATGGGCGCACGTATTTGGATTCGTTGCCGGATTCGGGCTGATCCCTTTGTTTTTAAAAAACGTAGTTCCCTTTTATTTCTCTCAGGGATTCGGACCTTCTTCCGACATCCGCAGACCGCGACGGAAAGTACGCGCGGTGACTGCCCAGAAAGCCGGAAGACGAATCGCCCTGATTGCTGCCTACGTCATTGTCGGCGCCGTGCTTCTCCGGGTCATCCAGCTCGTCATCACAGCGTTGATGTAAAAAGAAAAGCGAAAGAAGCCGAATAGTGACGAGGGATCTGGAAGCTCTTTTGCCAAGTGGTTCTTTCACTTGGAAAGAAGAGCTGAAGAGACCTGCCGTCACTGGCTTCTGGAGCTGGACAAAAAGAAAAGCGAAGCCCCGCGGCATTAGTAGGATTTTCGACTAAGTACGCCACATCCTGTGGCGACGTCGAAATGATCCACTTCCTGTGAACCTACGGCTGGTCTGGCCCCTGGCTGGACTTGGCCAGAGTCAAGGAAGCCAGGGCAGCCAACGGAATAAGCGACTGCGGGGCGTAGCTGGACATCAAGAAAAGCGAAAGAAGCCGAACAGTGACGCGGGATCTGGAAGCTCTTTTGACAAGTGGCTCTTTCACTTGGAAAGAAGAGCTGAAGAGACCTGCCGTCACTGGCTTCTGGAGTTGGACAAATAAAAGCGGAAATGCCCCGGGAGCCGCGAAGGGTACTTCCCGGCCGCGCAGAGTAGCCTGCTGCTCGAAGTCGGACGGAAAGTAATCCCGAGAGGCTGGGCATTGAAGCTAGACATCAAGAAAAGCGGAAATGCCCCAGGAGACGCATATCCATCTCTATATAATAACCGCTTTCCGGATAGAAAAGAGGCCCTTCCCGCAGAAGTGGCCTCTTTTTCATTCATCTGCTTTTTACGAGCAGATTGATAGCTTCCTGGACAGATTCATTGGTGTCTTCCCCTCGTTCCATCTGTTCGCGCATGCATTGTTCCAGATTTTCACTGACAATTACGCCGATCGCACGGTCCATCGCAGAACGCGCAGCTGACATCTGCCCTACAGTGTCCCGGCAGTCCTGTCCTTCTTCCATCATCCGAAGAACACCCCGCACCTGCCCTTCGACACGGCGGAGTCTGTTTTTAATATTGGCATCATATTCCATGAGTTAAGCGGCCTCCAATGTATTTTCAAAATGTACATTGTCATTATACATGAAATAATTGGGAATTTCCTACACCCTCTAATAAATTTTCAATCAGCCCGCTCTCCACTCGATCGTGTTAGGAGCTGCAGGAACTTCCCATCTTTGGTTGAGCGGCACTTCTCCAAGTGAGTCACTGTTTTCAGAGATAAACTTTATCGATTCATATCCAAAATCAGCTGCTGCCAGTCCCACCGCATCAATCATCGCCTGCTGCACCTCCACAGACGTATCTTCGAGAGAGCCAGCCAGGGTGATAGTTACAGATTCATCTTCACCTTCCACATTCCCTACAGTAAGGGAGCCGGGGATCGGGGCTCTCACTTCAGAAATTTCAGGGCCTTCATTCATCCTCACCAACGTTTCCTCGAATGAAAGCAGACTCCCGTTTTCATTCGTAGTAGAAACACCGGCTCCTTCACCGGTCACTAAATAAGAGGCGTCATTTACATCATATAAATAATAGCCCCGATTTTCATCAATATCCCGGACATCTATTTCTTCTTCGCTTCCACTGCTTTCATCAGGTATATTTGATACTTCTATACCTTCTTCCCCTAAATAACGGGCAAGCTCTTCAATGCCGCGCTCAATCCGGCCGGCCTCCGCAGCCGTCGTTTCGGAAGAGACTGCTGCTTCGAGACTGCCATTCTCTGCATTTTCCCAGGACACCTTTTCAGTCATAGCAGGACCGAGCCCGAATTCATTTCCATCTACTTCTTCAGTAATAAAGTTTAAAAGCTCTTTCAGATTCGTTTCTGCTACAAATGTTAAAGGGACAATCACTGATCCCTGTACACTTTCAAAGGGGATTGTCACCGCGTTCACACTGTCTCTTCCTTCTTCCTGGGTAAGCGCGGCTACATACCCTTCCGGCTCTTCTCCGCTCTCTTCCGTATCTTCCCGAATTTCCGGCGGGCTTTCTTCTTCGGCGCCGTTCTCTGCCGGCTCAGGTTCTTCAGCTTCTGTGCTGTCTGTATCGTTTTCAGCTGTATTTTCCGTTTCCTGCCGTTCGGTGGACGCTGAATCTCCGGTCTCATTCTCGTCTTCAGCGTTTTCCTCCTGAGAAGGGGAAGCCGTCTGATTCGAAGTCCACCATATTCCCGGAACGATAAGTATCGCGAGTAGGAGAACTGCCGCCGAGGTAAAAACAGGAGCCGGCCAACGCCGGTGCGTGCGGTATCTTTTTTTTGAGTCCAGCTGGTCCTGAATATTATGATAGATTTCATTTTTGGACCGTTTATCCTGCACCCGGGGCATTTGCTTTAATGAATGTTCAATCCGTTCCCTGGAACGATTATGCTTCTTCAATCTCCTGCCCTCCTTTCTTCTAAATTTTCCCTGTTTTCCATTAAGTCCTGTATTTTTTTCACGGCCCGGTGCTGTGTCGTTTTCACCTTACTTTCCGACCATCCGAGCACTTCGGCTGCTTCTTTGATCGAGAGCGATTCCACATAACGCAGCATAAGCACCTGCCGCTGGTCCGGGGAGCATGCTTTCATGCATTCATAAATTTCACGCACATCGTCTTTCGCAGTGAGAATCTCGTCTGGAAGAGGCGCCGGGTCCCGCATTTCCTCTTTTGATAAAGGACCCAGCACTCCCAGCCATTTCCGCTTTTTTCTGTTTTGCTTGCGGATCCAGTCTATGCCGACGTGTCTGGCGATAGAATAGAGCCAGGTTTTTTCACTGCTTTTGCCTTCAAATGTTTCAAAGGAGTGCAGCACTTTAATGTACACTTCCTGGACTAGTTCCTCTGCCGTTTCACGATCTCGGACCATATAAAATAAATATTGGAAAAGGGAGTGATGATATTGTTCATATAGCCTTTCAAACTCATCATGCATGATGAACACTTCCTTAATGTAGACGTTCCCTGTCTTTATTAGTTACACCGGTAATTTTATTAATAGAAAGTGGAAAAAGGGATTACGTTTCCACCCATTTTCTTTTTATGTATATTTAAAATTTAATTCTTCTGCTGATACCTCATAAGATATTAGCAAAATACTTCGCACTATTATAGCATTTCCTCAGTTTTTTCTGAAAAACCCCCCGCCGCTTTCACGCTCTGGTTTAACATTAGTAAAGTCCTGTTTATGTTCATTTGAGGGATTTGAACCTTTCTTTATTTTGAAACATGGTATAATTATGTAACAACATTGTATTATTTGTAAACTAAATTTAATATTCGACCTGGGGGGATTCCATGAAAAGATTCTCATTTTTAGCAGTTGCTGCCACAGCCATTATTACTCTCAGCGCCTGCGGCACCGCAAACAATGAAAACGCGGAAAACAATGAAAACACATCCGAGACGGCTTCTGTTGAAGCCAACGGAGAAGAAGAGGAAGAAGAAAGCGAAGAAAATAAAGAGCAGGCAGACGAAGAAACAGCTTCCGAAGCTGATAAAGAGGCAGAATCCGACGCTTCCGCTGAAGATAGCTCCTCTACAGAAGAAAACGCCACAGAAAATGAAGAGGAAAGCGTAGATTCCTCAGATACCTCCAGCGAAGAGGCTTCATCAGAAAATGCCTCACCTGAAGATAACGCGACAGAAGAAAATGCTTCTGAGGACACAGCCAACAGCGAAGAAGTCACCGAAGAGTCTGCTGAAGATTCCGAAGATGCTAATGCGGAAGCAAAAAGCGCATCGTCTTCTGAAGAAGAAGAGGCTGTAACAGAAGAAGTGACTGTTTACTATCTCGACGGTGATTTAATGGAAACAATTTCTGAAACCCGAAGCCTGGAAGCAGCGTCTGAAAACGACCTGCCGTTTGAAGCTGTTCAGGCCTGGCTCGACGGCCCTGAAACAGAGGATGCCACAGGTCCGCTTCCAGTGGAAACCGAAGTACAGTTTGTCGAATTTAAAGACAACACCGCCTATGTTTCCTTTGAGCCCTCCGTCCTTGACGCCACTACAGTCGGCAGCACTCTCGAACTCGCTTTTGTAGAACAGCTGGCGGTGTTGATGGACCAGTTTGGATACGGTCAGACGCAGATTCTCATTGACGGCGAAGTTGTCACAGACTTTTACGGACACCGTGAAATCAACCAGCCTATCGAAGCGACGGACCCTTCGGAGCTTTACGGCAGTAACTAAAGCCAGGCATATAAAAAAAGCGCCCGCACGTGCGGACGCTTTTTTGCTTTCTATTAGTTGCTAAGCTTTTCTGCCACTTTTGCCACGCGGGCACCTAAACGGCCGCCCATTGTCAATTCGCCTTCACTTGGCATCCGTGTACCATCCGGACCGGCAAGCGTAGAAGCACCGTACGGTGTTCCGCCAACAAAGTCACGTTCAGCCATTTCCGGATTTTCTCCATAAGGAAGACCGACAAAAATGAATCCAAAATGAAGAAGTGGAACGACTGATGTAATAATGGTCGTTTCCTGGCCGCCGTGAGCTGTGTTCGTGCTTGTAAAAATGCCTGCTACCTTGCCTTCAAGTGAACCGTTGGCCCAAAGGCCTCCAGCTGCGTCCATAAACTGCTTCACCTGCGCCGGCATGTTGCCAAAGCGTGTAGGAATACCCCATACAACGCCGTCAGCCCATACGAGATCATCTGTTGTAGCTTCAGGAATGTCCGCCTGTTTATTTTGTGCCTCGACGTAGGCCTCCTGCGTGGACATGCCTTCCTTGGCCATTTGTGATTCGGGAATTCTTACGACCCTTACTTCTGCGCCTGTTTCTTCTGCGCCTTTTGCCACTGCTTTTGCCATTTCGTGTATATGTCCATAGGAACTATAAAATGGTACCAATACTTTACTCATTAACAACACCCCTATCACTTATATTTATAAAGTTACTTACTTTTCGAAAGTACATGAAAACATTCTTACTGTCAACTCACCCTTCAAGCTATACCCCAGCCCCTCCTCTACGAAACAATGATTTTGTGGTACTATATTCATAAAGAGGTGAACTATTATGCAGAAGACTTCCATCTGCCCGAAATATGAATTTGCTGCGGAACTGCTCGGAAAAAAATGGACGGGCCTGTTGATCCTTGTCCTCCTTCAGGGACCGCTCCGCTTCAAGGATATAAAAAGAGAAATTCCGGATATGAGTGACCGTCTGATCACAGAGCGGCTGAGAGAGCTTGAAGAAAAGGGAATTGTCGAACGCAGTGTTTTTCCGGAAAAGCCTGTCCGTGTTCAATACCAGCTGACGAAAAAGGGGAAGGATCTCGAGCCAGTCATTAATGCAATACAGCACTGGGCTGAGGCGTGGGTTCAATAAAAAGCAGGTACTTTTCATGCAGGAAAAGCCTGCTTTTTGTTATGATTCAAACACAAAAAAAGCGACTGCCGGAAGGCAGCCGCTCCTAACTCTTTATTTTTCCAAAAACATCTGCGTCCAGTATTGCCCGTATTCTCCGCCTTCTTCATAGCCAATGGCGATGTGTGTGAAATCCGGGTTTAAGATGTTATCACGGTGTCCCGGTGAGTCCATCCATGCATCTACAACATCCTGCGGAGTGTCCTGTCCGGCTGCAATGTTTTCCCCGGCACCATCATAGCTAACGCCGAATTCCTGCATCATTTCAAAAGGGCTGCCGTATGTCGGGCTCTCATGGGCAAAATAATCATTTTCAATCATATCCTGAGACTTTGCGTCTGCTACGCTTTGCAGAGAACTGTCCGCTTCCACCGGCTCAAGTCCATTTTCTGCCCGCACTTCGTTCGTCAGACGGACCACTTCCTGTTCAAATTCTGACTCACTTTGAGAAGATACGGCATCTGAAGTTTCAGCTGAACTGCTTTCTGAAGAGCTGCTTTCGCTTCCTGGTATAGCAATGCTCTGGCCTACACTGATCACGTTAGGGTTCTGAATGTCACTGTTTTCTTCCATGAGCGCTTCTACACTTACTCCGTGCTCATTGGCAATCGTATTTAAAGTGTCTCCGGACTCTACAACGTATGTATCCTGCCCGAGAGCGGTTAATGGGAAAATAAGTGTTGCTGACAGAGCACCGACGACGGCTGTTCTTTTAAATCTCATGTCATTCACCTCTTATAAATGATAGATAGCTAAATATATTAATGATAACGTTATATTAAAATTTTACCATTAATTTCTTGAAAATAAACAATTCAAAGGAATTTTACAAATTTTTGCGGCTATTGTCCTATATTTTACATTAATTAAATCTAAAATTTTCCTTATCAAAATAATTACTATTGGACTCTACCCTCCTTGTTGTTGCCGAAAACTAAGATTATCTATTAAGATAGGAAGAGTGCTTACGAACGCGGACAGATTATCAGCAAATTTAAACTAAGGATGGATATAACGAATGGCTACATGGAAAAACGAAATTGAATCGCGAAAGACGTTTGCCATTATTTCGCACCCGGACGCCGGGAAAACGACCTTAACGGAAAAGCTCCTGTATTTTGGAGGCGCTATCCGCGAAGCGGGAAGCGTTAAAGGAAAGAAAAACCAGCGTCATGCTACGAGTGACTGGATGGAAATCGAAAAGCAGCGCGGGATATCTGTCACAAGTTCTGTGATGGAATTCAATTATCAGGGACACCGAATCAATATTCTCGACACCCCGGGCCACGAAGACTTCAGTGAAGATACGTACCGTACGCTGACCGCAGCCGATTCAGCAACCATGCTTATTGACGCAGCCAAAGGGGTCGAGGCACAAACCAAAAAGCTGTTTAAAGTCTGCAGCATGAGAGGCATTCCCATTTTCACATTTATTAACAAGCTGGACCGCCAGGGACGGGATCCGTTCGAGCTGATGGAAGAAATGGAAGACATTTTAGGTATCCGTTCGTACCCGGTTAACTGGCCGATTGGTATGGGACAGGACTTTCACGGCATCTACGACCGCCATGCCAAGAAAGTAGAATGGTTCAACCCGGACTCTCCTTCCCAGACGGAAGTCGTTTACGTAAACGGCACCGATGATCCTAAGCTGAAGGAACGTATCGATCCGCAGCTTCTGGCTGCCTTCCAGGAGGAAATTGAGCTTCTTGATGTAGCCGGAGATGCGTACGATGAAGAACGCATTAAAAGCGGAGAGCTCACGCCTGTCTTTTTCGGCAGCGCTGTTTCAAACTTCGGGGTACAGAATTTCCTCGAGTATTTCATGGAATGGGCCCCGGCTCCTGTCGGAAGGAAAAGTGACCAGGGCTTTGTTTCCCCGCTCAGTGACAATTTTTCCGGCTTTATTTTCAAGATCCAGGCGAACATGAATCCAAAACACCGGGACCGTATCGCCTTTATGAGAATTACTTCGGGCAAATATTCTCCAGGTATGCAGGTCAACCATGTCCGTATCGGCAAGAACATGAAGCTGCACCAGCCAACGCAGTTTCTTGCCAAAGACCGCAGTATCGTTCAGGAAGCATACGCCGGCGATATTATCGGTCTGTATGATCCGGGCACCTTCCGGATTGGTGACACGCTTGCAGAAGCAGACACATTTTCTTTTGAGGAAATGCCCCATTTTTCTCCTGAACACTTCGCTGCCATCTCTGTTAAAGATGCGATGAAGCACAAATCATTTGAAAAAGGACTGCAGCAATTAACCGAGGAAGGCGCCATCCAGTTGTTTAAAACGTATCAGCGGGTACCGGAGCAGCAGATTGTCGGCGTGGTCGGCGTGCTTCAGTTTGAAGTACTCGAGCACCGGCTGAATAATGAATACAACGCCCACATTAAAATGGAAAACCTTCCATTGTCGGTAGCCAGGTGGGTGGACGGTCCAGCGGAAGCAATGAATACCTTCACCAGAAAACAAAAGAATTTGGCTCTCGACCGGAACGACCGGTTGGTTGCCCTGTTTGAAAATGACTTCCAGTTAAACATGGCAAAAGACAAATATCCTGATATTTCCTTCCATGAGAATTCCTATTTCGTTTCCAGCCAGACAACGTAGGAAAATAGCAAAACGGACTGCCTTTCCCCCGGGCAGTCCGTTTTTTACGTTATATAAAGGATTTTCATGCCCTCATCGGGTATTTCCGCTTTTTACCTGTCCAGCTCCAGAAGCCAGTGGCGGCAGGTCTCTTCAGCTCTTCTTTCCAAGTGAAAGAGCCACTTGGCAAAAGAGCTTCCAGATCCCGCGCCACTACCCGGCTTCTTACGCTTTTCTTGATGTCCAGCTTCGATGCCCAGCCGCTCGGGTCACTTTCCGTCCGACTACGAGCAGCAGGCTGCTCTGCGCGGCCGGGAAGTGCCTGTCGCGGCTGACCGGGCATCTACGCTTTTCTTGATGGTTGTAGTTCTTTGATGAATTTTTTATCAATCCGGTGCTTGATTTTAAACGGCGCTTTGCCTGCACGGGTTTTGTTGCCGTAAATCATCAGCCCCTGCTTGCGTCCAAGATTTAGAATTGCCATATAATTTTTTTGCGGTGAATACTTGGTCAGTTTTTTGCCTTTCAGGGAACGCTTAATGTTTTCAAGAAGTACAGGTGCTTCTTTGACAGCTGATATTCCGTTTTTCGGAATGTCTTCATGCCCGGCAATGGTGACGCAGTCTCCCACTCCGAATATTTGCGGATATTCTACTGACTGCAGGTGTTCGTTTACGAGCAGATAGCCTTCGCTGTCGACCGGCAGCCGGGAGGCTTCAAACCAGGCTGGTGCTTTCGGTCCGGTCATCCACAGAAGGTCTTCATACGGGAAGGACAGCGAATCAGTTTCCACCGTCCGGTCTGTCACCTGGTGCACTTCTTCGTTCTCAAAATATTCAATCCCTCTTTTATCAAGAAGATCGTACACCTGCTGCCGCGTTTCTTCAGTGTCTTCCGGAAGAAGTTTACTACCGGAAATAATTTTCACCGGAGACTGGAGCTTGTTTTTCCTTCTCCATGCCTGCGTGGTAAACGCCATCTCCACACCAGCATAACCGCCGCCGACAATAACCGGGTGATGGCTTGTCCGGACGCTTTCCACCGCTTCGGAGAAGCTTTCATTAGCTTTTAAGACTTCCGCGTGCTTTTGCACATGGGGAATTTCGAGCCCTTTTGGCTGGGCGCCGATATCTACGGACAAATAGTCAAAATGCATGACTTTGCCTGCGTTGGTGAGTACAATATTCTGTCTCGGATCAATGGAAGTGACCTTGGCTGAAACAAATGTACCGCCGTTTGCGTTACAGAATGACCGAAGCGGAACACGGATGTCTTCGATGGCGTAGCGTCCTTCCATATAGCCTGAATACATACCTGAATAATACTGGTACTGTCCAGGAGAAATAAGAATCCACTCTACGTCTTTTTTCTTTTTCTTCCATTCTTTTATCACGGAAAGATTGGTGTGGCCTGCTCCGACGAATATTACTCGTTTAGTCACTGTATTTCCTCCTCTGTCTCTTCAATTACCTAAACCATGCTACATACTTTTTAAGTACCTTGTTGACGGGACTGTTAAACAAAGCTTCCCGCCAGTATTCATCCGCTGCTTTTTTTACGATGTCCCCGTGGGCCGGATACGGATACACTACACTCGAAAAGGACCGCAGCTTCTTCTTCCACGTTTTTGCTGCGGTAACCTGCTGCATCCAATCAGCCGCATGGCGTCCAACAGCATGGGCTCCGATAATATTTCCTTTCTGGTCGGTAATAATTTTCACTAAAGGAACCGGGTCGCCTTCAGCCAGAAAACGGTCCACCTGCTTTCCTTCAATACGATAAATACGGGCATCTACGCCTTCAAGCTGTTTAGCTTCTTCCTCGGTGACACCCAGATGAAAAATTTCCGGCTCGGTGTAATACGCCCAGGGAAGCGCATTATAATTAATTTTCCGGCGCAGCCCGAAAACAGCGTTGGAGACCACGGTCTGGCCTTCCATACCGGCCGCGTGCGTAAACATATAGCCTCCGCTGGCGTCCCCGACGGCGTAGATATGCGGCACAGACGTCTGCATGGTATTCGAGATATCAATGCTCTTATCTTTCTTTACCCTCACACCTGCTTTTTCTAATCCTATGTTATTGGTGTTCGGCACACGCCCTGCCGCAAGCAAAAGAGCGTCCGCTTCGATTTTCTGTTCGCTTTCTCCTTCTGTGACAGCATATACCCGCCCATTTTCTTTTTCGAGCCGTACCACCCGGCTGTTGGGGATGAAATGGATTTCCTTTTCTAATTCTTTCTGCGCCCGTTCAGCAATTTCCTTTTCTTCTTTCGAAAAAATACGATCCCCCGAGTCTACCGCAGTCACGGAAGAACCGATTCGTGCGAGCGTCTGGGCAAGTTCCATACCTACCGGGCCGCTTCCAACACACACCAGTTTTTCCGGCAGCTTCTCCGCCTCGAAAATCGTTTCGTTCGTGTAGTAAGGCAGAAGCTCCAGGTTTTCAATTGGAGGCACGTTCGGACTCGAGCCGGTGGCGATCACGATTCTTTTTCCGCCAATGACGCTTCCATCCTCAAGATACAAATGATGCGGATCCATAAACTCTCCGCGCCGCATGTACACATCGATACCGAGCGCTTCAAATTCGCTTACGTCATCAAGCTCCTGCACGTCAGCTACAGCATCCCGCACTCTTTTTTTCACCTGTTCAAAATCTGCGTTTCCATCCATCTGCAGGCCGAACTCTGCTGCAGCCCTTCGCGCGTTCTGGACTTCTCTTCCTACAGTCACAAATGCTTTCGACGGTATACACCCGGCATGCAGACATTCGCCTCCGAGATTTTCGCGGTCATCGACCAGGGCGGTTTTCATGCCAAACTGCGCTGCTCCTGAGGCAACGGTCAGTCCGCCGGATCCGCCCCCAAGAACTATTAAATCGTAATCAATCTGCGGCATTTTCATCCTGCTCCTTTAGTAATCGTTTTGCTTCCAGCAGCCTCTGCAGGCCGGTAAATGTTTCGACAAATAAAAATAAAGCAGTGGAATACAGTAAAAAAGCCGGAAAAAGCATCATGAGGGAAAACAAAATAAATCCTTCGGTTCGTTCGGCGAGTCCCGCCTGGTAGTAAAACGATTTGACCCCGCTTTGTTCTGACATATTTCCTACTGTTAAAAACACGGTAATCGAAAACAATATGGAGACACTTAATAAAAGCAGCAGCCACATCAAATCCGGATACCGGAAGGCAAGGCCGAGCAGAACACTCGCTTCCACGAGGCGGTCAAACGTAATATCAAGAACTGTCCCAAACGCAGAAGGCCTGGTTTTTCTCGCCATGGCCCCATCCACGGTATCTAAAAACCCTGAAATCCAGAGGCAGATAAAGGCTGCCCACGCGGCATCAAAATAAATAAGCGGTCCGGTAAGCACACCGATTCCAAATGCAAGAACCGTTACCTGATTGGCTGTCCAACGCCGGTTCAGAAACCAGTCGGCTGTTTTATCTATGACAGGGTCTGCCCATTTCCGGGCGTGTGTATCAATCATTGCAGTTCCCCATTTACGTTGTTTATATTCTTTTCATACCCTTTTTTCCGTAAAATGACAACTACGATCAAAAGAGCTGCAAAAACGCTGATTGCTCCCACTATATACCTCCACTCCCCGGTTAACAGCCCTGACCCTAAAAAGCTGTAGCCTATCGCTCCCGGCAGCAGTCCAATAACGGTAGCTGCAGTATAGGAGTACAGACTCACCCTGGACAACCCGCACACATAGCTCACAAGATCAAAATTCAACACGGGCAGCAGCCGCATCAAAAGCGTTGCCCGAAAGCCTTCCGCTTCGAGCTTCCTGCGCCAGATTTCCATCCGCCCTTTAATTTTTTTCTGAAACAATTCTTTCCCAAGCAGGCGTCCGACTCCGTATGCGAGTATAGCCCCGCTGGTTCCGCCAATTAAAATGTACATCACGCCTGGAGCCGGACCGAAGGCGAGACCGCCGGCAAGCGACATGATCGAAGCTGGAAATAAAATAAGCGGCCGGAGCATACAGGCGGCAATGTAAATAGCAGGAGCCCATGCACCGAGTATTAGAATTTCATCCCTTACCGCCTGCGGCGAGAAACGGAACACTTCGGCGTTCAGCCAGGCAATTGTCACAACAGCTGTCAGAAAGACAACATATTTTATAATACTTTTAATGCTCATACGCTGTCTCCTTTTTCAAGCCGGGGTTATAAATGTTCTTCCGTGAAATGGTTCATTCACAGCCAGTGTCACAGACTGGGCACCCCCGACTTCATAAAATGTCTGAATCCACAGGCCGTACTGTTTTTTCACAGGCCCTGCCTCAGCTGCGGAATAATTTTTCTCTGCTTCCTTTGTTACCCGCAAAGCTTCAGCCGGGACAAAGCCCTTCTCCGGAAACCACCATCCATCTGCGAGCAGTGAAGCAGTCTCTTTCCGCTCCGGCGCCCGCATGAGTTTGTCCCGATTTCCCGTTTCTATAACTTCTCCGCCGGCCATCACACTGACGCTCTCTCCCATGTCAAACGCCTCGTCCCGGTCGTGCGTGACAAACATTGAAGTGATGTTTTCCTGCTCAAGTACTGCTTTTACCCAGCGGCGCATCGTTTTACGCAAGGAACTGTCCAGGCTCGAAAACGGCTCATCAAGCAGCAGTACTTTTGGTGTTGCAGCTATTGCCCGTGCAAGAGCTGCACGCTGCTGCTGGCCTCCGGAGCATTGATACGGATACAGTGCTTCAAGCCCTGCTATCTCCATTTTTTCAAGCAGCTGTCTCCCGGCTTTCATTCGTTCTTTTTTAGGTGTTCGTTTCATCTTCAAGCCGTACGTAACGTTCTGCAGAATCGTTAAATGCGGAAAAAGCAGCGGCTGCTGGAACATTAAAACGACAGGACGTTTCTCTGCCGGCCTTTCATTTACATTTGTCCCGTCAATCATCACCGTACCGCTTGAAAACGAATCAATACCGGCGATGCAGCGTAACAGCGTCGATTTCCCTGTGCCGGATTTCCCGACCAGGCTCCGGTTTTCCCCCTCTTTCAGCTCGAGGTTTATATTCCGGAGCACCTGGTTTTCCTGATAGATCTTGCTTCCTTTTTGAATTGAAACGTATGACATATCTCCCTGCTCCTACCACGATTTTAAAATTTTCGTACTAACTCTCAGCACTCCATCAGCAGCAAGCGCGGCTGCCGCTGGAAGCGCGGCTGTCATTAATGAAAAGGCGCTGACGGCTGACGGTGCCGCACTGTTTGTATACGGATAATACAATACCGCCATCGTCGTAACCGTTCCTCCTCCTATAATAACAGTCAGGGCAAACTGACTGACAGAAATAACAACTGCAAAAAAGACAGCTGTACGCACAGAAGCAGTCATCTGGGGAAGCTCAATCAGCAAAAATCTGGCGGCCGCCCCGCCGCCCAGGCTTCGTGATTGTTCATACTGGCCTCTTCCTATCCGCTCATAGCCCGCACGAATGATGCGAATCGTGTACGGAAGTGTCGGGAGCAGATGAAAAAAAGCGACCCCGTACCATGTATTTGCTGTACCGCTCTGAAGAGCAAAAATGTGCAGACCGACAGCAAGAGCGGTAACAGGAAGAAGCACGGGAATTAAAAGCATGGCATCTATCAGCTCCTTTCCCCGGAACTCCCGGACAACAAGCGCTTTAGCTGCCGGAATGCCAATCACGAGGTTTAGAGCCGCCACACATAAAGCAATAAGAATCGTCCGTCCCCAGGCCTCTGCAAGCAGCGGGTCGCCAAACGGCAATCTCCAGCCGTCGAGCGTCCACGCCAGCGGCCAAATCTCCCCAAATGGCCATTTTGCTGCGAAGCTCTGTATGATGAGCGCCAGTAAAGGGACTGCAAAGCAAAGCGCAAAAGCGGCTGCCGCTGCTTTTCTTTTCATGCTACTCCCCCCTCCATATCCGGATGCGCAGCCGGCGGGTATACCACATCAGAAGTGCGCTGAGAGTGATGAATACCACACCGATCCAGGCCGATACTGCGTAAGCATAAGGCCGCTCCTCCCAGTTTCCGCCGCTGTACCACTCAAAAATGGTTACACCAATCATTTCCGGACGGGTCGCCCCCACCAGCCCCGGCACTTCAAAGGCGCCGAATACAAACGCAAACAGGATTACGCCCGTTTCCAGGGTTACTGCTTTTAAATAAGGCCATTCCGCGTCTTTAAATTGACGGAGGAATCCGCCGCCAAGCGTTGCCACCGCATGCTTTACCGAATTATTCATTTCCAGGTAGACCGGCGCTGTCATCAGCACAACAAAAGGCACTTCTTTCCATACGTAGGATAAAACGATGCCGATGCCGCTAGTGTCATTTGTGAGAATTGGGAAATCTGTTCTATTATCGATCCATCCCAGCTGCTGTGTGAGAGAGGCCGTCCACCCGCTCTGTGAAAAAAACCAGATGACCAGATACGCTCCCACAAAATGGGGCACTGCCATCGGAATCCAGAACAGCGCACCGGCGCCGGCGCTTCGCTTTTTTCCAAACAGCAGTTTAGAGGCCGCCACCCCGATCCCCAGAGAAAGCAGGGTGGAGAGAGTCGTCACTCCAAGACTGAAGCTGAGGCTTTCCCAAAAAGAAGGCAGAGAAGCTATGTCATTAAGGACAGCTAACGGACTCTCTTCTGCGCCCAGCCGCATCCAAAGTACTGCGACCGCGTAAAATGAAAGACCAGCCGTAACAAGAAGCGCCGGCAAAAGCATAACTACCATGCTTTTACTTTTGAACAATTTCATTTTCCCACCGGTCCTCGGTCCATTCTACATAGCCCGCATCCATTTCCGGCTGATAAGCATTGTTTAGCACTTCGGTATCCAGCACGGACTCCCCGCGGTCCTGTTCAATAAATTCCCGGCGCCTCTTTTCAGAGAGCGTATCAAGATCAAGAACGGTGCTGTCTCCCCACATTGACGGCGCCTGTTTTTGCAGCTGAGCTTCCGGCGACACTAAGTAATTGATCGCAGCCATCGCTCCCGGTACGTTTGTGCTGTTAAAAGGAATGGACAAATAATGGGTGTTTCCTATCGAATTGTTGTCAAATACAAACGTGTCCGTTGTTTCCGGAAACGTGCCGTCCTGGATCAGGCTTTCCGCTCTCGCTTCATTGTAGCCCATGGTCATAGATACTTCGCCGTCCCGGTACAGCCGGTCCAGCTGGCTGAGCGTCGATGGATACGTCTTGCCGTCTCTCCATAAATCCGGTTCCATCTCCCGCAGGGTCTTCCACATACTGCCTGTTTGTTCATCAATCCATTCTTCATCATAGCCCTGTTCAATAACTTCTTCGGCTTCGACGTTATTATAAATAAAATGGCGCAAAAACGCATTCCCGGTAAAGTCGGTCGCTTCCGGATACGTGAACTCTCCCGGGTTGTCCTTCACCCAGGCAGCAAGCTCTTCAATACTGTCCGGCGGCGTATCCACCTTTTCAGTATCATACATGAAGGTAAACTGCACCGATCCCCATGGGACTTCCATTCCTTCAACCGGCGTACCGAAATCGTATGCGTTTGTATCGGCCTCCATATCAATATGATTTTCAACGTTTGGGAGTGCATCTGCAAAGGAGCCGTATAAAAGCTTGTTTTCCTTTGCATTACGGAAATTCTCCCCATTCAGCCAGATGATATCCATTGTCCCGTCTTCGGTTCCCGCCTCTTTTTCAGAATAAAGATTTTGCAGCGCGTCTTCTGTTTCAATCGGATTCCGGTTCAGCGTAATGTCATACTGTTCCTCCAGGCGCGGAGCCACCCATTCATCTATGTATTCATTGGTCCCCTGGTCCCCGCCCCACATATGTAATTCCACAGTAGTTCCAGCAGCTTCTTCCTCAATATCCTGCCACTCCTCTTCCTCCCACGATGCCCCGTCTCCTCCTGAACCTCCGGAGCATCCTGCAATTGTAAGCATCGACCCTGCTGCTGCGATTATTTTCCAATTCATCTGCTTCACTTTCTCCCTTCCCTTGCGCACATTCCATGCATTGTTTCTTTTCCCTTTTATTAGTATCTCATGCATACCATTTTTGCCCCCTGCGCACAAAAAGACTGCCCTCTGCAGGACAGCCTGTTTGAAAATAAATGCTACGCTTCTTCGCGGCGGCGTTTCGTTACAGCAATTCCAGCCAGAATGAGCGCCATGCTGCCGGCAGCAATCCCCCACGGACTCACGTTCTGCTCTGAGCCGCCAAGGCCGGTTTGAGGCATTTCTTCCGGCATGGCTTCATCAGAAGAGCTTTCTTCAAAATTCTCCGGATACTGTGCCACAATCGCGCCGGAAAGACCTTCACTCACGCCGAACATATGGCCGTAAGCTTCGCGTGTATCTTCATAGGCACTGTCGTACTCGCCCATTGTATAGCTGTCAAAAGCACCGACCAGCTGATCCACGTGCATCCCGAGACCTTCAGACAGTCCTTCTGCCTCCAGTTCGCCTTCGGTAGCCCCTGCCAGGAATTCAGAAAACTCTGTCTGGTAGTTTCCGAGGTTGTCGAGCGCTTCCTGCTTTGCTTCCTCGTCCTCTGCTCCTGCTGCTTCCACATAATCGACAAAGTAGCCGATGTGTTCGCTCCACATTTCTTCAAACTGTTCTCCGGCTTCCTCCCCGTAAACGGAAGCAATCGTATCAGAGAGCTCCTGCGTATTCTGGTTCAGAATCCCTGCAGCCGCTCCAAAGTCTTCCGCTCCGGCGGCGCCCTTCTGCATCGTCGTTACAGCGAGTGCTGCGTGTTCTGAAAGCAGGAAATTCAGGTCCGAACGAAGATCAACCGCCGGGGTGTCCGGTGTGGTGTTGTCATACTCCTCCGGGAACTGGGCGGCAATTGCGCCTGATAAGCCTTCGCTCACACCATACATGTGCTCAATGGCATCACTTGACATGCTGTAGGCTTGTTCATAATCGCCTGCAACGTAGCTGTCAAAAGCGCCGATCAGCTGATCCACGTGCATCCCGAGACCTTCTGCAGCTGCGTCGGCTTCAAGTCCGCCTTCAGTAGCGCTGTCAAGAAACTCTGAAAACTCTGTCTGATAGTTTCCAAGATTGTCGAGCGCTTCCTGTTTTGCTTCTTCGTCCTCCGCTCCTGTTGCTTCCACATAATCCACAAAGTAGCCAATGTGTTCGCTCCACATTTCTTCAAACTGTGTACCCGCTTCTTCCCCGTAAACGGACGTGATAGTGCTTGAAAGATCCTTTGTATTTGCTTCTAATGCAGCGGCGGATTCTTCAAAATCATCTGCTCCGTCCGCCCCTTTCTGCATCGTCGTTACTGCCAGATAGGCGTGTTCTGAAAGATAGTGATCGAGCTGGGCCCGGAGGTCTCCGGCCGGTGTCGCTACCGAAGTCATCATTTCCTCTGACATTTCCATATCATCGTGACCGTCGTGGCTGTCGGCAGAAGCAATTCCCGGTGCTGCCGGAATAATGACGGCGGCAGATAACGGCAGGGCAATGGCGGTGCGTTTCCAGTTGATGTACATGAATGAATCCCCCTTATATTTGGTTTCATTCAGCTAACGAAACAAATACATGGATGGATCATATTTTGTGAACATTTCGTGAATTTTCCTGTGATTCAATCTTCCAGAACCACTGGCATAAAAGCAATTTGTGATGTAAAAAAAGACCAGAAAAAATTTCCGGTCTTTTTCGGTCTTTAAGAAAACGGAGCTTCAAGCACCACTTCTCCCTCAGGTGCTTCGTTGTCCGGCTCCGGTTCTCTCGTAATAGCTACGGCATTCCAATCTTCATTCACTGCATCCGAAGGAAACACAAGCGAACCGCTTCCATCTTCATTAGTTGTAAATGATCCGGCCGGAACCATCTGGTTGCCGTCACCAACCATCCACACCTGATAGACTTCACTATTATCAAGATTTTCGAGGCCTTCTACGTGCACAGCCATTTCTCCCTGCTGCTCTGTATTAAGAAGCGTAACCCTTCCGCTTCCCTGGGAATTTTCTGTAGCGGCAAACTCCTGTGAAGCAATTACTTCGCCCGTTTCCTGTGAAGAATCTTCAAGCTCGGAAAGAGCTGTCTGCATCTCTCCAAGGTCTCCCGCGAGTTCTTCGCGTTCTTCTGCTGCCTGCTGCCACTGTGTGCCAAGATAGACGTTGGTGCCTATGGAAGCAAGCAGTACAGCGGCCAATGCGCCTGCCACAGCGCTCCATTTTCTTTTTGGTTTTGCCGTCGTGATTTTTTCTTCCGGCTCTCTTCCCACGACATGGTCCATGACCCGGTTTTTCATCCCGGCCGGCGGGTCCTGCGATTCGATGTGCCGGGGCAGCTCTCCCATGATCGCCTGCATTTCCTCAAGCTCCTGCCTCGTTTCTTCATCCGTTTCGAGCCAGGCTTCAAACTCCCGCTCCTGTTCTGTGGTCAAAAGACCATTTATATAATCAAACAACCAGTCTTGTTTATTATTCGCCATAATCAACCCTCCGTTCCCTGGAGAGGTGCTCTTTTAATTTTTTTAGGGCGAGCCTGATGCGGCCCTTTACAGTACCAAGCGGTATATCACAGGACTCTGCAATCTTACGCTGGGACAGCCCCTGAAAATAAAACAGGCGGACAATTTTTTGTTGTTCCTCTGAAAGAAGCGCGATTGCCTGCTCGAGCTCTTCGTTGCTTTCTTTCAGCTCCACCTGCTCTTCCACCCCTGTCGTTTCCTCTTTCGAATCCCTCGGGTCCCATTCCACTTCCGGTTTTCTCCGGCGGATGGCATCAATCGAGGCGTTGCGTGTAATTGTAAGCAGCCAGGACGAAAGCGACCCTTTATCTTTCTGATAGACGGCACTTCCCTTCCCCTGCCATATTTTCATAAAAACATCCTGCATGATCTCTTCGGCTATTTGCTGGTCTTTAGTCATTCTGTAGGCGAATGAATAAAGCAGCCGTTCGTAACGATCATACAGTAGTTCGAGCGCTTCTCTGTCACGCTCTCGTATGCGCTCATATAAATCGTTATCCGATAACTTCGACATAGGCCTTCTCCTTTTTTCAAAATGCGTGGGAAAAGAGATATGTACTCAGCTTACGCAACGCACCCCGTATTGGATCTCTTCTCCTCGAAAAAATGTATGTAATTCTATGGTGTATGCATCTTCTTCATCTATCGTAAGCGTTTTTATCACTTCTGCCAATAAAAAAAATCCCGCCCGAAAGGCGGGGGTTACACCATGTAGGTAAATACATAATGAAGGAAAAAAAGAAATGAAATAGCGTACATTACCGGCGAAACGGCCCGGGGGCTTCCAAGTGCCATCTTCAGAAGCGGGTAGGCTATAAAGCCAAAGGCTATGCCGTCGGCAATGGAATACGTGAGCGGAATGATCCCGATAACCAAATAGGCCGGGAACCATTCGGAGGCATCATCAAAGGAAATATGACGGATTTCCTGCACCATCATCCCTCCAACAATAATCAGAACAGGAGCAATTGCACTTTCAGGAATAAATCCTAAGAGCGGCGTGAACAGGAGCGCCACCAAAAACAGCAGGCCGGTTACAACCGCCGTGAGCCCTGTCTTTCCTCCTTCTGCCACTCCTGCAGCGCTTTCTGCGGCCGGAATTGTCGGTGATGTGCCGAGAAAACCACTGCCAAACGCCGTGACTGCTGCTGCCTGATAGGAACGGCCAAACTTTTCTTTTCGCTCCAGCAGTCCGTGTAAGAGCCCCATGCTTTCAAACACGATAATCATAGTCAGAGAAAATACCGCCGTCCAAAACGGAATAGACGACCACGCAGAAAAGTCAGCTGCAGTGAATACTGAGGCGTAATCACCGGTGGCTGCCACCTTTTCTCCTGCGCTGCCGCTGCTGATTCCAAACAGGCCTGCGGCAAGCGAGATGACCGCAATGCCGATGAGAAAAGCCCCCTTCACTTTACGGACGACAAGCATCAGCATGATCACCAGGCCAAAAAGCGTCAGCATCGCAGCCGGCTCTGCCAGGTTACCGAGGGCTACAAAGGTTTCCTCGTCCCCCTGCACGAGTCCGCCCTTCTGTAGGCCGATAAAGGTTAAAAACACCCCGATACCGACTGTAATGCCCTGCTTGAGCGACAGTGGCACCGCTTTTGCCAGCTTTCCTGCAAGCGGCGTTAACGCTGTTATTAAAAACAGCACCCCCGAAAGAAGGACAATCGCAAGTCCCTGCTGCCACGTCCAGCCCATTCCAATCACGAGCGTGTACGCGAAAAAGGCATTCACTCCCATGCCCGGTGTCAAAATGATCGGGGCATTGCCCCACAGCCCGATAAGCAGACACCCAACAGCTGTCACGAGCGCTGTAGCCAGGAGGGCGAATTCGTACGGCATTCCTGTATCAGATAGAATAGCCGGATTGATGATTAATATATAAGCAATAGTAAAGAAAGACGTTAACCCCGCCGTCCATTCTTTTTTTACCGTCGTCTGATGGTCCTCCAGCTGAAATAATTTTTTTAGCATGATTTCATTCTCCTTTAGCTTCCCGTATATGATTTTTAACCATAAAAAAGTGCCCCTGCGTGAAGGATCACACAGAGACACGTAGTCGGGAAAATCGGCTCCCGGTAGAAACATCGAACCCAGTCCGTTCGATTATACGAGTCTTTTTTGTTTGTCAAATTATCTTCCAATTAAGGAGTATAGCTTCTTCCGGCCAGTTCGTCAACTATTATTAACTTCCGTTTGGAATTTCGTGTTATTCTGAATGTATAATTCGGACGCCAAGGGCGTTACATAAGAGGTGACTGGAATGAATGTAGTAGCAATTGATATGGACGGTACTCTTCTCCATTCAAAAAAATATATATCTGAACAGAACGCTAAGGCGTTAAACCGGTTAAGGACTGAAGGACACAAGCTTGTCATTGCAACCGGCAGAGGGATTGAAGACGTTGAACATCTGCTTGAAGACGCCGGAGTTAAAGCTGATGGCATCGTTTCGCTGAACGGGGCCATCGTAAACCAGGGCCGCTCCATTGTATACGAAAACGTCATGGAAAAGGAAACAGCGCTCCGCGTCGTGCAGTCGCTTGAAGACTTTGGCGTCTATTTTCACGTTTACACAAATAAAGGCATGTTTTATATGCCAAAGGGCTGGCAGTATTTTATGGAGGATGCTCATGAGCTCGTAAAAGAAGAAGACGACTATGAAGACCGCATGGCAGATTTTAAACGTAAAGAAGAGTACAATACCGGACGCTTCCATATGCACCAGCTCCGCTCACTCGAAGACATTGAGGCCGAAGATGTACACGTTTATAAATTTTTGATGCTTTCCCCGCTTGAGGATAAGCTTGCTGCCGTCCGGAGCGCGTGGAAAATCCGCCAGGACGTTTCCATTACGTCTTCAGGCCGGGACAACCTGGAGTTTATGCATCCAAATACTGAAAAAGGGGCCGGTCTCCATCACCTGCGTATACAGGCAGGCTGGGAGGATGCGGTCACGTTTGCGATCGGTGACAACTTTAACGACGTATCCATGTTCCGCTACGCCGACACTGCCATCGCGATGGAAAACTCCGAACAGGATGTAAAGCTGCTTGCGGATGAAGAAACGAGTCATAATGATGATCACGGAGTCGCTCAGGCCGTATATGACTATGTGCTATCTTCCACGAAACGAAAGGCAGAGCCGCATTAAAAACATGCAATAAAAAAACCGTCTGCTGCGGCTTTTGCCACAGCAGACGGTTTTATTTTACGACAAGCACCGGACATTGCACACGCTTCACCACTTTGTGGCTGACGCTGCCAAGTACCATCGTCTGCAGCTGGTTAAGCCCCCGGCTCCCAATCACAAGGCAGTCATACGCTCCGCTGTTCGCAAAGGAGACAATGGTCGGTCCCGGCTCCCCGTGCTCGATATGAACCTCATAAGAAATACCCGCTTCCTTCAGGTCGTTTTCGAGATCTTCAAGCTGTTCCCGGCGCTTCATCTGAATAATTTCTTTGTTTCCGTAATGCAGCACGTCCGATTTGGATTGATCTTTATCAATAATATAAATGACATCCAGCTTTCCATCCGGCACATTTCTTAATAGCTTTACCGCATGCCCTGAAGCACGGCGGGCATGATCGGATCCATCTGCTGCGAGTAACACTTTCTGGTACACAGACATTCCCCTCTCCATTAACAGTTCTATATCCTTAACTTATTTATTAATGACCGGAAGACATTCCTTCAAGCTTGCGCATTAATTCCGAGCTTTCCTCGTTAATGCCCGTAAAGTGTACCTTGGTGCCTTCCTGTTTAAACTTCAGTCTGACTTTTTCAATCGCTTCGACCGCAGAGTCATCCCACAGGTGGGTCCGTGATAGATCAATTTCCACTCTATCGAAATTCTCTTTGTAATCAAAGCTCTTCACAAAGTCAGTTACTGAAGCGAAAAACAATGGGCCGTCCACGTGATACACCCGTGTCGTTTCATCCCTAACGGTTTTACTCACATGAACCTTTGAAATTTTAGCTGCGAAGAAGATAGCACTCAAAATAACACCGGCCCCCACGCCGATCGCAAGATTATGCGTATAAACAACTGTGGCAACCACAATGATCATAACAATAGAGTCCGTTTTAGGTGCTTTCGCAAGCATTGGAAGCGATCCCCAGTCGAAGGTGCTGATCGACACCATAATCATAACGCCGGCAAGTGCTGCCATTGGAATCTGAACAACAAGCCCCTGAAGAACGAGTATCAGAAACAACAGAACTACACCCGCTACAAAAGCAGAAAGTCTGCCGCTGCCGCCTGATTTTACGTTAATTACTGACTGGCCGATCATCGCACAGGAGGCCATACCGCCGAAGAAGCCAGTAACGACGTTGGAAATCCCCTGTCCACGAGCTTCCTGGTTCTTGTTACTTTCTGTATCTGTCATATCGTCTACGATGGTCGCAGTCAGCAGTGATTCCAATAAGCCAACCACAGATAATGACAGGGCGTATGGCAGAATGATCATCAGTGTTTCAAACGTCAGAGGTATATCTGGAAGAAGAAACACAGGAAATGAACTTGGAAGTGTTCCCATGTCTCCTACTGTACTGGCATTAATACCTCCAAAGACTGCCACCATACTCACAATAATGATAGCTACAAGCGTTGAAGGCACGGCCCCGGTAAGCTTTGGAAACAAGTAAATAATGACAAGGGTAATACCAGCCAAAACAAACGGCCAAAAGCCATTTCCCCGGAAATGCTCTATCTGGGCAAGGAAAATTAAGATAGCGAGAGCATTCACAAATCCTACCATCACCGACCTTGGAATAAATTTCATCCAGCGGGCCAGTCCACTAAAACCAATCAGAAGCTGAATGATTCCAGTTAATATGGTGGTCGCAAGCAAATACTGCAGGCCATGATCAGCAACCAATGAAACCATCAAAAGAGCCATAGCCCCCGTTGCTGCTGAGATCATCCCGGGCCTTCCGCCTACAATTGCAATCATTACCGCCATGCTGAAAGAAGCATAAAGCCCAACCTGTGGGTCTACGCCGGCAATAATTGAAAAGGCGATTGCCTCCGGTATTAAAGCGAGTGCAACGACAATCCCTGCCAGCACGTCCCCTTTAATGTTTCCGAGCCACTCCATTTTCAGTTGTGAAAAATTCAAACTTTTTTCTCCTCTCTTTTTTTCAGACTCTTTATCCTTGGTGCATGCGGGCATTCCGGCCTGTTGCGCGCCTCACATGCTTTCTTTTTTCAGGCTTTCATCTGTATGAAAGCCAACGTCACGAACCAACAAAGTGTAGCATATCATAATAATTTTTCAATAGATTACATAAAAGTTTTTCTGTAAGCGCTCTTTCACACCAGGCTTTTTCCATTGATTGAAAACAGGAAAACTCGGGAAAACCAAGTAGCGAGATATTTATTAGGAGGAGTCAATATGTACGGTACTTTTGTTTTTGATGTAGATGGAACGCTTATTAATACAGAGGACGCCATTATTAAATCACTGAGGCGTGCTGTGGAGGAAACCACGGGGGAAGTTATTGAAAACGAAAATCTGCGTCCGCTGCTTGGCATGCCGGAGGTGGACGTCTTAAACCGGTTGGGCCTGCAGGCAGATGAACGCCGGACGGTCCAGGAAAAATGGGCGGAGTATCTCGAGGACAACCGGTTTTTAATTGATATTTTCCCCGGCATCCAGGAGCTGCTCGAGGGCCTGAATATCCAGGGCTATCAGGTTGGTATCGTCACCTCTAAGACACGCGAGGCCTTTGAGCATGAAATGAAACCATTCGGGCTCCAGCAGTTTGCTTCTTACATTATCAGTGCCGACGACACTACTCATCATAAGCCTTCTCCGGAGCCGCTCCGGGCCTTCATGGAAACAAGCGGAGCGGAGGCTTCCAATACTATCTATATTGGCGACACGCAGCATGACAGTGAAAGTGCTGAAAAAGCGGGCACTGCTTTTGGTTTAGCCGGCTGGGGCGCTGTTCACCCGGAAAACACTTCCCCTACACTTCGTTTTGAACGTCCGGAAGAAATTTTGGAATACGTTACAAACGCACCGTCCTGATAAATATAAAAAGGGCTGGCCGTTAAATCGGCCAGCCCTAATTTTATGCCTTTCTTTCCCATTCGCTGTAAAATTCCTCCAGATAACTGACCATAAACCGCTGGCGTTTCGTAGCAATGGCAAGACCTGTATCCGTGTTCATCATCCCTTTGAGTCTCAGCAGTTTATCAAAAAAGTGCTGAATGGCGCTGTTCCGCTCGTTCCGGTACTCTGGGCGGGGGTCGTGAAGCGGCTGATGGATGTGTCCGGTATATGCAAAAGTCCGGGCAATTCCAATAGCACCGAGAGCATCCAGGCGGTCCGCATCCTGAACTACTTTTCCCTCAAGGGTCTCCGGGGCCCGTTCCTTATGATGCCTAAAGGAAATAGAAGAAACAATCTGCATAACATGCTGCTTTAATTCTTCCCCAGCCCCGTTATGCTCCAGCCAGCGCATGATTTTTTCTTCTCCGTCTTCTCCTTCTCCGAGAAGCTTTTCATCCCCTATGTCATGAAGCCAGGCTGCCAGGATACATATATCAGGGTCTGCCCCTTCTTTTTCGGCAATATCTCCTGCAAGTGCCGCGACCCGCTCGGTATGCCAATAGTCATGCGCGGGATCTGTATGGGCAAAAAACGCCCAAGCCTCCTGTTTTGCTTCATGAATCAGCTCCCTGATATCCATAAGAACCTCCCCTTCCGACGATCTCTTTCTTTACATTATACCTGCTGCAGGCGTGATTGTATGTACTTTTATTCCCTTTTTCAGGTAGTAATATGCTAAAATACGGGCAAGGAAAAACGTACGGAAGATAGTATTTCCAGCGTTGCAAGGAGGATGAAGATTGGCTTTATTTGCCCCGGACGCTATCCGCCAGATGACCGATGAAACTACATACTTAGAAGGAAAACGACTGTATGATTTATATAAAATTGCCCATATGACAGAAGAAACCCTTATGCAGACCCGGCAGATTGAAGCAGTCGTAAAGGATACTCCTTTTCCGGAAGACGTCTTTATGGCCATTGACACGAGCCACACCATTCAGGAAATGTACTGTTCCTGCGATCGTTTTTATCATTCCTCGTCTGCTCCCTGCCGCCATCTCATTGCCCTGCTGCTCGAAGCTCCTGCCTTCACCGGCCCGCCTGCTTCGCCCGGCTCTGCAGTGCCGGCCGGCACCGATACAGTGAAAGACCAGTTCCTGGAGCATTTTTCACCCTTTCAGTCACGGGTGGAGGATGTGGGCACACAGATACATGCTGACTTTTTAATCTCTTTTCCCCTCGATAACCGGAGACCCGACGTTTTATTCCCAGTCGTCCAGGTGAATATTGGGGAAAATCAGCGATACGCCGTGAAAAACATTTATCAGTTTATTGAAGCAATGAAAAGCGATTCTCCCTTCCGTCTGGCTCCTTCTTTAACATTTGATCCTGTTTCCCACTACTTTTCCGAAGAAGATCTTCATGTTCTTCATTTGCTTGCTTCCGTGCTCCGGGACGCGGAATGGGGGGCTTCCTTTCAGGAGCAGTGGATAGCAAGAAGCGGATCAAAAAAGGAAATCGCGATACCGCCTTATGCGGTCGAAAAGCTTTTCGGCCTGCTAGGCGCCTGCCCGAATGCCTATATTACAGATACATATGGCGAAAGGCCCTGGCACGTAACTGAAAATTGGCCGTATTCGTTTTTTCTACATCATGAACAGAAGTCGGATACGCTGATTTTTTCCAGTCCGCAACAGCAAGGGCCGTTTTTTATCAGCGACAGCAGATACTGTCTGTGGGACGGCCAGCTGTACTCCCCGGAAAAAACACTGGCGCGCACCGCAGCTTTCGCCCAGCGAATGCTCATGCAGGCACAAGGACAGCGCCTTGTTTTTTCCCGCCAGGAGTTTCTCGATACCTTTTTAAACTGGGGCGCTCCGTTAGTGAACCACCACTGCCTGGAAATGGACGGAAATCTGCAGGAAAATCTCTACACCGAGCCGCTGCAGACAGCCCTGTATCTTTCAAAGGATCACGGGGGGAAAATTACCGGAGAGCTAATCTACCGTTACGGAGTTAAAGAGTACAGTGCGTTTCGTGCGGATACTGTTTCGTCTATCGAAGAGTCCTATTTAATGCCAAGAGACCGGCAGCAGGAAAATCTGCAGCTCCAACGGCTGAAGCAAAAAGGGTTCCTTCAGGAACATGACCGGTTCGTCCTCTCTTCCCCGAAAAATATTATTGGTTTTTTATCAAAGGAGCTGGCAGCCCTGCGGCCGTATATGGATATCTTCATGAGCGGGGAAGTTGAAAACATGCTTATCCCCGGGGACAGCCTGTCGTTATTTTCCGACATTCATGCCGATGAGGGATGGATGGAGCTGTCGCTTACCTCGTCTGTAACCAGCGCTTTAGAAACACCCGGGATCTGGAAGGCGCTCCAGGAAGGACAGGAATTCTATAAAACAGAAGACGACCGGTATGTGCCTCTCGATGATGACCTGCTGCAGCGCCTTGCCCGCGCCTTACAGCAGATGCCAAAGCCGGACCAGGCTGCAGAAGGTGATTCAGTGCGCTATCCGGCCCATCAGGCGTTCAATCTGGACAAACACCTCTCCGGCACCCGCCGCTGGCAGACGACCCTTGATGTTGATGACATGCTTGAAAACATCCGGCGTGCTGCTGAAAAATATACAGCGCTTGCCGAGCCGCTCGGTGTAAAGCTGCGGACGTATCAGCGTGAAGGAATTCAGTGGATGAAGCAGCTCGCCGCTTACCGCTTTGGCGGTATTCTGGCAGACGATATGGGGCTTGGAAAAACGCTGCAGGCGCTGGGCTTTATTGCGACAGAGTGCAGGGAAAAACCGGAAGGAGAACCGTTTGTAATCATCGCTCCCTCCTCGCTTTTATATAACTGGAAAAAAGAAACCAAACGCTTTTTTCCATCCTTAAGAGTGACTGTCGTTTCCGGCAGCAAAAAAGAACGGGAGCAGCAGATTCAGCAGCAGAGCGATATTTTCATTACCTCCTACCCTTTGATTCGCCGGGACGTTGAGTGGTACGGAGAAACGTTTTTCCGCGGCATTCTGCTCGACGAGGCCCAGGCGGTCAAAAACGCCGAATCCAAAACGGCAAAAGCCGTGAAGCAGCTTCGGGGCCAATACTGCTTTGCCCTGAGTGGAACCCCGGTGGAAAACAGACTTGATGAGCTGCGGGCGATATTCAGCGTCGTAATGCCCGGGCTGTTTCCAAACAAAAAACTGTTTTCTTCCTGGAGTCCCGAAGAGGTGAGAGACAGAGCCTCTCCCTTTATTATGAGGCGCACGAAAAAAGAAGTGCTCCAGGAGCTGCCTGAAAAGGTGGAAACGACGACTTACTGCGATCTGTTAACCAGCCAGGCGGACATATACAAAAAAACGCTGCGAAACGTGCAGCAGGAAGCGGATACCCTGCTTGAAGAAGGAGCAGACGCCAACCGTATGCATCTTCTTTCCCTGTTGACCCGTCTGCGACAGATCTGCTGCCACCCCTCACTCGTGGAGCCCGATTACCAAAGCTCCTCGGGAAAGCTTGAAGAACTCGTACGCATTCTTCACGAAGCTGCAGCAGGCGGCCAGCGGATCCTTATTTTTTCCCAATTCACCTCTATGCTTGCTCTTATCAAAAGCCGTCTGGCTGAAGAAGGCATCGATTACTATTATCTTGATGGAAGCACTCCGGGAGAGGAACGGGTGCGCCTTGCTGAAGCCTTCAACGAAGAAGAAGGTCCGGATGTCTTCCTGATTTCCCTGCGTGCCGGCGGAACCGGCCTCAACCTTACCGGGGCAGATACCGTAGTTTTATATGACCTATGGTGGAATCCGGCGGTGGAGATGCAGGCAGCCGACCGCGCCCACCGTCTCGGCCAGACCAGAACAGTGCAGGTAATCCGTCTTATCACTCATGAAACCATCGAAGAAAAAATCCAGCACATGCAGGAGGAAAAACGCCACCTGTATGACCAGGTCATCACCGACGAACAGACCAGCCTGAACACGCTGAGCGAAAACGACCTCCGCCTCCTGCTGACAGGAAAAGCGCAGGAAACCTGAACAACGGCGCAGGCTCTGGAGGAGAGTCGCCCATATAAACTAAAGAAGCAGAAGCACCCAGCTGGGCACTTCTGCTTCTTTGTTTACTGTTATTGTTCCGGAAGATATCCGGCAACCAACTCAATCAGCGGGTGATGAACAGGAAGCTCAGCGTAATGACTTAAAGCTCCTTTGTATCCTTCCCGGTCGATTGTATTCTGAAGCTCAACAGCCTCTCCGTCTTCAGTTACGTTAAACTGAAGCGCGGCGGCGATAACAAAGGCCAGTGCTTCCGGACGCTCCCCGGCTTCCTGCAGCTCCACTGCCGGACGGACTAAACGATCCTTCGGCCCAAGCTTCCGGATCGGCCCTCGGCCTACCCGGGTCACCGGATCGGAAAGATATTCATTTGAAAATCGCCCTTTGATTTTTGCCTGGTATTCGTTCTGCTCTTTTTCACCGAACCCATGCTTAATTTGCAGCAGGCGGCCAGTTTCCCGAATCGCCGCTTCAAAGGCTCCTGACACCTCCGGATGATCCATCGCTTCTTTCGTCGTTTCACGCCCGTACAAGAAGCCGACATACGCAAGCGCTGCATGGCCGGTATTTACCGTAAACAGCTTACGTTCAATATACGGAGTGAGGTCGCCCACGTAAGTCACAGCCGGTATATCAGGCGTTTTTCCTTTCAGTGAAGGTTCTTCCACCGCCCATTCTAAAAATGGTTCAACGACTACCTTCAATCCCTGACCTTCAGGCTGATTCGGCACAATGCGATCCACAGCGGCATTGGCAAAGCCGGCAAACTCATCGGCTTTCGTTTTTTCATCGTCCGTCAGCTGTTCCCAGACGTATTTCTTCAATTCCGCTGTTCCGGCCACCATATTCTCGCAGGCGATAATATTGACCGGACTGGCGTTTCCTTCAGCAGCTTTTTGCTGTAATGCTTTCGCAATAACGGGAGCTACATGCTTTAACACTGCCGGTCCAACGGCCGTGGTAATCAAATCGGCTTCCGCCAGCTTCTGTACAAGAGCCTCTTCCTCTTTCGCACTGTGAAAAGCCTGGACGCCTGAAATTGTCTGAGCAGAGGCTCCGTCTTCGGCGAGCTCTACTACGTATTCGCCCTTGTCCTTCAGCTGCTCGATCAAGGAATCATTGACATCGGCAAAATACAGCTCGTAACCGGCATCAGACAGCACCTGTCCGATAAATCCACGGCCGATGTTACCAGCGCCTATCTGTACCGCGATCATGAGAGTTCAACCTCTCCGATTACATCAAGCAGCTCTTCCTTTGAGGAAGCCTGAACCATTTTTTCGATATTATCTTCGTCGGAACACACAATTGCAATCTTCGATAAAATGTTCAGATGTTCATCACCTTTGCCGGCGATACCAATCAAAATTCTCACTTCATTGCCGTCAAAGTCGACTCCATCCGGCACCTGTACCACTGACAATCCGGAATGGTCCACCCATTCACGCGAATCCTCCGTGCCGTGCGGAATCGCAACGCCGTTTCCCATAAAAGTCGATGTTACTTTTTCGCGCTCGAGCATGCTGTCAATATAGTTCTGCTGCACGTATCCATTATCAACAAGAACGCCTCCTGCCTCACGGATGGCTTCTTCTTTTCCTCCGAGCGATACGTTCAATTTTACATTTTCTTTCTGCAGTACTGGTTTAGTCATATGATTTCTCTCCTTCTCCTTAATTTATTTTCCGTTTCAACCATTCCCGAAAAACTTCATCAATATGCTTTTGAATGTCATTTTCTTCCCCACTCCTGAGGACCTTCAGCCGATCGGCATTCATCAGCATCTCTTCACTGATCGTACTCATCAGCTCAAACACTTCTTTTCGTTCCTGCTGCGGTGCAAGCATGACCAAGATACGGTCAACGTCCGTCGTTTTGCCGTCCATGGCTGTCAGTGCCTGTGGTGCTTCGAGCTCCCACAGCGTCAGGGACGGTTCATTCACCAGAGCGCTTCGCGTATGAAACAACGCCACATTGGTGCCCGGAATCGCAAACCCCTTCGCCTGCTTTTCCCAGATTTCCTCTGCGATACTTCCGGCGTCCTGAACGATATTTTCTTTCTTTATCTCGTCCATGATCCAGTAAACCGCCTGTTCCGCATTCTGCCCAGCCGTCACTTTTCTCATATAAAAGCGGTGATACATCTGTACGGTTAAATCTACGCAAAGCTGTATTTCATATAAACTGAGCGTCGTTTCATGTGCTTCCTTCCGATTCACTGACACCCCGGCTCTGCTCTGCTGACGGTAGATGGAGTCCGCTGCCCGAAGGACTGCTCCCGTATCTTCTTCATTTAAAAAAGGATGAACAACTAAATGCGGAAGCGGCTGAGGATCCAGAGGGATCGTAGAGATAATTAAATCATAGCCATCCATATTCATTTCTTCGAGATCGAGCAGACTGACATTTTCGAGATCCCCGAGCACGGGCACTTCTTTTCGCAGCCGGCTTTCAAGCAGCTTCGAGGAGCCGATGCCGCTCGAGCATACGACAAGCGCATGCAGGGGAGCGGCAGCTTCTTCATGCTCTATTGCCGTTCCGAAATGAAGGACCAGAAAACCAACCTCGGCATCCGGGAGATAGCTCTCCGTAAATACGGTATCTGCTGCCTGCCGAAGCTGCGTAAACAAATCAGCATAATTTTCTTTAATAGATTCCATCAGGGGGTTGTGGATTCTCATGTTTTCACTAAGCCGGTACAGTGCCGGCTCGAGATGAGCCACAAGTCCTTCGTACAGGGAATGGTTCTTCTCAAGTGGCTCTCCCGTTAATCTTTCCATTTCCTGAATTAATGCTTTTGCTTTTATAGCCACCGGCAGGTGCTCTACCTCCAGCTGGTTTTCCACAGGCGCCCGGAGCTTGGCCCCCCGCAGATGCATCGTAATATAGCCGATTTCTGCTTCTGGAATAGAAAGCTCAAGTACACGCTCAAGCTTTTGAATAATAGCTTCTGCAATCGCAAATTCCTTCGTTTCACGCAGGTTCTCCATGTAGTCCGCATTAATATCAATGCTTTCTCCGACAGAGATACGCTCAATCGCCAGGGTTAAATGGACAATCAGGCCTATATAGGCACTGTCGGCAAAATTCTGCGGAAGCTGATCCTGCATGTTCGCCAGCACCTGCTCCACCGTCGACCAGTGGTTTTCTCCCACCATATCAAGTAAACGTTCAGCTACGCGGCCCTGTTCGGTCTGCACATTTCGCTCATAAATGTGGTGGCGGATCGAGCTGAGCAGTTCCTTTTCTTCCACATTTTCTGCAATCAGACTGCTCATCGCCCGGCGTTTAGCTGATTCCGGCCCCTGCACTTCCACCCCGTAGCCCCTGCGTCTCACAAGCGTGAGTGAAAATAGCTCAAGCCAGTCTTTGAGTTTATCCAAATCCTGGCTGATCGTTGCTATAGTCACTTTTAATTCTGCGCCAAGCGCCGTTAATTTCACGGGCCCGTCTGACTCCAGAATGAGACAGATCAGCAGAGTACGGCGTTCATCCGGCGTATATTCAATAACGGCAGGACGCTGGAGGCGGAGTCTGATTTCTTCGAAATCCTCCTCCGCTCCCTTAAGCCGCACACCGCTTCCTGTCCGTCTTTCGAGTTCAACCTGTTCGCCGGCAAGCCAGTCCTCCAGCTTATCAAGGTCCCGATGGATAGTCCGGGAGCTTACATTCATCTCTTCAGCTATTTCAGCCACTGGCTTTAGCTCCTGATGATGCAGAAGATGCAGCAGTAATTCACGTTCCCGGCCTGTGAGGTATTCCATCGGTTTCCCCCTTATTCTCTTGTTTTTAGATCTTCAACCACTTCGTCGTACTTGTCGCTTCCGAGGAAGTTTTCCACCGACACGTGTTCAGCGTCCGGCCGTTTCTGCCGCGCCCGTTCGGTTAAATCCTTGTGCGTAATGATCAGGTCAGCGTCGTCCGGGATATTCGAGATCGACGTGTTTGTCACGCTGATATCAAGCCCGGCCTTTTTCACTTTGTCCTTCATGACCGATGCTCCCATGGCGCTCGAGCCCATACCGGCGTCGCAGGCAAAGATGATTTTGTTAACCGACGCCTTTGCTGCTGCCGCTGTGCCAGCTGAAGAACTTTCTTCCACGCCTTTTTTCTGCTTCAGATCTTCAACCACTTCGTCGTACTTGTCGCTTCCGAGGAAGTTTTCCACCGACACATGTTCAGCATCCGGCCGTTTCTGCCGCGCCCGTTCGGTTAAATCCTTGTGCGTAATGATCAGGTCAGCGTCGTCCGGAATATTCGAGATCGACGTGTTTGTCACGCTGATATCAAGCCCGGCCTTTTTCACTTTGTCCTTCATGACCGAGGCCCCCATGGCACTTGAGCCCATACCGGCGTCGCAGGCAAAGACAATTTTGTTAACGTCTTTATCCAAATAAGCACCGCTGCCTGCTTCAGCTTCAGCTTCAGCTGTACCTGCATTGGAATGAAGCGCAGAAGCTGCAGAGCTTTTCTTGCCTTTCATGCTTTCCATCTTCGCTGTAGATTCTTCAAGAGTTTCTCCTTCATTGGAGCTGAACTTCAAAATCAGGGAAGCGATAATGAATGATACAGCTGCTGAAAGCACGACGCCCAGTAAGACTCCTAAGAAATCTCCAGGGGCTGCAAGGCCAAGCACCGGGAAAATACTTCCTGGTGACGGAACGCTTGTGAGGCCGACGTTGAACAGGGAGAACGTGAATACCCCGGTCATGCCGCCTGCAATAGCTGCAAGAATAGTGAGAGGCTTCGACAATACGTACGGGAAGTAAATTTCATGAATACCGCCCAGGAATTGGATAACCATAGCGCCTGGGGCTGAAGCCTTTGAAATCCCTGTGCCAAATATCGCAAATGCAAGCAGAATCCCTACACCGGGACCCGGGTTTGGCTCAAGCAGGTACAAAATCGATTTTCCTGCAGAGGCCACCTGTTCTGCTGCAATTGGACTAAGAACCCCGTGGTTGATAGCGTTGTTTAAAAATAGCACCTTCGCCGGTTCAATGATAATACTCGTTAACGGCAGAAGACCTGTGTTAACAAGAAAATCCACGGCACCGCTCAGAATATTCGTTAACGCTTCCACAATCGGCCCGATGGCCAGAAGGCCAAAGATAGCAAGGAAGAAGCCGATAATCCCTGCAGAAAAGTTGTTCACGAGCATTTCAAAGCCCTGGCGGATTTTCCCTTCAACCAGCTTGTCGAATCCTTTAATGGCAATACCACCAAGAGGACCCATCGCCATGGCTCCGAGGAACATCGGAATGTCGGCGCCTGCAATAACACCAATGGTGGCAACCGCGCCGACGACCCCGCCGCGCACGTCATGGACAATTTTCCCGCCCGTATAACCAATTAACAGCGGAAGCAGATAAATGATCATCGGGTCTACCAGTGCTGCTAAAGTTTCGTTTGGCACCCACCCCGATTCGATAAATAATGCCGTAATAAGTCCCCATGCAATAAAAGCACCGATATTGGGCATGATCATGCTGCTTAAAAAGCTGCCAAACTTTTGAACCCTTGAACGGATGCTTTTTTTCTGCGGTGCATTTTCTGTTGATGCACTCATTGTGTTTCCCCCTTTTCAGGTCCAAATATATTGATGACAATAATGAAATGATTTCTTGATGAAATATGGACCGTTCATTTTTTAGTATTCGCTTACATCTTTATTTTATGGGATTTCCTGTACAAACACAATTAAAGGAAAATATAAATACGACAGTATCAATGTTGACACGATTAAACAAACAGGCTCAAATACTGTAAAGCACATCTGCCGCATGCAGAATTTTTTCTGTATGTATAACCCTTCGCTGACTTCTCTCCATCATCCTTTATTTCATAAAAAATGCCGCGCCCAGGCGCAGCATTTTTTCTTTACCGGGTTGGAGGAGCCATAAATTCAGGCCCTACCGGGTCTTTTACATGCTTATTTACAATTTCGTTCACGGCTTTCATATCCGTCTGGTCAAGCTGCCAGTTCATAATTTCCTCAATGCCGTTCATCTGGTCCGGACGGCGGCCTCCCCACAGGGCTGTACTTGTTCCAGGCTGGTCCAGCACCCAGCGGACAGCCAGATGGATTACTCGCTTGTCATATTTATTTTGCACGTATTGATCGAGTTCATTTACCGCCGCAATGTACTGCGGAAAACGATCTGCCTGAAACTTCGGGTCCCCGTTGCGGAGATCGTCACCTTCAAATGTCGTGTTTTCCGACATCTTGCCGCTTAATAATCCGCGGCACAGTGATCCATACAAAAGCGTGGAAATGTCCTGTTTTTCCGCATATGGAAGAATGTCTTTTTCAATGCCCCGTTCAAAAACGTTATACGGCGGCTGGATAACATGAACCGGTGCCGTTTTTTTAAATTCTTCGAGCTCTTCCACAGTGAAATTACTGACCGCTATCGCACGAATTTTTCCTGCATCGAGTATTTCTTTCATAGCCCCTGCCGTTTCGGCCATATCTGCTTTAGGATCCGGCCAGTGTACATGATAAATATCGATATGGTCTGTCTGCAGCCGCTGCAGGGAATCATCAATTTCCCGGCGGATGCGGGCTGCTGTACCGTCCCGGAAGACACCGTCCTCGTTCCAGTTCATGCCGCACTTGCTCGACAGCACGACGTTTTGCCGCTTGTTATCCTGCTTTAATGCCTTCCCGACAATTTTTTCTGATTCTCCGAACCCGTAAGCAGGAGCAGTATCCACAAGGGTAATGCCTTTATCAAGAGCTGCGTGTATCGTTTCAATCGACTGCTTTTCATCTGTGCCACCCCACTGCGTGCCGCCAATCGCCCACGTGCCCAGTCCTATCCGTGACGGGCTCAGGTTTGTGCCGGCAATAGAAGTATGTTCCATGTTGAAAGTCTCCTTTGTATGATGCGTAGTCGAACATACTTTTCCTCCGGTGCCGGAATTTTAAACCATATCGCTTTTCAATTCTTCTACGATGGATGTTCCCTTCTCGCTGCTTTCATCCTGCCACTGCCACTGTTCATGCAGGCGGATCCTTCCGTCTTCCAGCACTTCCGGAACCGAGTAACACTTGCCGCCGCGAATGCTCCAGTCCTCGTTTATGTGATTGTACCGGAATTCCAGCTCGCCATTGGCATATACTTTTCCAATTAAAACACCGGAAACGACCTCGCCTCCAGAATAGTGGGCCCGAAGCACTGACCCGTCCTGTTCGTAATGAAAAACGGTCTGGCCTGATACCTCTCCGCCTGTGCTGTTTTCTATGCCTGCAAACTGTCTGTCGTGATAATTCACTGTTTTTCCTCCTTCACTGCCCGAGCGAACGGGCTAATTGATTCGAAAACATGATGACCGCTAAAAAAAACGGACCGGAGCCTGCCATGATCCAGGCAATCGTCTGTGCCTGCACGAACTGGGAAATAAAAAATGACATAGAGGACGCCATCGTCACCACGACAAAAAAGCCGTCGAGCTGGTAGGCGTAGATGATCGATACGCCGTAAAAAATGCCAAGAAAACCGAAAAAAAACGTACCCAGAACTGGATACAGAATATGATACTGATACGGCTCCACGAGCTTAAGCAGCAGTACCCCAACGATCGAACCAAGGTACGTGCATACTGCTAAAAGAAAGGCCAGATTGGGAAAAAGCTGTACCTCCCCCAGGATAATTGTATAGAATATAAATAACAGCAGGGTCACCGTACAGGCAGCTCCGCTGCCCTTTAAATATTCCCTCAGCATATCTGTCGATGTCTCCATGTAATCCTCTCCCTGTTTCTTCCTTCTTGTCATATTATATCAGACAAACCTTTGCCCTTGGCGTTTCTTTCTTTTGCCCATTATGCTAAGATAGTATCGGCAAATTCCAGGGAGGTGTTCATCGTTGGAGAGGGGTAAACGTTTAGCAATTATGATAGAAACAGCATTCATGGCTGCTCTCTCTTTTATTTTAGGATTTCTTGAATTCGGCGGACCGTGGCTCGCCGGCGGTTCGATTTCTTTTATTATGGTTCCTATTTTTCTAATGGCTTTTCGCCGTGGATGGAAAGCGGGACTTGCTACAGGGTTTCTGGCAGGAATGCTCCAGCTTCTGCAGGGAGCGACCATCGTCCATCCCGTGCAGCTCGTACTTGAATACCCGATCGCCTATACAGTGCTCGGATTTGCTGCCATTTTCACAACCCATGCTGTCTTCCGGGAGCGGATCCCTTACCTCTTAATGCTTATCGGCATTGTTTTTGGGGCACTGCTTCGCTATATCGACCACTTTGTCTCGGGCGTCATCTGGTTTGGCAGCTACGCACCGGAGGGGACACCTGTTGTGGTGTATTCGGCACTCTACAACGCTTCATATTTAATTCCGCAAACCATTATTACCGTTATTATTCTGTTTGTTATCGCAAAATATCGCCCGAAATTTTTTGACCAGCCGAAATGGAAATAGGCATGATACTTTAAAGCGGCAGGACGACTGCCGCTTTTTTCTATGGTGGTGACGTTTCCTTTTACGGACAGAGGGGAAACGTTTATTAATAACTTTTGAGGAGGTCGTCAGCCATGCAGCCGATCAATACTGCTATTATCGCTTTTGGTTTTTCAGGCTCTGTGTTTCATACACCTATTATCGAAAAAAGCGATCACTTTAATATCCGTCTCGTTTCATCCTCGAGTGCGGAAAAAGTACATGAGCGGCTTCCGGGTGTTGAAGTTACCGATGAAGCAGAGGAAGCCTGCCGGCGTGAGGATATTGATCTTGTTGTCATTACGAGTCCAAACACCACCCATTACCCTTTAGCCAAAGCTGCAATTGAAAACGGCAAGCACGTGGTGCTGGAAAAACCATTTGTCCCTACATATGAGGAAGCCGTAGAGCTGACAGAGCTCGCCGAAGCAAACGATGTCGTTTTGAGCGTATATCACAACCGCCGCTGGGACGGTGATTTTTTAACGATCCGTTCTTTGATGGAAGCAGGGGCGCTTGGCGACGTTCATACCTTTCAGGCTGCGTGGAACGACTATGCCCCGGAGGTGGAGGGGCTCTGGCGCGAACAGGACCTGCCAGGCTCGGGCAGCTGGTTTGACTTAGGTGCCCATTTCATTGATCAGGCGCTTGAACTGTTCGGTATGCCGGAAACCATTTTCGCTGACCTCGAAATGCAGCGCCCGAAAACGAATAATACCGATTATTTTCACGCGATTCTTGGCTATCCAAACCAGCGGGTTATTTTACAATCCAGCTTTCTTGCCGTCGGGGAGGTTCCCCGGTATATTGTGCACGGAACAAAAGGCAGCTTTGTGAAATACGGCTTTGATCCCCAGGAGGAAATGTTGATTAATGGGACATCGCCCGGGGACCGGGGATGGGCTGTGGAGGATGAAGCTTACTACGGGACGTTTACCGATGCCTACGGGGGGACGGAGAAAATCCCTACCCATCAGGGATCGTATGAGTCCTATTATGAAAAGATCGCCCAGGCCATCCAGGAGGATGGTAAAAATCCGGTGACCGCCATTGAAGCGAGCAGAGTTATACGTTTGCTGGAGCTCGCCGAAAAAAGCAATTGGGAACAACGGGTCATTCCAGTCTCGTTTAACAAATAAGAAAGCTTCTTTCCAGAAACCTCCATATAGACGGGATTTTATCACGCCTGTCTGCATGGGGGTTATTTTTCTTTCCGGAAAAGGGGCTGCGGATGTATTTAGCCGGCTTTCACCAGGAATGGATGGAAAAATCCAGATCCTTCTTTAAATGACTTTTCATCAACGCTTCTGCCTTCTCCTCCTCGTGATTTCGAATCGCTTTAAGTATGGCCTCATGCTCCTCAATCAGACGGGGCCTTTGGTGATAAACTACTGTTCTCCGGAACAAAAAAATAACTGACTGCATTCGTTCAATCGTGTCGATTAGTACGTCGTTATTGCTCGCCCTGACGATAATATCGTGGAATTCTTTATTGGCCTCCATAATTTCTTCCGTTGTGCCCTGCTTCGCAGCTTCTATACACCTCTGCAGATCTTTCACCCGGTCAGGCCCCATGTAACGGGCAGCCTGGCGGACAGCAAACCCTTCGAGCAGCATCCGCACATCAAACGTATTCATTAAATCCTTAATCGTCGGGTTGATCACCCGCTTATCTTTAATTAAGCCCTCCTCTTCGAGCTTGCGCATCGCGTCTCTTACAGGGGTCCGGCTGACCCCAAGTTCGTCTGCAAGCTTCACTTCCGTTAATTTTTCCCCGCGTTCATATTTTTCCTCAAATATGGCATCCCGAATTTTTTCATATGCCGTATCTGAAGCCGAATGCTGTTGCTTCATTGTTCCCCCACCCCTTCCGGTGCAATCTTCTGTTTTCATTTCTTATTCTCATTATACCTACCTAATAGAAATTAAAACAACTTACCTATTAATGTATACAATAAATATAAATTTGTGTACAATAATTTCATTGTAAACCTTATCATTTGTAATAAAAAACGCTTTCCCTATTTAATAAACTGAAGGAGTGGAACCATATGAATATTGGACAAATTGGTTTAGGTATTATGGGAGCGCCAATGGCTGAGAATCTTCTGAAGGCCGGATTTACACTGAAGGGGTTTGACATCCACCCCGAGGCCGGACAGCGGGTAGCAAAAGCGGGAGGAGAAGCCGTTGATTCCGCCAGGGAAGCAGCCGAAGGCAGTGACATTATTATTACCATGCTTCCTACAACAGCTATACTCGATGAAGTAATAAATGGTATTCTGCCGGTCGTGAAAAAAGGAGCAGTCGTGGTTGATATGAGCTCTGTATCCCCCGTAGATTCCAGGCGCTGGGCAGAGATGCTTCAGGAAAAAGAAGCAGCCTTTCTGGATGCGCCGGTGAGCGGCGGGGAGCCCAAAGCGATAGACGGGACGCTTTCCATTATGGTGGGCGGGGATGAGCACGCCTTTGCCACTGTCTATCCAGTGCTCCGTGCTGTTGGTACAGATGTTACACACGTCGGTGAAGTGGGCGCCGGCTCCACCACGAAGCTTGCCAATCAAATATTAGTAAATGTCACGATGGCCGCCATGTCAGAAGCCGTTCTACTTGCTTCCAAAGCAGGAGCGGACATTGATAAAGTGTACGAGGCTATCCGCAACGGCCTCGCCGGCAGCAGTGTGCTTGATGCAAAAATCCCGAAAATTCTCGAACGGGACTTTACTGCAGGCGGACGGATTGACATTAATTTAAAGGATCTGTCCAACGTCCTTCAGACCGGGAAATCACTCGGGGTTCCCCTGCCGCTTTCGTCGGACGTGGCTGAAATGTACGAGTCCATGGTCGCACACGGCAAAAAATCCGACGATCACAGTGGCGTGCTCCAGCATTACGAAATGCTTGCGAACTATTCGGTGCCAAAAGGAGGGAAAGACGAATGACCCAGATTAATGATTATATTAACTCTCTGCCCGCTTATGATGAAAAAAAAGTAGATGCTTTTTTTAAGGAAGCAGCCCAAAACATACCTCATAAAATCATTTCCCTCGACGATGATCCAACTGGTGTGCAGACGGTTCACGGCGTACCGGTTTATACAGACTGGGCGGAGGAGACGATCCGGGAGGCTTTTGAAGACGCGCGGCAGCTTGTATTCATTCTCACAAATTCACGTTCCTTCTCTGAAGCCGAAACAACGAAGGTTCATACCGAGATCGCAGAGCGAATAGCCCGCGTGGCTGAAGAAAAAAATCAGCCGTTTCTGCTGATCAGCCGGGGGGATTCTACCCTGCGGGGGCACTACCCGCTCGAAACAGAGGTTTTAAAAGATACACTGGAAGCCCGGTCAGGCCAGACCGTGGACGGAGAAATTCTTCTTCCCTTTTTTGAACAGGGAAACCGGCGGACCGCTTTCGACGTGCACTACATTCAGCAGGGAGAAGCCTTTATACCCGTGGCGGAGACGGAATTTGCCAGCGACCGGATGTTCGGATTTGCTTCAAGCCACTTAGGGGAATATGTAGAAGAAAAAACAAATGGCCGGTTTAAAAAGGAAGACGCTATTTCCATTTCTATCGAGGAGCTCCGGGCTCTCGACTTTGAAGCAATCGAAGCTAAACTAGAACAGGCATCGTCCTTTCAAAAGATTATCGTCAACGCTGTCAGTGAAACAGATGTAAAAGTCTTCTGCACGGCCCTCTTTCGGACCGTGCAAAACCATAAAAACTTTCTATTCCGGACGGCGGCGACATTTACTAAAGAAATTGGCGGCATCACCCGCAAACCATATTTAGAGGCGGGCAGCCTCTTCGAGCATCAAAGTGACAATGGCGGTTTGATTATTATCGGCTCCCATGTGCAAAAATCGACGGAACAGCTCGAAGTTTTGAAGCAGCTGACCGATATTTCATTTGTGGAATTTTATTGCCCTGCGGTGATGGATGAGGAGGCATTTCAAAAAGAAATTCACCGTGTCCAGCAGATCGTCGATAACTCCACCGGGCAGGGAACGACGGTGTGTGTCTACACTTCCCGGGAGCGCATTGACTTAGGGGAAAACCGAAAAGAAGAAGAGCTGGCGTTATCTGTAAAAATTTCTGATGCAGTAACAAACTTTGTGAAAAAAGCTGCTTATCAGCCGGCGTTTGTCGTTGCAAAAGGCGGTATTACATCGAGCGATGTCGGCACGAAGGGGCTGCTCGTTAAAAAAGCAGAAGTACTCGGGCAGATTGCTCCCGGTGTGCCCGTCTGGCAGACAGATGCTAAAAGCCGTTTCCCGGGGATTCCGTATGTAATATTTCCGGGAAATGTAGGAGAAAAAGAAACTTTAAAGCATGTCGTACAAACCCTGCAGAAGCATATATAACACAAAGAACCGGCGGGACCATTTCCAGGCTCCCCGCCGGTTCTTCTATTTTCCCTGCTTTTCTGCCGGTCCGTCCAAACGGCTGCGAAGCTTTCTTGCAGCCTTCTCCGGCGCGTCTGCCAGACTGATGGCAGAGATCAGCGACACCCCGTCTGCCCCGGCCTCCAAAATATCAGCAGCGTTGGAGGCGTCAATGCCGCCAATCCCTACAATCGGAAGGGCGATGCCTTCTGCCCGGAGCCGGCGGATGCCTTCAAGCCCGACCGGAGCTTTGGCATCTTCTTTAGTATCAGTCGCAAACATCGGACCCACGCCCAGGTAATCCGCCCCGTCTGCAGCCGCCCGGTGTGCTTCTTCAATAGTGCGCACTGATACCCCGATCACCATGCGGGAAGGGCAGCGTTCCTTGACTTTCGAAGCCGGATCGTCCTCCTGCCCGATATGAATCCCGTCTGCTTCGAGCCGGATCGCCATATCCACGTCGTCATTCACAATAAACGGAACATGAAAAGCAGCACATTGAGCCTTCATTTTCCGGCCAAGCCGCCACTTTTCCTCTTCAGGCAGTGCCCCCTGGCCTTTTTCGCGGAACTGGAAGCACGTAATGCCGCCCTGAAGAGCTTCCTGCAATACCTGCTCCGGATTTCTTCCGCCTGTATTGTTGCTTCCCATAATAAAATACAGCTTCAGCATCTCTTTATCCATGGTTTCAGCCCCCTATGATTCCTGTTTGACGCGGATATAGTGGCGCAGGTCCATTTCCTGCGTTGCATGGAGGGCGTTCAATAATTCAATTTGAAAGGAGCCCGGGCCTTCCCTTGTCGTTAAGCTGCCTGCAATTTCTGCCGCTGCGCCGTAATAGGCAAGCGCGGCTGCCACTGCCCCGGCCGAATGCTGAACGGTTAAAAAGGAGGCTGCGATCGAGCTGAGAAGGCAGCCAGTGCCGGTTACTTTTGTCAGCAGTGTATGGCCGTTCTGCACGATAAATACTTCGCCCTGATGAGCGACTGCGTCTTCCACTCCGGTCACCGCTGCAATTGCTTCAAACTTTCTTGCGGCTTCTTTAGCGAGCATCGGGTTATCTGCTTCTCCCGAAGCGTCCACGCCCTGTACGTTCCCGCTTTCACCGAGCAGCGCTGCCATTTCTCCTGCATTTGCCCGGATCAGCGCCACATCCAGCTCTTCGAGAAGAGCAAGTGCCGTTTCCGTCCGGTAAGCCGTTGCGCCTGCCCCTACAGGATCCAGAATGACGGGGATGCCTTTTTCATTAGCTGCTTTGCCGGCGAGCCGCATCGCCTTCACCTGTTCCCGGTTCAGCGTGCCGATATTTAGTACAAGCGCATTCGCCGCTTTAGCCATTTCCGCTGCTTCCTCCGGTGCGTTTGCCATTACCGGGGAGGCGCCCATAGAAAGCAGTCCATTGGCGGTGAAATTTGTTACGACGGTGTTCGTAATATTATGAATCAGCGGCCGTGTTTTTCGTACTTGCTCCAGCAGGCCTATAACTTCCTTTGCTTTCATGCCGATCCCTCATTTCTTTATTTTAGTAGTTGATCGAGTGGAACGCGCACTCCCCAGTGATTGACCGGTCCATTACCCTTACCGATCTCAAGGGGGTGTGCAATCGCATTGGTAATATATTCCTTGCTTTCCTGCACTGCTAAATAAATGGACTTTCCTCGCGCAAGCTTTGCGGCGATCGCAGCTGATAGTGTACAGCCAGTGCCGTGCGTGTGCTTTGTATCCGTGCGCGGTGAACGGAAGTAATGAATTTCCCCATCGACGTACAAAATATCGACCGCGTCTTCTTTCATATGGCCGCCTTTTACAAGTGCTGCCCGGGCTCCTAATTTATCAACGATTGTTTTTGCAGCTGCTTCCATCTCCTCCAGGGACTGAACCTGTGAGTCCGTCAGGCTTGCTGCCTCTGCCATATTCGGCGTGACAACCGCGGCCAGAGGGAGAAATTCATTTTTCATTACCTCAAGCGTCTCCTTCTCAGAAAGAGAATCTCCGCTTGTGGCCACCATTACCGGGTCAATAACCACCGGCAGATCGTATTTTTTCAGCATGTTTACCGTTGTGCGGATCATATTCGGAGTTGCTATCATCCCGGTTTTGACCGCATCCGGCATAATGTCGTCAAATACGGAGTCCAGCTGGGCCTGAAGCAGGTTGGTGCTCATATGCTCCACCTGCTGGACCCCGGTTGTATTTTGTGCGAGCACACTCGTAATAGCAGACATTCCATAAGCTTCGCATTCCTGAAATGCCTTCAGATCAGCCTGGATCCCGGCCCCGCCGGTGGGATCTGTTCCAGCAATAGTTAATACTTTAGGTACTTGTGGCATTCGTTGTATCCTCCTTTGAAAGGAATCCAGCTTTAGATTAAAAAAGCTCACTCCCTGAAGTAGAGAGTGAGCTTTGGCGTATACGTACGTATTGTATAAAACGAAGCTCCACTTCCCTACGCTGGTACTACCCAGATCAGGTTCGAAGGGACCAAGAATCGTTCTTGTCTCAGCGCAGGCGCCCCTAGCGGATTCCTTACTATTTTTCTTAATCGTACGTGACGTACAGTCCTAATGTCAATTTTTTTCATCATCGCCGGATTTTTTATTTTTGTCCGGATCCTTGGAAGAACGATTTCCTTCCTCTTTTTCTGATTTGCCGACGATGCGTTCGAGAAGATACAGAATATCATCGCGGGACATATCTTCCCGGTTTTTATTTTCTACATTCTCCGGTTTATTACTTTCTTCTGTATTTTCATTTTCCTGCTGGTCTTCATTGTTTTTCCGTTCTTCCCCGTTTTGTTCTTCCTGCTCTCTCTTTTCCCGTTCCTTACGTCTTTCCTCTACTTCCCAGCCGTACATGTAGCCTCCGTCCGGCATAGCGAATTTTTTATTCATGCTTCTTGTTTCCTTGGTAAACAGAGTGTAGAGCGTCGGAATGATAAACAGCGTCAGGAACGTACTGCTGATGAGACCACCGATGACCGCAATACCCATTGGCTGCTGGATTTCTGATCCTTCCCCGAATCCGAGGGCAAGCGGCAGTACGCCAAGAATGGTCGTAAAGGCTGTCATCAGTATAGGCCGTGACCGTTTTTTCACAGATTCAATGACTGCTTCTCTTACCGGCATGCCACGTTCTGCAAGCTGATTCGTATAATCAACAAGAACGATCGCATTGTTGACAACAATACCGGCAAGTACAATTAGGCCGATGAATACAGTGATACTGAGCGGTGTCTGGGTTGCAAATAAAGCAAGCATCACACCGATGATCACCAGGGGCACGCTGAACATTACCACAAATGGATATTTGAAGGATTCAAACTGGCCGGCCATGACAAGATAAATGAACACTACCGCCAGAAGGAAGGCAAACACGAGACTTTGAATGCTGTCATCGAGAAGCTCCTGTTCGCCGGAGAAGTTCAATGTCGTCGCCGCTCCGGTATCTACGTCGTCGACCGTGTCTTCAATTAACGTAGAGGTTTCATTCAGGCTCGTACCGGTGCCATAGGTGACTGTAAATTCAGTACTCCGTTCCTGGTCAAGCCGGTTAATGACCGCCGGACCCTCTCCTTCTTCAATATCAGCCACGTCGCTTAAGCTGACGTATTCTCCTTCGGGAGTAGCGAGCTGCAGGCTTTCGAGATCTTCCTGATTTTCAAGGGAATCCTCTGCATACTGCACGTTCACGTTCAGCGGCCCTTCGTTATCCGTCTGAATCGTCGACGCCACTTCTCCGCTTGTCGTACTGTTCACCGTCTGGGCGATTTCAGCCGGCGTCAGGCCATTATCCTGCGCCTCGTCTTCATTAATCTGCACCTGGATTTCCGGAGCAGTCTCTTCATCTGACGTTTCTACATTTCGTATGGTATTTTCACTTTCAAGCTCCGACTGCACGGCGTCTGCATCTTCAGCGAGCCGTTCTTCATTTTCATTTGAGAGCGTAAATTCCACGGAATTTGCTTCTCCCCCGCCAATGGCTGCAGACGAAGATAACGAAATATCTGCCTGTTCGTCAGTATTTTCCACGTCGGAGTCAATTTCTTCAATCATTTCCTCTGTCGATATATCCCGGTCTTCCAAATCCTCCATCGTCACTGTAATGGAGGCTTCATTGGATCCCGAGCTTCCGCCGCCTCCGGCTGCTACTCCGCTGCCGCCCGAGCCGACCACCGCCATATAGCTTGCAATCTCACCCTGGTCCTCAAGCACACTTTCAATTTCGTCTACCGTTTCTCCAGTCGTTTCCAGATTTGTGCCGTTTTCTTTTTCAACATCAATCGTGAAAAAGCCCTGGTCTGTCGTCGGGATAAAGTTAATCCCTGTCTGGGCAATACCACCGGCTCCGCCAAGCAGCAGAAGAAGCGTCAGCAGCAGAGCGACTGCACGGTGACCGAGGACCCAGCGAATCGAGCGGTCCAGAAATCTCATCGGCCTTGATTTTTCGCGTTTTGATTCCCTGTCTTCCGGCAGTGGCTTCAGCACACGGCTTGCAATCATCGGCACTACCGTGACAGCTACAAGCAGGGAAGCAAGCAGACTGAAGGCTACCGATAGGGCAAAGGCCTGGAAAATCTCTCCGACAATGCCGGAAATAAAGACGATTGGCAGGAAGACAGCGACCGTCGTCAGGGTTGAAGCTGTAATCGCTCCGGCCACTTCCTTCGTCCCATCGAGAGCCGCCCGTTTAGGGAGCTTTTTCATCGATAGGTGCCTGTATATGTTTTCAATGACCACTATCGCGTTATCGACAAGCATCCCGATACCAAGGGCCAGGCCGCCCATCGTCATTAAGTTTAAGCTCACATCGGTAAAGTATAGAAAAGCAAATGTCACGATTACCGAAAACGGTATCGCAATACCAATAATGAGCGGCGTCGTCAGGTTTCTTAAGAAGAAGAAAAGAACAACCATGGCGAAAACGCCGCCGGCAATTAACGCAAGTGCTACGCTGTTAATAGACTGCTGGACGTAGTCCCCTTCATCGTAAATTATCGTAGTGTCAAGATCATTATACTGATCTTCTTCGAGCAGATCGTCCAGTGTTTCGTTAAAGTCCGTGGAGACCTGAGCTGTGTTGGCGCCTGATTCCTTCAGCACCGTCATTTGAATGCCGGGCTCCTGGTTCACTTCGGTGTAGGCTGTCTGTTCCTCAGTCGTTCGTTCTACTTCCCCGACATCACCGACAGTAACCGTATCGCCGGATTCATCCTGGCCGACCGCCACTTCCTGCAAATCTTCAACCCCGTTCAGTTCATTGACTGTGCGGGTCGTTAATGTGCGCTCCCCGGAGGTAATCGTGCCTCCCGGCTGTGTAATATTATTTGCCTGTACAGCGTTTGTGACGTCGGACTGCGTCACATTATTGTCTTCAAGCGATTCCTGGTCCAGTGAAATTTCGAATTGTTCATCCAGACCGCCGCTTGTATCAACGCTTGCTACTCCCTCGGTCCGTTCAAGCTCGGTCACGATATCCTCTACCTGGCTCTGGGTCTCAGCCAGATCGTTCCCTTCGGAAAATGCAGCCATTTGAATCATGCCCTGAGCATCCGGATCAAACTCGATAAAGGAAGGATCTCCCGCATCATCCGGCAGATTGGCATTATTCATAGCGTTGTTGATTTCCTGCTGTACATCCTCCACCGAAGTGCTCCATGATAGCTCAAGCAATACAAGGCTCGTGCCTTCCTCTGACTGTGAGGTCATGCGGTCGAGTCCTTCGATGGTGGAAAGCTGCTCTTCCATCGGTTCGGTGACACTGCTTTCAATTTCCTCCGGGCCGGCGCCCTCATAGTTGGTCGCTACGGCAGCGACCGGTGGTTCAATCTCCGGAAACAGCTGCAGAGGCAGATTCGTCAGCGATACGAAACCCATCATGATAAATAAAATCATGCCGACAATCGTCAGTTTCGGCCGCCGGATAGATGTGCGGGTAATTTTCATGCATCGTTCCTCCATTGGTATGTATATTTCGATGGTTCAGCGTCTAAACTGTTAAGTAACTTAACTACACAAACAACCTTAAACGACTGGATGGCTTCCGTCAATGAAGATGCATGGGCGGCCTGCTTCTTTTATTTTTTATAGGCGTTATTGATTTCTTCCTCAAGCCGGTGTATAACCTGATTTGCCTGCTTTAACTCTTCAAGCGGTATTTTGGCGATATACTGATCGACGATATAATGTTGGAAATTTGTCAATTCTTCTTTCAGCTTCCGGCCCTTCGCCCCGTATACAAGCTGGGTTTCTCTTTTGTTTTCTTTATTGGCAGCACGATAAAGAAGATCTTCTTCTTCAAGACGCTTCATCGCCTGGCTTACCGCACTTTTTGAAATGCGCAGCCGTTGAGCCATCTCTGTTAATGTCAGACCCTCATGCCGCAGATTTATAAAAAACAGTGCTTCCTGGCGGGTAGTTAAGTGCAGTTCTCCGAGCATCGGCACTTCCGGCTGCAGCAGCGTACTAATATTTTCAAGCTTATTTACCGCCTGTTCGAACAGCTCTCTGTGTGTAGATGGTTCCATTTCGCTCATTTCACTCATCCTTTTCTTTCAGCTTTCTTTTCGGCAAAATACGGCTCTTCATGCATATAGGCGCCTACCGCTCCGCTGAATTCTCCGTAGGGAAGAAAGCATGGCTCTTTTCCGCGGAGCTTCGTATAGCCGCCAATAATTTCTTTTAAATGGTCGTGCTTATCAAAGGTGGATCCAATATACACTATGGAATCGGTGTTCAGCCGGTCGGCCATCTGCACACTCATCGTCGTAATCGTCTCGCCAATCATGCGTACAACAGCAGCAATGTAGTCTTTATTTTCATATTCATTGTTTTTCATATTCATAATATTTCCGAAATTGCTGGCTGTAAGGTCTCCAGAAATCGGAGGCTCTTCATCAGTATAAATATCCTTTACCTTAACGTTCAGCGACCGTCCGTCCCCTTCTTTTCCAAGCCGCAATATCTCTTCATACGTCTCTATACCAGTGAGAAGATAGGAGAGACCGATAAGCGTGCCCCCTCCCATCCCGCTGCCGCCGACGCGTTCGTATTCTTTTGGGCCGGCAAAATGTATCGAGGTGCCGGTCCCGACGTTTGTAATAATATACGTATCTCCGTAGGTCTCGTCTTCATTAAAACGTTTCCGCAGGTATGAAACTCCCTTACAGGTAGCTTCAAATTCACTGATAGGCTCTGCAGGCCAGGGCAGAGATTTTCGCAGCGTTTCCGCCTTCCCTCCCGTAATATGAATAACTGGATTGTCGACCCGGTCTTCAATCCATGTCTGCACCTTTTCCATGTCGGTTAGAGGTATCTTCTGCAGCTCCCACTCATCGTTCACACGGTAAGCAATTTTAATCAGCGTACCTCCTGCATCAATACCGACTACTTCGTTTTTCATTCTTCTCCCCCTGTCCCGCGTTCAAATAGTTGTATCTTCTGGCATCTCTTCGTATTTTATCCTACTTACTGACGAATTGAAAACGATGCAGCATGCCGCTCCTCCCTGTTTTTCTCAAAATTATAGGTTTTCTGCTTTGCAGCGGCTTTAATTTTGTTAAAATAATACTACTGCCGGATACGCAGATGTTTATAAATTTAACAAGGTCCTCCGTTTTAACATAGAGGAAGAATGGGGAAAGCAGATGGGCTTCGAGATATTATCCATTTTCTTAGCAATATTATCGATTTTTAATTTATTTTTCGCCTTTGTCATTATCTTTATTGAAAAACGGAACGCCACGGCCATCTGGGCCTGGATTATGGTACTGTTTTTCATCCCTTTTTTAGGATTTGTGCTTTACTTAATTTTCGGGCAGAACATGACGAGAAAACGGTTGTTTGACTGGGCAGATATCGAAAAGATCGGAATTGAAGAACTGATTCAGGAACAGATGCACACACTGCGTAACGGCACCTTTCAATTTTCGGATTCTGTTTCTTCCAAGCACCGGGACCTGATTTACATGCAGCTTGCAAACGATGGGTCGGTGCTGACAAAGGAAAACGACGTTCGCGTGTATACGGACGGCCACGAAAAGTTCGATAACCTGATTAAGGATATCGAGAAGGCCCAGGATCACATCCATCTGCAGTACTACATTCTTCGAAGTGATAACCTCGGACGACGGGTTATTGAAGCACTCAGGAAAAAGGCAGAAGAGGGTGTGGTCGTCCGGCTGCTCTACGATGATATGGGCTCGAGGAAGATGCGTAAAAAAGCACTCCAGGGGCTTGAAGCTGCCGGCGGGGAAGTGGCGGTCTTCTTTCCGAAGCGCCTGCCGATTATTAATTTACGCCTCAATTACCGCAACCACCGGAAAATTGTTGTGATAGACGGAAAAACTTCCTATGTCGGCGGCTTTAATATCGGTGATGAATACCTTGGGCTCAGCAAAAAGTTCGGGTACTGGCGGGATACGCACCTGCGTCTGGAAGGCCAGTCCGTCAAAACAGCGCAGACCCGGTTTATTCTCGACTGGAACCAGGCCAATTCCAGAAATCCCGTCCATTACGAAGAACGCTATTTTCCAACCCTCGCAGAGCCCGGAGGATGCAGCATGCAAATTGTGTCGAGCGGCCCGGATTCCGAATGGGAGCAGATTAAAAACGGATATATAAAAATGATTAACTCCGCCAAGCATTCAGTTTACATTCAAACTCCCTATTTTATTCCGGATGAAAGCCTGATGGATGCTATCCGGATCGCCTCTTTATCCGGTGTCGACGTCCGCATCATGATCCCAAGCATGCCCGATCATCCCTTCGTGTACTGGGCCACCTATTCTCATGTGGGCATTGTTCTTCGTGCCGGCGCCCGGGTTTATATTTACAACAATGGCTTTATTCATGCCAAAACGATCATGGTCGACAATGAAATCAGCTCGGTGGGCACAGCCAATATCGATGTGCGCAGCTTCCGGCTTAATTTCGAAGTGAACGCTTTTATCTATCATTCGGATACGACAAAACAGCTGACCGATACCTTCCTGTATGATATGAATACACATTCCTCCGAGCTCACCCTCGAGGCGTACCGGCAGCGCCCGCTCTGGATTCGTATCAAGGAAGCAGTCTCCCACCTTTTATCCCCGATTTTATAAAGGACATAAAAAATCCGCTGCCTCTCAAAAAGAAGCAGCGGATTTTTTATGTTTTCCACAGGCCGCCGAGACTCCGGGCCCAGTTTTCGATATATTGGGTGCTTTCCTGCATTGCCTTCTCCAGGGAAACGATGCCCGGCACCATACTGAAAGCAGCATCAATACCTGCTTCATAGACCTTTTCATAGCCTTCACCGAGCTGGCCGGCAACCGCAACGACCGTGCTCCCCTCCGGGGAGGCCTTTGCTACTCCGACCGGTGTTTTCCCAAATACAGTCTGCGCGTCAATTTTTCCTTCACCAGTAATTACAAGCGATGCCCCGGCGCTTCTTTCAGCGAAGCGGCTCTCTTCAAGCACAATGTCTATGCCCGGCTCAAGCGCAGCATTTAAAAAAGCAATCGCCCCGGCCCCCAGGCCTCCCGCTGCCCCAGCTCCTTTTTCCAGGAGCACCGGTTTATGTAGATCCCGTTCGATCACTTCCCCAAAAACAAGCAGCGCTTCGTCCAGCTCCTGCACAGCTCCCGGACCTGCCCCCTTCTGAGGACCATAGACAGCACTCGCTCCTTGCGTTCCCGTGAGCGGATTCGTAACGTCACAGGCCGCACGCACGGTGACTTTGTGAATTCTTTTGTCGAGCCCGTCCGTATTGATGCGGTGCAGATGCTTCAGCGCCCCTCCGCCAGGACCAAGTTCATTTCCGCTCCGGTCCAGGAAGCGAACGCCTAACGCTGCAGCCATCCCGGCCCCGCCGTCATTCGTGGCACTGCCGCCAAGCCCTAAAATGATTCGTTCTGCTCCTTCATCAAGCGCTTTCAAAATCATCTGTCCTGTACCGTAGGACGTAGCCGTTAGCGGGTCCCTGCTTTCTTTGGCCACCAGGCCGATCCCTGAGGCTTCCGCCATTTCGATAACCGCTGTGCGGGACTTCTGGATGTAAACAAATTCAGCCTTTACGGTACTTCCATCCGGACCGACCGCATCCATCGTATGAACTTCCCCGCCAAGACCATCCTGGAGCGACTGCGTGGTTCCTTCGCCGCCATCGGCCATGGGAATCAGCTCTGTAACGAGATCGCCAGCGTTTCCAATCCCCTGGCGGAAGCCCTTTTCAATTGCCCTGGCAGCCTCCATGGCTGTCATGCTTTCCTTGAATGAATCCGGTGCGATTACTACTTTCAAATTTGCCTCCTCCTTTACGCTTTATGACTGGTTCGGATAAATAGAAGCTGCGTGCTGCTCCAGCATTTTTTCAAACAGCCACTTTTTTTCCGGCAGCGGCAGCATACAGTCAAAAGGGGTCATGTCATCGTTTTTAAAAAAGCCGAGCGTGCCCTGGCAAAAACCGCAATAGGACGTTTGATGCGTTAATGGCTGCTCGTCCGGGAACCAGTCATTTTCCGAAGGAACAAACTCGCCGCTCATGTTCCAGCCGGTGCCATCGGTTAACTGTACAGAAGCCAAAAGTTTGTATGCCTTCCGGCCTCCCTCTCCGTCCGCAGACGCCATCTGTACGTAGGAATCCGACACCTGAAGCAGGCGGGGAATTTCATTTTCCCGCAGCTCCCGAAAGGACGGGGTTTCCTGTCCCGTCTGGCGCAGATAGTCTATATGCTCCTGATACCTCGATAAGTATAAGTGAATAGGTTCCAATTTGTTTCCTCCTTTTTTCCAGTATACCATGAGTATTCTTTTGGATAATAAAAGAACACCCCGCTCCGCTGCAGCAGCGGCTCTGAGATGTTCTTCTACTGGTTTTCTTCCCGTGAGGATTGTTCACGGTTTGGATACCGGCGGTTAAAGTCTTTAAACACAAAGTATTTCATCATAAAGAAACTCGCCGTGAACGAAGCCAGCATTGCCAGTCCCTTAGCCAGGTTCTGGCGGATCCATGTCGGTACTCCAAGTGCCTGAAATAAAGCATTAAATCCTAAAAATACGGCGTTATTAATACCAAGGCTGATCAGCCCCTGAATAATAAAGACTAGCCGCTGGCGGGTGCTTCCTTTCGCGGAATCCCGGAACGTAATAAACACGTTCCAGATGTAGCTGTTTGTTACCGCCAGCGCGTAAGCAATCGTATTAAAAAGCGTTAAAGTCATCCGTTCTTCACTTGGAAAAAGAAATAGAAGCAGGTTTAACGCTCCTATATCGACTACAGCGTTCGTTACACCAATCACACTAAACTGAAGCGCTTGAAGAGGACCACGCCGCTTTTGATTCTTACCCATAGAACCCCTCTGTTCTTGATGAAATCTCCGCTTACCGGCGTTCTTCTGAAACTGTGTCATCATGTTCCGCCGTTTTTGAATTCTTCACGCCGGCCGCTTCTTTGTATAGATCCCGGATTTGCTCTGCCGCCGCTTCCCATCCGAATTCAGCAACATCCGTAAAGGCCTGGTCGGCCAGACGTTTACGGAGGGTTTCATCTTCAAAACGGCAGACAGTATTTTTAAAGTCATCTTGAGCATGCGGGTCATACAAAAGGCCATTACGTTCTGATGTCAGCTGTTCCTTTGTCGGCCCGCTTTCTGCCGCCACCAGGGGGAGGCCGGAGGCCATTGCTTCCATGATCACAAGCCCCAGCGTTTCCGTTGTGGAAGGAAAAACAAATACGTCGGAGGAGGCAAACGTAGACGCCAGCTCATTCCCGTGCATAAATCCTGTAAACACGGTATCTGTGCCTTCGAAATGCTTTTCCAGCTCCTCGCGGTGGGGCCCGTCTCCTACAATGGCCAGGCAAAACTTGTCCGAAGCCTCAAGGACATCACGGATTTTTTCGATCTCTTTTTCAGCCGCAAGTCTTCCTACATAAAGCAGCAGCGTTCTGTCACTTTTTCCACCGGAAAGCCGCTCCCGCATTTTTCTGCTGTGGTGTCTGGGGTGGAATTGTTCGGTATCTACTCCCCGTTTCCACAAATGCATGCGTTCAAACCTTTTTTCCTGGAGTTCTGTCTGCACGGTCTGCGAGGTGCAGAGATTAATGTCTGCTTTGTTATGCAGGCGCCGCACGTACCACCACATCAGCCATTTCAGCATGCCCAGATTATAGTAGGACATATACTGGGTCAGGTTGGTATGGTAGGAGGCAACCAGCGGCACGCCAAGCTTTTTCGCATAGTTCACACCCGAATAGCCTACAACCGCCGGGTTTACGACGTGCACGACATCAGGCCCGAAATCCTGTATATACTTTTTGACTACCCGGTTCGGGAGAGCGAACTTCTTTGAACGATAAAAAGGGAGGGCGCGCGCAGGCACCCCTTTCACTTCTGCTCCATCAAATTCATACACACCCAGATCCGGGGCTACAATCTGTACTTCATGACCATCACGATGCAGCCAGCGGATGCAGGCTGTTAATCGTGTAACGATTCCATCTGTAGAAGGCAGAAAAGTCTCGGTGATGATCATTATCTTCATAGAAGACAACTCCCCGTTTTTATTTCCAACTCACACCCGGCAATACGTTCTCTTCAATTACCCGCTCTTTATGCTCAATTACCGCTTTTAAGATATGGCGGATAACATCGTCAGTTAAAAAGTGCGGCTCCAGTCCCAAGTCCAGAAGGTTGGTGTTTACTGCTTCAAGGAAATGCTCTTCAAGCTCCACCCGTGGATTCTCGAGATGATCCACATTAATGTGGTAGCCTTCTTCTTCCGCTACCTTTTTCACCCGTTCTGCGAGTTCGAGTACAGAGAAGTCTTCAGTAAACTGGTTGAACACACGGAATTCTCCAGGTTCAGCCGGCTTTTCTGCTGCAATTTCCACACAGCGGACTGTATCTTCAAGGTTCAGGAAGCCGCGGGTCTGACCGCCTTTTCCGTAAACTGTTAAATTCCGGCCGATGGCAGACTGAATGATAAAACGATTCAGCGCTGTCCCAAAGACACCGTCGTAGTCCAGGCGGTTGGTAAGCACTGGATCCATATTGGTTTCATTCGTATCCAGGCCGTAGACGATGCCCTGGTTTAAGTCTGTCGCGCGGATGCCCCATACACGGCAGGCAAACATAATGTTATGGCTGTCATGCACTTTTGATAAATGATAGAACGACCCCGGCTGTTTTGGAAACGGAAGGCGGTCTTTGCGGCCCTTGTGTTCCACTTCCAGGTAACCTTCTTCAATTGGAATATTCGGCGTGCCGTATTCTCCCATTGTGCCAAGCTTAATCAGATGGCAGTCCGGCGCCATTTCTTTAATAGCATAAAGCACGTTCAAATTCCCTACTACGTTATTAACCTGGGTGTAGACTGCATGCTCGCGGTCTATCATCGAATAAGGAGCAGAACGCTGTTCAGCAAAGTGAACGAACGCTTCCGGTTTTTCCTGCTCCATAACCTGCTGCAGGAAATCGTAATGCTGAAGATCCCCTTCGTATGTACGTATTTCTTTTCCTGTCAGCTCTTTCCACTTCGCTACCCGGTCTTCAAGGCTTGCAATCGGGGTAATCGAGTTAGAATGAAGCTCATCATCAATTTTCCTGCGTACCATACTGTCGATAATTGAAACGTCATGACCCTGCTTTGATAAGTAAAGCGCGGTCGGCCAACCACAAAATCCATCTCCACCTGCAACAATAATTTTCACGTCAGTTACCTCCACATCATTTAATACAATCTAATAATTCAAACAAGCATAATTCTATGGGTATCTATAAGGTAATTCCTACCTCGTAGAGTGCAAGTTGCCGTCGTATATGTACATCCGAGTAGAATTCCCATCGAAACAATACCACTCTCCTTATATTAACGCAACTATTTGTCTATATACCACCGTTATTCTATCATACTAACTAATCATTGCAGCTGTCACAGCCATAATTCATAAAAATTACATAAAATTCATAGAAAAGCGAAGGGTGTTATTTAAATGATGTTCGATTAAAATCGCTACATCCTGTAGCAACATCGAACTGACCCGCCTCGTGCGGGCCGCTAAACGGCTCGTCGGTTTCAGTCGGCTTGAGACGAAGTCGCAAACGATCTGAAATCACGAATGGATTAAGCTGGTAACACCCGAAGCTGGACATCGAAAAGCGGAGGAAGCCTGTTCAACGGTGCGGGCCCTAGAAGAGCTTTGGATAAAGAGGCCTTTTCTCTTTACCAAAGATCTGAAGGGACACGCCGCCGTTGGCTTCCAGAGCTGGACATCGAAAAGCGGAGGAGCCTTGCTCAACCGCGACAGGTACTTCCCAGACGTACAGGGCAGCCTGCTGCCCGAAACCGGCTGGAAAGTAATCCCGAGCGGTTAGGCTCCGTAGCTGGACATCGAAAAACGAGAGTGAATATTAACCGAACTGCCCCGCCTCCTCCCGGCGCTCCAAGACTGAATAAAATCCGGAAAAGATTCACTTTTCAAAAGAGAATTTTTCCGGATCTTCATCCACCACAATTAATATATTATGTTCCTCCAGCTGTTCGCTCAGTTCACGCGCTTCTTTATCGCCATAGCCCAGCTTTGTTAATCGTTCATAAATATCGGAGGCCCCGTTGCGGAAAAGCTGTTTCACAAACTCCACCGGACTTGTAGCGTCTGCTTCTGTATCACTTACTTTTAGTTCTTTCGCAGTCGCTTTTTCCGCCTCAAGAGCCAAAGCGTAAATCTGTTCTCTTTGAACACCCTGCATTTTTAATTTATCTACAGCCTTCTGTGCTTCTTCTACAGATGAAAAAATACGAGCGGTAGGCAATAGTTCCCCCTCCTTGCAAGGAACATTACCACTCCGCCCGTAAAACGAAACAAGGAATATTTATCCTCCAATATATCTCTGGTACAACGACCTTGCTTCCACTTCCCCGGAAACCCCGTGAATGATGGCTCTTCCGTCTTTAAAGAGCACCAGCCGCTTGTCTTCAATATTTAACACCAGCAGATGCTGATTCGCTTTGGAGACGTGCTGCTTATGAACATTCGCCGTCTGCTCCAGTGACACCTGCATATCAGGAAGAGGCTTCACCTGTACGGCGTCCCTGCCGCACAACGTCTCCGCCTTGCTTCTTCCACTCCATGCGAGCGCCGGATACGCTGGCGATGCCCCGCAGGAGGGACAATTCTCCTCCTGCAGCGAGTCTACATGAATAGAAGAAGTCTCGTTCGACCATACATCAAACGACCACAGCGTTCCGCGGAGCTGTTCAAAGGAATGAGTAAGCAGCTTCATCGCTTCGGTCACCTGAGTGGCGCTTACGAATTGGACCGCCGGGGCAATAATTCCCACCGTGTCACACGTTTCACCTTCCATCGGAATACCCTTCATCAGGCAGCGAAGACATGGTCCCTGTCCCGGCCTTACTGTGTAGCTCAGTCCGTACGCGCCTACACAGGCTCCGTAGATCCAGGGGAGCCTGTGCTTCAACGCTGTATCATTAATCATCAGCCTCGTCTCCATATTATCCAGCCCATCAATAATAAGATCTGCGGGCAGACAATTTTCAAGCACGGCCGGATCTGCTTCTCCGACAATAATTTCAATAGAAGCATCACTCCGGATATCGAGCAGCCGCTTTTTCGCCGCTTCTGCTTTTGGCGTCCAGGCCGCTGCGTCTGCTTCCGTGTAAAGCTGCTGGCGCTGCAGGTTGCTTTCTTCCACATAATCCCGGTCGATTAGCGTTAATTTCCCAATCCCCGCGCGTACAAGGGTTTCGGCTGTTAAACTCCCAAGCGCGCCGGCCCCTACCACTATGACATGAGCCTCCTGCAGCCTTTCCTGACCGCTCCGGCCGATTCCGTGAAATAACCGCTGCCGGGAAAAACGTTCTTCCGTATTCAAATGCTGAGGCCTCCTAAAGGGCTGCTTGCCTGGGCATAGAATTTTTTATCAATGCGCCCTGCTTCTGCGCCAAGCGCGCCAGCCCTCACTGCCAGTTTCATCGCTTCTGCCATTTTTACAGGATCGCCCGCTCCTGAAACAGCTGTATTTAACAGGATGCCATCAGCGCCGAGCTCCATTGCGTAAGCAGCATCCTTCGGGCTCCCAATGCCGGCATCTACAATCACCGGAACCTCCGCCTGTTCAATAATATGGGACAGGTTGTACGGGTTAATGATGCCAAGCCCCGTGCCTATAGGGGAGGCCCCGGGCATCACTGCATGAACCCCAAGCTCCTGAAGCTTTCTAGCAAGCACAACGTCATCGGACGTATACGCAAGGACGGTAAACCCTTCATTCAGCAGCTCCTCCGAGGCCCGGAGCGTTTCCACCGGATCCGGCAGAAGCGTTTTGTCACAGCCGATCACTTCTACTTTAATCATGTCGCACATGTTCGCTGCCTCAGCCAGTTTCGCTGTCCGCACAGCCTCTTCCGCCGTTTTGGCCCCCGCTGTATTTGGGAGCAGCCGGTACCTGGACACATCCATCTGTTCAAATGGATCTGGCTGGCTGCTGTCAAACAGGTTCATTCTCCGAACGGCGAAGGTCAGTACCTCCGTTTCCGATGCTTCTACAGCCTGCAGCTGGGTCTTAGCGTCCTTATATTTTCCGGTGCCGAGAAATAAATTCGATTCGAACGTCATATTGCCAATGTTAAGCATTTGTTCATCCGCCTCCTACAAAATGAATGATTTCGATTCTGTCCCCGTCCATTAAACCTTCCCGCTCGTGAAATTCTTCAATTACAATAGTGCCGTTGCGTTCCACCACCGTTTTTTTGTGGGCGATCTGAAGCTCTTCCAGTAAATCGGCTACAGTTTTGCTGTTCTCAATATTCTGTAATTGACCATTAAGCGTGATCTGCATGAATAACTCCTCCCTTTCGTATTTGAGGGTCTACCGCAAATAAGTGCTTCCAGTCTTCGCGGACGCTTTCTCCTTCAATCCGGGCAGCCATCCATTGTCCGCTCAGTGCTGAAAGCAGAATACCGTTTCTGTAATGACCGGTCATTACCCACAGGCCCCGGCTGGTCTGTCCCATATATGGCAGCCCGTCTCCTGTCTGCGGCCGGACGCCGCTCCAAAATCTTTCAATGCTTGCATGCTTCAGACCCGGCACTAAATGAACAGCTGCTTTCATCAGCTCCTGCATCGAGGCTACACTGACTCCTGTACTCGAGTCCCCGGGCTTTTCTGTGGCACCGATAAAGATTTCCCCGTCCTTTTTCGGGACAATATACACCTGCGGCGTGTGCAGGGTGTGTCTCAAATTTCCACGGGGCATGCGTACGGACAAGCACTCCCCTTTCACCGGATAGAGCGTAAAATCCTTTTCATCCAACAGCTCCGCTCCGGCGCTCCCCCCGGTAAAAACCACTTCTTTTGCTTCAATCATTCCTTCATTTGTTTTCACGCCACAGATCCGGCCGTCAGCTTCTAAAAGAAGGTTCACTGAAGTGTTTTCCCGTATAATTGCCCCGCAGGCCTTTGCTGCCTTGGCAAGGGCCGCTGTCCATTCAAAGGCACGGAGCTGTCCGTCTTTTGGAATCGACCAGGCACCCCGGATATTTTCGGAAAGCGCCGGCTCCCTGCGCAGTGCTTCATGTGTCGAAAGCCACTCCGCCCCGTAGCCGCGCCCTGCAGCTCGCCGGTATTTATCTTCTCCCGCCTTATCCCATACAGGCTTCAGCATTCCGTTGTTCACGTAGGAGACATCCATTCCACTGAGCGCTTCCACTTCGGGCACCATCTCTTCAAACAGCGCCCGGCTTTCCAGGGCGAATTCCTGAAAAAGGTCAGAGCCCTCCCACTCGGACTGCGCTCCGAGCATGCCGGCAGCCGCTTTTGACGCTCCGGCGGCAATAGAGTCTTTCTCGATTACCATTACACGGCGGCCGCGTTTGCTTAACTGATAGGCAAGCGAGCATCCCTGCACGCCTGCGCCTACAATAAGAACTTCTGTATCAGCCTTCATTGTTATCACTCCTTAACCGGGCTCTGAGCTCCCCGGCTGCTTTTCCGGGTTCTGCAGCCGCGTAAAAATATGCAATGGCTGCCACCCCGGACGCTCCGCAGTTCATACACTCCACTGCTTTGTCAGCATCAATTCCTCCTATGGCGATTACGGGAATACGGACGCTTTCCGCCACAGCCTTCAACGCCCGTGCTCCGCGCGGTGGCTTTCCGGGCTTACTGCCTGAGGCAAATACATGACCGAAATACAGCCATGACGCTCCCTGCTGTTCGCTTTTTTCCGCCGCTTCCACAGAGTGAACGGACTGCCCCCAGCCTGCAGACGCCGGATAGACCGTACGACGCTCCGGCAGGTGAGCACCGGCCAGCCCGTATGCAGCAGCAAGCTCCGGTTCATCATTTATGATCAGCTGCTTCGGGGCGATCCCTTCGTTTAACGCCCATTCAATGGCCGTTTCTTTTTCACGCCTTGTCCATTCAGGCGCCCGTACATGCACGTAATCAACGATCCCTGTCAGCTCTCTCGTTTTGTTCCACCATGCTGCCGCCGTTATATTTGGCGGCGATACGGCGTGAATGCACGGCTTTGGTTTATTATCCATAAAAAAACCTCCTTCCAGAAGGAAGGAGGCTGCCCGTTAAAAGGTTCAACATGGCTGCTTCCCTCCGCTGGATCTCCAGATCAGGTTCAAAGGGTTCCGGACAGTTCTCCGGTCTCAGCCTCAGCAGGCACCCCCAGCAAATATAATATTTTCCCACAAAAAACCCCGCCTTCGTTAGAAAGCGGGGGGAGATAGTCGTATCAGCATCTCTTCCCCACTTCCCTACGCTGGTATAATCCAGATCAGGTTCAAAGGGATCAGCTTTACGCTGTCTCAGCCAACAGGCACCCCTAGTGGTTTGATATTACTTCCATCTTAACGCGGTACTCTTCTTCCGTCAATTCACCCCGGAGCTTTTCAGGCCTGGAAAATCGACAGCACCACCCACAGGGAGGGGACGCTTAAAATAGTCGTCACCAGTGTAATACTTGAAACAAGCTGGGGATTGGAATCAAACTGTACGGAAATCATTGCCATGGTTGCTGCACTCGGCATCGCTGTTGAAACAACCAGCACGGTCGTTAACGTTTCACCGGTCTGCAGCAGCAGAGCGATCACGTAGGCAAGAGCCGGTGCAAATACCAGCCGTAAAAACGTGCCTGCACTCACAAGCTTCCAATCCATGCTTTTCACGGATATCCGTGCAAGCTGCATGCCGAGGATAATCATAACTACCGGAATCGCAGCGCTCGCGAGCATATCAAGGGCTTCATAATAGGTCGCCCCGACCGGTATTCCGGTCAGCTGAAAGACGATGCCTGCGAGCAGCGCATAAAATACCGGCATCCGCAGTACCGTTCGAAACGCGTCGGCCGCATCCATATTGGCACTGTTTGCAATATAGACGCCTACAGTATTCATCAGCATCGTCTGAATAACCATAAAAACGATGGAGTAGGCAAAGGCTGTATCACCGAACGCAAAAGCAATTAAGGGAGCACCGTAGTTCCCCGCATTCATAAATACAGTAGAGAGCATCATGCCGGTTTCGTTAGCCTTCGGCCATTTACGCACATAAGACACCAATTTGATCAATCCGGTCATGACCGCTAAAAACACCACGGAAAACAGAGCCATCGACAGCATATCGCTGTTTAGCTCCCTTTCATAGAAAGTCCGGAAAACAAGCGCAGGCGTCAATACATAAAGAGCGACAGCCGAAACCGGCCGAATATCCACTGCCTGTCTTTTCTGCAGCAAATAGCCAATCGTAAATATTAAAATGATTGGGATCAATACATTGATCAGCACACCCATGCCGAGCCCTTCCTTCTTTTCTCAAATTTAACGCATCTTAACGCCGACCGCTTTCTGTTAGTAATCGTGCCGAAGCATCTGCTTTAAAATACGCTTCTCTTTGCGTGAGACAAGAATATATAAATAATCACCGGCCTGGATTACTGTCTCCCCAACCGGAGTGACCAGCTCATCGTCCCGGACAATCGCGCTGATCAGCGCGGATGCCGGAAATTCAACACTTTGAAGCGTCTGGCCGACAATCGGCGTCGCTTCATTCGTTTGAAATTCCATAATTTCTGCATTCGCTTTTCCGAGGGAGACAATCTCCAGGGAATGAGTCGGTGTTTCCCGGAGCGGGCCGGACAGGTGAAGCCACTTCGCTAATGGAGCTATGGTTGCCCCCTGGATCAGCGCGGACGTCAGCACAATAAAGAAGACGACGTTAAAAATCTGGCTGCCCGATTCCACACCGGCAACGATCGGGTATGTAGCCAGGATGATTGGTACTGCCCCTCGCAGGCCCGCCCAGGATAAAAATACGTTCTGCTTCGGCTTGTATCCGAAAAATGAAGTAGACAAAAATGTCGCAAGAGGCCGTGCCACAAACATTAACACTGCTGACAAAGCGAGCCCCATGGAAATGTTTGACCATGTCAAAATATCTCTCGGGAATGCAAGCAGACCGAGGATAATAAACATGCTTATTTGAGACATCCACGCCATTCCTTCATTAAACCGGTAAATCGGCTGACGGTAAATCAAATCAGAGTTTCCTATCAAAAGCGCCGCTACGTACACTGCCAAAAACCCGCTCGCGCTCATGCTGGAAGTCACACTGTAGGTTAACAGCGCAAAAGCGATCGCAAACAGAGGGTAGAGCCCACTCGAATCTAGATTAATACGGTTAATGGTCCAGGAGGCTGCCCATCCGAACAGGCCGCCCATCGCAAAACCAACGCCCATCTGCCAGAAAAAAGCACCGGATAAAAGCCATACGTTCGGCGAATCTGCCAATATTAATTCAATAAAGAAGAGCGTTAAAAACACGGCCATCGGGTCGTTGCTTCCCGATTCCGCTTCGAGGGTGGACCCCATTTTTTTATCAATGCTCCGCCCCTTCAAGGCGGCAAAGACTGCGGCAGCGTCTGTCGAACCGACTGTAGCCCCGAGAAGCATTGCTTCGAGCCAGCTCAGATCGAGCAGCTGCTTTGCCACGAGCCCCATTAAAGCAGCTGTAAACAAAACGCCAAACGTGGCGAGCGTTACGGAGGGCCCCACTACTGGTTTAATGTCACGCCACCTCGTCTGGGTCCCCCCTTCAAACAGAATAATAATCAGGGCTATAATCCCAACGGTTTGGGCAAGCTGGACATTTTCAAAGTCGATAATGCCAAAACCATCATTTCCCATCAGCATACCTAGAATTATAAACAAAATAAGCGAAGGCACGCCGAGACGTGTCGAAAATTTTGTCACGACGACACCTAAAATAAGCAGAAGTGCTCCTAATAATATAAATGAATCGACATTCGCGTTCCCTTCAAACAATCCCCGCCTCCTCCTTTCTCCTGCCACCACTGTTCCTATGGCTTTTTTATGTATTACTTGCATGGTACATGTAATTGTCGTTTAAAAAATACCGGCCTTCGGGCGCTTTGGTGTATCTTTTCTATACCCAAAAATGCCCTCATATAAAAAAGCATGCTGCAAAAACAGCATGCTCTCTTTATTACCCAATTACATCGTAGCCGATGGATAGGATAATTGCGAATAAAATGATCCATATAATCCAAAACATGGCGTGTTTTCTGCCTGCCCGCCGACGGACAAACATCATTTCCATCACGCCGATAAATATCAGGGCCAACACCCCTTTTATAATGGACAGGAGCGGAAATCCGTACAGCGCCACCATGCCTGCACCAGAAAGAATCATGATAACTACAAACAGCCGTTCAATCATCATGGTCACTTTTTGTTTTGGAAACAGATAGCTGATCAAAAAGAAAATGATCAAAAACGCCCATGAGCCGGAATGTGCTTCGTATAAAATACTCTGAAGATCCATATGTTTTCCTCCTTTCATCTTTCATTGCTTTACTGCTCCAAATGTTTCACCTGATTGTAACTATAATCAAAATAAAGCCTTCGCTCAAGCCATAACGGCTTTTGTTTTTGAACGTTTTATGGCGCTATCAGCTTCAGGCCCACCACAGAAGCAAGGATTAACGCGATACTGATAAGCCTCCCCGTGTTTGCCGGCTCTTTGTACCAAAGCATCCCGAACAGCGCGCTGCCCGTGGCCCCTATCCCTGTCCAGACGGCGTAGGCAGTTCCCATCGGGAGAGTCTGCATCGCAAGGGAAAGAAGAAAAAAGCTTGCTCCAAACCCGGCTGCAATCAAAAGCAGCGGCCAGACGACCCGCTTTTGAATCCATTCGTTAATCATCGAAACACCAATCATCTCAAAAATACCCGCACCGATCAAATACAGCCACGTCATCACTGACCACCGCTCCCTTCATTTACTTTTGCCCGGCCGGAGGCTGTATGAAGCCCCGCGATTCCGGCAATCAGCATGAAAATAAAGACCAGCTTGATCCATTCGAATGGCTGGCCGAAAAAGATCATATCGAGAACCGTCGTTCCGATCGTTCCGATGCCGACAAAGGCTACATATGATGTACCTACCGGAAGGTGTTCTCCCGCCCGGATTAAAAAGAAAAAGCTCAGCACGATAGCCACCAGCGTACCGGCCCATTCCCATCCAGATGATGCATGCTTCAAACCGATGACCCAGAGAATTTCAAATGCTGCTGCCACAACGACGTTGATCCATCCCATTACAGCCCCTCCTTGCCGGCGCTTTCTTAATTATTTCCCGGAAATATTTATTACAGCTTTCAACCGCGAAAAAACCCGGGAAGTCTTCGCAGCGAAGATCTCCCGGGTTTTTATCCCTCCGTGGCGCAAACTATTCGTCTGCGGGTTTTCTCTCGGACCAGACCGGCTCTGCCGCGGAACCCTAGAAAACATTCTGGGTATCAGTATATCAAATTTCTGGATATTGTCTACGAGGAGGCATTGTCTTTAGCCGGAAACACAAATTCCACGCCATTTTCTTTTCGTTTTAATTTGGCGTCAAACGGCTTTTTGCCTTTAAACCCTTTGATCACCTGGGTTTCCCCTTTTTCACACAGCTTTTTAACCTGCGCCTGGGTAATTCTTTTCTTCAATAACGTTTTCGGCACGGTGAATTTGCAGCCATTCGCATATTCACTACAGCCGTAGAAGGACTTCCGCTCCATCATCTGCCCCTTTTGGCATACCGGACAGAGGGCAATTGGCTCTGCGCGCTGCGGCTGTTTTTTGGAGGAGGCGACCTGGTCGGGATTTGTCTGCATATTCGTTATACCTGCGGGCGCTTCTTCAACCAGTTTTTTCGTAAAAGCCTCTGTCTGCTTTAAAAAAGCTTCCTTATCCGCTTCCCCGCTGCCAATCTGCTTTAAAAAGGCTTCCCATTTCGCGGTGAGCAGCGGCTTGGACAAAAGCGTTCCCTCCACTACTTCGCACAGTGCCCGGCCTTTGGCGGTCACATCCACAATATTCTTTTGAATTCGGATATATTCCTGCTTTTGCAGCGTCTGAATAATGGTGCTGCGTGTCGCTTCAGTACCGAGGCCTTCCGTTTCCTGCAATACTTTTTTAGACGTTTCATCATCCTCGATCCATTTGCCACAGGACTTCATCATGTTGATCAGCTGTCCTTCGGTGTAAGGCTTGGGCGGCTGGGTTTCTTTTTCAGCCGCCTGGACGTATGCCTTAACCTGCTCTTTTTCGGCTAGTGGAGGAAGAGTGTTGTCCTCCTGGTCTTTCTTCTTCCTGGGCGCCGGAAAGAGCTCCTTCCAGCCCAGCTGCCGGTCCACCCGGCCTTTACTTTCAAAAATAAGCCCATGGACGTTCGTTTCCACCGTCGTTTCTTCATACACATAGTTCCGGTGAAACATCGCGAGCACGCTATTCATGACTTCTTTGTACACCTGCTGCTGGGCCCTGTTCAGCTTTTCAAACTGAGTCTGGCTCAGCACTTTTTTAGTCGGAATGATCGCATGGTGCTCCTGAACTTTGCTTCCGTCTACAAACCGCTTCGAGGGAGTGGTGGATGCCGGCTCGAAGGAGGCGTTCATGCACTCCTGCATCCGGGACAGATTTCCTTTTAAGTAGTTAAATTCCCCTGATGTGATGTGGCGGGTGTCCGTTCTCGGATAGGAAACAGCTTTTAATGGTTCGTCATACAGGCTCTGCACCGTTTTCAGCACGGCCGACGGACTCATTTTATACTTCTTGTTCATCGTCGTCTGCAGACTCGACAGCGAATGAAGAAGCGGGGGCTTTTCCTGTTTCTCTTCTTTTTTTACGCTCCTGACCGTGCCTTCGGTATCCTTTTTCAGTCCGTGCTCCTTCCAAATCCGGAGCACCTCTTCCTTTGAGCCGAAGCGCTTTTTATACTTTCCTTTATACTCTCCTGCTTCCGCTCGGAAGGTTCCTTCAAGCTCCCAGTAAGGCTCGGGCTCAAACGCCTCAATTTCCTTCTGCCGGTCGTAAATAAGCTTGAGTGTCGGCGTCTGGACCCTGCCGACGCTGAACACTTCATTGATGCCCTTCTGCTTTAACAGCAGCGTATACAGACGGCTCGCATTCATCCCGACAATCCAGTCGGAAAACTGGCGGGCGCGTGCCTCCTCATAAAGAGGAAGATAGTCCGCTCCTTCCCGGAGCTGCTCGAACCCTTTATACACTTCATCCTTTTCGAGGCTGTTGATCCAAAGGCGCCGGGTTGGTTTATGGGACGTTTTCGTATAGTCGATAACGCTACGGGCGATGTTTTCACCTTCCCGGTCGCAGTCGGTCGCAATAATAATGCTGTCAGCTTCCTGCAGCATCTGCTTGACGACCTTCAGCTGCTTGAATGCCTTTGGATTAGGCTTGAATCGGAAATGGGCGGGAAGCATCGGGAGGGTATCGAGCGACCATTTCTTCCAGGATGATTCGTAATCGGCCGGGGCCCGGAGCTCGAGCAGATGACCAAATCCCCAGGTGAGCACCGCCCCTTCCGGAAACAGGCTGCACGGCTTCAGCCGCATATAGCCGTCCTTTTTCTCCTGTATTTGAAATGCGGCCGCATAAGCTTTTGCCTGGGACGGCTTCTCCGCTAGTATAACTGGCATAAAGAAATTCCTCTCTTCGCTGATTTCTTTTGAATTCAAGAACATTTGTTCTTTAATTATAATGAATTTGTCACAAAAACGAAAGACGAAGCCAGGCTTTCATATACTCAACTTCGGCCGGGCGTGATACACTAGCATTTGTGAAAACAATGGAAGGACGCTTCCACTCGAAGAAACCATCATTCGGGAGGAGAAATAGACAAATGAAGCCTTTAAAACAGCATGGATACGAATACTACGATTTAGCCGATATACTGCATGACAGCTACAGCGACGCAGACCTTGCTGCTCTCACCGCCGCCTTTGATGACCTTCCGGCCGACGACTATGCCCCGGATCTGAATCGCTACCGGCAGTACGGCCGCGCCGTCATTTTCCCGGGCACCCACCGGATCGAATGGCTGCCGGAAACGGTTAAAAACGGCAAAAGCTACTACGATTATTTCCAGGGGTCGTTCAATCCGGAATATCCCGATGCAAGCCGCCGCTTCCCCGCAATCCCTGAACACATCAGGAACAACCGGCTGCTCGAAGCACTGATTGCCTTTAATTTCCGCCAGACATTCTGGACGCGCGAAGATGCGCTGATGCCTTTTCATGCAGGCGTCCACTTTGTGAAGCTTCACGTGGAATCGGAAAAAGACGAGGCTTTTTCTTCGCCAAACACGCTGCATCAGGACGGCGAGCCGTTTACATTTGCCCACCTGATCCGCCGGCGCAACATCGAGGGCGCCCGGAACGTCATCTCTGTTCCGGAGGTCCGAGGACAGATGCCGGAGGATGTTGACAAGGAAAAAATCACCGACTCCTTTTACATGACCCGCCCGCTTGAGTCCTACGGGGTGTATGATCCACTGGTCACTCATTACGTCGGCTCCGTACGCAAAGGCCCGGAGGACGGGCCCGGAGAGCGCTCAGCCATCTTAATTGACTATCAGCCGACCGTCGTTGCCAATCCGGATGAAATCCGCAGCATGCACGGCGACACACACAATATGGATTATGTATAAATCAAACCCCCGGTGCCTGCTGCGCCGGGGGTTCACTATTTATCTGCTTAGTTGACCGAGGTTAAGGACACAAGCTCGTATTCAATTGTGGTGCGGTGGGATTCCCACTCCACCCGGTGTATAACCGCCTTGCCAAACGGCACTTTTTCAGCAAAGGTGTGAATGGGAAGCGGGTGATCGAGCGGAAACATTTGATAATTATCTTTGATCAGCCGGAAATTTTTTTCATCGAGGCGCTCGGCCTGCTTATTCGTAATGATTTCCCAGTTCATTTCTACAGAAAAACCCATATTCGTCCCTCCTGCTCCCTTGTCTCTATAATTATAACGCTTACTTTTCTATTTCCATTATGGCAGATTTTTAAGCGATTGTACGATTAAATCCCAAAATTTATCATTATTGATTTCTACTGCAACCTGCACCGATCCTTCTGCCACGGAAGCATCAATAACTGTTTCCCCGTACGTATGCTTTCCTGCTGTTTCCACCTTTACCTCGGCCGATTCAAATGTAAACAGGGACGGCTGCAGGCACACCGCTACTGCGCAGGGATCGTGGACCGGAGGAAGTGCCAGCTGAAAACGCTCCTCATAGGCACGCTGGAAGTGATCAAGCAGTTCATACGTAAACTGGGCTGCCATTGTCGGTATCTCTTTAATCCGTTCCACTACAGCCTCGGAAGATAACGCCTGATGAGTAACATCGAGGCCGCACATCGTGATTGGGATGCCGCTCGCAAAAACGATTTCTGCTGCTTCTGCATCTGCATAAATATTAAACTCTGCCGCAGGCGTCCAATTGCCAAACGTTCCGCCGCCCATAATCGACAGGTGGCGGATGCGGCCAGCCGCCTTCGGGTTCTTCCGGCATAACATCGCAAGATTCGTTAACGGGCCAGTGGCAATAACGGTAATCTCTTCCTCTGACTGAAGCAGTATCTCTTCCATCACATCCACCGCATGTCTTTCCTCCACCGTATGTGTCGGCACTGGAAGCTCTGGTCCGTCAAGGCCGGACTCACCGTGAATAGAAGGAGCGTGCTCCGGCATGCGGATCAGGGGTCTTGCTGCCCCTTCTGCCACCGGCACTCTGTTCAGGCCTGCAGTATCAGCGGCCACTAACGCATTTCTTGTTGTTTTTCCTATATCAGCATTGCCTGAAACAGTCGTCACAGCCCGGATCTCCATGTCCGGGTGGCCGGCTGCAAGAAATAATGCAATTACGTCGTCGTGTCCCGGGTCCATATCCATAATTACTGGTATTTTCATCTGCTGCTTCCTTTCTTTCTGCGGCTGTATGTTTATTCAAACCAAAAGCACCGCCAGCTGGCGGTGCTTGCTTGTTTCGCAATCCGGTATTTAAAGTCCTGCTTCGTAGTTCAATTTTTTCGACATTTCCCGGAACTGCTGCTCGTCAAATCCCGGCGCGAATTCCTCCGGAATGTGGTCGAGGTTCGGAATTTCCCCGCCCTCCGGTGTCGGCATGTCGCTGACTACCTCGAGTTCGCCCGGCGGCCCGACCGGTGTCGGTCCGTTCCAGATCCGGTCAAGCATGGTGTAATCGTTATCGCTGAAACGATAGAGCTTACGGTGCGCTCCCTTCGCTTCATATTTCTGGGCATGATCATACTTACTGTTATCAAGGTCCGGTACCGGAAGCATTTTTGTTACATCTACGCCTGTTAATTTCTCCAGCGCTTTAGCATAGGCTACTACGTGCACGCCGCCGCGCACAAGCAGATAGCCGCACAGTTCACGGGCGGTTTCATTGTCGGTCATTTGATAAACCCGCATCTTATGCGTTCTTGCTCCGCATTCGAGGTAAAAGTTATGAAGCAGGTCGTTGACGAGGTTACCGCTTGTAAAGACGTTGTCCCCTGTCCACGGTGCTCCCATCGAATCCTTCGGTACAGAATTCTGTCCGGCAAAAATGAAGCTTTGCGGATTTCTTGAATCCATGGCTTCACTGAGCGGTGTACTGTCCGGGTTGGCCGGGTCCTGGCCACTTTGGCTTGTGGAACCCTGCAGGCATAAATTTATTGTATTGGCAACCAGCTCTACGTGTCCGAGTTCCTCGGCTGTAATGCTTGCGACTAAATCGTAAAAGGGGCGTAGCTGCTTTTTGCTGCGAAAATTAAACGACTGGAATAAATAGTTATTGAGCGTTGACATTTCACCGAATTTTCCACCTAAAAGCTCCTGTACGACGTTGGCTGAGTTAGCGTCTGGATTACTGGGCGTTGGGAGGTCGATCTGCAGTTTATCAATTCTCTTAAACACAATGATTCCTCCTATAGGTTTAAATTCGTATTTCGCTAGCAAAATACACTTACCTATTACCGCTCTCCTTATAAAACAAACGCCCGATTTTTTTATATTAACAATATTCATTCTTTTCATACAATTCATATTGATTATAAAAAATCCTATTTTTCCGGCTTTGAACCCATGTTTAAAAGTACGTAACGGCAGGAATAATGATAATTAGTTTCATTACGAAAGGAAGGATTATCCATGGATAAAAAAGAAGCACAAAGATACGCACTAGATATTATTGACAGCAACAAAGTAGGCGTCCTTGCGACGATTGAGGGCAACAAGCCCCATTCCCGTTACATGACATTCTACAATGAAAATTTTACTCTTCTTACACCAACGAGCAGCAAAACCCACAAGGCGGAAGAAATCGAAAAGAATTCCAACGTTCACATTCTGCTTGGCTACGATGGTGAAGGATACGGAGACGCGTTTGTTGAAATTTCCGGCAAAGCAGTAATCCGTCATGATCAGGAAACGAAAGAAAAGGTTTGGACAGACAGCGTACAATCCTGGCTCGGCTCCCCTGACAACCCAGAATATATTGTCCTCGAAATCCAGCCGGACTCTATCCGCCTGATGAATTCTAAAGGAGATACTCCTGAGGAAATCGATTTTTCTTCTTAAGCAGAAAATAGATCCCGCCGGCATCCGTACCGGCGGGATCTATTTTTATAAAGCCTTCCAGGCCTCGTGAATATCCATCTCTCCTGCAAGCAGTTCGACCGTCTGCCCCCTGGCGTTTTCAATGTCGAGGGCGGCGATCATCGTGCGGGCAACGTCCTCTCTGGAAATATCTCTTTGTTCAGGGCTGGAGAGCTTTTCTGCAAGCTCGATTTTCCCTGTACCTTTATCAAACGTAAGCCTTCCCGGACGGACAATCGTGTACGGCAGCCCGCTGCTCTGCAGATGCTTGTCTGCATTCAGCTTTGCTTCTGCGTAATGCTTAATAGACCCCTGCGGGTTGTCAACACCGATACCGCTGAGCATAACGTAGTGCTGCACGTCCTGGACTCTTGCTGCATCAATCGTTTTCTTCGCTCCCTGCTGATCTACGCTCACCGTTTTTTCGGGTCCGGTTGAAGATCCCGAGCCGGCAGCAAACATAACCGCGTCCATGCCCTTTAAAGCGGACGCCGGGTTTTCTTCAAGGTCTGCAAGAATCGTGGATGACGCCCCCAGTTTTTTAAGCTCATCGGCCTGGGAGACTGCACGTACCATAGCATGCGGAGTATGCTCCGGATGGGCTGCGAGCTGTTCAACCAGCAGACGTCCCGTATGCCCGTTCGCTCCTATGACTAATACATCCATTTTAATGCCTCCTTTTTTACATTTGTTCCCTGCAGTCTTCAGTTTAAACGTCTCCGCCAGGCTTCTTCTCCCACTCGTTTTGCGGTCTCTTCCGTCTGTTCCCGCGCTTTTTCCGGAACTTTCCCGGTCTTGAATAAATGGATAGAACGACCGCCGAAAAAATAAGAACGATGCCAAGCCCCTGCCAGCTGCTCAGCCTGTCCCCAAAAGCGAATACGCCGATCACAATGGCCACCATCGGCTCCACGGTGGATAAAATCGCCGCTTTGCCGGACTCAATATATTTCAGCCCGATTGTAAACAGAATATACGCAGCAATCGTGGAAAGAAGAATTCCGCCAAGACCGTACATCCACATCATCGGCTCCTGGATGGCTTCTTCATTTGCCAAAAGGCCGCTGAAAGGGACCATTACCACCCCTCCGGCGAGCATGGTGTAGGCAGTGATTGTAATGGAATGATATTTCGGTGTCACAAATTTGCCGAGAATACTGTACAGGCCACAGCATAAACCGGAAAGCAGGCCGATCATAAGAATCGACAGTGACATTCCGCCCGCGCCTCCGGGAAGAAGACCCGCCACCAGCGCGCAGCCGGCGATCGTAAGCAAAATAGCTGCCAGCTTATTCATTGTTATTTTTTCTTTAAACACAAATCTTGAAATGAGCGCTACAAACACCGGGCTGGTGTAGAGGAGCACGACGGCAATGGAAAGCGAGGCTTCGTTCATAACAGTGAAATAACACCAGTTAAAAAGAGCTATGCTGCCGACGCCGAGCCCGATAAAGTGCGGAAGATCATACCAACGGACCTTTAGAAGATACGGCCGGATCAGGGCTACAGCCAGAAATAAGATCAGAGCCGAGCCGGCCATACGCAGAGCTACTACCTGATCGGGCTCGATATTGTACCGGTACATGTTCTGTACGAACAATCCTGTAAATCCCCAAAACGAAGCGCCGGCGACTGCAAATAAATAGGCAGTGGATGGTTTCACAGCAGCTCCCCCCTTTATATGGATCTTTTTCCTCCAGCTCCGCTATCATCTCAGATTTCTACGCCGGCTTTCTATATATTTTTAATTATTCTTAAATAGTATTGACCTTTTCTGATCTTAAATGTTTGAAAAAATACAGCGCGAGGTATATTATACATTGCTACCGGATCCTAACCGGTAATTACGAAAGGATGGTTGCTATGCATACCGATTTTACAAAGCAGTATATTAACGGCTCCTGGGTGAGCGGCTCATCCAGCAAAACAATCGAAAATACTAATCCTTATAACGGCGAATCACTGGGAACAATTGCTTCTGCAGACGCCAATGATCTTGACCGCGCGTATCAGTCGGCCAATGACTATCAAAAAACGTGGGACGCCCACAGCCCCGCTGAAAAACAGCAGTATCTCCATCGTCTGTATGATGTCATGCAGAACCAGAAGGAGACCATCGTGGAATGGCTGATCAAGGAATCCGGAAGCAGCCGACTGAAGGCGGAAACAGAATTCAATACAGCTTCTAACATTGTTTTTGAATCCACTTCATTTCCTAACCGGGTTCACGGAACGACCGCTCCTTCGAATACGCCCGGCAAAGAAAACTACACCTTCCGTTCGGGCAAAGGAGTTATTGGAGTTATCGGCCCATGGAACTTCCCGTTCCACCTCGCAATGAGAACAATTGCGCCGGCAGTGGCAACAGGTAATACTGTCGTAGTTAAACCGGCATCCGACACACCGGCTACATCCGGACTGCTGATTGCAGCCTTGTTTGAAGAAGCCGGGTTTCCGGCAGGCGTAATTCACGTCACAGCCGGACGCGGCTCTGAAATTGGCGATGCGTTCGTTACTCATGAAGTTCCGGCTCTGTTATCGTTCACCGGATCCACCGAAGTCGGCACGCACATTGCCGAGCTCGCGGCGCAGAACTTAAAAGAAACCGCACTTGAGCTTGGCGGCAACAATGCCATGGTTGTTCTTCAGGACGCCGAGGTGAAAAAGGCTGCCAAAGCAGCAGTGTTCGGTTCCTTCCTTCACCAGGGACAGATTTGTCTCGCATTGAACCGCGTGATTATTCACGATGACATTTACGATGAATTTGTCGAAGAATTCACCCGCGTGGCGAAAACGCTAAAAGCTGGTGACCCTTCTGACGAAAACGTCATTGTCGGCCCGATCATTAATGAAGAACAGGTCAAAAATATAGAAAAACTGGTTCAGGGCACGATTGATGCCGGAGGTAAACTTCAGACAGAGTTTGAAATTAACGGCCAGGTTATACCGCCCGTCGTTCTTTCCGAAGTAACTAACGACATGCCGGCAGCAAAGGATGAAGTCTTCGGCCCTGTCGCAACATTACTCCGGGCATCGAGCGAGGACGAAGCCATCCGCATTGCCAACGATTCTCCTTACGGCCTGAGCGGCTCGGTCTTCACGCAGGATCGTTACCGGGGCATGCAGGCAGCTCGCCGTATTAATTCCGGCATGGTTCACGTAAATGACCAGTCCGTAAACGATGAAGCCCACCTGCCATTTGGCGGCGAGAAGCAATCCGGCATCGGACGCTTTAACGGCGAATGGGTTTTAGATGAATTTACGACCGAGCAGTGGATCAGCGTACAGGCGCAGGACCGCCCTTATCCATTGTAATTTCTCCGGAAATTTGACGCTGAATTTGTTCTGTTTCCTTTTATTACCTTGCTACCTGCTCTAAAATTGATTACTCTATATAGAGAGGGGTAAGGAGGTTTGGAAGTGGAACAGGAAAAAGACGTAAAAATATTTGATAAAGACGAACTTTTGTATTTTGATGGAAAAGAGTGCAGGATGATCGCGGAGTATGAACGCACAATTTGTGTCGAATACGTTCATTACCCGTTCGCCGGCCAGGAGGAAGAATTTCCTTATCCACGCGTTATTCTTCGTAAGGGAGAAGTCGAACGCTCAGCTGTCTAAACGAAAAGTTTGCTTTAAAATAACAGCAAAAAACAGGGACTGTCCTTTTCCGGGGCAGTCCCTGTTTTGTATTCCTTGATGGAGGTCTTAGCGCTCCGTCTTTCATTCGTTACAGCAGCTTGGCCATAACTACGACGCCAAATGGCGGCAGCCCTTCTTTTTCTGCAGTATACTCCCTTACCGTTTCGTAGCCCATCCGCTGATACATACGGACGTTTTGCGGCGTCGACGCCCGTACTTTACAATAAACTCCTTCAAACTGTTCTTCTGCTGCAGCTTCCTCTACCCAGCGGACAAGTGCTGCGGCAGCCCCGTGACCGCGGTAGGACGGACGAACCGAAAGACGGTGGAAGTACATATAATTCTCCTCTGGCCGGAAGCGGATCATCGCGGCCGCTTCCCCGTTCATCCACCAGACGGCGGCTCGTTCTCCCTGCTCCATTTCGGCCTGAATCGCCTCTGTGGTTTCCTGAATAGCTCCTGACGGAGGCGATTCGTCCCGGTACTCCCAGAACGCTTCATACATAATGGCGTTAATCAGGGCTGCTTCTGACGGTCCTGCTTCTGTTATGTCTTTCATTCTTTTCCTCCTGGCACCTTCCAAATCCATACTTATGATCATTTATCGTATCATATTTATCCAGGCACGAAAAAAGAACCTGCCCCCGGCAGGTTCCTCGCTTTTCATTATCAGCTTGCAAAAACGTGCTGGCCAATGGATAAATTCGGCGTCCGGGTCCAGATCCAGTCAGAGGTTACATCCTCCGGGTTGTAATAATACATCGAACCACGGGACGGGTCATAGCCATTCCATGCCTGCTTGACCGCTTCATACGCTGTCTGGTCCGGTGTCATACTGTACTGGCCGTCAGCTACTGCGGTAAAAGCATTCTGCTGTTGAATGACGCCGTTTACGTTATTGGGAAATTCAGCAGATTCAAGACGATTTAAAATAACCGCTGCCACCCCTATCTGCCCTTCAAATGATTCCCCGCGGGCTTCCCCGTAGACCGCCTTAGCCACTGATGTAACTTCATCTATGCGGCTGGTTGTCTGCGGACCCGCCGCACCGTCCACGATTAAACCAAAATCAGTTTGAAACTGCTGTACTGCCTGTGAGGTTGCTGTGCCGTAATAGCCGGTCGCATTCGTATGTAAGTAGCCCATCTGTATTAAATCCTGCTGAAGCGCCGTTACTTCCGGTCCCTGTGCTTCCATTTCAAGCATAGATGCCTTAGTGGTGTTCGGTGAAGCGAAAATAAAGATTGTAGCCATAATTGCAAAAATAGTGCTTAATAGTAATTTCTTTTTCACTTTTTCACCTCCACACATGATTATATCCAAAAAATTCAATTTTCTAAACAACTTTCCTTCGTTACTGGAAAAGTATATAAGAAGGTACTAAGTGCTGGTCTTAAACAGTTCCAATTTTTACCAAAAAGAGCCCCCATGAAAAATGGGGGCCCTGACACTCTTTTTAAGAAGCTTTATCCGGTTTATCTGTATTTTTACTTTTATCCTTCGTTTCAATATCTGTTTCTTCCCGGAGTGCTTTAAACAGGGAATAGACCATTAATATCATCACGATGGAAAACGGGAGCGCCGATATAATCATCACGTTCTGCAAAGCATCTATCCCTCCGGAATAAAGCAGTACGGCCGCGGTGGCCGAGAGCATAATACCCCAGATGAATTTTACGACTGCCGATGGATTTAACGCCCCGTTCGATGTCTGCATGCCAAGCACAAACGTCGCAGAATCGGCGGACGTGATAAAGAATGAGACGATTAAAAGGAGTGTAATAACAGACAACACAGCGCTGAGCGGGTATTGATCAAATACGCCAAAGATGGCTTCCTCCGCAGCCAGCGAGGACACGTCTGCAAGACCCGTGCTCTGGACGTTTAACGTCGCACCGCCAAACAGGGAGAACCAGATAAAGCTGACGATCGACGGCACCAGAATGACGCCGATGGTAAATTCCTTCAATGTCCTCCCTCTTGAAACACGGGCAATAAATATGCCAACAAATGGCGACCAGGAGATCCACCAGGCCCAGTAGAAGATAGTCCACGCATTAATCCATTCCCTTGCGCTGTCGGACGTTGGTGCGATCCGGAAGCTCATACTCGGAAGCGACTGCAGATACGTCCCGATCGTATTTGTGAACAAGTTCATGGAAAATAATGTTGGCCCGACAAAAAGCATTAAGATAAATAAGGCGATTGTTAAGTATATGTTCGCATTACTCAGGAATTTGATTCCTTTATTTAAGCCGGTATACGCTGAGATTAAAAACAAAACAGTAATAACGATGATCACAATCAGCTGCACCGTATAATTGTTTGGTGTATCAAACAAATAAGCCATACCGCCGGACACCTGCGCCGCTCCAATACCAAGGGTGGTCGCAATACCTGATACCGTTGCAACCAGGGCGATGATGTCCACTACTTTTCCGCCGATGCCTTTTTCGTTCATAATCGGACTGAGCATGGCGCTTACCATGCCGGGAGCACCGCGCCGGAAGGTGAAATACGCAAAACAGATGGCCGTAATACCGTAAATCGCCCATGGGTGAATGCCCCAGTGCAAAAACATGTAGCGCATGGAATCGACGAGTGCCTGGTCCGTGCCGACCTCTGCTTCCGGGGCATTCGTTGCATAGTGCGAAACCGTTTCCGCCCCGCTCCAGAATACAAGCCCGACGCCCATGCCGGCACTAAACAGCATGGCAAACCAGGTGGGATAGCTGTATTCCGGCCGGTCCTCCGGCCTTCCGAGACGGATATTTCCATACCTGCTGAAAATAAAGTAAATACATAAAAGAACAAATGCCGATACAATTAAAAGATAATACCACCCAAAACGGTTCGAGACGAACGTCTGCACTGCGGAAGTGGCATTAAAAAACGATTCCGGGACTGCGACTCCGACAACCGCCATAATAAGTAGTATTACCAAGGCTCCGTAAAACACAAAGCCTACTCTTGGTTTTTGATTATCCACGATGGGACCCCTTCCTGTTTATGTATGCTGAAAATTATGGAACTTTTGCATTATGCAGAATTAATCGAAAAATAACAAATACACTAATTTCATAGAATTAACCATAATTCGCGATAATTTGTGATTATATTAACTATACTCATTATATAATGATATCACCGTCTATATCGCGACTTAACTGTTTTTTTCGGCAAAATAATAAAATGACGTCAGGTTTTCTTACGTACTTTTTCTTTCTTTAAGCCTTATGCCACCGCAAACAAGCCTCATTATCCTTTATTTTCCTTATGTAAGCTGTTTTTTTGCTTCCGCAGAGGGAATATGATTTCATATACATGCATACAAAAGCCCGGCACCCTTATTCAAATAAAATCCCACCATTTTGGAGGTACCAGTATGACTATGACGACCCTTTCTACAAAAGCTGAGCGGCTGCGGCAGCTCGAAGACACATCTCGTAAATTCGCGGGGCGCGCGGAGGAACATGACCAAAACGGTACCTTTCCAACCGAAAATATTGATGCACTGAAAAGTATTGGCTACCCGGCCTTAACGGCCCCGGCTTCTTTTGGCGGTATTGATGCCGGCCTGCTTGAACTTGTGGAAGCCCAGGAGCTTATCGCCCGCTACGACGGTTCCACATCGCTTGCTATTGGATGGCATGTCGGTATCGTTAAAAATTTAAACGAAACACGGCCCTGGGAGGAAAACCTGTACGGCCGGGTCATGAAAGATGTGGTTGAAAACGGGGCTGTATTGAACAATATAGCGACCGAAGCGGCGACCGGGAGTCCAACGCGCGGCGGCACTCCGGGGACTATCGCCGAGATCCAAAACAGCGGATGGGTGCTGAACGGCCGAAAAACATTCGCTACCATGTCGCCCGTGCTTGATTACTATATCGTCACGGCCCATATTCCAAAAGAAGATGCTACGGCCTACTTTGTTGTGCCAAAAGAAGCTGCAGGCATATCCATTGTCGACACGTGGGATTCGATTGCTATGCGCGCGACCGGCAGCCATGACGTGGTGCTTGAAAATGTCTGGGTGCCAGATAACCACCTGGCCCAATATATCGTTCCCGGCAATAAACCGGCAGCCGGATGGCTTCTGCACATTCCCGCCTGTTACCTCGGAATCGCACAGGCCGCGGCTGATGAAGCCGCCCGCTTTGCTGCTTCCTACTCTCCAAACAGCATTAATGGAACGATCTCGGAGCTTCCGAACGTCCGGGAAAAACTGGGCCGGATGGAGCTTAAACTACTGCAAAGCAGACACTTTCTGCATTCCGTTGCGTTAAAGTGGGATGACTCCAGTGCCGAAGCGAGGCAGCAGATGAAGGGTGAATTAGGTGCAGCCAAAACAAGCATCGTAAACGAAGCCGTAGAGGTAGTGGACCTGGCCATGCGCGTTGCAGGTGCCAGAAGCCTTTCCGCTTCCAGCCCGTTGCAGCGTCATTACCGTGATGTCCGCGCCGGGCTTCATAATCCCCCTATGGACGATATGGTCATTGACCAGCTTGCCGGCCGGCTTCTCGGTTGTCAGCCGCCTTCTTCCTAAGGAACCGCACCCGGCGGTTTCTTTTTTTTATGCCGTTTTCTGCCGCTTTCTCCTCTATTGTACGTTTGTAATATGCATCCTGATGGTATAAATAACAATGTACACATGATTTCAATTTGAGAAAGGATGTTACACATGGATCCTAGAGATATGCAGAACGGAAGTACGCCAAGACAGCGCCAGGACAAACAGCCGGGCATTGAATCGAAGATGGAGCCGCTTCCGGCTCATCCCACCGATTATCAGGGCACCGGGAAACTAAAAGGAAAAGCCGCGCTTATCACCGGCGGCGACAGCGGTATCGGACGCTCGGTTGCTCTTCTTTATGCCAAAGAGGGAGCCAATGTCGCCCTGTCCTACCTTGACGAGCATGACGATGCTGAAGAAACAAAGCGCATGGTGGAAGCGGAAGGAGGCAGGTGCCTGCTGCTTCCGGGAGATATTAAAGAGGAATCCCATTGTATCGATCTCGTAAAACAGACGGCAGAAGAGTTTGGCGGATTAAACATTTTAGTTAACAATGCAGCCATCCAGCACGTCCACGAAAACGTCGAAGATATTCCATCTGACGAATTTGAGGATGTTTTCCGGACCAACTTTTTCTCGCAGTTTTATTTAACAAAAGCAGCTATGGAATATTTGTCCGAAGGCGATTCGATCATTTCCACCTCTTCGATCAACGCCTTCCGGGGCAACCCAATTCTTATGGATTACTCCGCGACAAAAGGGGCAATCACCGCCTTTATGCGAAGCATTGCCCAGAGCCTGGCTTCGAAGGGCATCCGAGTGAACAGCGTCGCTCCAGGGCCTGTATGGACGCCGCTTATTCCGTCCTCCTTTAACGAAGACGGCGTAGAGGATTTCGGACAGGACACGCTGATGAACCGCCCCGGCCAGCCATCAGAACACGCCTGGCCCTATGTAATGCTTGCTTCCGACGAAGCCTCCTACATGACCGGCCAGACAATTCATATCAACGGAGGCGCCTACACCTCTTCTTAACGTCAAAAAGGCTTCGAATCCAAACAACTGGGTTCGAAGCCTCTTTTTTACTTTAGCTTAACCTGAATCATTTCAACCGCATTGTAGCCGTAGCCCTTTTGATTCCAAAAGGCCTGCATAGGCTGCTGGCGGCCTTTGGCATCACAGGCCCTGGCCATTATTGTATATTCTCCGGCCACAGCCTCCTGCCACTCATAGAACCATTTTGTCCATGTGTACGGCGTATCGCTTTGAGGCTCAAGCTGCGTACTGGCCCATGTCTGGCCGCCATCTGTACTTACTTCGACCTGCTCGATAACAGCCTCGCCCGACCAGGCAATGCCCTCTATTATCTGCGTCCCTTCTTTTTTAATCTCCATATCAGCCGGAGACTGGATAATGCTGTTTACATTCATGGTCGTTACCGGAAAGGCGTCCTTCCGGCTGTTTTTGTGCGGATAATAAACATAGTCAATCATCTGAAAGGGACCTTCAAACGTTTCTTTACTTACTGTAATCCGCTCAATCCATTTCATGGAAGCCATTGCGTACCATCCCGGTACGATTAACCGAAGCGGCGCTCCGTGTTTAAAAGAAAGCGGGCGGTCGTTGTATTCGTAGGCGATGATAGTATCCGGATCCATCGCTTTTTCTACCGGAAGACTCCGGGTGTAGGCATAGACGTCCTTTTTGTCGGGGCGCTCTCCCTCGTCCCCTGCGGCAGTGATAATTTCCACAGCGGTCTCCTGCTCCCACCCGGCTCTTTCGAGCAGTGTTTTCAACGGCACTCCCTTCCATTTCCCCTGGCTGATGGCTCCCCGGCCCCATGGCTCACCAAAGGCTTTAGGCTCAAATAAGCTTCTTTTGTTACCAGCACACTCAAGCACTGTCTCTACTGTTCGTGAGGGCAGGGCCTGAATATATTCGATCGACATAAATCCCGGGCTGTCCACGAGCCCGTCAATCGTAAAACCTGCCGATGGTTCCTGGGGGTATGGAAAGTGATTGCGCCGGTAAAAAAGCGAAGAAAGCACGTGTTCGTTTCCAATAAACGGAATAGGTGTCTCCTGATTATCCGGCTCAAGACTTAACGTTTTTAAATACAATTCTTCCGGAGCTCCTTTTGAATACATATTCTCTCCCTTCTTTTTCAGCCTCCAAACGAGTAGGTTGGCATGCCCGGTACGTCGGTACGGATATGGAAGAGGCCGCCTGCATGCGGTTCTTCCCGGAGCTCCTCTTCAGAAAGCTCTCCTCTCGCTGTAGTAATGTACAGGTCTTTTAAATCTTCGCCGCCAAACGCACAGGAGGTTGTTCTCTGTGCCGGAACAGTCACCGTTTCCAGACGCTCGCTCGTCTCCGGGTTCCAGCGTTCAACCTTTCCCAGACGGTGCAGCGCGATCCAAAGCATGCCTTCCTGATCCATGCACATCCCGTCCGGGGAACCTTCCTGAAAGGTAATCGCTGTTCGTTTGCCTGTAATTTCCCCCGTAGCAGCATTTAAATCGTACGCCATGACTTTTTTGGTCGGGGTGTCGATGTAATACATCATACTTCCATCTTCTGTCCATGCCAGACCGTTTGATATAGTGACGCTGTCAAAAATTGTATCGAGACTCATATCTTTATTCAGGCGGTATAAAGCAGCTTCCCCTGTGCCACGCTCGACCGCCATCGTTCCAGCCCAAAAGCGGCCGGACGGATCACACTTCCCGTCATTAAAGCGATTTCCCGGCTTATCCGGCTCCGGATCTATAATTGCCTCTTTCTCCCCGGAGACGAGATCATAGGAATAGAAGCCATCCCTAAGTGCAAGCATCATTCCCCCCTTTTCTCTCGGGACCGCAGCACATACGTGCTGATCGAGCTTACGCTCATAGTGTCGTCCTGAAGAAGGATGATATTCCATTAATTTAAATCCATCAATGTCCACCCAGTATAAAACACCGCGCCCGGCGTCCCAGCTTGGACCTTCCCCAAGCTCTGCTTTCTGATCTATCACAAGTGATGCCTCTCTCATCCTTTTGCCTCCTCTTCGTTATTCTAATGTTCTTCTTCCCCCTCCTCTTCATGTTTAATGCCGGCAAAAGCAATTTTCTTTACTTTTCCTCAGTTTAAAGTTAAACTGATAACAATCATAAAGGAGTCAATGCGTATGAATAAAACCCGATTAGGCCTGCTGCTCTGGTTCCGGCTTTCCCGTGTATATGAACAGAACCTCAGTCGCTCGGCCGCTCATTTAAAACAGGTGGGACTCAGCCCGTCGCAGTTCGACATTCTTGCCCAGGTGCACGCTCACCAGCCGATTACTCAAAAGGGGCTTGCAGGCAAGCTGTTTGTCACTAAGGGAAGCGTCACTTATCTTCTGAAAAAGCTCGAGGAAGAAGGACTTGTGGCACGCAGACAGACATGGAAGGAAAAGCATATCTCCCTTACCCCGAAAGGACGGGATGTTCTGGATGCCGTCGCTCCTGGACAGGAAAAATTTCAGGCCGCTCAGTTTGACGGTCTGACAGATGCAGAAAAACGGGAGCTGCTCCGGCTGCTCCGCAAACTACAGAAAACAACCCGACAGGAGGAATCATCATGCAGCTAAAAGGTATGCACCACGTCTCTTCATTAACAGCGAACGCCCGCCGTAATGTGGATTTCTATACGAACGTCCTCGGCATGCGGCTCGTTAAAAAAACAGTCAATCAGGACGACACCTCTGTCTATCATTTATTCTACGGAGACGAGCGTGGCAACCCCGGCACTGAAGTTACGTTTTTTGAAATCCCAATGGCTGCCTCCAACAAGCGTGGCACCAACAGCATTACAAACGTTTCTCTGCGCGTGCCTGGAGACGACGCCCTCAAATACTGGAAACAACGATTTGAAGAGTATTCTGTCCAGCACGATGATATTCAAAAGCAGGCGGGACGGCTCGTCCTGCCGTTTGAAGACCCCGAGGGCCACCGGATGCAATTTGTGTCTGATGAACATGACCAGGGGGTGGAGGCCGGCGTACCGTGGGAACATTCAAACGCCTCCCCGGAAAATGGCGCCACCGGTCTCGGCCCGGTCCGTTTAACCGTTAAAACGGCAGAACCAACGGCCGCCGTGCTGAAGGATATCATGGGTTTTTCCGAAATTCATTCCTATCCTCACCCAAATAATAGCGATCTGCCGGATATTCGTGTATTTGAAACAGGAAAAGGCGGCTCCGGCGCCGAAATTCATATAGAAACCCGCAGTGACCTGCCGGCTGAACGCCAGGGACGCGGGGCCGTGCACCATGTAGCCTTCCGGGTGGAAGATGCAGACGAGCTGCAGCAATGGATTGAACGCATTAAAAATGCCCGGCTGCCAAACTCCGGATTTGTAGAACGCTATTATTTTCAATCGCTGTACTTCCGCGAACCAAATGGCATTCTTTTTGAACTGGCTACCGATGGTCCGGGATTTGAAGGAGATGAGCCGTTTGAACGCCTGGGGGAAAGCCTTGCCCTGCCGCCTTTTTTAGAACCTCAGCGCTCAGACATCGAAGCACGTTTAAAGCCGCTTGATTAATTAACTACGGGACGGAGGAGAGGTTTGATGAAGCATATATTTCAATCAGGCAGCAGCACTGGCCCGACTATGTTAATCCTGCACGGCTCCGGGGGCACCGAAAAGGATTTCCTCGAAGCAGGAAGACTGATTGACCCGGGAGCTAACATCTTAAGCGTCCGCGGCAACGTTGTGGAAGACGGTATGCACCGCTATTTCGCCAGACTCTCCGACGGATCTATTGATGAAAAGGATTTGATTTTCCGTACCCAGCAGCTTCATCAATTTCTCGAAGAAAGCGCCGGCCGTTATAATTTTGATCTGCACCAAGTCCTCGTTTTCGGTTACTCCAACGGGGCCACCATGGGAGCGAGTCTGCTTTTTCATTATGCGCGCTCAGTCACCCGGGCGTTTTTGCATCATCCGATGGTGCCAAGGCGGGACGTGCCTCTTCCGTCCCTCTCCGGCAGCAGCATTTTTATCGGCGCTGGCACAAATGATCCCATCTGCCTCCCTGAAGAGGCAGAAACCCTTTATCGCCTTTTTGAAGAAGCAGGGGCTTTTGTAGAACTGTACTGGGAGCATGAAGGCCATCAGCTTACTACAGAAGAGATAAAGGCCGGAGCCGCCTGGTATCAACGAGTTATACAGGAATAAGCAAGCATATAAAAAATGCCTCCCATTTCAGGAGGCATTGCTTTTGTTACTGCGTTTCAAGCACTTGCTTGAAATCGTCATTTTCTTTGATTTTTTCTTCCGCATAAGGGCAGCGGGGAACGATCGTTTTGTTTTCCGCTTTTGCTTTTTCCACCACATTGCGGACTAATTCTTTTCCAACGCCTTTTCCTTGCTCTTCATCGATTACTTTGGTACTATCGATGACAATGCTTTGTTCGCCTTCTTCAAAAAATGAAATGTCACCAATAACCTTGCCATCCTGCTCGGCAGTGAATCTGTTATCATAATGTTTTATTTCCATGTAAGAAACTCCCTTCGTTTAAACGTTGTTACTAAATAATTCATTACCGTTTCCGGCGGATGATAAACATCGGAAACAATAAGAAGAAGCCTTTACACATACCAGGGCAGCTGTTATGATGAAGTATGTGCTTAAAAATATGAATGCCACGAATATTATGAAAAGGAGTGAGAACTTTGGCTAAACAATCTAAACTCGCAAAAGAGCGTAAGCGCGAAGAAACGGTAGCGAAATACGCTGAACTCCGCCGTGAGTTAAAAGAAAAAGGCGATTATGAGGCACTGCAGAAGCTTCCTCGTGACGCTTCTCCAACACGCCTTCACAATAGATGTTCGATTTCCGGTCGTCCACACGGCTATATGCGTAAATTCGGCATGTCCCGTATCGCTTTCCGTGACTTGGCCCACAAAGGTCAGGTACCAGGCGTTAAAAAAGCAAGCTGGTAAGCCGTTCTTACTAAAAAAAGCAGCCGATTGGCTGCTTTTTTTGTATGCTTTTATTCGTTACGTATTGCCTTTTGTCGGAATCGGATTTTCTTTTAAAATGGTGCCTACATGAAGCATGTTGTACGCCAGCTTAGGAATATGCTTTTGAACAAACTCGCTTTTAATACCTTCTGCTTCAATAAACGAAGGCCCCGGCCCGGCTTCTCCGACCCAGTAGCAGTTCGGACGCGGCGGCAGTGTGAAGCCTAAATGGGAAAGGCCAAATACAATGGACTGAATGGCGTGTTTCGCCCCGTCTTCATTGCCTGTGGCTACTACTCCGGCTACTTTATCATAATAAATGCCCTGTCCTTTTTCGTTTGTATGGCTGGCTGAGCCGTTCAGCCGTTCGATTGCTTTGGTAATCATACTGCTTTTTTCCCCGAGCCATACTGGCGTGCCGAGCAGCACCATTTCTGCTTCCTCAATCTTCGCCTGGATGGCCGGCCAGTCATCTCCTTCCCCGAGATCATCTGCGACTCCGTATGGAATATTGTAATCCGCCAGACGAATTTTCTCTACCTGTACACCTTCCTCTTCCCAGATCTGCATAACTTCATCTGCCAATGCATCTGTGTTCGACGTATGAGAAGAATCCTTTAACGATCCGTTTAAAAATACTGCTTTCATAGTTTCACCTCTTTTTATAGTAGCTGCTTCTCTATGTACCCCGAATTTTTCCGATATAATCTTCCCTTATGTTCCGATTCGTTTGTATTCTTTTCCCTACGGGTAAATAGAAACCAATTACTTTAAACTTGGAGGAATACATAATGATGCCATTTGCCGAAAACGCACTACAAAATGAACACGCCCTTGTGACCGGAAGCACCCGGGGTATTGGAAGACAAACAGCCGTGACGCTCTCCTGCATGGGTGCTGATGTGACAGTGACCGGCCGAAATAAAGACAAGCTCGAAGAAACCAAACAACTGATACTCGAGGCAAGGCCGCAGGCCCGTGTGTTCGTCTATCCAGCAGACATCAAAGATGCTTCGGCGCGCAGTGAGCTTGTGACAGCAGCTGAAGGGGCTCACGGGCCGGTGACGCTTCTGGTGAATTCGGCAGGCGTACTGAAACGAAAATTCGTTGAGGAGCTCGAAGAAGCGGATCTTCAGGAGATGATGGACGTAAATTATACATCTACGGTGCTTTTAACCCAGCTCGTTTATAAACGCATGCAGGAGCAGCAGAAGGGAGCAATTGTGAATGTTTCTTCTCTCTCCGGCCTCCGTGGCACGCCGGGCAACAGTGCTTATGCTGCTTCAAAGTTTGCGATCACCGGCTTCACCCAGTCTCTGGCGCTTGAAGCCATCGAGCATGGCATCCGGGTTAACGCTGTCTGCCCCGGCTATGTACAGACGGAAATGGTGGAACAGCTCATGCAGACTAAGGCTGAAGAAACCGGCAGAACCCTCGAAGAACAAATGCAGATATCCGCCGACAGCCTTCCTTCCAGACGGATGACCCAGCCGGGGGAAGTGGCCAATACTATCGCCTACCTGTTAACCGATGCTGCCTCCAATATTATCGGAGAAGCCGTAAAGATCTCTGGCGGAAGCGTCGTACACTAAACGCTTTCATGTCGTTTTTAAGCACAAAAAAGCCTGTCCCTATAATTCGGGACAGGCTTTTTTAATTAATGCTCGGAATGTTCTTCTCCGGATCCGCCGCCGGATCCGCCATTCATATCCATGTCGTGCATGCCAAAAGACATGACCCAGATGGAACCTGCGATAACTACCGCTGCAATAAAAAATCCAAACAGGATATTTCCATACTGCGGTATAGGGTTTTTCTCGGCAATGTGCATGAACATGACGAGCTGAAGGACCGCCTGGATAACTGCAAGTATCATAATAATTGCAATAATCCATGGCACCGGAAGTCCGGACATTACAGTGGTATAAGCCGCCACCAGTGTCAAAACAATTGAAGCAATAAAGCCAATTACGTGTTTGACGGGGATGCCTGACTCACTGTGTTCTGTGTGTTCACTCATTTAAACCACCATCCCTATCAGATAGACAGCTGTAAAGATAAAAATCCATACAACGTCCAAAAAGTGCCAATACAGACCGATGACAAACGTTTTTCTGGCAATTACAGGCGTTAAACCAAAGCGGATTAGCTGAATAATAATCGCTGTACACCAAAAGACACCAAGCGTCACGTGGAGGCCGTGTGTACCAGTCAGGGTAAAGAACGCTGACCAGAAGGCACTCGACTGAATTGTGGCTCCTTCATGCACGTAGTGCACAAACTCGTAAATCTCAAAACCCAGAAAACCAAGACCGAGTGCCAAAGTAATGATCAGCCATATCACAAGGCCCTTCAACGATTCTTTTCTCATCATATGCACGGCTATTCCACACGTAAAACTACTTACTAAGAGCAGAAAGGTCATCGTAAGCGCCATCGGCATTTCGAACAGTTCATGTGCCGGAGTTGCGTCTCCGTAGCGGCCGAAAAGCACAGCATATGTTGCAAAAAGCGTGGAGAAAAGCACCACCTCGGCTGCGAGGAAAATCCAGAAGCCGAGAATGGTTAAGGGACCGTCTTCTCTTCGGTATTCTAACGGTCCCGTTTTTAATTCTGCGTGTTCACTCATTCTTTACGCCCCCTTGCCTGCTCCTCAGTACGTTTAATTTCATCAATAGGGACGTGATACCCTTCATCAAAGTCGAAGGAGCGGATAACCATGCAGATAATAATTCCGAGGAGTCCTGGAATTGCGAGCCAGAACCAGTGCCAGACAAGCCCGAAGCTTGCCACAAACATAATGGCTGACATGATAATAGGCAGCCCTTTGTAGCTCGGCATGTGAATCGGCTCCAGCTTCGACTCATCATAGGTGGTCGCGCCCGTTTCCTTCATGTCCCAGTATGCTTCATGGCTGTTCACATATGGGATGGTAGCGAAATTATAGTGCGGTACAGGAGTTGTTGTAGCCCATTCGAGTGAACGTCCGTCCCAGGCGTCGCCTGTTTTTTCCCGAGGCTCGTAACGGGCGCTGTAATAAATGTTAAACGTGAATATTACAAACCCTGCAGCGAGAATAAACGCGCCGGTAGTAGACAGCAGGTTAAGCGGCATCCATTCTGGTTCAATCGTATACGTCCGGCGCGGCATTCCCATAAGACCAAGGAAGAACTGCGGAAGAAACGTAATATTAAACCCGATAACCGTAAACCAAAAGCTGATTTTCCCTAATTTTTCGTTCATCTTATGGCCGAACATTTTCGGATACCAGTACGTAAGCCCTGCAAACATTCCAAACAACGTCCCGGCAATCAGCACATAGTGGAAGTGGGCAATCAGGAAGTACGTGTTGTGATACTGATAGTCTGCGGAAGCCATGCCAAGCATAACCCCGGTAACACCGCCGATGGTAAAGTTCGGTATAAAGGCGAGTGCCCACAGCATTGGCACATTAAACCTAATCCTGCCCTTATACATCGTTCCAAGCCAGTTGAATATCTTAATCCCTGTAGGTACCGCAATAAGCATTGTTGTGATGGAGAATAGAGAGTTCACTCCTGCTCCGGCCCCCATCGTAAAGAAGTGGTGGACCCATACGATAAAGCTCAGCCCTGCAATAACACACATGGCGTAAACCATCGCTTTGTAACCAAACAGCTGCTTTCTGGCAAACGTTGAAATAACTTCTGAGAAAACCCCGAATGCAGGAAGGATAACAATATATACTTCCGGGTGACCCCAGAGCCAGAAAAGGTTGGCCCACATCATCGGCATGCCTTCACCGGCCAATGTAAAGAAGTGGGTGCTAAAAATACGGTCGAGCGTCATCAGAGCCAAAGCAATTGTTAAAATTGGAAAGGCAAAAATGATGATAATGGATGTAATCAATGCAGACCACGTGAAGATAGGCATCTTCATCAGGGTCATACCCGGCGCACGCATCCGCAGGATCGTAACGAGAAAGTTAATTCCTGTGGCAAGCGTACCGATACCGGATAGCTGCAGTGCCAACAAATAATAGTTCTGGTTAATCTCCGGACTAAGCTCCGGCCCGGCCATCGGCACATAGCTGGTCCACCCGGCGCTCGGGGAACCGCCGATTACAAAGGAAATGTTAAACAGCATCGCGCCGAAGAAAAATGTCCAGAAGCTGAAGGCGTTTAAAAATGGAAAGGCTACGTCCCGGGCACCTATTTGAAGCGGCACCGCAACGTTCATCAGACCAATAATAAACGGCATTGCCATGAAAAGAATCATAACTGTTCCGTGCGTGGTGAAAATTTCATTATAGTGCACAGAATTTAGAAAGTTCATATTGGGAAGTGCAAGCTGCGTTCTCATCATCAGGGCATCGACCCCGCCGCGGAAAAGCATAGCAAGCGCAGCTATAATGTACATAATACCAATTTTCTTGTGGTCCACCGTTGTCAAATATTCGTCCCACAGCCATTTCCACAGTTTGAAATACGTCAGGACAAACACAATTCCTACTGTAGCGAGAACAATGGAGGCCATTGCCCCATATATAATAGGTTCTCCGGTGACAAGAAAGTCATTCCATATAAAATCCCACAAAGAATGTCACCTGCTTTCTGTTTTTGTAAATAGCTTCAATTACTCCTGCTCCCAGGGGCCGCCTTTGCCGCCTTCAAGGTGAAGCTGTTCCCCAAGGTTGCCACTGTAAAGATCAGTGATATAGCTTCTACCTGAATTCATCCCGAAGTCTACATACTCTAAATGCGTGCTGGAATATTCAGCTTCCTGTGCAAGCCCGGGTTCAAGGTATTCATTAAATCGTTCTTCAGTCAATTCAGGGGCATTGCTTTGAACATTGCTTACCCACTGATTAAATTCTTCTTCACTTTCAGAAGTAACGGTGAACGTATGCTCAGCAAACCCGGATCCGTTATAGTTTGCATTACGGCCTGAAAATTCACCTTCTTCGTCCGCCTGCAGATACAGTGTATTCTGCATGCCGGCCATGTTGTACTTCTGGCCGCCAAGGGCCGGTATCCAAAGCGCGGTCATCGAATCAGCAGATGCCAGCTTAAATTCGATTGGGCGATTCTCCGGTATGTGTAGGTAGTTAACCGTTTCAATGTTTTGCTCCGGATAACTGAAATACCATTTCCAGTTGGAGGTATCGGCATGTATTACCAGCGGCTCCTGATCACTCGTTTCTTCAGGCGGCTTCTCCAATGCATAAAGGGAAGTCACTGTAGGTACTGAAAGAGCTGCTACAATAATGAATGGAATAACCGTCCAGATAATCTCGAGCGTGGTGTTTCCGTGCTGGTGAGGGTCATAATCCTTGTCTGTCCAGTTCGGGCGTTCCCTAAACCGGATAATCATATAGAAAAATAACACAAAAACAACAATGACAATGACGGACATCAGTGTGATAGAAAAAATGATGAGTTCCTGCTGGGTTCTGGCCACCGGCCCTTTAGGATCCAAAACTGTAATACCGCTGCAGCCGCTGGCGACGAGCAGCAAAGCAAACAACCCTGGTACCATAAACAGTCGTTTGAACCAGGAAACTAAGTTTTTCAAGCGCTTCACGCTCCTTCCTTTTTATTACCGACTTCTGTGATGAATAACCCCTCTCTCCATCAGCCACGGTTCATTCCGTTCATATGCAGAGCGCACCATTATCGTAGCAAATTTTTATGCCTCTCGTCATTTTTTCTCCGGTAAAATTTCAAAATTGACGATTTTTAAACACAAATATGTCATAAAACGTTCACTTCTATGCGCCTGTTGGTTAGAACCTTTATTATCTTATCCTAACGTTTGCCAATTTTCAACCTGCGAAAGGCGGTTTCAGGAGAAAACTACCAGGCGTATCCGGACACAATCACATCTTGTTTTTTGGTTCCATATGAGCCTGCGGGCTGTCTTTTGTTTCCGACTTATACTGAAGAAGGTAATTCGTATATTTTTCGTTCCAGCGGCGGTAGGAAAAGATTGCAAGCAAAGCGGTCACGCCGGCAATCAGTGCCACGAGCGGCCAAAACCACGGGGAAACTACTCCATCTGCATACGCAAGACCTGCCCGGGAAAACAGGACGAATAAAAAAGCAACTCCTCCTACCAGTACGCAGGAAATGCTTAAAGCATGCTTCCATGGCAGCATGGAAACTTTCGGCTCGATCCGCTGGTCTAGTGCCTCCATTGGCCTGCGCCAACCAAGAAATACCATAATGCCTGCTTCTATTAAAAAGAGAATGAACGAGACATAAATAAAATTGACCGGTATTTCGACACCTGCAAACTGGGGCAGCCCCCAAAGCGCAATATAGTAGGAGACCACGTGAAAAATAATTACGATCTTAGCCGCAAGTGGAGGCACCCGATTCGTGAACACTCCAAACAAAACGATCGTAATAATAGGAATGTTAAAAAATCCGGTGAATTCCCGGATAATAGTCCACAGACCTTCAGGAGCAAACATCAGCATAGGGGCAATAAAAAAAGAAATAAGAGCGAGAACACTTCCAAACCATTTACTGACCGTAATCAAATGCCGATCGGAAATTTCTTTGCGTGCATTTGCTTTATACACGTCGAGCGCAAACATGGTAGAAGCACTGTTTAAAAGCGAATTAAAGCTTGATAACACCGCCCCCATCAATACAGCAAGAAAAAACCCGCCCAGAAAACCCGGCAGCAGATTATTAATCAGTTCCGGATAAGCAAGATCAATACTTCTTAATCCATCTCCGTACAGGTGATAGGCAATCACGCCGGGGACCATCATAAAAAGCGGCACAAGCATTTTGTAAAATCCTGAAAACAATACACCCTTCTGCCCTTCGGCCAGATTCTTCGCTCCCAGCGTCCTTTGAATAACATACTGGTTTGTCGCCCAATAAAACAAATTCATCATTATCATTCCGGAGAAAACGGTACCAATCGGCACTGCATCCTCGCTGGAGCCCACAGCATTCAGCTTTTCGGGTTCATTCACAGCAATCGTTTCCATGCCCTGCAGCAAATTTCCACCTCCGAGCTCGATGAATCCGAGGATTGGAACGATAAGCCCGACGATCAACAGCCCGATGCCGTTTAACGTATCAGATACTGCCACTGCACGCAGGCCGCCAAAAATTGCATATGCTGCCCCGATCAGCCCGACCGTCCAGACCATTGCCCATACAGACTGCTCATAGGTAATGCCAAAGAGATCCGGAATATTAAACAGCTGCAAAACGGCCAGAGCCCCCGAATACAACACCGAAGGTATCGTAACGAATACATACCCCAGCATAAACAACACCACCACATACCTCCGGACTCCCTGATCAAAACGCTCTCCCAGAAATTCAGGAAGGGTGCTGAACGCCCCGCTCAAATACCTTGGAAGCAGCAGCAGCGCCAGAATAATCACGGAAAAGGCCGCCGTCACCTCCCAGGCCATGTTGGACATATTCGCCCCGTAGGCCTGGCCGTTTAAACCAATCAGCTGTTCAGCAGACAAATTAGTGAGCAGAAGCGATCCCGCAATAAATCCGCCGGTTAAGCTTCGCCCTGCGAGAAAATAGCCATCGGAGTTACTAATACGATTTCTTGTTTTCAGATAGGAAATAAAAGCCACAAGCAGCATAAAAAAGATACAGGAAACAAGCATAAACACATTGTCCGCCATCAGGATTCCCCCTTCAACTTGATACACCGGTATACAAAAAGTTTATTTTTGCTTTCCCTGTTTTTCTTTTTGTTAAGCTTTTCATGTATACATAAAAAAAGAACGAGCCCTCAGGCCCGTTCCTTTACTGCTTCAAGCAAAAGCATGTTTGAGTTGATACGCACTTTCCGGTCTTCACGGTACGTCGTAAACGATTGGGCCTCACTTTCAAGCTTATGCACCGTCCAGTCTTTGTATCGACGGGAAAGCTTTTGAATAATGTCTTCGGTATCGAAATTCACTTCCATTTTTGCCGGAAGCTGCTCGTTTGTTTCTGTATCTGTTTCCTCAATACCAGTGTTTATCAAAAACGCATGCACCCCGCCCTCAGCTGTGCCCTTCTGGAGGTTATCGATTAAATTCCAGAAGGTTTTTTCGTCGGGCACGTGTTCGATGCTTGAAACTGCTATAATCCCGTCAAAATACGACTTTTCCGGAGTGTATTCTTCTATTGCCTGCTTGACCGGTTTAATTTCCTGCTCCACGCCGTATTCCCCGGCATAATCCGTTAACTGGGTGATGGCTTCGTCTAAAAAATCCACGCATGTGACTTCACAGCCCTCTTCCTGAAACTGCCTGGCAGCCGGAATACTGTTACGGCCGATGCCGCAGCCAAGGTCAAGCAGCCGGATGTCTCCCCCTTTTCGAATTCGTTCCAGGGCATTGATAATACGGGAGGCCGGCTTTTTCATCCAGGTGCCCTTTTCAAATAAGTCATGCTGCTTATAGTACTGGCGGTGATATTCTTTTTCCGAAGCCCGGATTTCCTCTAAACTTGGTTCTTTCATACACAAACACCCCTTTTTTTCATTTCTCTTACAAGTCCCGCTGCTTTGTAGCCTCCCACACCACGTGAGGGAGTTCAGGAACAATCAGCTTTTCCATCGCAAGCTTCACAGCGCCGGAGGACCCCGGCATCGTAAACACCGGCTTATGGTCGATGATCCCAGCCGCAGCTCTTGATAAAATCGCCGAAGAGCCGATATCTTCCACGTAACTCAGATAGCGGAATAACTCGCCAAACCCGACAATTGCTTTATCAAACCTGGGCTCTATAGTTTCAATGGTAATATCCCGGTCGGCAATCCCTGTCCCGCCGTTAATCAGCACCGCTTCTGTCTGCGGGTGAATGAGCGCTTCATTCAAACAATTGGTGATCGATGCCTCTTCATCTGTAACTATCGAATAAAAACAAACCTCGTGGCCGTGGGATTCGAGCAGCTCATGGATACGGCGGCCGCTTTTATCCGTTTCTTCCGTTCTCGTATCGCTCACAGTAATAACAGCACATTGAATCTTTTTCTCTGCCTGCTCTTTATGTTCTTCTGTTGCCATAGTAGTCCCCTCCTTTATTTTTTCTATTTAAAAAAAGAAGCCCTTTTCAGGCTTCCTTCTTTTGTTTCTATTATCCCCCAATATAGGACATTTCAATCCGCTTACGGTTACGCGCTGTTTCTTCGGTCCGCTCTTCCGAGTAACGGTCGGTCCGTCTGCCCCATATACCGGCAATATTGTTAAAGATCGTTTCATCCGAGTCCTCGGAACGGAGCTGATTCCGTAAATCGTACCCTTCGGTGGCAAACAGGCACGTAAACAGCTTGCCGTCTGCAGATATCCTGGCCCGTGTGCATGTAGAGCAAAACGACTCCGTGACAGACGAAATGACGCCGACTTCGCCGCTGCCGTCCTTATAACGGTAACGGTCAGCCACTTCCCCGTAATATCCCGGATCCACGGGCTCAATTGGAAATGTCTGGTGAATCTTTTCGATAATATCTTTTTTCGTCACCACTGAGCCGAAATTCCAGCCATTGGTGCTGCCCACGTCCATAAACTCGATAAAGCGCAGATTGACGCCGCGCTGCTTAAAATACATAGCCATCGGAAGAATCTGTTCCTCGTTCATTCCTTTTTTGACTACGGTATTCACCTTTACGGTAAGGCCTGCTTTTTTTGCTGCTTCAATGCCTTTTAACACAGGCTTCGAGCCGGTTTTTCTGCCGTTAATGCTTGCGAACACTTCATCATCGAGTGCGTCGAGACTGATATTCACCCGCTGCAGTCCGGCAGCCTTTAATTTTTCTGCCTGCGCAGGCAGCATTACACCGTTTGTCGTCAAAGCAATATCCTTGATGCCTTCGATTTCCGTCAGGCGGCGGATCAGCTCGGGCATATTTTTACGAAGCAGCGGTTCCCCGCCGGTCAAACGGAGTTTTTCCACCCCAAGACCGGCAAACAGGCGCGATACCCGGACGATTTCGTCAAAGGAGAGCCGCTCGTCCTGGCCCATAAACTCAAAATCCGGGCCGAAAATTTCTGCGGGCATGCAGTAGGTGCACCGGAAGTTGCATTGATCTATCACGGAAATACGCAGGTCACGAAGGGGACGGTTTAACTGGTCAGTTACATTGGTCATCGTGTTCCCCCTCTCTAGTTTACCTTTCTATTTAACTCCTCAAGCTGCTGGACAGTATTAATATTTTCAAATGCTTCGGGGCGCCAGTACGCCTGATTGACATTTATGACTCTTTCCTTACCGCTGAATAATTTTTTCATGCGGTAATCCCCGGATTCAAGCTGGGCTTCTGCCCTTGAAAGCAGATCCGCGCGGAACCATCCGCATGCCGGAGCCAGTCTTCCTCCGGCCTCCGGGATGACCGCATCTGTTTCCGGCGTAATATAAGAAGCCAGAAAACGCACCTCTTCGGCAGTAATAAGCGGCATATCCACCGGAAGCATAAATATCCATTTTTCCTTCGTGTAAGAAAGGCCGGTGTAGAGGCCGGCCAGCGGTCCCTTTTCTTTATAAGGCGGCAGATCTTCCCTGACCCTCACATGGGCCCCGGCTTTTATTCTCCCGGCAAATGACGGATGAGAAATCAGCCAGATGGTTTTCACTTCAGTCTCAAGAGCCTGGACAGCCCGTTCATAAAAGTAGCTTTCTTTCCAGACGGCAAAGGCCTTCGGAGAACCAAACCGCTCCGACATGCCTCCGGTAAGAATAATTCCATCCGCCACAGTATTACCCTCCGCTGACCGGCGGGATCAGGGCCACGGTGTCCCCCTGGCCGACCGGCGTGCTTTCTTCAGCAAATTCTTCATTAACAGCGGTCATAATGCCGCTGATATCAGCATCATACGCTGTTTTCAAATGTTCAAGCACATCCTCCACAGTAGCTATGCCGCCGCTGTTGATGGTAAGCTTCTCGCCGCCAAAGATATCTTTCATGTGGGCAAAGCATAACACATTAATCACTTATTTCCACCTCCTGGGGCCCCGTCCGGGTACCGCGTTTGTTCAAGCTGATCTCCTACCCAGTGCTCGCCGTCTTCCCAGTGTTCCTTTTTCCAGATTGGCACAATCTGTTTGATGCGCTCAATAATATATTCATTCGCTTCATAGGCGTCTTTTCGGTGCGGTGTTGAAACAGCGATGATGACTGCCGCGTCCGATATCTGCAGTTCACCGGTGCGGTGGCCCACGGCTGATTCAGCATCCGGCCACCGCTCCTTCACTTCCCGGCCGATCGCCTCGAGTTGCTTTTCTGCCATTGAATGGTACGCTTCGTATTCCAGGTAGACCGTCCGCCGGCCTTTGGTAAATTCCCGGACCGTGCCGATAAACTGGACAACAGCTCCTGCTTCCGGACGCGTAACCTCAGCAGCAAGCTCTTCTACAGACAGCGGTTCTGATGTCACGAAAAATCGTTTCTTCATAGTATACTCCTCATATATTGTTCAAACCATGCATCTGCATTATCAGTATCCTGAAAATGATTTACTTCTTCTCCAGGGCCAAACGCTGTTTGAATGTTATCGAGATCCTCAAGGGATGCTTTATCATCTGTGCTTCGAAGCAAAAGTACTTTTGGGTACGGTGCTTTTTTGTATCCTTCTATAAGAATAACATCAAGCGGCAGCTGTTGATAAATATTCAGCAGCGTGGAAAGATCCGGCTCCTCCATATCTGCAAGAAACTGAAAAACTCCGGCGCCTTCCACGCCCGAAACCACAGCCCCTGCCTCCTTCAGCTCCAGGCTGTCGACTCCCTCCGGCTGAAGCGGTTCATTCTGGTGGCCGTGATGCTTTAATACGCCCACTTTCCAGCCATTTGCTTTCCCAAGCGCTGTCCAGCGTTTAAGCAGGGTCGTTTTTCCGCTTTCTTTAAACCCAGTTACCTGAAGCACCGGAATTGTCATGCGAGCGGCTCTTTCTGGCCTTCGTTATCTTCAAGCAGCATCACGTCGACCACGTCCCCCCGCTGGTACCCGCGGCTTCCCCCTGGGAGAACGATACACGCATTGGCACCGGCGAGGGAAGTCACCGCACTCGACTTATTAAACCCGCCCGGCTCTGCATATAACCGGTCGCCTTCTGCGCGGCAGCTGCCGCGGACAAAACGGGTGAACGGGTTCGGCTTGGAGAAATCCGCTGCGAGTTCTGCCTTTACCATCGTATGGTGCGGATTCGGCGAATGCATAACGGCCTGAATCGCTGGCCGCACGAAAAGCTCAAAGCCCATATAGCAGGCAGACGGATTCCCTGAAAGGCCAAACAGCAGCGTACCTTCCCAGCTGGCAACGGTCGTTACGCTGCCGGGGCGCATCGCTACTTTATTAAAGAATACGTCCGTACCGAGACGTTCGTAAACATCCGGGAGCAGATCGTAATCCCCGACCGACACCCCTCCGGTCGTAATAACCATGTCCGTTTCCTCAGCCGCCTGGCGCACCGCCCCGTAGCAGGCATCGAGTTCGTCCTTCAGTTTGCCGTAGTATACAGGCTCGGCCCCGGCCCGCTGCAGCTGGGCAATCATCATGTAGGCATTGCTGTTTCGTATTTTGCCCGGCTCGAGTTCATCGGAAACGTCAAGCAGCTCCGTACCTGTCGCAAATACACCGACGACCGGCTTTTTGGCCACTTTGACCGTGGCGTAGCCAAATGTCGCAAACAGGGCCGTAACGCCGGGGTCAATCCACGTGCCCGCCGGAACGAGCTCGGCTCCTGCCTCTGTATCCTCCCCTTCAAAGGAGATGTTCTGATGCTGTTCGAATTCTCGTTTGATCGTCATGAGCGGGTATGTGCCGTCATGATCCTCCTGGGCAAGCTCGAGCATCACCACGGCATCGCACTGCTCCGGAATTTTTGCCCCGGTCATAATGCGGACCGCCTGAAAAGGGGCGAGGTCTTTTTTTGACACAAATCCGGCGCCGATTTCCTCAACTACCTGAAAGGTCACCGGCTGCTCCCGGGAAGCTCCGCGGGAGTCCGCCGAACGGATGGCAAATCCGTCATAGGGGGAACGGTCAAACGGCGGAACCGGGTGGGCGGCTGTAATCGTTTCTGCCAGCCGGCGGCCATAGGATGCCTGGATGGAGACCTCCTCTATGCCACCTTCTTGAATATGCTCCATTACTCGCTCAATTGCTTCTTTTACAGGGACGGGCGTACGTTTTTCAACCATATTGATGCTCCTTTGTTATATTTGAATGTATGTATCCGTGCTATAATCGGTCAATACTATATCAGGAGGGACTTTTACCATGTCAGAATTTACGCATTTTAACGAACAGGGCCGGGCCAGAATGGTGGACGTTTCCGACAAGCCGGTGACGAGCAGAAGCGCTCTGGCCGGTTCAAGCATCCGCGTTCCCGAAGAAGTTTACCGTGCAGTGACGCAGGGGGATATTAAAAAAGGCGATGTGCTCGCCGTCGCCCAAATTGCAGGAATTACCGGTGCCAAACAAACATCCACCCTCATACCAATGTGCCATCCGCTCCCTTTAAGTAATGTAGACATCAGCTTTTACTGGAAAACAGAAGACACCTATGAACTGTTTATTGAAGCCTTTGTTAAAACGAAGGGAAGCACAGGGGTGGAAATGGAAGCATTAACCGCAGCATCTGCCGCTGCTTTGACTGTGTATGATATGTGCAAAGCGCTCGATAAGGGGATGGTGATCGGCCCGACATACCTGCTTGAAAAAACCGGAGGCAAAAGCGGTGACTTTCACCGGGAAGCAGGTGATTAATATTTAATCTTCCCGGTTTAGAAGGTAAGTTAAACCGAGCAGCAGAAAGGAAATAAATATACTGATGCCGACGTACGTATACGCAAGGTTCATTTGATTCGACTCAATGGCCACGTAGATGGCCGTCGGCATCGTTTGTGTAACGCCCGGAATGTTTCCGGCAAACATCAGCGTAGCCCCAAATTCCCCAAGCGCTCTTGTAAAACTGAGTACAAACCCTGTCATGAGCGCCCGGCCGGCGAGAGGTACCGCGATATTTACAAACACACGCCATTCCCCCGCTCCGTCAACTCTTGCAGCGGATTCAATATTGGAATCGATGGAACCGTAGCCAGTTTTTGCCGACTGAAACATCAACGGAAAAGCCACGACCGCTGCGGCCACAACGGCCGCGACCGGCGTAAAGATAATCGAATTTTGAAACACTTTTTCATATACGCTGCCGATCCAGCTGTTTGTGCCAAAAACGACAATAAGCAAAAAGCCGGTTACCGAAGGCGGCAGCACGAGCGGAAGCATCAGGCACGTTTCCGCTGCCAGTTTCCCCCGGAAATTTCTGGCCGCAAAAACTCTTCCAAGCATCGCGCCGGCAATGAAAACAAGGACAGCTGCAATACTTGCTGTCAGCAGAGACAATTGTATTGGAAACCAAAACATCAGGCACGCACGCTCCTTTTATTCCGGATCTGAAAAGCCATACGAGCGCAAAATGTCCTGGGCTTCGCTGCTTTGCAGATATTCCATAAATTCCCGGCTTTCTTCTTCATTCCCGCTTCCCGCCACGGCTCCGCCGTAATAATGAATGGAAGAGTAAAGGGAAGGATCAATTTCTTCAAGAACCCGGACGTCAGCTTCGCGTGCGTCTGAAGCGTATACAAACCCGACCGCAGCGTTGCCTCTTTCGACAAGTGTTAACGCGTGCCGCACATCTTTAGCAAAAACCATCCGCTCCTGTACACTCTCCCACTCCTGCATGGAAGTAAGGGCTTCCCGGGTATACCTTCCGGCGGGGGCTGCTTCCGGTGTCGCCACCGCTATCCGCCCGCTCCCGCCAAGCACGCTCTGCAGCTTTTCTGCCTCACTGGCTTCAGGCACGACCGCCACCAGTGCGTTTTCTGCAAAGGCAGGGTTCTCTGCCTCCACCATTTTATTTTCCTCTTCAAGATCGTTATAGTGCGACGCGGAGGCTGACAAGAAGACGTCTGCCGGGCCGCCGCGCTCAATCTGCTGCTTCAGTGTACCGGAGCCTCCGTAGTTAAAGGCCAGTGAAATATCGGGATACTCCTTGGCGAAGCTCTTCTGTACCTCTGTCAAGGCATCCTGAAGGCTGGCCGCTGCTGAAACCGTCAGCTCGGCCTGCTCTTCGTTCTGCTCTGCCTGCGAACCGCCGCTGCAGCCCTGAAGAAGAAAAACCCCGGCTCCTGCCGCCACGAAAGGTTTCCAGTTCATAATGTGCCTCATCTCCCGTCGATGGATTTTCTCAGGCTACCCGAGCAGCTGGGCGTACCACCGCTTGGCTTCCTGCACGTCGCTCGTACCGTGAATGAGTGCCCGGCCGTCCTGGAATAAAACAATGCGCCGCGTTCCGGTCTGTACCGACAACAAATAAGGGTTTTTGCGCACCCTCCAGTTCCGGCTTTCCCAATCACGCTCCAGCCGCTCGAAGTTCAGCTGTCTGCTTTTCCCCGGCCGGATCTGTACCGTGTCTCTGCCACATAGTACGCTCGTTTTATTTGAATGCTCATATGTTAATGCCGGGTACGTCGCTTTTTCACCGCATGACTCGCATCCCGGGTCCTTACTGCTCTGCAGCCCGATGGAAAACTGCTGCTGGTTCCAAAGATCAAAATAATCCAGGGCTACCGGGAGGCTTTCTCCGTCCCCTACCAGTATTTTTAAAGCTGCAGCCGTTTGCTTTGCCGCTACTGACTGCACCGCCGGAGCGATCACTCCTACTGTATCGCATGTCTGTCCCTGTGAAGGGATCTTTTTCCATACGCAGCGGAAGCAGGGGCGCTCTCCCGGCAGAAACGGGTGAACCATGCCAATGCTCCCAACGCACGCCCCGTAAACCCAGGGCTTACCGTATTTTCTCGCGGCCTCGTTAATGAGCAGCCGGGTATCAAAATTATCCGTGCCGTCAATGATAAGATCTGTCTCTGCAGCCTTTGCTTCGATCCAGGTAAAATCCACATCCACCACTTCCCCATGCACATGAACCCCGGAGTTAATTTCACGCAGCCGCTTTTCTGCTGCTGCCGCTTTAGGCATCTGCTCTGCGGCATCCTTTTCTGTATACAGCTGCTGGCGCTGCAGGTTGCTGTACTCCACGTAATCACGGTCTGCGATCGTCACCGTACCAATACCAGCACGCACAAGCATTTCTGCGGCTGAAGCTCCGAGCGCTCCTGCACCAACAATCGTCACAGAGCTTTCGTTTAACTTTTTCTGGCCCGCTTCACCAATCGGCGAAAACAGCTGCTGTCTTGAATATCGCTCGTCCATGCTTTCACTCCTTTGCTTCAATTATTTATAGCTGCTTCTGTTTTCTTTCTCTGCATGTGAATACGCGTCCGGGAAACAGTAAACAATGTAAGTCCCGCCCAAACTATCAAGAACGCCGTAAACTGCTGGATGGAAAAAGGTTCCCTAAATAAAAAAACACCCAGTGCAAGCATAATCGTAGGCGCAATATACTGTAGAAATCCAAGCAGCGAATAGCTGATCTTCCGCGCGCCCGAGGCAAACAACAGTAATGGAACAGCTGTGACTGCGCCTGCCCCAAAGAGCAGCGTCCATGTGCCGGAATCATAGGTGGAAGCCGTTTCCCCCGAAAAGAACATTAAAAAAATCAGGGCGAATGGTGCTGCCAGAAACGACTCCAGGGTCAGCCCTGCCCATGCGCCGAGGGCTACAGTTTTTTTAATAATACCATAGCACCCAAAGGATAACGCCAGGATAACCGAAGCCCACGGAAACTGGCCATAGGAAATCGTCAGCACGAATACTCCGATAAAGGCAAGCGCCACTGCGGCTATTTCCATGCGTGCCAGCCGCTCTTTTAAAAACACTGTTGCCAGAGCTACATTCACAAGCGGGTTAATATAGTAGCCAAGACTCGCCTGGATCACATGGTCGCCGTTCACCGCAAAGATAAAGGTGAACCAGTTGATCGTAATCAATAAAGCGGCCCCGGTGATGGCCGCCGTCGTTTTCACGGAATGAAAAGCATGTGTTATTTCATTCCACACTCCTTTAGAACGCCCGATCAGTACAATAAGTACAGCCATGAACAAAAACGACCAGATCACCCGGTGGGCGAGCACATCGATCGCCGGGACCTCGTTGAAAAGTTTCCAGTAAAGCGGAAGAAATCCCCATAGTACATAAGCTGCCACTCCTGCTGCAATGCCTGTCTGCTGCTCTCTCATCTGTATCTCCGTCCTCTCTCCCCATCCATTATAGCGGACAACCGCGCTCCCCTGCCAAGCGAGAACGACTGAAGCCATTAAAATTTCTCTATCTATAAACAAAAAAACAGCTTCGAAGGGTGTCGAAGCTGTCCGCCGTTATTTTTTACGCTCTCTGTTTTTCCATAAAATAATCGTAAATGCGGAAACAACCGTCAGACCGAGCGTTCCCATTAACACCATGCCAGGAATATTCGCTCCTGCTTCTTCTGCTTCCCGCTCTTCTTCCTGCTCCGCTTCCGTAAGAGCACTTTCACCGGTCCGTTCTTCCAGGTTCTCCTGTCTTTCTTCCAGGGAGGTGTTGCTGTTAATACTGAAATTAATGCCCTGCTGCTCAGACTCCCCTTCCGTATCGGTTACGGTATAATTTAATATATAATTTCCATTTTCCAGAATACTTTCGATCTCTGCAGAGACTGTCGTTCCGTCCTCGCTGATCGATGGTTCTTCTATATCAATTTCATCACCGGTCTCTACAAGCAGATACATATCTTCTACACGGTCAATCTCTGTATCAAAGTTGAGCTCCACCCGCTCGGGCACTTCCAGCAGAGAATCTCCATTTTCCGGACTCGAGGATTCCAGCACGGGCGCTGCGGCCGCCTGATAGGGGGAAGCAATGAAAAATATAACCGCGAGAAGGCCAAAAATTCGATATTTCATAGGACTTCTCCTTTCAATAAATAAATCACTCTACTCTTTATATCATGATATAAAGCCAAATTCGAACGATATCATTTACGTTTTTGTGTCAATTTTATATTTCCCGGGCAATATTTGGTTCTCTTCACCTAAGCCCGGCACAAAAAACCCGGATGCAGGAAGCGCATCCGGGGCAGGTGCTTATATTCAGCTTTGTTCTAAGCGGCGGATCCGGTCTTCAAGCGGCGGGTGCGAGGAAAAGAGCATCGCAGCCGCCGACGGCTTGTTGTTGATTTTCAGCGTCTGCATGGAAGACTGTTCCGTATCCACCCGGTCCACATAATTTTGCAGGGAACGGAGAGCGTGAGCCATTTTGTCTCTTCCGGCAAGATCCGCCCCGCCGCGGTCAGCGTGGTACTCACGGTAACGGGAGTAGGCGGCGACAACTATGCTTCCAAGAATCGAAAAGAGAATTTGAAACACGATAATCGCCAGAAAGTGAATGATCGGCCGCAGATTTTCGTTTACAAACCTCGATACCGCAAAGGCTACGACGCGTGCCAGGAACACCACAAATGTGTTCACGATACCCTGAAGAAGGGTCATGGTGACCATATCACCGTTGGCTACGTGCGCCACCTCATGGGCAATAACACCTTCTACGGCATCATCGTCCATCGATTGAAGCAGCCCGGTGGAAACGGAAACAAGCGACCGTTTTTTGGTTGGTCCCGTGGCAAACGCGTTCACTTCAGCAGACTGGTAGATCCCGACCTCCGGCATATGAGTCAGCCCTGCGCGCCGGCAGAGACGGTGAACCTTTTCCACTACCATTTTCTCAGCCTGACTTCCCGGGTTCTCCGGGTCAATCACTTTAACGTTCATTGCTTTTTTCGCTATAAATCTCGACATCGCCAGTGAAATAAATGCGCCGGCAAAGCCGATAACGGCACTGATAATTAACAGCGGCACCAGATTCAATGTCCCGGCACCGTAGTTGTAAGCACCCAGGTTAACACCAAACAAACTCAGTATCGAAAACACGATAACAATTGTTAACAATACCATCATGTTCGTTAACAGAAACAACATGATTCTTTTACCCATGGCCTTCTCTCCTTTTTTAAATCTTCAAATGTTCTTTTATACAGTTGTTTATACGCAGGTGTCCCCGGAATGGTTTCATTCTTCTTAATAATACCACACATTAAAAATTACACGAAAAGATAGATTTCTTGTTTACAAGTTTTTCTTAACAGGTATAAGCATAGAGAGCATGTTTTCATTCAGAAAGAATTAACACAATTGGAATTCTGACGAAGGAGGACACCATTTATGGCACGAAACGTCGCACAGAAACTAATCGAAGAACACCTCGTCTCCGGAGAAATGACTCCAGGCGAAGAAATTGGAATGAAAATCGACCAGACACTCACCCAGGACGCAACAGGAACAATGGTGATGCTTGAGCTTGAAGCCATGGGGGTTGAACGGGCTCAGACAGAAGCTTCCGCCCAATACGTAGACCATAATATTATCCAGGAGGACAACAAAAACCCGGATGACCACCTGTTTCTTCAAACAGCGGCAAAACGCTTTGGCATGTATTTCAGCCGCCCGGGTAACGGTGTAAGCCACCCGGTACACATGCAGCGCCTCGCCCGTCCCGGCCGGACCCTGCTCGGATCGGACTCTCATACATGTGCCAACGGTTGTATGGGGATGCTTGCCATGGGGGCAGGCGGCATCGAAGTAACTATGGCAATAGCAGGAGAGCCGTTTTTTGTCAAAATGCCTCAGGTATGGGGAGTAAAGCTTACCGGCAAGCTTCCTGACTGGGTGAGCGCCAAGGACGTTATTCTTGAGCTGCTCCGCCGCCATGACGTAAAAGCCGGCGCCAACAAAGTCATTGAATACTACGGCCCCGGCCTTGAAGACCTGAGCGCTATGGATCGTCACGTCATTGCGAACATGGGCGCCGAGCTCGGTGCCACCGCAAGCGTCTTTCCATCAGACGAGGAAGTGAAGCGTTTCATGGCAAGCCAGAACCGTGAGGACGAATGGCAGGAGCTAAAAGCTGACCGCGGCGCCCAGTATGACATCGATGAAGAAATCGATCTGTCCTCTCTTGAGCCGCTGATTGCCAAACCGTCGAGTCCCGGCAACGTCGTACCCGTCCGGGAAATTGCCGGAGAACCTATTTTCCAGGCGTATATTGGTTCATCCGCAAACCCTGGCTACCGGGATTTTGCAATTGCTTCTGAAATAGTCAAGGGAAAAAATGTGCACGAAAATGTAAGCTTTGATATTAATCCATCTTCACGGCAAATGCTCACAGACCTCGTGTCCAACGGCCATATTGCCAATCTTTTAAGCGCCGGCGGCCGGCTGCACCAGGCAGGCTGTAACGGCTGTATCGGCATGGGACAGGCTCCGGCCACCCACAAAAACAGCCTGCGGACGACCCCGCGGAACTTCCCGGGACGCTCCGGAACGAAGGAAGACCGCGTCTTTCTTTGCAGCCCTGAAATAGCTGCTGCTTCCGCACTTTACGGTGAAATTACCGATCCGCGGACCCTTGATATGGATTATCCGAAGGTAGGCGAACCGGACGAGCCAACCGTTGACTTCCGCCTGCTGCAGGAGCCGCTTCCTTACGAAGAAGCGAAAAATATAAAAATCGAAAAAGGCCCGAACATTGCTACCCTTCCGGAAATGGAAGAGCTGCCGGACCGCATCGAAGTACCGGTACTGCTGAAGCTTGGCGACAACTTCTCCACAGACGAGATTCTTGCCGGCGGAGCACGCGTGCTTCCTTACCGCAGTAACCTCCCGGAAATCAGCAAGTTTTCATTTGAAATTACCGATGAAGATTATTACAACCGGGCAATGGAAATTAAAGATGATACCGGACACGCTATTGTCGGCGGATCCAACTACGGCCAGGGCTCAAGCCGTGAGCACGCGGCCCTTGCACCCCGCTATCTCGGCCTGCGTGTGGCACTCGTCCAGGACTTTGCCCGCATACACTGGCAGAACCTGGTAAACTTTGGCGTACTCCCAATCACATTTGAGGATGCTGAAGATTATATGAAAATCGATACCGGTGACACCATTGTGCTTGAGAATCTGCGTGAAAATATCCAGAACCACAATACGTTTGAAGCCGCCATTAAAAACAAAAATGAAACCATCACCGTACGCCATGAAATGTCGAGGCGCCAAATTGACATGATGCTTCGCGGTGGTTTGATCAACTGGGTACGCGCTAGACAATAACAGTACCGGCGGAGCAGACGCTTCTTTTCAGGAAGCGCTGCTCCTTTACGTTTGATGATTAAGGGAGGCCTTCATTGATGGAAAACCATGCAGAAAATCAAAGAACTATCCTGCTGACCGGCGCTACAAATGGCATCGGCAGAATCGTTGCAGAAAAACTGGCGGCTGAAGGGCATACCTTATTGCTGGTAGGACGCAAGGAATGGAAATGCGAAGAGCTCATTACCGAACTGGAACAGAAAACCGGAAATGCGAAACTTCATTTTTATCAGACTGACCTTTCCCTTCTTCACGAGATCGAGATGCTCGCAGAAAATGTAGCAAGAGAGTACGGCCAGCTTGACGCCCTGGTTAATAATGCCGGTGCTGTCTACTCTTCCCGCGTTTGGACAGAGGAGCATCTTGAACGCACCTTTGCCCTGAATTACCTCGGGGTGTTTTATCTGACTGAACTTTTGCTTCCTCTTCTTCGCAAGAGCTCTGACGGGCGGGTTGTAAATGTTTCTTCTGCTGCCCACGCCTTATCAAAAATGAACTTTCAGAACCTGCAGGGCGAGCAGAAATATAACGGCCTGAAGCAATACGGGCTCGCAAAGCTGTCTTTGCTGCTGTATACGTATGACCTGGCCCAGAGACTCCGCCATGAAAATATTAAAGTGAACGCGCTCCATCCCGGCAACATCTCCACCGGATTCGGTCTGAATAACAAAAATGCCTTTTACCGCGGGCTGAACAAATTCACCAGCATGTTCGGTGACTCTCCCGAAGAAGGTGCTGACCTGGAAGTATCGCTTGCGTCAGGGGCCCGCGGCTCTCAGGTAACCGGCAAATACTTTACGAAAAAAGGAATTACGAGCTCTTCAAGTGATTCCTATTCCACAGCCAATCAAAGAAGACTGCGGGAAATCAGCGAAGAGCTTGTATATCACCACACTGGAAAAGAGCTTCAGAAAGAAGCTTAATAAATTATCAATCTGAAGGGGTGCCGTGGCCGGCATCCTTTTTTTCGCTAAACTGCCCGTCCGCGTTGTTTTGCCCTGTTTTGAAGCGGGTATTTAACCTTCATGTGCATATACTTATGCACCATTTTATTTAGCTGAGGAGGAATTTCCTATCGTACAGGCAAAGGCAAACGCTGCAAAAGCTGACTTTATTGAACGTTTTACGTCCCTGCGTGAACAGACAATGAAACTGACCGCACCGTTGTACACAGAAGACTTTATGATTCAGGCACATCCAGACGTCAGTCCCGCGAAATGGCACCTCGCCCACACGACCTGGTTTTTTGAGCAGTTCATTCTCAAGCCGTATGCTGACCATTATGAAGAGTTTTCAAAATTCTCCAACGGCTTGTACAATTCCTATTACGAAACACAGGGAAAGCCCTTTCCGAAGCAGTACCGGGGTCTGATTTCCCGGCCGACCACCGAAGACACCATGGAATACCGGCGTCATGTGGAAGCGGCCATGGAACGCTTTCTCCAGGAAGGCCCCTGGAATGAAGAGATCGCTGAATTAATGGAAACCGGCCTCCAGCACGAGCAGCAGCACCAGGAGCTGTTAGTCACCGACACAAAATTCAACTTTTCGATGAATCCACTTAACCCTGCCTATCTGGAAAATGAATCTTTTGAGGAACAGGGAGAAACACCCGGGCTGAAATGGCACGCCTATGAAGACGAGCTGACAACTATTGGAACAGATAATCTGCACTTTTCCTTTGATAATGAACGGCCGGAGCATAAATTTTATCTGCACGCCTTCTCTATCGCCTCAAGGCCTGTGACCAATGAAGAATATATTCGTTTTATTGAAGATGGTGGCTACGAAGACCCTGAGCTTTGGCTTTCCGAAGGCTGGGGCATTGTCCAGGAGCAGGACTGGAAAGCACCACTTTACTGGCAGAAGCAGGGCGGTATCTGGTTTTACTTTACGATGAACGGCTTAAAAGAAGTGCGCCTTCATGAACCTATTGCCCATATAAGCTATTACGAAGCAGATGCCTATGCCCGCTGGGCCGGAGCCCGTCTCCCTACTGAACAGGAATGGGAATATGCTTTTCGCGGCTCCGAAGCAGACGGAACGTTTCTTGAGTCTGAAAGCTATCACCCAAGGCCGCTCCAGTCGACTCCCAATGCGTACGGGGATGTGTGGGAATGGACACGCAGTCCTTATTCCCCGTATCCGGGCAACCGCCCGCCGGAGGGTGCCATGGGAGAATACAATGCAAAATTTATGAGTAACCAGATGGTGCTGCGCGGCGGTTCATGCGCGACTCCGCAGTCGCACATCCGCTCCACCTACCGTAACTTTTTCCCTCCGGAAAAACGGTGGCAGTTCAGCGGGCTCCGGCTTGCCAAGGACGGGGTGCAGAAATAGCCATGGCTGATTATACTGTATTGGATTTAAAGCCTTCGCTCTCCTCCCTGGCTGAAGACGTCCGCACCGGGCTGGCTGCTGAACCGAAAAGCATCCCCCCCAAGCATTTCTACGATGAACGGGGAAGCCTGCTGTTTAATGAAATCACCCGGCTGCCGGAATATTACGTCAGCCGGACCGAAGCATCTGTTTTGTCCGACTACGGGGAAGAAATTGCTGAAAGTCTCGGGGGTGCCTCCCTTATCGAGCTTGGAAGCGGCAGCTTTGATAAAATTCGCTGCCTTCTTCCTTTCCTCTCTGAAGCAGTAAGCTATACCCCCGTCGACATTTCAATCAGCGCCCTGCACGACACCGCAGCCCGTGTGAAGGAAGCCGTGCCTGCCATGCAGGTCTCGGGTGTATGTGCGGACTATACAAAAACGATGTCTTTTTTAAACAGCGATAGAAACCAGCCCGCAGCTGTCTTTTTTCTCGGCTCCACGATTGGAAACCTGGATCCAAAGGAGGCTTCGGAATTTTTAAAGAAGCTCGCTTCTCACATGAAGCCGGAGGACAGCCTCGTGGTCGGCGTCGATTTGAAGAAGGACCCAGTCGTGCTGCACCGGGCGTACAACGACAGTGCAGGCATTACCGCTTCCTTTAATAAGAATCTGCTTCACCGCCTGAACCGCGAGCTTGACGCTGATATTAACACCGGCGATTTTGAACATGAAGCTTTTTATAATGAACGGCTCGGACGAATCGAAATGCACCTGCGCGCCGAAAAGCCTTCCCTGTTCTCAATCGGCGGAGAAACGTTTACAATGCGTGCCGGCGAGACTATCCATACAGAAAACAGCCGGAAGTTCACTCCGGAGGAATTTATACACCTGGCCCGTCAGTCCTCCTGGGAAACCAACGACTGGTGGACCGATGAAAACGAATGGTTTGGCGTATTTACGCTTTCCCCTCAAATATAAGACAAAGCCCCCGGTCCGCCGGGGGCCTTGTCATGTCTGCGGCCAGCCTTCCAGCCGGTACGCCATGTCCCAGAACAAATACTCAAATCGGGTAGTCGTTAAAAATATATTTTCAATCCTTCTTTTTTCCGCGTCGGGTTTGTTTTCTGCCAGGCGGTCGAGCATGCTGATGCCCCAGTCCGCGAGCTGCTGAAATTCGTCATCGCTGTACATCTGCACCCATTCACCGTACAGCTCATGCTCCAGTGCTCCCGGCCACGTGCTGAGCTTTCTCCCGATTTCTGCGTAGCTCCACATGCACGGAAGTACAGCCGCAAGCAGCTCAGCGAGGCCCCCGTTCTGTCCTTCGTGCAGCATATACCTTGTGTACGCAAGTGTAGTCGGGGCGGGTTCTGCCTGTTCGAGCTCCTGTTCGGTGATCCCGAACTTTTTGGCGTACTGGCGGTGCAGGCTCATTTCTTCATTCATGGTGACATCCATCACCTTCGCAAAAGCTCCCATTGTTTCGACGTCTTCGGCTTTAACAGCGCCAACCGCAAACAATTTCGCATATTGCACGAGATAAAGATAATCCTGGACCATGAAATAACGAAATTTTTCCTTATCGAGGATTCCCCGTCCAAGCTCTTCTACAAACGGGTGCGTATGGTTCTGCTGCCATACCGGATGCAGCTTTTCCTTTAAATCGTGAGTGAATGACATTAACCTCTTCCTTTCCTTCATTAAGAGTGAAGTCGGTTCAATTCCAGTTGAAAGCAGTAGTTTCCCATATTCAAACACAGTTCGCTCCCCGTCGGCAACATGTGCATGAGGCGGCCCTCGGCAGGGTATACTACAAGTATACGAAGGGAGCGTGATGAATCCATGAAAACCACGAATACCGATGTATGCATTGTTGGGGCAGGCCCCGTAGGTTTGACTGCTGCCAATACATTAAGAGCACTCGGCATCCGCGTCCGGATTTTAGACAGAAAAAGCTCTATTTCTCCCTTTTCCAAAGCGTTCGGCATCCAGGCGCGCACCCTTGAAATGCTCAACCTGATCGGGGCGCTCCGTCCCTTTTTAAAGGAAGGATTCCCAATTACTGATGCGGCTGTTCAGCCGGAAGGCAAAAGACCTTCCAAAGCCTCCTTTGCTTCGCTCGATACCCCGTTTCCCTTCATGCTTATGCTGCCACAGTCGGATACGGAGCATATTTTAAAGAAGCAGCTCCGGGAAGTCGGCCAGTTTATCGACTGGAACACCCACTGCGAACGGATTACCCAGTACAGGGACTATGCGGAGGTTGAATGCTCCACCGAAAATGGGCAGGAATTAATCCGCGCTTCCTATGTGATCGGATGTGACGGGCCTCACAGTACAGTCCGTGAGAACATGAACGTTTCCTTTCCGGGCGGCAAGCATGAAACGATCTACTTTCTAGGGGATGTCACGGTGGAAGGACTTCCGCTGTCCAACGATATTTCCACATTTATTACCGAGCGCGGCGTAGCTGCCTTCTTTCCATTCCGTGATGAAACGTACCGGGTAATTACCATCGACCATGCCGAACAGAATCGTGAACACCGGGACGATCTCCCTCTTGAGGATCTTGAAAAAAGTGTGCGGCGTATTACCCAGCAGCCGGTACATTTCCCCCATGCTTCCTGGCTGTCCCAGTTCGGGACGTCCCACCACCAGGCTGATGCCTACCGGGACAACCGGCTGTTTCTTGCCGGGGATGCTGCCCACCTGCACAGCCCATTTGGCGGCCAGGGAATGAACCTCGGCATGCAGGACGCGGTCAATCTCTGCTGGAAGTTGGCTTGGGTGCTGCGCGGCCATTCGGATCCTGCTCTGCTCGATACGTATGAAGAAGAACGGTACGCGGTCGGACGCAGGACTATCCGAATGACAAATACGGCGATGCAGGTGATGACCCGCTCCCATACTCTTATTCCACGCCTCCTGGCGAACCCTGTAAGTATGCTGAGCAAAAGCAGTTCGCTGCAGCAAAAGCTGACCCAGCGCCTCGCCAATATTGACATCAGCTATCAGAACAGGGCTTCGTTTGCGAAATTCCAGCACCGGGGAGAAGTGATTCCGGCCGGCTCCCGGGCATTGCCGGCACGTGTTCTTACCGAAGAAGGAGAACACGCAGATGTAATGGATTTTCTGCACATCGAGCAGTTCACCTGCCTGTTTTATATCGAAGACGAGCAGGAGCTCCGTCAGCTCGACGAAAGCATCCAGGAGATGCGCCGGCAGTATGGCCCTTCCATTCTTATTCTTGTTGTTCAGCGCAAGGGCATACTCCGGGCCTCGAAGCCAAATATCCACCATCTATTTGATTACCGCCGCGATCTTGCCGTCAAATGGAAGCTGCCAACGTTTTCAGCTGTGCTCATACGCCCGGACGGCTATGTTGCTTTTGCCGAGCACCCGGTACGTACCGGACGATTGATGAGAAAAATTCACACCGCTTTATATCAGTAGCATCTTTCAATCGAACTCCGCTTTCCGTCCGGCTGTGGATAATATCCAAACTATTTCAAAAATTGTCCACAAGCCGGTTTTTCAATTTAGTAAATTATTTGCCAGCAATACCTTCAATCGAAGCAGCCGCTTCGATTTTTTACGTCTTTACCCCTTAATTCCTCGTTCATGCTGCTGAAATAAGGCGATAATGTTTTAGGTTGTACCAAAACCTGTGGATAAATACTTCCGCTGATCTCTTCACTTCCTGAGTCCAGCTGAAAACCATCCCCATTGTGTATATGTCTGTGGACGGTTTTGTCAGTTTTCTTCTTCTGTTCGCTTCCAGCAGAGAGCCTCCTGTTCGAGCTTTTGCACGACGGCATGCTTTTCGTTCATATATTCTGACGGGCTGTGCGGATGCCGGGTCGCCGCCTGTATTTTAATGAGTTCATATTCCTTCGCTTTTGCCGGAAAAAAGCGGAGGTAATCGCGGAGGGCCAGGTGACGCCCGCTCCCTTCGCTTTCTTTTTCAAACACGTGCACGTGAAAGCGGCGGACATGTTCCCCTTTATAATAAAAAGCCCTTCCCTTAATACCGTGCTCTCCTTTCCCCGTATACCCGAGCCCTTCCAGACGGTCTTCAGGCCACAAAGAAAGCCCCGGCGTTTCTATCAGGATATCAATGATTGGCTTTGCCGCAAGTCCCGGGACGCTCGTGCTTCCTATATGATGAATATGATCTTCTGGACCGCCGGCTTCAAGCTCCAACAGCTTTTGTTCGTGATAAAAATAGTCCTGCCACTTCCTTTGCCACGGCACGACCTGTATGGTTCGCATCGGATCACTCCTTTTCAAAGCTTTTTGCTCTACTTAAACTTTAGCATAAAAAACTGCCCTGGAGGCCTCCAGGACAGCTGCTTGATTTCGTTTATTCGGGAATATACGGCAGATCCCGCATTTTCGGTACATTGATGACGTGAGGGGTGACGTAGCCGAGAAGGCCTTCTTTTCCGTATTCGCGGCCGATGCCGGACTGCTTGACTCCGCCGAATGGATAGCGGACATCGAGCCCCTGCACAGCGGCGGTATTGACCATCGTCGTGCCTGCTTCAATGCGGGCTGCCACTTCGATGGCATGATTTTCTTCTCCCCACACCGAGCTTGTGAGGCCGTAAATACTGTCGTTCGCCATTGCTACCGCTTCATCCACCGTATCGTACGGTACAATAGGCACGGTCGGTCCAAACTGCTCTTCTTTCACAATGTCGTCCTGCTGGTCAGCGCCGAGCACCAGGGTCGGCTGCAGGAAGTACCCCTGTTCAAACAGCTCGTTATCCACAATGTGGCCGAGCGGAATAACATCGGCGCCTTTTTCTGCCGCGTTGTCCACAAGGTTTTTCACAAAATCGAGCTGCTGCTTGTTATTGAGCGGGCCGGTCGTGACCTGCTCATCAAACGGACTGCCGATTTTCACCCATTTATTGGCTGCTTCCTGATACTTTTCCACAAACTCATTGTACAGGGTACGCGGTACATAGATACGTTTGGCAATCATGCAGATCTGGCCGGCGGTCAGGAAATTGGATATCACCATGCGGCGCATTGCCCGCTCATCGTTTACGTCAAAGTCCGGCAGTACTACAGCGGCATCGTTGCCGCCGAGCTCAAGCGTCATGTCCTTGATTGTATCCGCCGCCGATTTCATAATTTTCTTCGCTGTTTCCGTACCGCCGGTAAAGGCAATTTTATCCACGTGCTTGTTGGATGTAAGCTCTACGCCGACCTCAGCTTCTCCGTGGACAAGATTCAGCACTCCGTCCGGAAATTCACCCGCAATCATTTCCACCACCAGGCTGACCGCGTGCGGAGCAAACGGGCTCGGCTTAGAAACGACTGTATTTCCTGTCAAAATCGCCGGAGCAATCTTGATGGTAGACAGCGCAATTGGATAGTTCCACGGGCTGATGGCGGACACCACGCCTATCGGCTCCTGCCGGACGATTGTTTTACCGCCCTCGCCTTCGTCCACCTGATCGGCAATTGTTTCTTTGACCGTCTGGCAGGCGTATTCCATCCACATGATCGAGACCGCCATTTCGCCCTGGGCGTCATAAATCGGCTTGCCGTGTTCCTCCGCAAGCGTTTCAGCCAGCTCCGGCGTGCGGTCCTTCAGTGTTTGAATCGCCCGTTCCATCCGTTCGATCCGCTCGTCCACCGGTACTTCCTTCCAAGCAGGAAAAGCAGCACGGGCTGCTTCGATGGCTTCTGCTGCCTGCTCTGTGGTCGTTTTCGGCACGTAGGCCACAATTTTTTGCGGGTCGGCCGGGTTTTCTCTTTCCATATATTCGTCGGCGTCCACTCTTTTTCCGTTAATCCATGCATATAATGTTACTGATTCGTCTGCCATTCCTAGCTCCCCCTTAGAAACATTAGTATCTCTCAACTTATCGTAGCCTGCACCGCGTGATTATTCAACTATTTCGCTGAGCTGGCCGCGGAAGTTACTTTTTAATGACCTGTTTGGTGCCGGGCACCATTTTTCCTTTACACATTGGACATTCTTTTTCGGTTTCCTCAGGCGCTTCGGACAGACGTATCCAGGCAGGGCACATCGCTTCTTCACAAACGAGCGCCTCGATGGTTTCCGTTTCCTGTTTTTCCCCGGTATGTGTTTCTCCCGGAAAGGCTTCAAGCAGAAAGCGTGATACTTCAACCTCCTTGCCGCGGTAAAACGCCGGCGAGCTGATACACAGCTTCTGCTTCGCACGCGTAATCGCCACGTAAGCGAGCCGGCGCTCTTCCTCCAGAGCCTGGGTCTGCTTATTTTCTGCCTTTTCTCCGTATAAAAGATCCTTCATCCGGTCAGCCTTTAACGCAGAGTCGTGCGGCATAATCGTTTCCGAGGCACCAATGACGTAGACAACTGGGAACTCCATGCCTTTGGCCCGGTGAATCGTCATCAGCGACACGTGGTTCGCGTCAGGGTCCTTCTCGCGCTCCTTCATCTCGCGGAACGTGCGGAGCATGTCGTCGACAAAGTATACAAACGATGATACGCTCTCAAACCGTTTGGCTGAGGACTCGAGTTCATCGAGAGTTTCCTTTAACGTTTCCTTTTTCATGCTTACCTGCTGCTCATCCGCCTCCAGATAGCCGTCGTAAAACTGGCGCCTCATCTGGCGGATCGCTGTTTCCGGGCGTTTTTCCTTCAGCTTCTGAATCATGCTCTGACGCTCCTCCACTTTTTTACGCTGAAACGGGCGGATGCCCGGCATGTCTGTTAAATGAAGCAGCGGTTCGCTGCGGGGTGAAAATATTTCCTGCTCTTTAATATGCCGCATGCCGCGCTCCCGGGAGATAAATAAAGTCGGCACGACCTCGGGCATCGCCTCCACCAGCGTCGGGTTCAGGCTCAGCCGCAGGTAGTCCATCATGGCTTTTACCGGCCACTGCTCGTAAAACATCTGGTTGCCGAGGGAATGGTGCACAAATGGCACATCCTGGGCGGTGAGCTGCTCAAAGATAGCACGGCTGACACTGATCGTCCGGTGCAGCACAGCCATATCACGCCACTCGCATTCTCCCTCTGCCACAGCACGTTTCATATCTGCCACCACCTGCTCCGCTTCCTCGTCAGTGGACGCAGCACGAAAGTAAAACGGGGACGAAGCCTCTGCATTCATCACCTGCAGGGTTTTCGTTTTGCGCTGTTTGTTGTGGCGCACCACTTCGTTTCCAAGACCGGCGATGGCTTTATGGGAACGGTAGTTGACGTCGAGCACAATCGTCTGTGCTTCCGGATACTTCTGGTCAAACTCCAGAATGAATTCATGCCGGGCGCCGTTAAACGAATAAATTGTCTGATCGTCATCACCCACCACAAACAAATTGCGGTGCTTTTCCACAATCATCTGTATCAGCCTGTACTGGAGGTAGTTGGTATCCTGGAATTCATCAACCATTACGTACTCAAACCGGTCCTGCAGCTGCTGCAGAAAAGCCGGGTCCTCGTCCATTAATGCTTTGGCTTTCATTAAAATATCGTCAAAATCAATATAATTGCGCTCGAGCTTCCACTCTTCATACGCCTGGCAGATACGTTTTAACTGCTTCTGGCTCGTTTCTTTTTCAGGAAGATCTGAGACGGCGGTGTCGTTCATCTTATGATAGGACAGAAAGGATAAAAGGGCCTCCGGCTGATAGACGTCTTCAAGACCCATATCCTTCATTAAAAGCTTAACGGCCAGCTGCTTTTTCCGCTCGCTTGAAACAATTTCCTGGCGTATACCGTGGCGCCGGAGCAGAAGCAGGAAAAAGGCGTGGAACGTACGAACCTGCAGATTGCTGGCTGTTTCACCGACGCCCGGCAGGTTCATTACCCTCGTTTTCATTTCCTCCGCTGCTTTTTTTGTAAAGGTAATCAGCAGAACGGATTCTGCAGGCACCTGCTGGACCGCCATTAAATAGCCGGCCCGGCAGACAAGCACCGACGTTTTGCCCGAGCCGGCACCTGCAAGCGCAAGCAGCGGCCCGCTGCCAAAGCGTACGGCTTCAATCTGGGCTTCGTTCAAAAAAATACCGTCCGCTTCAAGCGAACGAAAATAAAAGGCATCGGATTCCTGATCCGATACGAGCTCCCTGCTTGTTGTAGCTTTCGCGATTGCTGCATATGGTACTTCTTCTCCGCTTACACCGAAGGGAGTCGAATAAAAAGAAAATTCCCGCATAAGTTCTCACCGTTTCTGTTGGATTGAGTATGTTTATTATAAATCGGGACAGCCGCTCTTGTATAGAGCAGGCAGTCACGGTCTGCCGAGCATTATTTTTCCGCCGCCGCTGAGTTTTTCGCTTTCATAGTCCCGTAACGCCTGTTGCACCTGTCCGAACGGATACGTATGCTCGGCACGCGGAACCACGAGCTGTCCGCTTTCCACCATATGAAACAGCGTACGAAATACCTGCTGGAAGCGCGCGCTGGAAACGGAGGCATTCCAGTGCCTCAGATGAAACATCTCTCCCTTCACCCCCAGCACTTCTGTAATATATGGCCAGTCGAGCGGCTTTCCCGAGAGCAGGCCGAGGGCTAAAAGCGTTTTGCCCGGCTTAACTGCCCGGGCAAGGGCTGCTCCTGCACCTCCTCCGACCATATCCACGGCAGCTTCTGCCTTCTCCCCTAGCAGGGCAGCCTGCAGCCGGTGCTCTTCTTCCCCATCCCCGGCTGCCACTATTTTTTCTGCGCCGAGCTGCATCAGCTCGCTTATTACCTCTTTTCGGCGTACAAGGCCCACCACGCGAATATTCATCCGGGAGGCCAGCTGAATCAGAAGCCTTCCCATTACAGAATTAGCCGCGTTGATGACAAGCATTCCACCGGAAGGAATTTTAAGTTTTTCGGTTAAAAGAATGTACGCCGTCACCGGGTTAATATACATCTGGGCAGCCGTTTCATTGGAAAGGCTGTCCGGCACTGGAACGGCTAAGGCTGCCGGCGCATGAACCAGCGTCTGCCACGTGCCCTCGCCCCGCAGCGGCAGCACGCGCTTTCCTATCACTCTCCTGTTCACTCCTGATCCGATCCGTTCGATCACCCCGACACCTTCGTAGCCGGGCACGAGCGGCAGCGTCACCCGGTGGGCATAACGGCCGTGAATGGGAATGAGATCCGAGGGGTTAATTGGAGACAGACGCATCCGTACTTCCACGTCGTCAGCTTTTAACTCCTCTTTTGCTCCCTCCCTGATGCAGACTTGTTCAGACGGTATTCCAAACGAGCTGACGTATGTTTTTATACTGGTATGACCCATCTTCTCCCTCCTATCTGCAATTGCCGCTCTGTCTTCGATATGCTACTCTTTGAACAACCCGTATTTTTAAATAGGAGGATATAGTTACGCACTTTCTGAAAGCGTTCTCCTGAAAGGAGGGAGCCCATTATAAGAAAGAACATGAAGATGCAGACAAAAATTATGTTTCTCGTCGTCGGGCTTGTCGCTTTTATTACGATAAGCTCCTTCGGAGTGTTTGCTTATTTAGAATATAATGATATCGAAGAAGAGCTTGGAGATAAAGCATTAAGCACAGCCACCTACATAGCGAGCTCCCCGGTTGTTCAGGGAGCGTATGCCTCCGATGATCCAAGCTCTGTGCTTCAGCCCTATGCTGAACGGGTCCGTAAGCAGGCCGGCGCTGAATTTGTAGTCCTTGGAGATACCGAGGGCATCCGCTATGCTCACCCGGATGAATGGAAAATCGGCGAATCCATGGTAGGCGGCGACAACGCCCGCGCGCTTGAGCAGGGGCAGTCCTACGTATCCACTGCCACCGGCACCCGAGGACCCTCCCTTCGCGGCAAAGCTCCGGTTCGCGATGAAGACGGGGACATTGTCGGCATCGTTTCCGTCGGCTTTCTGCTTGAAGATGTGCGCGCCGCCATCTGGGAACGCTTTGGCCTTCTGTTTGTCCTCGCACTCGTCCTTCTCGCCCTGGGCGTGATCGGCAGTATGGCAGTTTCAAGAAATATACGAAAAGACATGTTCGGCCTCGAGCCTCATGAAATCGGCCAGCTGTACCAGGAAAAAGAAAGTGTACTTACCGCTATCCGGGAGGGCATTATTGCGATTGACACAGACGGACGGATCACGATGATGAATGACTCGGCGCGGAACATGCTTGCCATTAACGGGGTAATCGAGGGGCAGAATATTCATCACGTGCTGCCGGACTCGGAAATGCCAAAGGTACTGAAGCACGGCCAGCCGGAATACGATCAGGAATTAATGCTCCGCGGCGCTCCTTACATCGTTAACCGGGAGCCGATCACTATCGACGGGCAGCTCGTCGGAGTTGTTTCTTCGTTCCGGGACAAAACGGAGATGATGCAGATGGCCAATACGCTTTCTGACATTCAGCGCTATTCGGACAGCCTTCGTTCGCAAAACCATGAATACTTGAATAAGCTGTATGCGCTGTCCGGGTATCTTCACCTCCGGAAATATGATGAGGCAGTGCAGCTTGTCGAAGAAGAAACGTCCCAGCAGCGTAAAACCCACTCCGTGGTCTTCCAGCAGATTCAGGACCCGACCGTGCAGGCGATTCTGACCGGAAAAGCAGCCCGGGCTTCCGAGAAAAAGACAGCTTTTCACATTGACAGCGAAAGCCGGCTGGGGACTCTTCCAAACCACATTCAGAAGGTTCAGCTTGTCTCCATTTTAGGCAACCTTATCGATAATGCCATCGACAGCGCGGTGGGCTGCCCGGCACCGGAAGTGACTTTTTTTGTCACCGAAATGGAGGAGGAAATTATGTTTGAAGTGGTCGATAACGGGCCCGGGCTGCCGGAAGGGGTAGATATTACTTCCCAGGGGGCCTCTACAAAATCCGGCGATCAGCCAAGAGGATACGGGCTTTCGATCGTTGAAAGAACGATTAACGAACTAGAGGGTATGCTTGAATTTGGCAACAATGAAAACCAGGGCGCCTACTTTACGGTCTACCTGCCCAAAACGTTGCCGCAAGGGGGTAGTTGATGATTCATGTTGGTATTGCCGAAGACGACTTTCGGATTGCAGATATTCACCGACAGCTGATTGAACAAATTGAAGGATTTTCATGCAGATTCACAGCCGGCACCGCCAAGGAGCTGCTAGAGACGATGGAGCACACGCCGGTTGATGTACTACTTCTCGACATTTATCTGCCCGATCAGCTTGGCACAGACATCCTCGGGCAAATATTGGACCGCCATGATGCGTACGTTATTATTATTTCGGCTTCAAACGATCTCGAGCATGTGCAGAAGGCCTACCGCTCGGGTGTGATCGATTATATTATTAAACCTGCTTCTCCCAAACGGCTTGAGGAATCGCTGAAAAAATTCCAGGCTCTGCAGGCAGCCCGTCCTGAAGGGGACCTCAGCCAGGAGGAGATTGATCGTTACTTTTCCTCTTCTGCCCCGTCTGGCGCAGCAGAAACCAAAGCAGAAAAAGATCTGCCCAAAGGCATTGATGCATTCACGCTCGATCAGGTTAAAGACCATATCCAGCAGGCGGAGCACGGAGTAACCGCCGATGAAATGGCCTTTTTCCTCGGCGCCTCCCGCACCACCGCGCACCGCTATTTTAAATATTTGTTATCCACAAACGAAATCGAGGTCCGGCCCATCTATGGCATCGTCGGCCGCCCTGAACGCAGATATTTTAAAAAATAAACCTTTCACCGGCTGCAGCCAAACCATGCAGCCGGTTTATTTATGTTCGTGACATTTATGAAACAAATACAATAAACGAAAGATATACATTTTAAATTGTAAACGGTTACATTTGAGCATTTTTTGGTTACGCTTACATCAATATAAAAAAAGGGGGCTACATATTATGAAACATTCGAAATATTGGATTGGTGCCGGAGTACTTTCGCTTAGCGTTTTAAGCGCCTGTGGAAGCGGAGGCGGGGACAGCTCATCAGGCGGCGGTGACGGCGGTGGCGAAGAAGAAAACTACGAGCCGGATTCCTCACTTGAAATTGTGGCACCTGCCGGCGCTGGCGGCGGCTGGGACACAGTGGCCCGTTCAGCTGCTGAAGGCCTCGAAAAAGAAGAAATCGTTGATCAGGGCATCGGCGTAGTCAACCGGGAAGGCGGCGGAGGCGCAAACGGCTGGTCCTATATTCATAACCAGGCAGGCAACCCGGAGTATTCCTTTGTGGCCTCCCCTCCCCTTCTGCTCGTGCCGCTGAACGGACAGTCGGAATACAGCTATGAAGATTTCACTCCTCTTTCGAATATGATTGCCGACTACGGGGCGTTCGCCGTTACGGAAGATTCTAAGTGGGATGATTTGAACGACCTGTTCGATGACATGAAGGAAAATCCGGATGACATTACCGTCGTTGGCGAATCCTCCCCGGGCAGCATGGACCATATGCAGTTTGCCAAAATTGCAGCCGGCGCCGGCGTCGACCCTTCTACCATCAAATACGTATCCGCCCAGGATGGCAGCGCCCTGACAAACCTCTTAAACGGCCAGGCCGATGTTTATTCAACGGGCATCACTGAGACAGTTGAGCAGGTGAGAGCCGGCGATGTTAAAGTGCTCGGCATTACAGCCGAAGAACGGCTCGAAGGTGACACGGTCAGCGAATTCCCAACCGCTACGGAACAGGGCATCGAAGAAACGTTCGTCAACTGGCGCGGTTTCTTGGGGCCGCCGGATATGAGCGATGCCGAAATTGCTTATTATGAAGAAACGTTCAAGGAACTCAGTGAATCTGACTACTGGCAGGAAACCCGTCAGTCCTACGCCTGGGAAGAAAACTACATGGACAGCGAAGAATTTGAAGAGTTTTTGGCTGAAGAAGAAGAATCCATGCAGGACCTGCTTGATGAAGTAGGCATTGACCGGGGCGGCGAGTAACAGCGTCCGAAAGAGCTCTGAACGTTCTGCGTCCAGGGCTCTCTTATATTAAAAGCAGCCGAAAGAGGTGATACGTATGTTTCGTTCCGCAAATAAAATGATCAGTATGATTCTCATCGTCATTGCCATTTTTTATTTATACCTGGCTTTTCAAATTCCCGCTTTTGCTACAGGCATGTTTACTGCTTCCACTATGCCAAAAGCCGCCGGTTTTTTATTAATTTTACTCAGCATCTTTTTATTCTTCATTAAGGAAGGCGAGAGCGAAGAAGACCAGGAAAAACGAAAGGAAGCCGGGCAGCATATTTTTTACTTAGGCGGTGTAGGCGTAATGATCCTGCTGTACATTACTCTTTTAGAGCCTGTTGGTTTCATTTTAGCCTCCACTATATTTATTTTTCTGTGCAGCCTGTTTATGGGCTACCGGAAACATATCGTCAACGCTGTGACCTCGATTGTTTTCCCGCTAACTCTTTATTTAGTTTTTACCCAGTTATTAAATATAAGTCTGCCTCCGGGCATTCTGCCGCTGTAGAAAGGAGGTTCACCGCATGGGAACATTTGATGGAATATTAAGCGGCCTCAGCGTCGCATTTAGTGTACAGGGAATGCTGTTTGTGCTGATCGGCGTTTTCGCCGGAACATTTATCGGAATGATGCCCGGGCTCGGGCCGATCAGCGCGATCGCTATCATGATCCCGCTGACATACAACATGGAGCCGACTGTCGCTCTCGTACTTATGGCCGGTGTGTATTACGGAGCTGTTTTCGGGGGCTCCACCTCCTCGATTCTTTTGAACGCCCCGGGCATTTCCGGCACAGTCGCGACCGCTTTTGACGGCTACCCCATGGCCCAGAACGGCCAGGCGGGAAAAGCGCTCGCCATTGCTGCTATTTCATCCTTTGCCGGCGGTACGGTGAGTGTCGTTCTGCTGATGCTTTTCGCTCCGCTTCTGGCAAGCGTCGCCATTGTGTTTGGTCCGCCTGAATATTTTGCCCTAATGCTGCTCGGGCTAACCGCGATAGCCAGTCTGTCCGACGGCTCGACGATTAAAGCACTTATTTCTGCAGTACTCGGCCTCATGTTTGTCACCATCGGCATGGACAGCCAGACGGGGACGACGCGGTTTACATTTAACAATTCAAATCTGCTTGAGGGCATTGATTTTCTCGTAATCGCGCTCGGTTTGTTTGCGATCGCAGAAATCTGCAACCTAATTGTCAACCGGAAAAAAACAATTAAAAACCAGGGCAATATCGGAAGCCTGAAGCTGTCCAAACAGGACTTTAAAGATATGAGCGGCCCGATGACCCGCCAGTCCTTCCTGGGGTTTATTCTCGGGGTGCTCCCGGGTGCCGGTGCAACGATCGCTTCTTTTATCGGCTACATTACGGAAAAAAAGATTGCCAAACGTCCGGAAGAATTCGGGAAGGGCGCGGTTAAAGGTATCTCCGCTCCGGAAACGGCCAACAACGCCGCCACGAGCGGTGCCTTTGTGCCCCTGCTCAGCCTCGGTATTCCCGGTTCCGGAACGACGGCCGTCCTGCTCGGTGCCCTGCTTGTGCTGAACGTGCCGCCGGGACCGCTGTTAATCGAAGAGCAGCCTGATCTGTTCTGGGGCGTTATCATCAGTATGTATATTGGCAACGTGTTCCTCCTGATCCTGAACCTGCCGCTTATACCGTACATTGCTAAAGTGCTGTTGATCCCGCGCCCGATGCTGATTTCGCTTGTGATTATGTTTAGTATGATCGGGGTGTACTCCATCAGCTTCAGCACGTTTGATCTTTACTTACTGCTTGCTTTTGGCGTGATCGGCTATTTGATGAAGCTGTACAATTTCCCGGCAGCTCCGCTTATCCTGGCATTTATTCTCGGCGGGATGATGGAGGAATCCTTCCGTCAGGCCATGACCATTGCCAACGACGATTTAACGGTCTTTTTCACCCGGCCGATTGCTCTCAGTATGCTGATTGTTGCTCTTCTTTCCTTCCTCGTCCCAATCATCCGCCAGAAAAAGACAACTTCAGCATAAAAAAACCCGGGCTTTCCGGGTTTTTTACTTTTTATACTGATTTAACAAATTGCCCACTTTTCGTAAACCATTTTTAAAATCAAGTTGACAAATGGCTGATTTCTTTCTATCCTTAGAAATCAGTGAGGTGAACATAGATGCGTATACAAAAAATTATTTATACGGCTTTATTTGCAGCAATCATGGCAGCTTTAGGCATTGTGCCGCCCATTCCGCTTCCATTCAGTCCAGTGCCGATCACCCTGCAGACACTCGGTGTCATGCTTGCAGGCTCTCTGCTTGGAGCGAGATACGGCGGTCTCAGCATACTCTTGTTTGTCGTACTCGTAATGATAGGCCTGCCTCTGCTTTCCGGTGGACGGGGCGGTGCCGGGGTATTGTTTGGCGCTAGTGGCGGCTACATTCTGAGCTGGCCGATCGGAGCGTTTATCATTGGCTGGATCGCCCATTCTTTCAGGAAACCATCGTTTCCAAAGTACTTGTTTGCTAATATTATCGGCGGTATTCTTGTCATTTATGCCGGCGGCGTTACCTACTTGTCGTTTTTAATAAACATACCATGGACCACTGCCGCCATTCAGGCACTCGCTTTTCTGCCGGGGGATATTTTTAAAGCAGTCGTTGCCGGCTTTGTAGCAGTCCGGCTGAACAAGCAGCACAAAATCAGGCTGTAGCGCCAAAAGGGGGGATTTCCATGATCGGCCAGGCCATCGCCCGGTACGCCGCTTCTCATCCTGCAAAGACGGCGGTCGAATACTCGGCTCGTTCGATCAGCTGGCAGGAGCTGCATGAGACCATTAACCGCCGGCGGAGTCAGCTGCAAGCAGCTGCCGGCCCCTTTTTTCAAAAGCAGATCGCCTTTGCGCTTCAGGACCCACTGGAGCAGCTGTATATGTTTTTTGCGATCGTGTCTGGAGGCGGCATTGCTGTGCCAGTGGATGAAACGCTGGAAAGCGGTGCGATAGCTTCTTTTCTTTCCTCTTCCAGGCCCGGCCTTTTTATCACAGACAATGAAGCCGACGGGCTGCCGGTGCCTTCCCTGGCACTTGCAGCCGTTACCGGCGCGGAGTCCTGTCTGTCTGCACCTGCTGCGTTCTGCGAAGAGACCGATTTGTTTTACGGCGCCTGCACGTCAGGCTCCTCCGGAACGCCAAAGGTATGTCTGCGAAGCCACCGTTCCTGGCTGAAAAGCTTTGAGGCGGACGAGCAGCTTTTTCCATTTCAGGAGGACGAACGCGTCCTGATCACCGGAAAGCTTTCCCACTCTCTTTTTTTATACGGGGCCTTGCGTATGCTCGAATACGGCCACACCGTGGTTCTGCCTGTAAGGCACTCGCCGCGGGTGTTTGCTCGGATGGTGGACAGGCAGCAGATTACCGTATTGTACGCAGTGCCTACAACGCTCCGCTGGCTTCTCAGTCACTCCTTTCCTCCCTCTTCCTCAGTCAGACTGATCATTACGGGAGGAGAAAAATGGTTTCCTGCTGATAACCAACAAATATTCGCCCGCTTTCCCTCGGCTGCGCTGTATGAATTTTACGGCAGTGCGGAAACCAGCTTTATCAGCGCCCTAAACCACCGCGCAGAACAGGTCAGCTCTTCCTGCACCGGACGCCTGTTTCCCATGGTGGAAGCCGGTCCCCCCCCGGAATCCGGGGAATTAGTCGTCACAAGCCCATTTTTATTCAGCGGGTATGCTGAAGACGAGTCCTTATCCTACCCGCGGTCAGTTGCCACCGGAGATATTGGCTTTGTCGACGAAGAAGGCTTCCTTTATATTACCGGCCGCCGGAGCGGAAAAATTGTCAGCCGCGGTCGAAATATTTATGCCGAAGAAATTGAACAGATACTCATGAGCCATCCGGATGTTAACCGGGCAGCTGTTTTCGGTGTGCCTGATGCTTTCGAGGGAGAAAAAATCGTTGCGCTTTATACTGGAAGCGTTACTGCTCACGACCTGCATGTACATGGCCGCCAATGGCTGCCAGCTTATAAACTGCCTGCATGCCTGCAGACAAACTGCCTGCCGGTTCTAGGCAGCGGAAAAATCGACCGGCTGCGCGCGCAGAAGTATTACGAAGCCTTATTAAAGGAGAACGGTAATGATGACTGAACCTGTCTATATCATTGACGCCAAAAGAAGCCCCATCCATCATGTGAACGGGAGGTTTTCAAAGCTGGAGCCGGAACAGCTGACAACGCCGCTGTATAAGCATTTCCAGCTCCATCACGGGATAAACGACCGGATACCGGCTGACGAAGTATTTATGGGAAATGCGGTTGGTCCGGGCGGTAACCTTGCCCGGCTCAGTCTGCTTGAAGCCGGTTATGACAGGTCTGTTCCTGGTGTAACGGTGGACCGCCAGTGCGGCTCCGGCCTTGAAGCTGTGCATCAGGGATTTCGGCACCTGCAGGCCGGGGCGGCGGAGACCGTTCTTGCCGGCGGGGTCGAAAGCATAAGCCGGGCCCCGCAACGCTCCTTTTTCGCCTCGGAAGCCTACCCGGTTTCCTCGACGCAGGAAAGAGCCCGCTTTTCTCCCAAATTTATCGGAGATCCTGATATGGGAGAAGCTGCGGAAACGGTGGCGAAAGCCTACAGTATATCCCGTGCAGATCAGGACGCCTTTGCCGAACGCAGCTACAGGCTTTCGTGGGAGGAAGCAGCAAAAACGGATATTTCCCGGGAAATCATTCCGGTGAGTACCGTCCATGCAGACGCTGAGATTCGTTCTCCAGAAAAAATGAACAAAATTATCCGCCGTGCGCCCGTTATTTTTGAGAAAAACGGCACAGTCACCGCCGCCAACTCCTCCCGAATCAGTGACGGAGCGGCACTCACGCTGATGGCCAGCCGCTCCTCCTGCCAGCGGCACGGACTCGTGCCTGCGCTTGAAATCCTCGATGCCGCCGCGGTTGGCGTCGATCCTACTATGCCGGGAATTGGCCCGGTTCCTGCTGTACGCCGGCTGCTTGCACGGAACCACTTGTCTGTCCAGGACATTTCCGTATGGGAATGCAATGAAGCATTTGCCTCCCAGGTGCTTGCCTCGGCCTTTCAGCTCGGCATTCCGCCTGAGCGGCTGAATACAGCCGGTGGCGCCATCGCTCAGGGGCATCCGTACGGTGCTTCGGGGGCAATTCTTGTAGCAAGGCTCATGCGGCTGATGCAAAACGGCGATCTCCCACTCGGCGTGGCCACGATCGGAATCGGGGGCGGGCTCGGTCTCGCCAGCCTGTACCGGCTCCTATAATAGAAACAGCCTGCACTCATCAAAGGATGAATGCAGGCTTTCCTTTACTGCAGCACCGAGCGCAGCAGCGTATAAAGATTGTTTTTCGCTTCAAAGCCGATGCCGGGAACCTCCGGCAGCTGCACATAGCCATTTTCCACCGGATAGTCATCGGCAAATCCGCCGAATGGCTCAAAGACGCCGGGATAGGATTCATTGCCGCCAAGACCGAGTCCGGCTGCAATATTGAGAGACATCTGGTGACCGCCGTGCGGAATGCATCTCCTTGTTGACCAGCCGTTTGCTTCCAGCATATCAAGCGTGCGCATATATTCCACCAGACCGTAGCTGAGGGCACAGTCAAACTGCAGGTAGTCCCGGTCCGGCCGCATGCCGCCGTAGCTGATTAAATTCCGTGCATCCTGCATGGAAAACAGATTTTCGCCAGTGGCCATCGGATGGGAATAGTAGCGACTCAATGTATTTTGCAGAGCGTAATCAAGCGGGTCGCCCGCCTCCTCGTACCAAAACAACCCATAAGGTTCGAGCGCTTTCGCATAGGCAATCGCTTCATCCAGGTCGAAGCGGCCGTTTGCATCCACCGCAAGCTTACCCGGATCCCCGGTCACCTCAATGACTGCTTCGATGCGCTGAATGTCCTCCTCAATCGATGATCCCCCTATTTTCATCTTCACCACCGAATAGCCGGACTCCAAATACGTACGCATCTCCTGCTGAAGTGCATCGACTCCTTTTCCGGGCTGGTAATAGCCCCCGGCGGCATATACAAAAACATTGCTGTCTGCACTTCCCTCGCTATACCTTTCGGCAAGCAGCTGATACAGCGGCTTTTCCTCAATTTTTGCCACCGCATCCCATATCGCCATATCGATGACCCCGACAGCCACAGAGCGTTCCCCGTGGCCGCCGGGCTTTTCACCGGTCATCAATATGCTCCAAATTTTAAAGGGATCCAGATTGCTGCCGTCGTCGCTCATCATTTCCTGCTCAGATGCTTCAAGCAGACGCGGAATAAACCGCTCGCGCAAAAGCCCACTCGGTGCATACCGGCCGTTGGAGTTAAACCCGTAGCCTACAACCGGTTTGCCGTTTTTTATGACATCGGTTTTGACCGCGACGACAGAGACATTCATTTTACTGAAATCAATAAACGCGTTACGGATATCCGATTTGATCGGCACCGCCTGCTCTTCTACCTGTACAATTTTCATCACGAATCCCCCTTAGTTATTACGGAACGAGTCGGGTACGGTAGTCAAATCGATGCCCCATAGCGTTGGCAGAACCAGGTAGACTAATGCCGTAATTAGTATTATCGCAAATATATTCAGGAAGAAACCATTTTTCACCATGTCGATGATCCGTATTTTCCCGCTCCCGAAAATAATGGCGTTTGGCGGTGTACCAACCGGCAGCATAAACGCACAGTTTGCAGCCATGGCACACGGCACCATCAGTGCGAACGGGTGAACCTGAATCGCAAGTGCCAAAGAGGCCACCAGTGGAATAATCATGGTGCCTGTCGCTGTGTTGGACGTAATTTCCGTTAAGAACAATACGAGCGCAGCAGACACAAGAATCACAAGAATGATATTTACGCCTTCAAGTATAGTTAAGCTGTTACCGATCCATTCGGCAAGGTCGGTGTTACTAAAGCCGGCAGCAATCGCGAGACCGCCCCCGAACAACAGCAGAATGCCCCACGGAATTTCCCGGGAGTCTTTCCAGACCAGGACCCGAGGATCCTCCTGCTTTTTCGTGGCAGGCACTAAAAACAACAGCACGGTGGCGATCATGGCAATACCGCCATCACTGAGACCGGTTACTCCGACTATTTCCTGCCAGAAGAAGGAACGGGTGATCCACATCACAGCGGCAAATACGAATACGGACATAACAATTTTTTCTTCGTATTTCATCGCACCCAGCTTTGTTCTCTCGGCCTGAATCATGTCCCGGCCGCCCGGAATAGTCGAAAAGCCGATATTATAGACAAAACGGGTCAGATAGAACCAGACGATCAATAAGAAAACGGCTACGATCGGCGCACCGAACATAATCCACTGAGCAAAGGAAATCTGCTGCCCAAACAGCTCCTCCGACTGTGCAGCCAGAATGCTGAGCGGCGGCGTTCCGATCAGTGTACCGAGTCCGCCGACCGTTCCGGCGTAACCAACACCGAAAATAAGCGCTTTTTCGAATTTTTTTACTTCTTTTTCGGAATCCTTTTCTTCCTTGAGGGCTTCCGATACCTGATACGTAATCGCAAGCGCAATCGGAAGCATCATCATCGTTGATGCTGTATTGGATACCCACATGGATAAAAAGCCTGTGGCAACCATAAAGCCGAGAATAATCCGGTTGGTGCTTGTACCAATCACCGCGATGATAAACAGCGCAATTCTCTTATGTAGGTTCCATTTTTCCATTGCATAGGCAATAAAGAAACCACCTAAGAACAAGAAGATAATATCGTTACCGTAGGAAGAAACGACAGTGTCGCCGTCCAGTGCCCCGGTAATCGGCAGAAGGACAATCGGCAAAAGTGAGGTCGCCGGAATTGGGATCGCTTCTGTTATCCACCAGGTGGCAATCCAAAGCGTGGTGGCAAGTACTGCTTTTCCTTCATAGCTGAGTCCCGAAGGATCCAAAAATAACATGGTAATGAGAAATAATAATGGCCCTAAAATAAGTCCTACGAGCTGAGGACGTTTGTAGGCGGGGTCCTGCCCTCCACTGTCTCCTCCGTCGTTTCCTCCTCCATCATTTCCGCCGCGACTGGTCTTGCGGCCTGCAGTAGAAGGGTCCTGGATCTCTTCTTCCTTGTGACGTGTTGGTGACCGGTCCGTCTGAAAAACATTCAGCAGTTTCTTTGTCTGCCGGTGGGAATTCCATAATGATTTCCAGCCGGAAGTAACCGTATTCTTCATCCTTCTCACCTCTTACTTTTCAGATTATTGAAAGCGCTTGCTGACTAATATAATAAAGTTTTGATTCTTTGTATACATTTTGTAAGTAAGCACATACTTTTGTAAACAAAATAACCAAAACTGCCAGCTGTTTTCCTTACTTTTCCATCCAGTCTTTAAGTATTTCCACCTGTTCCGGAGGCATCGTGTACTGCTGCAGCGGCCTGCCGCTTCCCGCATAATTCATCGTTATTTTAAGCACCCCTTCTCCTTCTAAAAAAGCGAGGTACTTTCGCACGGACACTCTCGATATCCCCGTGCTTTCTGCGAGCCCCTGCGTCGTAAAGGTACTGCCCGCATGCTGCAGTATCTCTTCGCCGACAATCCGGAAGGTTTCTGTCGTCAGGCCTTTAGGCAGCTCGTGCTCCTCCTGGTTGCCTTTGTTGGCTAAAAACAGCTGATCCACATCCTCCTGTCCCCATTCCTTTTTCGTTCCGGACGCCTTCTGCCATTCCTTGACATTAATTAACGCTTCCCGGAAACGTTCAAAATGAAACGGTTTAATCAGGTAATCCGTACAGCCGAGCCGTTTGGCCCGCTGCAGCGAAGAGGTATCGTTAGCCGACGTGATTGCAATCACGTCCACCGGAATCTGTTCTTTTCGCAGCTCCTCGAGAAGATCGAGGCCGTTTTCTTTATTTAAATACACGTCCAAAAGCACGATATCAATCGCTTCTGCTTGAAGCATCTCTTTTGCCTTCGTCAGGTTTTCCGCATGCCCCGCTACGTCAAACCCGGGAACACGTTCGACATACATACGGTTAAATTTAGCTACCATTGGGTCATCTTCGACCATTAATACTCTCATTTCAGTTCTCCTTCTCCATTGGTATCTGCACGTCAAAGGCCGTCCCTTCCCCCGGCTGGGAATCGATAAACACTTCTGCTTCGAGCGTTTCGAGCGATCGCTTCGTATTGTACATGCCAAAGCCACGGCCCTCGCCCTTCGTCGAATACCCCCGTGCAAACAGTTCTGTCTGGGTCTTCTCGTCCATTCCCTGCCCGTTATCTTCGATTTGAAAACCGAGATAGCTGTTCTCTTCGTAAATATGCATAAATAAATGAGGAGACGGCGTATGCTTCATCGCGTCACGGGCATTATCGATCAGATTGCCGATAATCGTGATCATATGGTCGGTCCATTCAGGATCGGCCATTGCCGGCCACATTCCGTTCCCGGAAAGCTCCACTTCGATCCCGTTTTCCTGCAGGTTGGATATTTTATTCATTAAATAGCCGGCAAGCACCGGGTCTTTTACATACGCGGTCACCCATCCGACCTCCTGGCGGTAGTTGCTTGAAATGCTCATCACATAGTCATCGAGCTCTTCATACGACTCCGTCTGGATCATGGCCGAAATGACGTGAAGCTTGTTCATAAACTCATGGGACTGGGCCCGGAGCGTTTCTGCGTAGGTCCTGGCTCCGGACAGCTGCTCGACGAGCCGTGTCAGCTCGTCTTTGTTGCGAAAAGTTGCCACAGCTCCGAGCAGGGTCGTATTTGAAACAACCGGCATGCAGCTTACGATAATTTCCACGTCGTTCAGCTGCTGGACCTGGTCGAGCTCCTGCTCTTGTGTCTCCAGCACTCTTTTCAGGAGAGAATCGGCAAAGAAATAAGATATATCCTTGCCCATCGGGTCTTCTTCGGCACCGGCTTCCGCAAACAGCTCCCTGGCCGCGTCGTTGGCCAGAATCACTGTGCCGCTGCTGTTGACAGCAAGCACCCCTTCCCGCACGGAGGACATAATTGCCTCACGCTGTTCAAGCACCTGCGATATTTCAATCGGCTCGAGTCCGTGCATCGTTTTTTTGATCCGGCGGGCGAGCCAGAAGGCACCGACCACGCCGGCAGCCAGCCCGATACCGCTGCCAAGAACAAGCGTCTGCTGATCTGCCCAGATGTCTTCCTGAATGCTGTCAGTCAGAATGCCCACTGAGGTAACACCGATCTGCTCTCCGCCATTCATCACCGGTACAAACGCCCGCATGGAAACACCCAGCGTCCCTTCAGCCGTGGATACGTATGTGCGGCCGTTTAACGCCTTCGCCTCATCACCGCCCGCGAACTGCTCACCGATCCGGTCCTCACGGGGATGCGTATAGCGCACGCTGTTCATATCCATAACAACCACATATTCCATGTTCGTTGCTTCCTGCACTTCTTTTGTATATTCCTGTAGGCTGCCTCCCTGTTCGCCGGCCTGCAGCGCTTGTGCTGCTTCCGGTGAACGGCTGACAGCCTCGGCAATATTCAGTGCTTTTTCCGCCTGCTGATCCCGGACATCGTCAGCCGTATCCACGGCGACAATGATACCGGTAATGCAAAGCGCAATAAGCATCACTGTAGAAATTAACAAGGTAATCCATGTTACAAGCTTTAACGGTTTAGTTTGCTTTTCCCCCACCATATCCCCCATCACTGCTGCAAATACTTATGTTTAATAACATATTTATTATGCAGGGAGCTGTCCTTTTTTTCAAACGAAGGTGACGGCGGCTCTGGCTTTTATCCTGACTGGCAGGTCGGGCAGTAGTAGCAGCGCCTTGAACCAGCAGTGAAGCGTATAATTTCCGTCCCGTCCACCCGGCATGGCTGCCCGCCGCGATTAAACACCCAGTGCCGGTATTCGCTGTACGTTTTTCCTTCTGCCTTCGCCCGCTCAACCACTGTCTCATCGGTCGTTACTCCTTTATATTTATAGGAACGATTCATTAATAAAAGGAGTGCTTCCGCCACCTGGTGGACCTGCCCGTCACTTAAATCAGCCGGCCGCTTCTCCGGATATATGCCGGCGGCAAACAGTATTTCACTGCGAAGGTAATTACCGATACCGCCGATAAAGTGCTGGTCAAGCAAAAGGGAGGTCAGTCGCCGGTTCCGAAACCTCCTATCCAAAGCGCGTTCCACAATCATCTCCGTTGTTACTTTCTCGCTGAGCGGATCCGGCCCGACCTTTGAGACAAACGGGTGGTCCCCGATTTCTTCTGTCGGCATAATTTCCACATCCGAGGCGCTGTACAACAGGGCAGACTGCTTTTCATTGTGCAGGGCCAGACGAAGCTTGCGGTTTGTTTTCGGGTACGTGTAGCTGTTTTTAACATACCATCTTCCGTACAGCTGATTGTGGGAATAAATGGTATAGCCGCTGCTCAAGTGAATGAGCATCGCTTTCCCTTTTGTTGCCACCTCGTTGACCTCTGATCCTGAAAGCAGATTTTCGTAAGCCTTTAATCGTTCAAATGCTGTGTACATCTCGATGACCGGCCCTTTTTGCAGGGCTTTTTCCACCTTATCGGCTTCCCGCCGTATCTCTGGTCCTTCCGGCATGTCGCTGTTCGCTCCTTATTCTTTTTTATCTTTCCGGCCCATTCGTGACATCGTCTGTCCCCGGGACATCGTATCGGCTTCGAGTCCGTCTTCTCCGGGCTGTTCCGGCTTCTTTCCATTTGTGTGCAGGGCTGCTATCTGACGAAGACCTGCCTGGATCATCGTCAAAATCAAATACCAGGCCACTGCGATCAAAATCAGTTGCACAAAACGGCTGTCAGGAACCAACGCAATCGGCATATCCCATACTGCATGAAGCAGCACCGGAATAATAAAGATTTTCAAAAACTGCCGGTCCCTCAAATGCTTTATCTGGAGCGGTTCATCCCGCTTTACGAGCAGTAAAGCAGCACCGATGATGGCGCCCCATACCACGTGCCCGCCAATCGACAGCCAGCCGCGTTCGAAAATAACATCGATCATTACGCCGGTTCCGTACTGCAGCCCGAAATTAAGCGCATAGCCGGCGGATTCAAAGGCAGCGAAGCCTGCCCCCACAACAGCACCGATCAAGAGCCCGTTCAGAATATATTTTACCTGCGTTTTCTTTATTAAGTATGCGATAATAATCAGCTTTCCCACTTCTTCAACAACGCCGATAACGATAGCACTGAAGAACCCGATTTCACCGATGGGGATAAAGGAATACAAAATCAGCGTGACAAAAATCGACGCCACCCCGCCGACGAAAAACATCTGAAGCACACGCAGCATACTGATATTTCTCGGAGCGTTCAGTTCGTAAAAAAATACAACGAGCGCAAAAGGGGCAGCAAATGAACCGATGGCGATCATGCCTGGGATAGTCAGCACGTTGCCGAAAAACAGCGTGCATCCATACAAAATCAAATATGTTATCACAAGCACCAGAAGCACGCGCGAAAACAGCCACGGCTTGGGCCACGAAAGTGGGATTTCCTGCTCGTTTGGCGTGGTAAGAGACGTGCCGGAAATAAACACCAGCTCTGCTTCCTCTCTCGTATGCCGCTTGAACACGTCAGAAAACAAATTTTTCAAATGAAAATCTGCCGACCCTTCTTCCCCGACATATTGATTAATCCGGGTCGAAGCACGGATAAAGGCACTTCTCGCCTGGTCGCCCGGATGCTCTTCTTCTATAAGCGTTTCGGCGAGGATCGTGCGGCTGAGCGAAAGCCAGCGACCCCCGGTGGCTTCCGACCATACCAGCGTTTTAGCGCCAATTTGCTTTTCATCGATTAACGCCCGCATCTGCGCACTCGACAGCGGGCCATGCTCTTCCTCGTTCTGTCTGTAGTACCAGTAATCCATAGACTCCCCCTCCTGCTTCTGCTTCTTTAACTACTTTTATTTTACCCGAATGCCACAAATCATAAGCCCTATACACGCCGAACGGAACCCCCGGCACAAAAAACCAGCCTGTGTCTCTACAGGACTGGCTTCTCTTTAATTCATTTTAACAGACAACGACTCGGGAAGCGCATACCGATACATATACACCGGGTCCTCGTGACGATCCAGAACATCCAGAAGCTCTGTCGGGGGGTCCGCGTATATCCCCGGGTAGTCCCGCTCATCCTTTGCTTTCTCCACGCTAAAGGCCAGCTGCTCTTTATCGGTAAAAAATTGAGCATCAATGCCTGGTTTATTGCCTCTTGCGTCCAGCCGCACCCATCTGTCTTCCTCGTTAAGATAGACGGCATTTAACGCATGGATACAGTAGCCGTCTGCCGGTTCCACAAAGAGCGTTAACCGCTGGTAGCAGAAGCCGCAGGGTATCCCTTCCGCGCGGAGAAGTGCCGCCAGCAGGTGCGACTTGGACCAGCAGATCCCCTCACGGTGTTTCAACGCCTCCGAGGCTCTCCGGGTAACCGTTTCTCCCTGAATGTCCCACGAATGGCTGACTTCATCACGCACAAATAGGTAGGCAGCTTCTATTTTTTCTTTCTCGTTCATTTCTGGACAAAACAATTCCGCCGCTTTCTGCTGAATGCTCTGTGTATCATAATTAACATCATAGGTTGCCTGTAAATATTTTTTCATGTGCTCACCACCTCTCATTGTATAATTATACTTACACAAGCATTTAAATACAAAAAGAACAGGCCGTCGCCTGTTCTTTTTCCTCGTATTACGAATCCTTTATCCACTGTGGAACTGGTTTTTCGTCCCCGATCTCTTCTTCGCTGAAGCTCTGGTTCATTCCTTCCTGAACGTACGGTTCGTGCCCAGCGATCCAGTATTTCATTAATACAGTATAAAGTAAAAGCGCCGGCACTCCGCCGATAAACCAGGAGCCATCGATATTAATAAAGGAGATGCCAGTACCAACAGCGATGGAAATGATGGCAGCCGGGTTCCATCCTTTAAAAGCCTGAAACAGCTTGTTCTTTTCGTACAGCGCTGCCACGTTGTAGTTGCGTTTATGCACGAAAAAGAAGTCTGCAATCATCACGCCGAACACCGGTCCTAAAAAGGCGGAGACAATTGCAATAAAGGTGGTGAAATAAGCAGCGTTCATCAGCCACCACGGGCATGTGAACGTGGCGAGTATGCCGATGATAATACATGACTTCGCCCACGAAATTTTGAACAGATCCATCGCCACGAGCGCCGGGGGCATAATATTGGCCATTAAGTTCGTGGTCACCTGGGCAATAGCGATAAAAACCAATACAATGATGCTTGCGACAGTGGAAGGAATATACTCGGAAATTACATCAATCGGATTCCAGATGCCAACCGCGGCCGCCCCGAGCATCCCGATAAAGGGAAGCAGAATGCTTGGCGGCACCATGCCGACAAGATGGGCATTAATATAGGTGGACGTCTTTGTCTTTTTCGGCAGGTATCTTGTGTAGTCCGAGACGTTGATTAAAAGAGCGGCAAACTGTCCCACCAGAACGGTCATTGCCAGCCAGAGCGGAATGCCCCAGGAGCCGTCCACATTTGCGGCTGCCTGCACTTCAAATCCAAACGTTGTTAAGAACAGGAAAATTAAGTAGATGATACCGCCCATTATAATTACAGAGCCGACAATTTCGACCCATTTGATGGATTCAATGCCTTTAGCCGAAAGGAAAATCTGCAGCGCCTGAAAGCCGAAAAACCACACCCATACGTTTTCAAAGCCTATAAAGCCCGAGGCAATCTGATTCAACGCCTGCGCCCCGAGCCACGTCTGGATCCCGAACCAGAACAAAGCCGGTATACTGCGCAAAAGGGCGGGGATTCTTGAGCCGATCGGGCCAAAGGACGAACGAAGCTGGACCACCATCGGAATCCCGTGCTTCCACCCTACATATCCATTTAATGAAAACAACAGAGCAGCCATAATATTGGCAAGAAGCAGTGCCGCGCCTGCCTGGTAAAGGTTCAGGTCGCCAAACGGCGGAATCAGACTCGAACCGAGCATGAATGTACCGATCATGATGGTATCACCCCACCACATCGCCACGTAAGCTTTCGGGCCGAGGATTCTTTCTTTTTCATTAGTAATTGGCCTCAGATCCTGCCGTGCCTGCATAATAGTTCCCTCCTAAATAAAAAACGAACAATTCATGACTTCTTTATTTATTCATTCGTTTAATGATTAATTTTATTTTATCGGAGATACATGCACCGGATCATTGTTTATCATCACACAAATTTATTATTTTCTCTGTGCATCATTACTAAAAATAGGTGATTTATTCCATATGAAACGTATATTTTCTGACATTAATGGTTTAAAGGAAGCAATCGAAAGACGCTGCAGCTCCTGACCCGAATACCTTCTTCATGCGTATCCACTTTAACTCATGATACAATCAAACGAGCGAACAGGGTCTTCCGACGGCCTGTATGAAGGAGGTTCTTTTTTGAAATTAATTATTGGTATAACCGGCGCAACGGGCGCCATTTTTGGCATTCGTCTGCTCGAAATATTAAAATCTACCGACATCGAAACCCATCTGATTTTATCCTCCTGGGCAAAGGCTACTATTCCGCTTGAAACTTCGTACACCACCTCCCAGGTGGAGGCACTGGCTGACGTTTCGTATTCCTCGAAGGATCAGGCCGCCCGCATATCCAGCGGCTCCTTTCGTACCGAAGGCATGATTATCGCTCCGTGCAGCATGAAAACGACCGCCTCCATCCGTCACGGCTTTGCGGATAACCTTATTGCCCGCGCTGCGGACGTCGTTTTAAAAGAGCGCAAGCACCTGCTGTTGATGACGCGGGAAACGCCTCTTAACACCATCCACCTGGAAAACATGCTCGCCCTTTCCAGGCTCGGTGTAACCATTGCTCCTCCGATGCCTGCCTTTTACAATCAGCCGGCGGATATCAATGAACTTGTCGACCATATTGCCTACCGCACGCTCGACCAGTTTGGCATTCATATGGAGGAAGCTGAACGATGGGAAGGCATATCATCTTCGAAGCCCAAATAAAAGCGGACGCCCGGTCAACAGGCGTCCGCTTTTATTTCTGGATTCGGTTCTCTTTAGACACTATCAGGCCAGCCACTCGCCCTTCATAACAGTTACTGCACGTCCTCCGATGTGACAGCGGCTTCGGTGCATTTCCACCTCCACAATCCCTTCTCGTTTACTCGCCTGTTTGGCCGTGAAGCGCTGCTTTGCCATCCGTTTTGCCCAATACGGGCCGAGGGCACAGTGCGCCGAGCCCGTCACCGGATCCTCATCCACTCCAATGGCTGGAAAGAAGCAGCGTGACACAAAGTCGATTCCTTCCTCTTCCGATAAAGACGTAACTATGCATCCGCGTGTTGTATGCTCTGCTAATGCTTCCATATCCGGTACGATATTTCGAAGCGCCTCCTCGGAATCGACCTCTACAACAACGTCCATCCGGTTCTGCTCCACGGCAGGCGTCTCCACTCCAAGCGCCTCTAGAAGTTCTTCATTTAAAGGCGCAGGCTCCGGCGGCTCCGATGGAAAATCAAGCCAAATAGATCCTTCTTTTAGAAAAGCAGCCAAAGGCCCGCCCGCGCTTTGAAACGTAATCCTCTGCGTTTCGGCCACTTCCTTCTCTTCCCACAGCACGTGCGCGGAGGCAAGTGTCGCATGACCGCATAAATCCACTTCAGCGGACGGGGTAAACCAGCGTATGCCGTATTCGCCATCTCCCTTTTTAACCAAAAACGCAGTCTCTGAAAGGTTCATTTCTGCAGCTGTCTGCTGCATCCAGGCCTCAGACTTCTGCTCCGTTTCTTCAAGCAGGCATACGCCTGCCGGATTACCGTAAAAAACCTCGTTCGTAAAAGCATCGATCGTATATATTCTCATGTTTTTTCTCCTTATCACTATCATTCTGCCTGCATTGTAGCACGTATGCCCTTTCTTTAGGAGTTTATACACTTTTTAAAAAACATGTATTTAGGAAACAAGGATTAATTATCCATTTGATAGGGAATGGGGTATCACACATACTTCCTGCCCCGGTAGTTGTGACTACAAGCAGAAAGGAGAGAAAAAAATAGATGAAATGGAACTGGGAAAAAAATACTTCTCTGCCTTTTCAGGATGTTTTCGGCCCAGCTGAATCGACAATCACTCATGTCACTTATGATTCCCGGAAAATCCAGGAAAACGGCTGCTTTGTCTCGATACCGGGCAAAAATATCGATGGCCATACGTTTATTCCGGATGCTGTCCATAACGGCGCATCCACCATCGTAGGAAGCGACCGCGATACACTCACTCACTATGCTGCTTCATTTCCAGCCGTCACATTCGTTCTCGTGGAGGACAGCAAAACAGCGATGGCTGACTATGCGGCGCATCTGCACCACCACATTCACAAAAAAATGAACCTTTTCGGCGTAACAGGTACTAATGGAAAAACTACCGTTACGGCTTATATACGGTCAATGCTGAACAATTTAGGAGAGCCTGCGGGCATTATAGGAACAGCTGGAGTATGGTCCCAAAATAATAAGCATCCGTTTAAGCCCACCACCCCCACTACGCCGGAAGCGGCAGACCTGCATGATATTTTTGCCTCATTTTATGAAGAAGGCACACGCACAGTAGCAATGGAGGCGACTTCTATTGCTATCGATTTAAAACGGCTGCACGGTCTCGAATTCGAGGTGGGCGTTCACACTAATCTCGTATCTGAGCATATGGAGTTTCACGGAACGATGGAAAACTATAAACGGGCAAAATTAAAATTATTTCAGCAGTCGCGCCAGGCAGTAGTGAATCTTGATGATGACGGCATGGCCCAGGACATTTTAAACATGTTCGGCGGCCCGGTCTGGACATACGGCATCCGCCGCTCCGCAGATATTATGGCGAGCAACATCCGTACGGATGCAGGCGGCTCGAGCTTTCTGCTCACTGTACAGGGACGCTCCTACTTAGCCAGAGCTCCGGTATTTGGTGAATATAATATCTCCAACACTCTGGCAGCGGTGGGTTCGTGTCTTGCTGTCGGCTACACGGTATCCGAAATTCTGTGCTCTCTTCCAGGTATTCAGGGGGCCGAAGGGCGTTTTCAGATTGTCTCCGATTATCCGGGAAAGCAGATTATCCTCGATTACGCGCATACGCCTGACGCCCTGGAGCTTGTCGTGGAGACAGTTAAAAGCCTGCCGCATAAAAGGCTTATCCTCATGATTACCGGAATCGGTCTCCGGGATCCGGCCAAACGCCCGAAAATGGCTGCAGCGGTGGACGGGAAAGCAGATCATATCATTGTTTCTGTCGATCACCCCGGCCCGTATAACCGCCAGCGGATCGTCGATGATGTTGCTTCCGGTTTTCATAACCCCGAAGCAGAGAATATATATAAAAGAAAACACCGGGAGGACGGTATTCATAAGGCTCTCTCGCTTGCGGAGAACGATGACCTTATCGTGATTACCGGCCTTGGGTTCGGCGGATATCAGGTGATCAACGATCAGCATGTGCCTTACGATGAACTTGAAGTAATTGATTCATATTTTCAGGAAAACCGGCAGCTATCATAAATATTTTTTAAGGACCAGGAGAGCTTCTAGCTCTCCTGGTCTTTTTTCATTAGTAAACAAAGCTCTGAGACAGAAACCCCGGATTAAAAATTTATATTTCGGGAAACACGCATAGTATACGAATAAGTAAAGGAGGCTTTTCATGGATTATCAAATTACTGCCGTTCATATAGGCGGCAGCCGGGAAAAGGAAGAGCACATTACGCATATACAGCTGGTGGACGGTACCGAGGAAACAATTGAAAAAGCGATCGCAAGTATTGATGAAGGCAAGGATTACTATTACCGTGTAGACGGCGGGGATAAAGTCCGCGTGGACACGGTTCACCCGGAAGATCCAAACACCCCTGCCTATCTTCGGACCCATCCGGATCAGTCAACGACAGACAATTTGTTAAAGCTGCCGACGTTTGAACCGACGTACACTCCGTAACCGCATTAAAGCAGCGTCCTCCTTTGGGAGAACGCTGCTTTTTACATTTAAAACTCCTGTTCAAACGGATACAGTCCCTCTGCTTCAGCTTCAGCGGCATAGTTGTTTAAAATTTCTTCAAGTATATCCTCGGTATCTTTCCCTGAAGCATCAACGCCAAGCACTTTGGCGGCATGCATAATTTCTTTTATTCGCACGTCCGCCATCATCTGCGACACCTCTTCGGTAACGTCCACCCCGTAAGCGGCTGCTTTTTTCTTCCATTCCGCCAGAAGCACTTCATCAATTAAGGCCTGTTCATCTTTATCTTGAGTGACGATACCGTAACGCTCTGCCTTTTTCATTAAATCATTTTCCCGGATATCCGTCCCCATCCGCTCTATGCCCGAAGCGCTTTTTTGCGCGGATACATTGGCCGGCAGGACCACACTCGACAGTATACAGGCGGTAATGATGGCATACATCCATTTTTTCATCAGTTCGACCTCTTTTTTATACATAGAGTGAATTCTCACTTCATCTTATAAGTGAAACATGTCAGGAAGAAGTCAGGCATAGGGTTTTACATTACATCTGTTTGTTTTTCACGATTGGTCTCCTCGCCCGGCACGTCCTGCGGCAGTTCAAATACAAATACTGTTTCTTCCGGGCGGCTTGACTGCAGATACAGGTCACCACCAAGCCCCTGGGCGATTAGTTTACTGAACGGCAGGCCGAGACCGAGGCCGTGCACGCTGTACTTTTTATTTTCTCCCCGGTAGAAACGTTCAAATACAAGCAGCTGTTCCTCCTCGTCAATACCCATGCCGCTGTCTATTACTTCAATTGCCACCATGTGATTCTCTGTTTCACGACACCGTATAATCAGCGTCCCTTCCTTATTCATCGCCTGGTTCGCATTATTCAAAAGGTTTACCATAATCTGCTGGAAGCGCATCGGGTCGGTATAAACCGCGTGCGTTTTTTCACCGTACAGCTTTTGAATATCCAGCCGGTCCGTATCATTAGAAATCGACCATTGATGGATGACCTCATTCAGCAGCGACTCCAGCGTCAATGGCTGCATGTCTGTCGGGACGCCCTGGGAGGAGAAGGTGTTAAATTCAAGCAGATCCGCAATCATGTTCCGCATTCTGCCTGTTTCAGCCAGCGTTACGCTCAAAAATTCCTTCGCCTCATCGCCGGTCACTACATCATCTTTGACCGCCTGCACCATCCCGCTGATAGAAGTAACCGGAGTTTTTAACTCGTGGGTGACCCCGGCAAGCAGCTCGGTCCGCATGCTTTCAAGCTGTCCGAGTCTTGTGGTCATATCATTAAAGCCGGTAACCAGCTCATCAACCTCCCGCTCCTTCGCCTCGGTATCAATATGAATGGCGTACTTTTCTTCCTTCACACGCTGAAAGGCTTCGGCAATTTGCTTGATCGGCCGGAGCATTCGTTTGGATAAAATGTAAATCGTGAGCCACCCCAGTACAGCCAAACTCACCAGCAGAATGCCGACCAATTGGTACTGGCCGCCGACTCTTACCAGTGAATCAGCCGGCTGGACGATCACCACCCATCCTTCAAATGACCCGTCATCACCCTGTATACGTGACTTAACCAGGTACTGCTCCAGATTTCCCTGCTGCACCTTAACCGTCTGCGGTCCGGACTCGAGAAAGGAATCCGGAAATACGACGGGATCCTGGTAGAGCGAATTTCCGAATAAAGAATTGGATACAATGTTTCCATTATTATCCACGACGTATACAAGCGGCTCTGTTTCAATATCAAATGCCTGCTGGCGCTCACGCACGTATGAAGCAAGATCTGCGTTTAAGCCAATCGAATTATCTTCTGTGCCGGATAAATCATCCGAAATTTCATCCGCTAGAAAAGATGTAACGTTCAGTCCGCGTTCAAGATTATAGGAACGGAGCCAGAAAAATGAAATCAGGCCAACGATAATTAAACCGATGCACAGCGTAATAAAATAGCGTGTCGTCCAGTAACGGAGCAGCGAAACTTTTTTATCTTTATTCCTCTTTAACACTGAGCTGATACCCCACTCCCCGGAGCGTCCTGATCTCTCCTTCTTCCACCGGCCAGTTTTTCAGTGACCGGCGGATCCGCTTGATGGCCAGGTCCACTGCCCGGTCGCTACCCTCGTAATCGATGCCCCACACGTGGGAAATTAACTGCTCCCGGTCAAAAAACTGATTCGGGTGATTGCTCAGAAAAATAAGCAGCGACAGATCCCGCGGTGTCAGATCAAGCTGCAGACCGTTCAGCGTTACAGCGTAGGCCTTTTCATCAATAACCAGGCTTCCAAACCGTTTAAGGTACTGTTCCTCTTCTGATGCAGAGACAGTTTTACCGCTCCGCCGGAGCACAGCCTGAACACGGGCCACCACTTCATCGCCTTCGAACGGCTTTGGGATGTAGTCGTCCGCCCCGCCGTCGAACCCTTTTAAACGGTAGTCCACGTCCCCGAGGGCGGTCAGCATTATACACGGGCAGTCGCTCGTGTTCCGGATATGTTCAAGCACCGCCCAGCCGTCCCGGCCCGGGAGCATGACATCAATTAAGGCTAAATCAAACGCTCCGCGGTCGAACGTCTCCACGGCTTCGTTTCCTTCATATATTTGAGTCACTTCAAAGCCCGCCTTCTGCAGATAGGCCCGAAGCACCTGACTGATTGATGTTTCGTCTTCAATTACAAGAATCGAGCTCATAGATGCTCTCTCCTTTCTCTATGTACTTTCATTATAAATCAACGTTGCCCAGGAACAAACGGGTTTCCCTGTGGTCTGGTACAAAAAAAAGACCCTCGCGGGGGAACGAGGGCGTACAGCTATATGAATCTAGGGGGTAATTCCATGAAGAGTGCACTACCCGAGTGAGTGCAGCTCTTAAGCCGAGCATTAATACCCAGCTAAAACACAATTGGATTGTTTGCATAGGGCCATCGTATCCACATGGCTTTTCGGCTTCATCTGCAGTTACAGGACGATCAATCGTTGTTCTAGGGGGGTCAACATATTTAAGGTCCTGGAACCAGTAAGCTGCATATCCTCATCTTTTCTTCATAGGTGCCAGTTATTTGTTACACTTTCCCTTTCGACAATGCAGCAAATACAGGGCGGAAGAAAACGATGATTCGATGCCGTTTACGTGGCAACTGTATCAGAAGCCGGCTTTCACTCCGCTTTCTAAGAAGTTGATCATGGTGCGGCGCGGGAGTGTTATAAGCCGTGGCGGCCTCTACATTTATTACTATAAGTGGTTTGTGTGTCAGCAAAATGTCAAAAGAAAATTTTTTAAAAGAAAAGCGTAGAATGTTTGATTACCGGCTGGGACGGCTCGAAATTCAGCCTGGCTTGAGACGAAGTCGCAAACGGGCTGAATCTTGAACGGACCACGGCCGGTAACATTCGGAGCTGGCCAATAAAAAAGTGCAGACATGCTTTATGGAAGTTCGCGATACTACAACCATGCCCTGTTCCTTCCCGTTTTCTATACCTTTACTATATCCTATAATAGGGTGGTCTGCCGGTCGTATTTCCGCTGAAGCCGGAAAAATTTACGTACGGATTTTCATAAACATTCTTGCAGGAATTGCAAAGCATTCTGCTCTTTGTCATATTAAATAGGAGACACACTATAAACGGAGGCTGAACATGGATCAATTTATCTTTTTTCAACCAATCTTTCAGGAACGTATCTGGGGTGGAAATAAACTACATACTCATTTTCATTACGATATCCCGTCGGCATCAACCGGGGAAGCCTGGGTATTTGCCGCCCACCAGAATGGCTCAAGCGTCGTAGCAAACGGCTCCTACGCAGGCAAAACGCTCATGGACCTCTGGCAGGACAAACGGGAGTGGTTCGGATCGTTAAAAGGCGACCGCTTTCCACTTTTAACAAAAATTCTCGACGCAGCCAGGGATCTTTCGGTACAGGTGCATCCGGACAACCAGTACGCCGCTGCGAACGAAAATGGGGAATACGGCAAGACTGAATGCTGGTACGTGATTGACTGCGATGAAGACGCAGAGCTCGTCCTCGGGCACAACGCCGACAGCCGGTCAGAGGCTACAGAGCTTATTGCTGCCGGCGAATGGGACGCTTTTTTACGAAGAGTACCGGTAAAACCCGGTGATTTTGTTTACGTGCCGAGCGGTACGATGCACGCCATTGGCGAAAGTGTGCTCATTTTAGAAACCCAGCAGAACTCGGACGTCACCTACCGCGTCTATGATTACGACCGGACCGATAATGAAGGGAACAAGCGGGAGCTTCATCTGCAGCAGGCCCTTGACGTGACTCATTTCCCCCATGAGGATGCGAAGGTGGAACCTTCCGTAGAGTCCGACGGCGAGGCAGAAGTCACTACCTTTGTGGAGGAAGACTACTTTTCCGTCTACAAATGGGAGGTGCACGGCACCGCTTCGTTCACATGCGAAGCACCGTTTCTGCTCTGCAGCGTCATTGAGGGCAGCGGCACTGTCGATAATCTGACCGACAGTGCGCCAATCCAAAAGGGCGACCATTTTCTCGTACCAAATCACGTGACCGACTTTACGATCGATGGCAATGTCACCTGCATTGTGTCCCATCCGAATGCTTCCCTTCACTCCTCTTAAATACAGAAAACCACCTTCTGCCAGGCAGAGGGTGGTTTTGTTATACTATAAGAAAACAAAGATTGGCGGCGGTACGATGAACATCTTTCCTCTATTATATACTCCGATCATGCAGCCCGTGGAAAAACAGTTTCTTTATGCACTCCGGCAAAAACATATTCCACCTCTTTCCGGCCAAGTTCTCGAGATCGGCTCCGGCCCCGGCGCAAATTTCCCTTACTACCGGGCAGCCACAAAGGTAACGGCCATCGAGCCAAATGACCGAATGCGTCTGCTGTCTCTGCCAGCGCAGCTGCACGCGCAGGTTCCTATCCGCACGCTCGGCGCTTCAGCTGAACGTCTGCCCTTTGAAGACAACACCTTTGACAGCCTTGTCTGTACGATCGTGCTCTGTTCTGTAGAGGACCAAATCCAGGTGCTGCAGGAATTAAAACGGGTATGTAAACCCGGTGCTGCCGCTTATTTTCTCGAGCATGTCCAGATGCCACAACCCGGGGCTGCCCGGCTTCAGCAAAGTATAACCCCGGTATGGAAGCATTTTTGCGACGGCTGCCATCTCGACCGTCCCACCCGTTCGCACATTGAACGGGCCGGATGGAGCATCACCCGGACAGACAGTTATTTTCAGGGGTTTTTATTATCCATGCAGGCTGTGCTTCCTCCAGAGCCGTCATCCTAAAAACAAAATGCCGTAGATGATCGCAAGAACAATGACCAGCGCCGGATGCAGCTTCGTTTTTTCAAGCAGCAGGTAGCTTGCCACGAGCATGCCAGCTGTCTGCCAGCCGCCCGCGCCCTCCCAGGCGTTGGTAAAAAACTGCAGCGTTAATATGCCGAGCAGCACCCCGATGACCGGACGTACGTAGGCTGTGAGCCGTTTTACCTTTGGGGAGTGCCGGTATTTGTATAAAAAGCCCATAAGTACGATCATTAAAATTAACGACGGGGCGACGGTTGCAAACAGACCGGCAGCGAGCCCCGGCCAGCCGGCGACTTCATATCCGATGTAGCCGGCCATTTTTGTGGCAATCGGCCCGGGCAGGGCGTTGCTGATGGCAAGCACTTCACTGAATTCACTCATGCTCATCCATTCATACCGGTTCACGACTTCGTGCTGGATAAGCGGAATGGAGGCCGGGCCGCCGCCGTAGCCGAGAATACCCGGTATAAAAAATGCCATAAAAACCTCTAAGTAAATCACGTGGAGGCGTCCTCCTCTCGTTTAGGGGGGTCCTTCTGCACCAGTGCTGCAATCAGAAGCACGGCAATGACGATCGCGGGGTGCACGCCGAGTACGCCGAGCACCACAGCGGCTCCGATAATAAATGCAATCGTCTTTGTCCAGCCCAGGTCGCCGCCGGATTTTTTAATAAATCCCCAGGTCAGCACCCCCATCAGCACTGTCACTACGGGCAGCACTCCGTTTGCAAGTCCGCTCACCCACGAAGCGTCCCGGTACTGGGATAAAATGCTGAAAAACAAAATCATTAACAATGCCGTCGGGGCGATGATTGCCGTCACCCCGTTCAGCGCCCCAAGAACGCCGCCGCGGCTGTAGCCGATATAGCCGGCAAGCTTGGTGACGATCGGCCCGGGCAGCGTGTTGGCAATCGCGAGTGTATCGCCGAACTCCTCGTCGCTCATCCAGTTATAGTGCTCCACCACTTCTTTTTGCACAAGCGGAATCGACGCCGGGCCTCCCCCGTAGCCAAAAATGCCAACCCGGAAGAAGGCCAGAAAAATTTTCCACTGCATCACTTCCACCTCTTCTCTTTTTATTACCAGGCAGCTACGTTGCCGTCTGTGCGGGACTCACTGCCCCCGCAGAGCACTCCGGTTTCCGGATCTCTCCATATAATCTGTCCCCGGCCAAAGCTCGAAGACTCTGTTTCTATTTTTACCGTGTGTCCTTTCCGGCTCAGCGCCTGAGCGGCTGCCCTGGAGAAGTCGGGCTCCACCGTAATCAGAGTATCCCGCTTCCACTGCCACCGCGGTGCATCCAGGGCGGCCTGCGGGTGAAGACCGAAATCAATGGTATTCATAATCATCTGCATGTGGCCCTGGGGCTGCATGAATTCCCCCATCACCCCGAACGGTCCGACAGGGTCGTTCCCCCTGGTCAAAAAGCCGGGAATGATCGTATGATACGGCCGCTTTCCAGGCATCAGCCCATTGGCGTGCTTTTCATCCATGGAAAAATTGTGCGCCCGGTTATGCAGGGCAATCCCGGTCTCCGGCACGACCATTCCTGAGCCGAAGCCCATGTAATTGCTTTGGATAAACGACACCATATTGCCTTCCCCGTCAGCAGTGGCAAGATACACTGTGCCTCCGCTGCTTGGGTCCCCTGCTTCCGGCACCTTCGCTTCGTTTCCAATTTCACCACGCCGGGCCTCTCCGTAAGTCTCGGAGAGCAGCTCTTCAGTGCTCCGGGTCATGGCATCCGACTGGGCGACGTATTTCTCCCCGTCCACAAACGCAAGCTTCATCGCCTCCATCTGATGATGAAGCGTGCTGATGCTGTCGCGCTCCTGAAAATCGTATCCCTTTAATATGTTCAGCGCCATTAAAGCCACAATTCCCTGTCCGTTCGGCGGAATCTCCCATACGTCATAGCCTTTGTAATGCACCGAGATCGGCTTTACCCATTCCGGCTTGTACAGCGCCAGATCCTTGGAACGCAGATAGCCGCCCTGCTCCTTCATGTAGGCGTCTATGTTTTTCGCCAGGTCCCCGCGGTAAAAGGATTCCGCCTTTGTGTCAGCAATTTCTTTTAACGTCTCTGCGTGCTCCCTGGAGCTCCACAGCTCTCCTGCTGCCGGTGTGCGGCCTTCCGGAGCGAACACCCGGCTCCAGTCGGCAAACACTGTCGGATTGAGCTCTTTTTCCAGCGTCTCAAAGGCAGATGCCCACAGCGTGGCGAGCGTCGAAGCTACCGGATAGCCTTCCTCAGCGTAAGCCACAGCCGGAGCGATCAATTCGGAAAATGGAAGCTTCCCGAAAGCACGCGACAGTTCTGCCCATGCAGCCGGCGCACCAGGTACGGTAATTGGCACCGGCCCCCGTTTTGGCATCTCGTCATAGCCGTCCTTATACAGCCCATCAATGGAAAGCTCCTCCGGAGCATAGCCGCTGGCATTCAGGCCGCGGAGCTCACCGTCCATCCAGACGAGTGCAAAAGCGTCCCCGCCAATGCCGTTGGATGTCGGCTCGAGTACAGTCAGGCTTGCTGCTACAGCGACGGCTGCATCCACAGCATTGCCTCCTTTTTTTAAAATGTCGAGACCTACCTGGGAAGCAAGCGGCTGTGAGGTGGCCACCATGCCTTTTTTACCGTACGTTGGCGCGCGGTAGGACGCATAGGGGTGATGGTGCGGATCAAATGAAATCATGACAATCGCTCCTTTTATAAACCATTGTTTTGAAGATGACGGACGACATCCTGGACAAAGGCCAGCAGCCGGCGGTCATCGTGCCGGCCTGCAATAATCGAAATTGAGATCGGGGCTTCCCCCGGTCTTTCCACTGGAATGGTCACCTGCGGCAGCCCGCCGATACCCGCAATACAGGTCAGCTGCATCGTACGCTTCCGCACCGCCTGGATCTCGTCTTCTCCGGCTTGAATTTTCGGGGCCGGCCCGGGCACAGTCGGAATAACCATCACCGTGTCCCTTCCAAGTCTTTGCTCCACCTCGTCCTGCAATTGCTTTCGTTTTTCAAATATATGAGGGTAGTTCTCCCGCCGGGTGTCAGCAGCAAATGCAAACCGGTCCCGGACACCGGGCCCAAACGACGGGTTGTGCTCCCGGATCCATTCTCGGTGCATTTCCCCAATTTCCACCGCCTGATGCAGCCGGAAGACTTCAGCCCATTCTGCGAGCGAATCTTCAGCCAGCCTGTTTTCATTTAGTGTTTCTGCCTGCGCCTGCACGGCGGAAAATACTTTTCCAAGCGTCTGCTTGTGTTCATCGGCATAATCGGCCCACGACTCCTCCTCCCACCAGATCGTCCGGTACGGCGCCGCTTCCTCTCCTGCCGGCAGCAGCGCCTCTCCTACCTGCTTTAAAATCTCTGGGTCTCTGCTCATCCATCCAACGGTATCAAAGCTTGGAGCGAGCGGAACGACGCCTTCAAGCGATACGGCTCCGTGTGTCGGGCGTATGCCGTACAGGCCGCAGTAGGACGAGGGGACGCGCACCGATCCGCCTGTATCGGTGCCCAGGGCAAAATCGACACTGCCGGCCGCTGCCGCTGAAGCCGAGCCGCTCGAGGAACCGCCCGGTATTGCTTCCGGGTCGGCCGGATTAACCGGCATACCGTAATGTACGTTATCACCGTGCAGGCTGTACATTAATTCATCACTTATAGTCGTTCCAGCCAGCGCAGCCCCGCTTCGGAGCAGTCGTTCAATCGCCGGTGCAGTGGCCGTGTTTTCCGGGTGCGTTCGAAGCCATTCCGGGTGCCCGGCAGATGTTTTTTCGCCATGGATCGCGAACACGTCTTTTACTGCAAATGTATACCCCGAAAGACTTCCGCTCATCGTAGGTTCAAGCCGCAGTTTTTTATTCATAAACGCTTCCTGTCTATTCATTTATCGAATCCTCCTCGGAAATAGCCTGAATGATGGCTTCAGCCGTTTTTTCTGCGTGCTCTCCGTTCAGCCGAAGCAGTTCTTCGCGTTTATTCTCCTGCAGCAGAGCAAGCATCTGCTTGTGTTCTTTTTGGGACATATGGATCGAATGCACGTCTGAATCAATGTTTGTATAGATGTTCATGTACGCTTCAATCCGGCTCCATACGTATTCAAGCGATTTTACCAGTGGTTCGGAACGGGAGGCCTCGTACCAGATCTGGTGAAACAAACGATTCTGTCTGCGCCACTCCATCGGTTCTAAAGCGTACCGGTCCATCTCTGCGATTCGCTCCTTCAGCCTGTGCAGACTCTCTTCATTCATCTGTTCAAAGGCCCAGGCCACCGCCAGTTCTTCGAGCTTATTACGGATGGCAAACAGCTCACGGACTTCACTGGCAGACAGGCGGCTCACATAGACACTCCGCTTTTCTTCAAACAGAAACCCTTCTGTTTTCAGCGTCGTAATCGCTTCCCGGACCGGCATCGTACTCACCCCGAAATCCTGGGCAATCTGCCGGATCGTCACCTTCTCCCCGGGCCGCCGCTCTCCCTGGATGATCTGCTGCTTCAGCAGCTTGTATACTTCTGTACGCAACGTTGAGACGTGCAAAGATGGTTGATTCACAGCACTCGCTCCTTTGTGATCTGTGATCACAAACATTTTTTATTATTTTAGCAGAAAAAACCTCTTCTGCAAACTAGTTTTTAGTTTACTTTGTTGGCGCCTTTCCTTCATATTTAAAAGAAGAGAAGCTCAAGGAGGACGATACCATGACAACACTAGTAACCGGAGTAAGCCATGACCAGGGAATCGGTGCTGCCGTATGCCGTCTGCTTGCTGAGCGTGGGGAGAATATTATTTTCACTACCTGGGGCTCTGACATCGACTGGGCCGCAGAATTTAAACTCCACCTCGAAAATCAAGGCATCGAAATTTATTATATCGAAGCCGATTTCTCAAATCCGGGCGCGGCGGATGAACTCATCGATCAGCTGAACGAACTGCCGCTGTTTCCGACCGCGCTCGTCAATAACGCTGCCTATTCAGCCAACGACAGCTATGAACGTTTAAACGGGGAAGCACTTGATGAACATTATTACGTTAATATGCGTACCCCTTTTCTGCTTACCACAAAGATCGCCCAGCGTTGGATTGATTTTGGCATCAGCGGAAAAATTGTAAACTTGACCTCCGGGCAGGATCTCGGACCGATGGTAAATGAAATCGCCTATGTATCTACGAAAGCAGCGGTTCGGGCATTTACCGAATCGCTGGCCGCCGAGCTCGCCCCTTATGATATCAACGTTAACGCCGTGAACCCAGGCCCGACCAACACTGGATGGATGGACCCGGCCATGGAAAAAGAGCTGTCAAAAAAATTCAGTAAAGGCCGGATTGGACAGCCGGAAGACGCCGCCAAAGCAATCGCCTTTCTGCTGTCGGACGAGTCGGACTGGATCGTCGGCCAGGTCATTCACTCCGAAGGCGGGTTTTTGCGTAGCTAAGGCTGGCAGGAGGCCGGTCAGTTCGATGTTGCTACAGGACGTAGCGGGTTTAATCGAACATCGGGCCCGCACGACGCGGGTCAGTTCGACGTTGCTACAGGATGTAGCGATTTTAGTCGAACAACCTTAATAACCTTCGCTTTTCTTTCTGAACGGCTTCCTTCGCTTTTCTTTCTGTCCAGCTTCGGAGCCTAACCGCTCGGGGTTACTTTCCAGCCGACTTCGGGCAGCAGGCTGCCCTGCACGTCTGGGAAGTACCTGTCGCGGTTGGCCAAGGCTCCTTCGCTTTTCTATTCACGTTGCACAATCTTTCGTTTGTTAACTTTGTTCAGGTTGTCTATATTAATCTGAAAGCGTTTTCTTTAATATAAACAACAGATCACATAAACCTTCTTCAAAAGGAGCGAACTTATTATGGCTGGTATCCGCATGAATCACATTACAAAAACATACGATGGTGACGTTACTGCAGTAGATGACTTTAATCTTGATGTCGAGGATAAGGAATTTATCGTTTTCGTCGGCCCTTCCGGTTGCGGGAAATCGACTACCCTCCGCATGATTGCCGGGCTCGAGGATATTACGGGTGGCGATTTATATATCGGAGATGAGCGTGTCAACGATGTCTCTCCAAAAGACCGCGATATTGCGATGGTTTTCCAGAACTACGCTCTGTATCCGCACATGAACGTATACAACAATATGGCCTTTGGCTTAAAGCTCCGTAAGTTCAAAAAAGAGGATATTGATCAGCGTGTGAAAAACGCAGCCGATATTCTCGGACTGACAGACTACCTTGACCGTAAACCAAAAGCACTCTCCGGTGGTCAGCGTCAGCGTGTTGCTCTTGGCCGTGCCATTGTCCGTGACCCTAAAGTCTTCCTGATGGATGAGCCGCTTTCCAACCTGGATGCGAAGCTGCGTGTGCAGATGCGTACAGAAATCATTAAGCTTCACCGCCGCTTAAACAGTACAACTGTTTATGTAACACACGACCAGACAGAGGCTATGACGATGGCGACCCGTATCGTTATTATGAAAGACGGCGTCGTGCAGCAGGTCGGCTCCCCTAAAGAAGTATACGACCACCCTGCGAACGTTTTTGTAGGCGGTTTCATTGGTTCCCCTGCGATGAACTTCCTGGAAGGACAAATTAACGGCACGACCCTTGAACTTGGAGAACACAAGCTCGATATTCCGGAGAGCAAAATGCAAATTCTCCGCGATCAGGGCTTTGAAAATGAAAAAGTAACCTTCGGCATTCGTCCGGAAGACATCCACCATGTAATGGGTGGAACTACTTCCTCGAAGAATAAACTGAATCTTGATATCGAAGTTTCTGAAATGAACGGCGCCGAATCGATTCTTTACACGAGCGTTAACGGCAAGCAGGTCATCGCCCGGGTAGATGCGAACAGCAGCATCCATGCCGGTGATAAGCTTGATCTTTTCTTCAACATGGACCGCTGCCACTTCTTTAACCCCGATACTGAAGAAGTCCTCACTCCAGAATTAAAAGAGCTTTCTGCCACTCAGTAAAACAGCCTCCAGCGCCTGTTCCCCTCCGGGACGGGCGTTTTTTTATGTTTTCATAGGTTTTTGAAAAATCATGAACCAGTTTTACGTTTCCGGCTGTATAATGAAGGGAACGTGTACAAACGTCTTGATTTTCGTCTATTCCCTATTTAAGAAAAGAGTGGTGATTGTAAAACATGTATCAATACAAATGGTTTCGTGTCTGTTTAGGCATTTTAGTCGTCTTAGCTATTGCTTTTATGGCCCGGCAGGTAGAATATATTTTTCAGCCATTATTCGTATTAGTAGGAACACTTGCTGCACCAATTATTATTTCGGGCATCTTAAGCTATTTGTTCCGGCCGTTTGTGACCCTTCTCTCCAAGTACATACCCCGTTCATTGTCTATTCTGCTATTGTACGGTGTGCTTGTTGGCATCATAGTTCTGATTGTAAACCTGGTCGGTCCGATTATTGCCAGCCAGTTTAATCAGCTGATCAATCAGATTCCAAGGTACTTTGAACAGGTACAGTCCTTTATCATGAACAACCAGAACCATCCGGCTATACAGCCGATTATGCAGGGAAATAACATTTCCATGGACTCCATTGGCTCCCAGCTCCAGAATTCGGCCAGCACGATTACCGATTCTCTTGTCTCCACGATTGTTTCGATCGGCAGCGCCATTGTCAGCTTCTTTGTTATCCTGTTTGTTATTCCCTTTGTGCTTTTCTATATTCTGCGCGAAGGCCACAAGCTTCCTGGTTTTATGCTGAAATTCGTGGACCGCGACCACCGTCCGGAGGTACACAAAATTTTACAGGACATGGACCGCGCCCTTGCCAATTATATTCAGGGACAAATTACCGTCAGCTTTATTGTAGGTATTCTTTCCATGATCCTTTTCTGGATTATCGGTCTGGATTACGTGCTCATTCTCGGCATCATCTGCATGCTGACGAATCTTGTACCGTTCGTCGGACCGTTCATCGGCACTATACCTGCCGTAGTGGTCGGGTTATTCCAGTCCCCGGTAACCGCACTGTTGGTTATTATCGGCGTCGTGGTAATCCAGCAGTTTGAATCCAACCTGATCTCTCCACAGGTCATGGGACGGGTGCTGAAGGTACACCCCGTCACCGTCATTTTCGTCCTGCTGTTTGCAAGCAGTATGTTCGGCCTGCTTGGGCTCATTCTCGCGATACCAGCGTACGCCCTTATAAAAGTGGTCGTTACCAACCTGTACCGGATTTGGCAGATTAACCGGCGCGGGAACAAACACCGCCGTGAAGAAATGATTTAACTATAAAAAAGCCGGCAGCCGCATCATTGCGCGCTGCCGGCTTTTTTCTGCCGTTACATATTAAAACCAGCCGAGTCCAAGCTGCATTGATCCGGCAATAGCAATACCGTAAATTAGAATACTCGTACCGGTGGAGAGAAACAATGTCCGCTTTGACATGCCGATGGCTTTAGCAATCACAGAAATGGCCCATACACCCGCAATCGGCGTCAGGAGTAGGATAACCCAGCCTCCGTACTGCTCTATTTTACTCCGGAACCGGTTAGCAGCCAGTTTTTCCATCCAGTTGGAGAAAAAGCTGATTCTCTCCATCTGCCGGTAAAAAAGTGTCACGGTCGGCACCGCCATAAAGTTTCCTACGGCTGCCCACAGCACAGCTGATACAGGGTCAAACCCTGCCCCCATCACTACAGGTACTGCAATATAAATTTCAAACAGTGGAAAAAACCCCATAAACCAGGCTAATGAAGCCATCGAGATGTATTCCATTATTTCTCCCCCTTCCCCGCCAAAATTTCACACAAAAATTATTTTAGCACGCGTTATTCTGGTTGGGAAGCGAAAAAACCTGTTAAGATGAAATTAACTCTTTATATATTTTCATATGTTTCAATTACTAATTATAACTGTATATACCTTTCATATGAATCCTTTCGTTGAAGAATCTGCTTTCAGAGTTATTCTTTTATAGCTCCCTCTTCTAAAGCACTAATATTTGTAAATTTTTTGCACAATTTAACTAAATTGCTTATTTCCCGGTCAAAAGCGGACAAATAAACTACAACAATCGATTTTTCTGATAAAAAAGAAGGTAAAAACAGGTAAATAGTCCTTTTAAATGCATATTTAATGCTTTCCTAGCGATATCCTTATTACGATAGATTACAATCACTTATATATCAGTATTTTCACCTTTTATCTACACGTCCATATGCTTTTCATACGGATCGACAAAAGATAGGTCTTTATTCTTGAAAGCGGGACATGGCTCCCGGCCCCCGCTTTTATCGTTACCTCTTTCTATTTTCTTCTAAATCAGTGAAGTGTTGATACTAAAGCATTTAAAGCATGTATTTTATTGCAAATTGCAAATTTGTAATGTGTTTGCTGTTCTTTTTAGCAAACTGGAATTCTCTCAGGAACAGTATCTGTAATTAGAATTGTTACTTATTTAGCATTTCTTCCAAATTTGTATCGTGGTACGGTAGATGTAACGAACTTTTCCTTTCGACAATGGTGTAAAAAGTGTTAAGGGGGCGAATGACAGTGTCGGAGAAAAATGAGACGCTTTATGTAGAATTGCTTGAATCTTCTGATGATCCGCATCAGAGCTTCATGGAGTTATCCCGTACGATTCTGGATCAAGGCGTCGACTCGGAGAAGAAAGTGGAAGTGATGCGAAGACTTCTGCAGGCGTATGATACCGTATCACGCAGGTACAAAACCGTCGTACCACTCCGGAAAGTAACATAAATAGACATATAACAGGGGGAAGCCGGCATGCTTGAGAGCGCCGGCTTTTTGTATGGTTTTTCTGTCTCTGCAGAAACAAAAAAGCCCGGGCTGAATGCCCGGACCTGCTGATTACTGAAGATTGACGGAGGCTGCCCTCACCGCCCGGATAATACCACTGTAGCCGGTACATCTGCAGATGTTTCCGGACAGCCCTTCCCGGATCTGTTCATCATCCGGGTCCGGCGTATGCCTGAGCAGCGACTCTGTGGCCATGATCATGCCCGGCGTACAGTAGCCGCACTGAAAGCCTCCTTCGTTCATAAATGCTTCCTGTACTATACTGCAGCGTTCTTCTGTACCTATGCCCTCGATCGTTGTTACTTCCTTGCCTTCCACCTGATAGGCAAGCAGCAGACACGAGCTTGTGAGCCGGCCGTCCAACCAGATCGAACATGCCCCGCACCGGCCGATGCCACAGGAAATCTTCGTTCCTGTTTCATGCATCCGGTCTCTTAAAAGATCGACGACCCGGTCCATGGGGGAAGCCTCGATACTCACCTCTTCTCCATTAACATGGAAGGTGCACGCGTATTTGCCCTGCCGGCGTTCTATCCCCCGGGAATCTTTTCTGGTTTGTTCCAAGGCAGAAGCCCCCTTTGCTGAATCTGTTGTAGTACCCATTCTCTTGAAACAGGAAGCTTATGTGGACGGGCTCCAATTGCCTGATAAATAGCTTCCGCAATCGCCGGTGCCACTGCAATTGTCCCTATTTCCCCGACGCCCCTTGGTCCGTGAATGTCCCCTTCCATCACTTCTTCACGCGGCTTTACCGTCACATTATCCGGAAGGTCCTTTACTCCCGGCATCAGGTACGTATCGAAATTTTCCGTCTGGTAGCGCCCTTCGTCCATTACGGCGTCCTCCATCAATGTGTACCCGAGCGCCATAATGCCGCCGCCTTCAATCTGTCCTCTGTACCCCTGCGGATACATAACAGGACCGGCGGATACAGACTGTTTCAAATCAAGTACCCGCACGGTGCCGGTTAACAGGTTTACCTCTACCTCTGCACTCACACCGCCGAAGGAATACAAATAATGACCCGAGTCAATTTCATCCGGCGTGACCGGAAAATCAAATGCCGTGTGCGTTTCAATATCGCCCTCCTGCACATATTCCGCCAGCGCCTTGTAGCTTAAAAAGAGCGAAGGCTCTGTCCCTATTTTATGAACACCGCCTGCCCCCAGGTATAAATCTGCTGCGGCCGTCGCGGTTACTCTCGATGCTTCAGCCAGCAGCTGTCTGCGAAAGGAGTCCTTCATATTTTCCACTGCTGTCCAGACCATACCTGTGCCGCGTGAAGCGGTGGTTGAACCAGAAACCGGCACTTTGTTGGTATCACCGATCGTAATTTCAATATCCTCTTCATGGCAGGAAAATGTGTCTTTCATCACCGTTTCAATTACAGCTGCAATGCCCTGCCCGCATTCTTCAAACCCAAAAGCGGCCTCAAGCTTTCCTTCCTTCGTGAGGGCAAGCCGCCCGCCGGAGGGATCCAGCCGGCCGTAGCCAAGACCTCCTCCGTGCATGGAGACCGCGCCTCCCCGGCCGTTTTTCACCCACGGAGTTTCTCCCGCATTACTCAGCGGCAGCTGCTGCCAGGCGGTGACGTCTTCAAGTATCATCCGTCCACCATCCGTCGGAGCAATTTCCTGGCCGAGCGGCCCGGCATCTGAAGGCTTTCTCATATTTTTGGCGCGCAGCTCTGCTCCTTCCATTCCCAGCCTTTCAGCCAGCCGGTCCATCTGCCCCTCAAGCGCAAACGTTACCTGATTGCCACCAAATCCACGGAACTCTCCGGCCACTCCGTTATTTGTGAAGACGGAAACACCGGTAGTCGCAATGTTTGGGATCGGATACAGCCCGCTCGCATGCTCGACAGCAAATTCCAGAATCGCCGGGCCAAGCGTCGCGTAAGCCCCGGTATCCGCATAAATCGTCGTTTCATGTGCAAGGACACGCCCGTTTTCATCAGCGCCCGTCCGCATCGTAATTGCCATCGGATGGCGCTTCAATCCTGCCCGCACCGACTCTTCCCGGGTGTTATGCACACGGACCGGAAGGCCTGCTTTTAGTGCCAGCAGCGCTCCGTACGGCTGCAGGTTCAGCTCATCCTTGCCGCCAAACGAGCCTCCAATCGGGCTCGAGATGATGCGTATTTTCTCTTCCGGGGCGTCCAGAATTCTCGACAGCTGAAAACGGTCTTTGAATCCGTGCTGGGTGGCCATGTATACGGAAATGCCTCCGTCTTTTTCCGGGACCACCACCCCGCCTTCTGTTTCCATGTAGCCGTGCATCTGACGGGGGAGCTGATACGTTTCTTCGACAATACTGGTGCATCCCGCAAAGCCCTCCTGCAGATTCCCGCGTGTATAATAAGCTTCATGCAGGATGTTCCCGGCTTCGTGCAACAGCTCCGCTTCGGGATCCAGTGCTTTCTCGACCGAATCAAGCACAGGCAGCGGCTCGTATTCCACTATTACAGCGGCCAGCGCCTGATCCGCCGCTTCAGCTGATTCTGCTGCCACTGCGGCTACTGCATCCCCTGTATAGCGTACTCTGTCTTCACAAAACACGGGCTGGTCCGGTGTAACGATGCCAAAGCGGTTTAATCCGGGTACGTCGTGATGGGTCAGCACCGCATGAATGCCCGGAAGCGCTTCTGCCGCTGACGTATCGATTTTTTTAATACGGGCATGCGGATACTCGCTTCGAAGTACTTTCCCGATCAGCATATTTTCTTCAAAGCGGTCGGTTAAATATTTTAAGGCCCCGGTCACTTTCGGTGCAGCGTCCGGCCGGCGCTGATATTCTGGCTGTTTCATGCTTTATGCACGCCTCCCTTTTCTGCCTTATCGTCGAGCCACAGGTGGGACAAAAATAAGTGGGCGGCCGCCTGCAGGCGGTAGTTTCCCGAAGAAAATGGTTCGTCTTCCGGCTGATAATCAGCTGCAAACGCCTCAAAGAACGCTTCCGGAGTCCACCCGGGTTCTGCCACACATGCTTCTGCCTGACGAAGCCGCAGCGGGGCATCTTTTCCGCCTACTAACGCAAGCCTCGCCCTCACGCTTCCGTCTCCCTGCCTGCAGAAGCAGCCGCTCACGGCAAGGAGCGAGGCAGTGAATGCTTCCCGGCGGCCGATTTTTTCAAAAAAATGTACTTCCTCCGGCCCGGCTTCCAGCGTTTTTGGCAGCAGCACAGCCGTTAATAGAAACACCCCATCATAGGAAGCTGCTTCTTCCACCGGAATACGGTCATATGACTCCCCGTTCCAGATTTCAAGCTCCGCCTGCAGCGCAATCAGTGCCGGCAGGGTGTCTCCGTGTCCGTACATAATGTTGCCGCCGATGGTACCTCGCGTGCGCACAGCCGGAGCAGCAATCCGCCGCATCGCCTCCCCCAGTATTTCCCGGGAAATAACCGCCTCCTGTATTAACTGTTCGAGTGTCATACAGGCACCGACGCGCACGTACTTTTCTTCTTCCTGCAGAGACGCAAGTCCGAAGATACGCTCAAGGACAATCACGTTGCCGGCGAATGCTTTTCCCTTTTCCCGTTCGACCTGCCGCCATGTACCTCCGGCAATCCATTCCGCGTCAGGGAGAAATTCCTGATACAGAGCAAAGGCTTCCTGAACCGTTTCCGGTATCCATACCACCGGTGTTACTGTTGTCTGTGCAGCATCCATCTGTACTCCTCCTCGGTGTCAACGTCCAGCTGTTCGACCTGCCGAAAGCCTGTGTACGGGCTTCCTGTCCAGGCGTGCTCCGTCCGCAGAATAGAAGCAGCCCCGCGGTCGCCCTCCACCATCTGCAGCGCAGCAAACATCTGTTCTTTAAACAGCATAGGCGGCTGGTAATGGTGACCGGTCCACATGCCTGCGAAATCGCACGCCTGGGTCCGGGCCTGGGCTATTAACCGGTCGATTGTTTCTGCTGTCAGGCCAGGCTGGTCGGCAAGTACGACGAGGACCGCTTCCGCACCGATACGAACCGCTTCGTTCACTCCAGTACGGAGGGAATACGCCTGCCCTTTCACTGCCTGCGGACTGGCCGCCAGACGTACCGTCCGCTTGTTTTGTTCGAATATTCTGTTATCTATCCATACAGACTGATTCGTCACGATAATAACTTCCTCGGCGCTGCTCTTTAGCACCTGCTGCAGCGCACTGCTTCCGAGCGTCGTATTTCTCCAGGGTTTTTCGAGTTTATTGTGGCCCATGCGGGAGCTTTTTCCTGCTGCTAAATAAATCACTGCCGTTTTCATGCCATCACCTCTTTAGTTGCTGCGGTATTTTGAAGAGCTATCAGCTGGCTGACCACGCTTACCGCAATTTCTTCAGGCCCTTCTGCTCCAATGGACAAACCAATCGGGGTTGTAACCATCTCCGGCAGCGTCTCTGTCTGCAGCAGGCGTTTCGTTCTCGTCTTTGAACCGAGTACACCGATATATGCCATTGGCTGCTGCAAAAGATGCGTCAGCGCCTCCCTGTCCCTTTCAAAATGATGAGTCATAATCACCGCCATGTCTCCGGGGCGAAAAGCTGTTTCTGCCCACCATTCATGGGGAAATCCAAGTACCCTGCCGGCCTCCGGCACCTCGTTTTTTACGGCTTCCAGGGCCGCCGGGCGCCAGTCAAGAGCCGTAACGTCGTATCGGCAGCGCGCCGCCATTTGTATGAGCGGACGCGCATCCGCTCCGGCGCCGAAAACAAACAGTCTTGGCCTCGGGCGGATCGTCTGGACAAATATCTTTTCATTCCGGCTGTCTGAAATGGAAGAACAGCCGCTTCCGCGCTTCATGGTGGCTGCCTGCCCGGCCAGCTGCGCTGTCTGTCCATCCGGTGCCCTGCCGCAGATGAACCACCCGCTCTCTGTGGTCGTCGCCCACCTCAGCACTGTTTCTCCCTGGTTTACGGCCTCTTGCATCCGGCGCATAGAGGCGGCCAGTGCTTCCCTTACCGGTTCAAGCAGCACTTCAATCACTCCGTTGCAGCCTGTACCTTCTCCCCAGGAAAGCTCTTCGTAGCCCCGCATGTCATACGAAACCAGCTGCGCACCTTCAGCATGCACGTCTTCAATCCGGTGATGGAGGTCCCCTTCAAGACAGCCGGAACTCAGCATGCCGACGGAAACCCCATCTGCCTTTAGCAGCATGGTTGTGCCTTCCTTCCGGTACGCCGATCCTTCCACATTCGTAATCGTCGCCATTATTTGTTTTTCGTCTGCAGTAAGCTGCGGAATAATATCATGCAGATGGTCCATGCATCTCGCTCCTTTTATAAAAAAAGCCGGAGAAAGGCACAGGCGTCTGCTCCTGCGTTTCTCCGGCCTCTTCATCCTCGTCTAACAAGAATCAAGCTTCCGTCTGGATGGAAAGAGAAGAGCTGCCGGTCTACAGCAGGTCTTCTTCTTAACTATTTGTATTTATTTTACTTATATCCAGGCTGCCTGTAAGGAAAGATGTCATATAATCTAACGCGTTTTTTCTTCCAAGTAAATAACGGTCGCCGCTGCCCCCGATACAGGATCAAAATCCTTCAGCACAGTACGTACCGGCAGATCCAGCTCCTGTATCAGCAGATGATGCAGGCGTTTCTTAAATTCGTCCACCAACGCCGCATCCACCTGGCCGGTCAAAGCCTCATTGCGCTGTTCGAGTGCCCGCAGCGCAGGCACTCTTTTGTGCTCCGCAAAAATAATACACTTGTGCTGTAACAGCTCTACCTTTAACGTTTTCACCCCCACATCATACATCTCCTGGTTCACACTGTTGTACAACTGGGCGATTTGCTGTTTGATCCATTTTTCACTCTCAAACTGTTTTTCCCACACATTAACCCCGTCCTTTCGTTCATGATTTATTATAACGAATAACGCGGTCTTAGCCTATTTTCATGAAAGATTTTTTACCTCCGGAATTATTAACTAGGAGTTTTGTACTAATTTAAGTTTCTAAGGTACTGTTATGCAACAATTTTGGATTTTTTCTGACATTTCCGATTGACGGAAGCGCTTTCATATTATAAGTTTAATTTGTCTCCTTCCTTTCTGCTGCATGTCGTTGCTGTCGATACTTTTATCTTACTTACGCTGACTGAATTTTATTTGAAAAAGGAGGAATAAACTATGGCTGTCAAAAAAGAGTCCGATGCAACTAACGAAACCTTTACCTCCGGCGGCGGGGTGAAATATTCCGAAGCCGTGGAAAACCCTGCATTTAAAAACCTCATGTCAAAAAAGAAAAAATTTATCGCACCCTTAACGGTGTTCTTCCTGCTATTTTACCTGGCTCTTCCGGTTTTAATTCTTACATCGGACGTGCTGAACAACTCGGCCATCGGGCCAATCACCTGGGCATGGATTCTCGCCTTCGCACAGTTTGCCATGACCTGGACACTCTGTATTCTTTACGTACGTAAATCCGCTAAATTCGATAAAGACGCCGAAGCTATCATCGAGGAAGAAGAACGCAAAGCTAAGGGGGATCATTCATGAATGCAACGGTCATCACACTATTTCTAATAATCGTCAGTCTCACCCTTGTTATTACGTACTTTTCAGCGAAAAAAACCAGCTCGGCCAGTGACTTCTATACGGCCGGCGGCGGACTGACCGGCTGGCAGAACGGCCTCGCCATTTCAGGGGACTACTTATCGGCCGCTTCCTTTCTCGGGATCGCCGGCGCCATTGCCTTATACGGCTTTGACGGTTTTCTTTTCAGCATCGGTTACTTAGTAGCTTACCTGGTCGTTATGTTTGTGGTCGCTGAACCGCTTCGTAACCTCGGCCAGTACACGCTTGCTGACATGCTGAACGCCCGCTTCGACGCGAAAAAAATCCGCGGGGCAGCAGCCTTCAGTACCATTACCATCGTTATTTTTTATATGATTGCCCAGCTCGTCGGCGCAGGAGCTCTCATTCAACTTCTGTTTGGCATTCCTTACATCTGGGCCGTTATTCTGGTAGGTATTATGATGACAACCTACGTGCTGTTTGGCGGCATGACTGCCACCAGCTGGGTGCAGATCACAAAAGCTGTACTACTTATGATTGGTACACTGATTATTTCCATCATGGTGCTGTGGCAGTTTAACTTTAACGTCATTGCCATGTTCCGGGAAGCAGGCCAGGCGACGCCCGCAGGAACCAATTTCCTGAATCCGGGACAGCAGGATAAACTGCCGCTTGACTCCTTGTCCCTCATGATTGCACTTGTACTTGGTACAGCCGGCCTTCCACATATTCTGATGCGCTTTTTCACTGTTAAAGATGCAAAAACGGCCCGGAGCTCCGTTGTTACGGCTACATGGATCGTTGGTATCTTTTATATTCTAACTGTCTGCTTAGGCTTTGGCGCTGCAATTTTTGTCGGCCGCTCCGACATTATCGCTGCCAACCCGGCCGGAAACATGGCTGCACCGCTTCTCGCTCAGGCTCTCGGCGGCGATCTGCTGTTCTCCTTTGTCTGTGCCGTAGCCTTCGCGACGATTCTCGCCGTTGTGGCAGGCCTCGTTCTTTCCGGCGCCAGTGCCTTTGCCCACGACCTGTACGGCCAGATTGTTAAAAAAGGGAAGGTGACCGAGCGTCAGGAGGTAGTCGCAGCCCGTACTGCTTCTCTGACAGTGGCTGTGCTTTCCATTGCACTTGCGATTTTCGCGCAGAACTTAAACGTTGCCTTTCTCGTGGCACTCGCCTTCTGTGTAGCCGCCAGTGCGAACCTGCCGGTTATCGTTTACACGATTTACTGGAGACGCTTTAATACAAACGGAGCGATTACCGCGATTGCAGTTGGTCTGATCAGCTCAGTCGGCCTGGTAATTATCAGCCCGAACGTCATGAACCCTGACGGCAGCGCATTCATTGCCGCCCAGGCAATCTTTCCGCTCACCAACCCGGCGATCGTATCTGTACCGCTCGGCTTTCTTGGCGGCTGGATCGGTACGCTTGTTTCCAAAGAAGCGGAATCCGGACGTTACGACAAGGTACTATTTAAAGCCAACACCGGCTACCGCGAATACGACCTTCAGGGTCGCGCCATTAAAAAAGACGAATAGCCTTCATACAAAAACACCGGAGCGGCTCCGGTGTTTTTGTGCGTTATTCAGATTTAATCAGGCCACCTGCTGGGCGATAAACACGGTAAGCGGCAGCAGCAGAAGGCTGATGACCGTTGTTGCAATCAGCGCTACGATACCGAGCTGCTTGGAGCCGCCGTGAATGTAGCGTTCAAATAACACGGTAGCAAGCGTAAAGGTTGGCATCGACGCCTGCACGATAATAATTTTACCGAGAAGCTCAGGAATCGGAAGCAGCCATACCAGGAGGCAGGCCGCCGTCGGGACGGTAAACACCTTCACCAGTACGGCTGTGCCCATAAACCGCTTGTACCCGGTTTTCACCATTTTCCAGTTCGCAGACGTGATCGTCGGAATCAAAAGCCCGATCAGAATCATCGCAAGCGGGGCAGCCAGTCCCGAAATGGTATTTATCGTTTCGAGAAAAATCATCGGAAGCATAACACCGGCGGAGGCCAGCCCCACCGAACAGACAAGCGTCAAAAACGGCGTATTTAAAATCGCCGTCAGCTGCCGGAACGAAAAACGCCCCGGCTTCAACAGCAGAATACCAATCGTGAACACGCTCGTCATGGTTCCGGCATCATACACCGCCGCATACGACCCTGCTTCGGTGCCAAACAAAATGGTAATCAGCGGAATACCGATAAAGCCGGTATTGCCGCATCCCGATACAATCGCAAGCTGGCGGGCCTCCATATCTGTATAATGAAACGAGCGCCCAATCGAATAGCCAAGAGCCATCCCGGTCCATGTGAGCCCGAGCGCACATGCATAAATCATCGCAAACGACGCCCAGGTGGAGCTGTTGAAATCCAGCTGAAAAATACTGTATACCACCACGGCCGGAAGCGCGAAATTAATAGCCACAAAGGAGATAAAACGGCGCGTTTCCACCGAAACGTCAATCATTTTAGAGGTGACAAGGCCGATGACCACCATCACGGCCATCATAAACACCGGCGTAATTATATCAATAATAGACATCCGTCTCGCCTCGGTTCTTTCATTATTTTCCTGAAGCTGCACGTGTTCTATCTTAATACAAATCAGCAGGAATGAAAACGAATGAAAGCTTGCTGTATCAATAAATTTCGTGCAAACGCTTCCCTCACAAAAAAGCTGCCCTCCATCTGGAAGGCAGCGATCTATTAAGGGCTCGTCTTAGGCTCAGGGTGCTTTTTGCGGTTCAACAGCCGCCGCAGATCGTCCTTTTGCTGTCTGGAAACGAGAATGTACAGAAAGTCCCCTTCCTGAATCTCGGTATTTCCGCCCGGCGTTACGAGTTCATTATTCCGCACCATGGCGCTTACAGTTGCATCATTTGGAAAGTTGATTTCATACAGCTGTTTACCGACAATCGCCGATTCCTCGCTCGCTTCAAACTGTACCATTTCTGCGTTGGCCGAGCCCATGCTGACGAGCTCGATGGAGTGGTACGGTATTTCTTTTTTCGGCCCGACCAGATGCAGAAGCTTCGCCACGTAGGAAATGCTCGAGCCCTGAATGAGCGCGGATGTCAGCACAATAAAAAACACGAGGTTAAAAATCAGCTGGGCATTGTCGAGACCGGCAACCACCGGAAACGTTGCGAGGACGATCGGCACCGCTCCGCGCAGGCCTGCCCAGGATAAAAACGTCCGTTCTTTTATCGTATAGCCGAGAAATGCCGTAGATATAAAGACGGCAAGCGGCCGTGCGACAAACATCAGGACAAAGGACAGCGCAATACCGGCAAGCATCACATCTGCCGTAAACACCTGGCCCGGAAAAGCAAGCAGACCAAGAATAATAAACATCAGAATCTGACTCATCCAGGCGAAGCCTTCATTAAACTGAAAGATCGAGTAGCGAAACGTCAGCTCCGAGTTGCCGATTACAAGCGCAGCTATGTATACTGCCAAAAACCCGCTCGCTCCAACGGCCGCCGTCACGCTGTAGGCCAGAAGCGCAAAGGCTACTGAAAAGATCGGGTACAGACCACTTGATTCAAGGCCGATATGGTTAATCGCAAACGAAGCGAAGCGGCCGAACAGCAGACCGAAAATAATACCGGCGCCGATCTGCCAGAAAAATGACGGAATGAGCATCCAGATGTTGGCATCCGCATTTGTAAGGAGTTCAATAAAGGATATTGTTAAAAAAACGGCCATCGGGTCGTTCGTTCCCGACTCGGCTTCAAGTGTTGCCCCGAGCTTGGCTTTAATATTTCTCTCCTTCAGGGCAGCAAACACGGCTGCCGCGTCAGTGGAACCGACAATGGACCCGAGAAGCAGCGCTTCATACCAGGTAAAGTCGAGCAGCAGGTACGCCGTGCCCCCAACACACAAGGAGGTGATCACTACGCCCGCGGTCGCAAGCGAAATGGACGGCACCGCCACCCGGCGCACCGTTGACCATTTTGTCTGCAGGCCGCCCTCAAACAGGATAATCACTAGGGCAAATATACCGACCAGCTGGGCTATTTCGGCATTATCAAAATAAACGATTTCCAGGCCATCGCTTCCGATCAGCATGCCGATCAGAATAAACAGCACCAGAGCCGGCAGCCCGAGCCGGTTCGAAAATTTAGCCACAACAATGCCGGCCACCAGCAGTAAACCGACAAGCAGAACGACTCCATCGTTTGCTTCCAAAAAATCCAATATGTTTCGTTCCTTTCATGACGCATGCCTTTGCATGCGTTATGTTTTATAGTTTTACGGTGTCTTATTAGGGAAAGCTCATACGCTGCTTCACAGCGCGTCAGGAATTGATACGGAAGAATGCAGCACACGTCTGCATCAAACGGGGAAATTGGTACATAATAATATACTCTTTTATCTTAACATTGATTTTTTATTCTCCATAGCAATCAGCCCTTTTGCGTTTATATGCGTAACGAAACCTTTTACAGGGAAAGGACGTATAGTGGTATACGCACATCAAAAGGAGGCAACCATTCATGGAAACGTCCCGGATACTCAAATGGGTCACCGGCGGGATTGAACTGTTTCTCGGTATCCCGATTATCGGCGGGCTCATTATTGTCGGCACAGGGTACCTGCCGCTGCAGATTATGCTTGTCGTCCATATTATCGCTCTTATTGCGTCTATTTATGATAAGCAAAAGAAAAGCGGCAACATTCTCGGCATCATTACGTCAGTCGTCGCCTATATCCCGGTTGTCGGTATGTTTATGCACATCCTCACCGGCATCTGGCTGCTTGTTGAAGCCTTTGGATATCAGCGCGAAAAAGAAATTTAAAGCGGGGCACGCCTTATGCAGGCGTGTCTTGTTTATTTCTGCCTAAAAACAGGAATATGATTTTTAATACTTTTCAGGAAAGGAAGCAGTTACTTATGGCCAAATGGAAAACGTCTACGCAGGCAGCAATGCTGCGCTCTTTTCAAAAACGTGTCAGCCAGCAGTCCCAGTCGTATATTACCCCACCGCCGGCGGATTCGGTCAGCACCTTCTCCTACCTGGTCGAAACAACCCCTGGAGCTACGCCGGTACATATTTATTATCCGATCGCGGACGTTTCCAAAAAGCTTCCGGTGTATATCAACCTGCACGGAGGCGGATTTGTGATGGGCAGCTCCGGTGAAGACCAGGGCTGGTGCAGATACATTGCCGCCGAAGCGGCTTGTGTGGTGGTAAACGTAGACTACCACCTCGCACCAAAGACCCGCTTCCCGGCTCCGGTGCTTGAGGTGTTTGAGATTGTTGAATGGCTGACCGCGCAAGCCGGACGCCTTTCACTGCAGATGGATAACTACGTGCTCGGCGGCCACAGCGCCGGAGGCAATCTTGCCGCCACCGCGAGCATGATGCTGCGCGATACCGGCCACAGGCTCCCAAAGCTGCAGATTCTTGACTACCCCGTACTCGACCTGCAGACGGATCCCTATGAAAAACCGGCGTATTCGACCGCCATCCCGCCGTACATTGCGCAGATTTTTAACGACAGCTACCTGCAGACACCCCAGGACGCCCGTCACCCTTACGCCTCGCCGTTGTATGCCGAACATCTCGAAGGCCTGCCCCCGGCGCTTGTCATTACCGCTGAATACGATTCGCTCGCAAGAGAAGCAACCCAGTACGTGAACCGCCTGGAAAAAGCCGGCGTTCCGGTGCAGCATTATCCATTTTCTGCGACCAGCCACGGATTTACGCATATGGGCAATGAAGAAACCGCACTCGAGGCGTGGACTACAATCATCCATGCGCTTAAGCGTGCCTTTAAATAAAAGAAACCGACCGTTCGGTAACGGCCGGGTCATGCACCGCCGCCCTTCACCCGGGCGGCTTTTTTAGTTACAGATCGTGTCTTCGCAGATATCGCGGTTCTCCATGTCAATCTGGATAGTCGTATGGTGGATGCCGTACTCCCTGTGCAGCAGCTCATTGGCGTTTTTCAGCGCCTCCTGCTGGCTCGTATCTTCTTTAACAACCAGGTGGCAGCTGAGAGCTGGGAAGTCTGACGTAATCGACCAGACGTGAAGGTCGTGAACATCTTTGACATGATCGACGGTCATCAGCTGTTCTTTGATCTGCTTCGTATCGATTCCTTCCGGCGCACCTTCCATAAGTACGTGCACCGAATCCCGCAGCACCCGCAGACCACTGATAAAAACAAGCACCGCAACGATCATGCTGGCGATCGGGTCAGCCAGGCTCCAGCCAAACAGCATGATTAAAATCGCAGCTGCGATGGCGCCTACCGAGCCGAGCAGGTCGCCAAGCACATGCAGAAAGGCACTCCGGACGTTTAAATTATCATGATTGTCCCCGCTGTGAAGAATGCGGGCCACAACAATATTTACGATCAGGCCGATGGTGGCCACGATGAGCATCCCCGTACTGATTACAGACGGCGGATCCATTAAACGCTGAATGCCTTCATACGTAATATACACGGCAATCACCATCAGCGCGAGACCGTTAATAAACGCCGCCAGCACCTCAAACCGGCGGTAGCCGTAAGTTTTCGATGAGTTGGCGCTGCGCTTGCCATACCATATAGCTGCAAAGCTGAGGCCGAGCGCCGCTGAATCACTCAGCATATGCCCAGCGTCAGAAAGCAGCGCCAGACTGTTCGTCCACAGGCCGCCGATTACTTCGACGACCATAAAAACGGTAATTAAAATAAATGACCACTTCAGGGCCGTTTGATTTGTGGTGCCGTGATCATGGCTGTGCCCTTCATGTGACATAGTTTCTCCTCCCTGTTTCTTTATCTTTTATATTCAAACCTTCTTTTGACTATATTATACCACTTTCACTCTTTTATTCAAACGTTCTTTTGAATAATAAAATGTCTAAATTTTTCCTGAGAAGGGAATACAGTAACGTACGTAGAAGTTAACGTTTACAAAACTTATACAAGGAGAAGATGTTTATGCACAAACTAGTCAAACAGACAGGCCTTGGCGCCTGCGGGCTGATCGCTGCAGCTGCTGCCTATGCGTTCTTTTCACCGCGACCGGCCGCCTGGTATGTTAGACAGGCCTTTAAGGGTGGGCTTGAAACTGAAGCTCCCGACTTTGCCGAAGCAGCCGAACAAACGGTCCAGTACCAGGATATTGACTACGAATCCCAATACCGTAACGGACGGCTCGATATTATTTTAACGACAAAAAAAGAAGAAAAAACGCCGGTCATTTTTTGGATGCACGGCGGCGCTTACGTCGGAGGCGATAAGCAGGATGCTTCCAAATACGCCACCTACCTGGCTGCCTCCGGCTACAATGTGATTAACATTAATTACGAACTCGCCCCGTCCGCCGCTTATCCGGCGCCATTAATCCAGCTCGATGAAGCGTACCGCTATATTAAACGGCACGCCGGGGACTACGGCATTGATCTGACGAATATTTTTTTCGCCGGGGACTCGGCCGGCGCACAGATTGTCTCCCAGTATGCGGCCATCCAGCTGAACGAGGGGTACTCCCCGTGGGTGCCGGTAAGACGGCATATTGATCCGCTTTATATTAAGGGCGTGCTGCTCTTCTGCGGTCCGTATGACCTTCGCCAGATCGCCGGCGCACCGCTCGGGTGGTTCAACCGCTTCCTGTTCAAGCGTATCGGATGGGCATACATCGGCACGTACAATTGGGAGGACACCCCGGCACTTACGGAAATATCGATGCTGCAGCGCCCGCCGGAAAAATTCGCCCCGACATTTATTACAGACGGCAATAAAAACTCCTTCGACACCCAGGGACGCCGGCTCGCTGCCCTATTAAGCCGCCGCGTGCCCGTTCGGGACATCTTTTACGACAAGGATGAAACACCGGTTGAACACGAATACCAGTTTCAAATGGATAAGCCTGCCGCCCGGCAGACATTCCGTTCCCTGACTGCTTTTATCGATACGTACAGCCGTACGTAAACAACGAAAAGGGCCTGGGCGCAATATGCGTCCAGGCCCTTCTTGTATGACAGCTCCTATTTGCTTAAAAGCGTTTCCAGACGGTTCATGATTTCCCCGCCCTGCCTGCTGACAACCACATCGTCCTCCAGGCGGATGCCGCCCCAGCCTTCAATATAAATGCCCGGTTCAATGGTGAGCACCATCCCGGCTTCCAGCAGGTTGTTGTTGCCGCCGTGAATCGACGGTGCTTCGTGCACATCCATGCCGAGACCATGACCAACACGGGTAATAAAATGATCACCATAGCCGGCTTCTGTCAGCACGTCCCGGGCGGCTTTGTCCACATCCCCGATGCGCCTGCCGTCCCGGCACGCCTTTATCGCTTCTGCTTTCGCTTCTGATACGAGCTCGAGGCGTTCCAGCGCAATTTTATCCGCTCCGCCAAATATCCAGGTACGCGTCATATCCGAGCAGAAGCGTCCGTACCGTGCGCCGAGATCCACCAGAATCAGGTCGCCCTTTTGCAGCTGTGCTTCTGACGGCACGCCGTGTGGATAAGCGCTTTTTTCTCCAAACAGGACGATTGTACCAAAAGCCGCCCCGTCTGCTCCTTCCTGCTTCATCGCCTCTTCCAGCTGATGAACAACCTGCCGCTCGGTCACTCCTTCCTGGAGCCCGCCTGCGACGATTTCAAGCGCCCGTTCAGCAATATCGACTGCGTGCTGGATTTGCGTCAGCTCCTCCGGCGATTTCACCTGGCGACTCTGCACAATCACCCGCTCAAAGTCTGTATAGCGGACTCCCGGATAGATGTGCTGCAGCCTTTCAAACCGGGCAACGGATAAATAGGTTTTTTGCACCGCAATCCGGAATGGGTTCGGCATCTGTGTGTGAAGTGCTTTTTTCACAATGTCCCACGGGTCTTCACTATCGGTGTAGGTAACAATGCTCCCGTGCCATCCGCTTGTTTCCACCAGCGCCCTTTCCATTTCCGGACAGACAAGCACCGGCTCTCCCTCCTGAAAAAGAATAAGCATCAACAGCCGTTCATGCGGGTCTGTGTAAAAGCCACTCGCATAGTAAATATCAGCCGGGTTCGTGAGAACGGCTGCGTCCTCCTCCCGTGCTTTTAATGCCCGGGTCCATGCTTCGGTTACCGCCTTCATTTTTTGACCTCCTTTTTCTTTAGTATCGCACAATTTTTTAGATGCTTTCCAGCCGTTCCTTCTTTCCCCAGGGTTTGCCTAAAGGCAAAAACGGGAAATAATGACAACGATAAGTGAAACGATACCCTTTTTGAAGGCGTACACATACATAGATAAACAGCGGGGTGGTTTAGCGCATGCCGCGCGAACCATAAAGGGGGGACAGCATCTATGCAGAATCAGGAGTGGATCTTTAACGATATACTTTTCTTTTCCTCCCACAATTCAGTTTCAGTCTACAACCACGGAGGGGAAACGGTCGGCCTGCTTGAGCGTGCCGACGCCAAAACCATCGACGTTAACACAGACCATATGCGTACCGGAGACGCGTACCGGTTTAAAGATACTCACGGCCAAACAAGGATGGCCATGGGTGTGAAAAAAGGTAAGATGCACCGGCGTCTCCGCTATCATTATATGTTTCAGCCATGCAGCGGGGCAGATGAAATTGAGCTGCGCGACCAAATATTTTTCCCTTACTTTCGTTTTCATGTAAAGGGCCACATTGACAATGAACAGCTTGAAATCTACCAGAACCGCCACGAGCAGCTGATCGTCCGGTGCGAAAAAGTAACCGTTGCTACGATTACGTTTAAAAACTCAGGCTGGAAGGTGTCAGTCTATGTCAATAAAAATCAGGATTCCTGCGTGACAACTCCGGAATTTCTCACCCTCGCCTACTGCATGTTCCGCCTGAATGATTTTGAATCCTCCGATATTAAAACGCTGTAAGCAAAGCCCGCAGCCGGGAGTTTTCTTCATCACCCTCCGAAAGGAGCCCAAAACTATGGATATGTACCGCATTCATTCGAGCCATTTAGCACAGGCCGGCTACGATCCCTTCAGTGAGCTTCTCCGTATTGAATTCACCGACGGCCTCGTCTATGACTACCGCGGCGTACCCGAGCATATTTTCCGCGGCCTGATGGCCTCTGATTCTGCAGGCGAATACCACTACCGGCGTATACGTGACGTTTATCCATACACAAAAATTGGTTAACAGGAGCACTGAACGGTGCTCTTTTTTGCTGCTTTTATGATAAAAAACTTCAGACGGAATGAAATGTCATTCGTCTGAAGCTAACTCTAGTTTTTTATATTAAATGCTTAAATGTTTTTCTACTTTTTCGTCTATTAGTTCAGATCCCTCGAATACCACCGTTCCACGATCTATTACATAAAAATAATCACCAACTGCCTTAGCAAACCCCAGATCCTGCTCTACCAAAACCATAGAGGTTTTCGTTTCATTCTTTAAATCTAAAATTACGTTTTGAATATCCTCTACAATATTTGGTTGTATACCTTCCGCCGGCTCGTCTAATAGAAGAAGTTTCGGTTCGGCAATTAACGCCCGTCCAATTGCTAACTGCTGCTGCTGGCCACCGCTTAAATCTCCCCCATTTCTGTTTTTCATTTCTTGCAAAACCGGAAAATATTTATACACTTTATTTATTATTTCTTTATTTTTATTAGGGTTTGACTCGAATCCAAGTAATAGATTTTCGTAAACAGTAAGAGTAGTGAAAATCTCTCTCCCCTGGGGTACATAACCTATCCCAGCTTTAGAGCGTATAGTGGCACTCGCTTTCGTGAGCTCTTTATCCTCAAAAGCGATTGTACCACCCTGAACTTTCAACACGCCCATAATTGTCTTAATAAGCGTAGACTTCCCTACTCCATTTCTTCCTAAAATACATATTACTTGATTTTGCTTTACTTTTATTGATACATCCCGTAAGACCATGCTTTCATCGTAGCCTGATTCTACATCCTTCAATTGTAGCAATATTACACAGCTCCCTTGCTGCCTAAATAGACTTCTTTAACTTTGTCGTTATTTTGCACTTCCTCCATGGAACCTTCGCTTAGTAAGGCCCCCTCATGCATTACTGTAACTCTTTCGGCATACTTACTTACAAAGTCCATGTCATGTTCAACAACGATTATCGTGCATTGCTTCTTTAACTCCTGCAGTAACTTTCCTGTTTTTTCTTCCTCTTCTTCAGTCATCCCAGCAATAGGCTCATCTAAAAGAAGTAGTTCAGGTTCCTGCATCATGACCATTCCGATTTCGAGCCATTGCTTCTGCCCATGCGACAGATTCCCCGCAATTAAAGTTTTTTGTTTTGTTAGTCCGATCGTTTCCATTTGTTTGTCGAGTTTTTCTTTTTCCTTTTTTGTCATTTTTGCTTTCAGTATTGAAAAAACCTTTTTATTTTGTTTCATCGCTATCTCCAGGTTCTCCTGCACCGTTAAATATGGAAATATAGTCGGCGCCTGAAATTTTCTTCCAATTCCCATTCTTGCTATTTCAAATTCGGGTTTTCCGTTAAGGTCATAGTCATTATCGAAAACTGCTTTTCCTTTAGTTATTTTTGTAAGACCGCATAATACGTCTAAAAAAGTAGTTTTTCCTGCTCCATTCGGTCCTATTAAAAAATGTATTTCTTTTCGGTCTATATGAAAAGAAAACTTGTTTAGTGCAGTGAATTCTCCAAATTTAACGATAATATCTTTACAGTTAAGAATTTTTTTCTGGGAATGTGCCTGTATTTGTTCGCTTTGCATTAAAATTCCTCCATTTTTTCGAAATTTTTTCACCTAAGGACATTAAACCACCAGGGAGAAATACGATTACTATAATGAATACAAGACCGATAAAGTAATTCCATAAATCAGGGTAATTTTCACTGAAATATGTAGTTCCTGTATTAACTAAAATAGCTCCGAGTACCGGTCCTAATAAAGTAGCCCTGCCTCCAAGTGCTACCCAAAGTGCCATTTCAATGGAAGGGATAATGTCAATCATAGAAGGTGATATTATGCCTATCTGCAATACATACATCATTCCAGCCAGCCCTGCTATACCAGCTGATATTGTAAATACCAGTATCTTATAATAGGAGGTATTGTATCCAGAAAAACGCAATCTATTTTCCCCGTCCCGAATAGCTACAAGCACTTTTCCAAAACGGCTATTCACTAAACGGTAGCAAAATAAGAAAATTCCAACTAATAAAGCGAGTGTTATAAAATAAATTACTGTTTGAGTGCGAGGATCAGAAAGTGAAAATCCAAAAATAGTGCTTAAATTAGTTAAACCATCTGTCCCGCCGGTGAATTTTTGCTGACTAACTATTAAGGTTACAGTAACAAGCACTAAAGCCTGAGTGAGAATCGTGAAATAAACGCCTTTAATACGGTTACGAAATGTGAAAAAACCTAAGATAAATGCCAGTATCATGGGAGCGATTATCGCTAAAGCAATAGCGGCAAATGGATTCGAAAGCATGACCCACATCCATGGAAGCTCTGACATTCCGCTCCAAAGCATAAAATCTGGCACTGCACCATTAGACGATTCAATAGTCACATAAATAGCCATAACGTAAGCTCCGAAACCAAAAAAGATACCGTGACCTAAACTTAATACTCCTGTATAACCCCAAAGCAGGTCTAACCCAATGACCAAAATAGCAAATGCCAAAAATTGACCCAGCAAATTAATATAAAAATTGCTCATCATTAAAGGCAACAAAGCCAGCAGTAGAGCTAATAAATAGAATAGCCCCTTTTTTGTTCTCAATTTATTTAGAATAGATATTGCCACTCTTCTCGCTCCCTCCGCTTACTAATCCAATTTTCGTGTATTAATACTAAACAAACCGTTTGGTTTCCATTGTAAAAAGAGAATGATAAGAACAAATATCAACACGCGCCCCATAGAAGCATCAGTAAAGTATTCGAAAATTGTATTAAATACTCCAATACCCAACGCCCCAGCTACAGTGCCGAGAAGCATGCCAACTCCTCCTACAACAACCACCATGAAAGCATCAATGATATAAGCTGTTCCAAGTGTAGGACCAATAGGGCCAATAAGAGTTAGAGCCATACCTGCTACTCCAGCAAATCCGGCTCCGATAGCAAAAGTACTTGCATCAACTTTCCTGGTTGAGATTCCAAGACTTGCTGCCATATCACGATTTTGCATTACCGCCCGTATACGGCGGCCATTGCCGGTTTTATAAAAGTAATAAAACATAAAGCCAACACAAAGAGCGACCAGAATTAAAATAAATATCCGGGAAATCGGAAATGACATCGAAAAAATTTCAACTGCTCCAGAAAGCAGCTCCGGGCTTTGCACCCCGACGTTGGGAGCCCCAAATATTGACCGTGCCAATTGCTGTAGCACAAGGCTGATACCAAAAGTAGCCAATAAGCTGTCGAGTGGACGGCCATACAAAAAACGAATAACTGTAACTTCCATCACTAACCCAATTAATGCAGCCAGTATAAAAGCTGCCGGAATAGCAAATAAGAAATACCAATCAAAAAGTCCTTCCGGAAAATAATTAATAAAAATCGTCTGAACTACATAAGTAGTATAAGCGCCTATCATGATCAGCTCGCCGTGCGCCATATTTATGACATTCATTAAACCAAACGTAATTGCAAGTCCGAGAGCTATTAATAAAAGAATGGAACCTAAACTAATACCATTAAAAATTTGAGCTATAATTCCCTCCACTATAGTTCCTCCTTATTTTTTATTCATCCGTTAAATCTTCACTTATCCCTTCTGCCCAATCATATTCTTTCAAGTAAGGATCTGGTTCAACAGGTTCTCCAGAATTCCACACTTCTTCAAACTGACCATCACTTTGAACTTCACCAATACGTACAGTTTTCGCTACGTGTTGATTCTCCCCATCGATTTCCACCGTGCCTCCTGGAGCATCGTAAGTAATTCCATCAGCTGCTTCTTTTACTGCATCCACATCAGTCGTTCCTGCTTTTTCGACAGCCTTTGCCCATAAATGAACCATAAAGTAACCTGCTTCGATTGGATCTCCGATAACCCGATCCTCACCATAAGTTTCTTTGAAGGAAGAAACAAATTCTTCATTTTCCGGTGTTTCTGTGGATTGATAATAATTCCAGCTTGAATAGTGCCCTTCAATAACGTCTGCTCCTATACCCTGAATCTCTTCTTCAGCCACTGATACAGACATCACCGGAATGTCTTCAGAAGAAATCCCTGCATCGTGCAATTGTTTAAAGAAAGCAACATTACTATCACCATTTAATGTATTAAAAATCACATCTGGATCTTCTTCTTTGATTCTGGAAATAATTGTATTGTAATCAGTATGTCCTAACGGTGTATATTGTTCGTTAGCTATTGTGCCGCCTTTAGCTTCCACCTGAGATCTAATCGCATTATTTGCAACCCTCGGAAATACATAATCGGATCCTAATAAAAATATGTCATCGCCTTTATTCTCCATCAGCCAATCTACCGCTGGAATAATTTGTTGATTTGGAGCTGCTCCGTTATAAAAAATATTCGGAGATGATTCCATTCCTTCATATTGAACAGGATAAAACAGCAGGCCATTATTGTTTTCAACCACTGGCTTCATCGCCTTACGGCTTGCCGAAGTCCAACCGCCAAAGATGACCGGAACTTCATCTTGCTGTAAAAGTTTACTGGCGCGTTCTGCAAAAGTCGGCCAATCGGAGGCTCCGTCTTCTATTACCGGCACTAGTTCTTTTCCCAGCACTCCGCCTTCTTCATTGATTTCTTCAATGGCCAGCAATTCCGCGTCCCTTACTGAAGATTCGCTCATAGCCATTGTTCCGCTTAGTGAATGCAGAATACCTACAGGGATTTGATCATCCTCTACTTCTACCTCTTCACCCGAGTCTTCTACCTCTGTGTTTTCAACTTCATCGTCCGGGGTTTCAGCTCTTGAATCCTCTTGATTCGTGCTACAACCCGCAATGAAAATAAACAGACAAGTAAACATAATCATAAAAAGCACTTGACCGCTCTTTTTTACTGACATCGTATAAAATCCCCCTTTTCACTCTGTTCGTTAAAGTAACACAGCAGAAAAAGATTATCTTTATTTATGTAAGAAAAGCTTACATTTAAGTAAGCTTTTTCTTTTCTTATATTTTCCTTTTGGAATAAAAAAAGACTGCGAAATTAGGGTTTCTCCAAAATTTTTAAATGCTGAAGTATTTCTCCAAAATTTTTAGATATAACCAAATAACATTTGTTCTATCACCTGATACGAATTTGCCAGCCAAAACTATTTTCGAAAAAAGTATGTGAGAAAAATTAACATCATGTTCGATATCAACTTTTATGTCAGATATACTTACACAAAATAATTAATATTCATTGAAGGGAGAGCCTGGATGAAACTTTCACCAATGGAACAAGAAAAATTAATGACTTTCTTAGCCGGCGAATTAGCTGAGAAAAGAAAAAACAAGGGTATCAAATTAAATTATCCCGAAGCTATTGCCCTTATTAGTTCTTACATAGCCGAAGGTGCACGTGAAGGAAAATCCGTAGCCCAATTAATGGGTGAAGGGAAACAAGTTTTAAAAAAAGAACAGGTAATGGAAGGCGTGCCGAGTATGGTAGACAACGTTCAAGTAGAAGCTACTTTTCCTGACGGTGTCAAACTAGTTACTGTGCACCAGCCTATAAACTGAAAGGGGAATTGTAATGATTCCGGGTGAATATCGCCTTGCCTCAAAAAGCATACATGGGAATAAAAATAGAAACACTTTAATTATTAGAGTTTTAAATACAGGCGACCGGCCAATTCAGGTAGGATCTCATTTTCATTTTTTTGAAGTTAACCGGTTCCTTGCATTTTCACGACAAGCTGGTATTGGCAAACATTTAAATATACCTTCGGGTACCGCTGTTCGTTTTGAACCGGGCGAAGAAACGGAGGTAGAGCTTGTGGAGATGGGTGGCACAAGGGAGGTTTTTGGATTAAATAATCTCACAAATGGTTCTATCTCTCACCCTGAGGAATTAACTGAGCTTGCAGAATCAAAAGGTTTCAAAGGAGAAGATTCTTAATGGAGATGAACCGGAAACAGTATGCCAGTTTATATGGTCCAACTACCGGAGATCAAGTTCGGCTTGCAGATACAGATCTTTGGATAGAGGTTGAAAAGGATTTTACTTTTTACGGAGATGAGGCTAAATTTGGCGGAGGTAAAGTTCTAAGAGATGGCATGGGTCAAAATGGAACTGCTACACGCTCTGAAGGCGTGGTAGACCTTTTAATTACCAATGCTTTAGTTGTAGACCATAGTGGAATTTTCAAAGCCGATGTCGGTATTAAAGATGGACGAATAAAAGCAATTGGGAAAAGCGGCAATCCAGGTACTATGGACGGCGTACATCCCGAGCTTATTTGCGGAGCTTCCACTGAGGTTATTGCCGGAGAAGGTAAAATTTTAACTGCAGGAGGAATAGATGCCCACATCCATTTTGTCAGCCCCCAGCAAATTGAAACAGCCATATGCTCAGGTATTACCACAATGCTCGGAGGCGGAACTGGTCCAGCTACTGGTACTAATGCCACCACCTGTACGCCTGGAGAATGGAATATTCAAAGAATGCTTGAAGCTGCTGAAGAATTTCCAATGAATATGGGCTTTCTTGGTAAAGGTAACGGTTCCCATAAATCTCCTCTTGCCGAACAAATAGAAGCTGGGGCCCTAGGCTTAAAACTGCATGAAGACTGGGGCACTACACCAGGTGCTATTGACACGTGTCTTTCAGTAGCAGATGAATACGACGTTCAAGTAGCCATTCATACAGACACTCTTAATGAGGCAGGTTTTGTAGAAGATACCATTAATGCTATCGGTGACCGGGTAATTCATACATACCATACAGAGGGCGCTGGCGGAGGACACGCTCCGGACATTATGAAAATTGCTTCTTATCCAAATGTACTTCCTTCATCAACTAATCCGACCCGACCCTTTACTAAAAATACAATTGACGAACATTTAGATATGTTAATGGTTTGCCATCACTTAGATAAAAATGTACCAGAAGATGTAGCATTTGCTGATTCCCGTATAAGACCGGAAACGATTGCTGCAGAAGATATTTTTCACGATATAGGATTGATTAGCATTATCTCGTCCGATTCTCAGGCTATGGGACGGGTCGGCGAAGTCATTATTAGGACATGGCAGACAGCAGATAAAATGAAAAAGCAACGTGGTTATCTCCAAAATGATGCCGAAAATGAAAATGATAACCTTCGCGCTAAACGTTACATCTCAAAATATACTATCAACCCTGCTATAGCCCATGGAATCAATGAAGAAGTTGGCTCTGTAGAAGAAGGCAAATTTGCTGATTTAGTATTGTGGGAGCCAGCATTTTTTGGCGTTAAACCAGAAACGATTATTAAAGGGGGGCATATTGCTTATGCACAAATGGGAGATCCCAACGCTTCTATACCTACCCCTCAACCTGTTTTCCCAAGACCAATGTTTGCGAGCTTCGGAAGATCTAAATATACTACCTGCTTAACTTTTATTTCAAAAGCAGCATATGAAAATAATATTCATAAAAAATTGCAATTACAAAAAAAAGTAGTTCCCGTTAAAAATTGCCGAAATATAGGAAAGAAAGATATGAAGCATAATGATAACGTCTCGGATATAGACATTAATCCAGAAACTTATGAAGTAAAAGTAAATGGAGAACTAGTTGAATGCGAACCTCTTGAAGAGGTTGCTATGGCTCAGCGCTATTTTCTTTTCTGAATATACTAGAAAAATTAAGGAGTAATAAACATGAAAATCACTAAACCTCTAGGGCGCCTCGACGAAAATTCAGAAGAAACGAAGCTTATCGATTATGTGGAATTAGAATGGGAGGAACTCGGAAAAAGAATCCTTCGAAAGAAATCAAATAATGGAGAGGATATTGCCATTGCTCTTGAGGAAGAGATATATCTTCACCCTGGCGATATTTTATTCGAAAATGAAAATAAGAAAATCGTTATAAATACTGTTTTAGAGGACGCAATTATTATTTATCCCGCTTCCGTAGAGGAGATGGGGCGGGCAGCTTTCGAACTTGGCAACCGCCATACCCCTTGTTTGATCCAGGATAAAGAAATCATCGTGCGATATGATTCAACAATTCCTCCCCTTTTGAAAGATATTAACGTAACATTTGCGAATGAAAAAAGAAGATTTAATCAGCCGTTCAAGTATAAAGGACATAGCCACACACATGAACACTAAGCAATTACATTTAATGCAGTTACACGACTCTGCTTTTCCAATTGGATCTTATACACATTCATTTGGGATGGAGACGTATATTCAAGAAGATAAAATTGTGGATCAACAGTCGTTAACAGAGCATTGCTTATCCTACCTTCAGCAGAATTTAGTTTACGGCGACGGTATAGTAGTAAAAGAAATTATGCAACTAGAAAGAGAAAAGAATTGGAATAACCTACAATATATCGCTTCGTTATGTCACGCTTCTAAGCTGGCAAAAGAAGCACGGAATGGAAGCATTCAAATGGGCAGCCAGTTTTTAAAAACTATTCAGATGCTGGAAATTGATGGTCCCGGCGAACGTATCTCTTCGCTGTTAAAACAAGAAAATATTCAATTTCATTACCCAATCATTTACGGGCTGTACTCTCTATTTAAAGAGTTTAATCTGCTCGAATCTTTAACAGCATTTTTGTATTCATGTACTACTGGGATGGTACACAACGCTGTTCGGGCGGTACCACTCGGCCAGACAACCGGAGTAAAAACAATATATGAGCTCCTGCCGTACTTTGAACAAGCAGCTCAAAAAGTACTGGAGTTGGATATTAATGATATCGGAAATTCCGCAGCCGGGCTCGAACTGGCTTCTATGCGTCATGAATATTTACGTGTCCGTTTATTTATATCTTAATTCACGAAAGGAAGGATTTCATTATGCATAAACCTGTAAAAATAGGAATCGCAGGACCTGTAGGCTCTGGAAAAACCGCGCTGGTCGAAAAAATTACCCGAGCCATTCATCAACAATATGAAGTAGCCGTTATCACAAACGATATATACACAAAAGAAGATGCCCAATTTTTAACTGTGAACGGCGTCCTTCCAGCCGAACGTATTATTGGAGTAGAAACAGGTGGATGCCCACATACGGCAATTCGCGAGGATGCTTCAATGAATTTTGCAGCTATCGATGAATTAACTCACCGCTTCCCTAACCTCGATATCATCTTTGTGGAAAGCGGAGGCGATAATTTATCCGCTACTTTTAGTCCAGAACTCGTTGATGGCTATATTTACGTTACAGATGTAGCCGAAGGACAGGATATACCTCGTAAGGGCGGCCCAGGAGTAGCTCGTTCTGATTTTCTCGTAATTAATAAAATTGACCTCGCTCCCTATGTAGAGGTTGATCTCGATCGTATGGAAAAAGATGCTCTCGCTGCTCGAGGAAAAAGACCTTTTGTATTAGCTAATCAAAAAGAAGGAATTGGATTGGATGGTGTTATTTCCTGGATTCAGCATTCTCTTCTCTTAGAGGACATAGAATGGACCAAGGACGTGAAAAGCGGTGCTTAATCAAGGAAGACAGCTACACGGGTCTTTAAGTATTGAACTCCAAAACAATAATCAAAAAACAGTAATAACTTCTTTGCAGCAGACCTCACCTCTGCACGCCAGCCACGCTTTATATCCAAAAGATGCAGAACATGCTTTCATTTATTTAATGGAAACATCCGGCGGAATGGTTTCCGGAGACAGCAGTAAATATTATGTACAATTATCCCAGGACACTAAAGCAACTCTTATTCAACAATCAGCCACAAAGGTGTATCCATGCAAACAGGGAGAAACCACTAAACAAATTACTGAAGTAAGCGTTTCACCGTACTCATATTTACGTCTTATTCCTGAATCGATTATTTTATATGAGGATGCAGAATTGACAAGTGTTACAAGACTTGAGTTAACCAGAGATTCGCACCTCTTGTGGGGAGAAATACTTGCCTCCGGGCGTAAAGGAAAAGGGGAAAATTATCATTACCGTTTTGTAGATATTAATACTTCGATTTATATAGACAGTACACTTTCAGCTTATGATCGTTTTCGCTTTTCTCCCTACAATACTTCATATAAACAATTAGGAATATTGGATGGAGCTGCTTATTACGCCACCCTTTGGGCGTACTCTCCTCATTTTAATGATAATGTTATTAATGAACTAGCATTAGAAGCTTCATTAACCACTAATAGCGCGGTCACTCAAGTAACCAAAAATCTATATTGCCTCCGTTGGTTGAGTGATGACCTTATTGAATTAAAACGAGCAATGAAACTAGCAGCCGATACATTAGAGACTTATATTTTATAACATAAAGTAGAAGGGGAAAAATTATGTCACGAATACTATTAGGTGGATGCCTTCTTTCCTTTTCCTTTATGGCAGCCTGTGGCACAGGGGACAATGCCGAAAGCAACGCGGAAAATGCTCCAGATCAGGAAGAACAAGCATCCAGTTCATCGGAGGAAGCATCTGCCTCCCACGAAGATACTGCAGAAAAAGAGAACAGTGAGGTTTCCCACCATGACGACCTCCCTTATGAGTGGAAAGGGGAGTATCGTTTTCAGGAAGGAACGACCTATACGGTGACAACGTCTGCCGACGATCCTGAACCCATCACCCTTGGGTTTATCCAGAAAGACGAGAACATTGAAGACGTGGAACACCATGCGGCTCATATGATGGAAGCAGAAGACATCGATCAGGTAACAGACCATAAGACGTTTCAAGCCGAGCATGAGTATGCCTATACGTTAAAGGAGTCCACCTCGTACACCTTTACCATCGATGCAGGTACCTACGCCGTCTTTTTGAACCAGGACCCGGAAGAACATCAAATGTCGATTACCAACGACCAACAGGAAACGCTAGAAGCTCAACGGGAAGCATCCTATGACAAAGGCCAGCGCCAGGAAGATTCCACTGATACAGAAAAGGAGCACACGCATGATGACGGCGATACGCATACGCATTAATAAAGAACGAAGGATATTCTATGCATTTGTCTGATGGCGTTCTCAGCCTCCCTCTTATCATCACCACGAGCGTTGCTGCTGGAGGTGTCCTGTGGTACTCCGTGCAGCATATCAGGGAGAAAGAGATCCCTGCTATTAGTCTGCTTACGGCGGTCTTTTTTATTTTAGCTTTGATCAATATTCCTTTAGGACCAAGTACCGTCCACCCCCTTCTATGCGGAGTCATCGGCATCCTGGCAGGCCGCCGAAGTGCTCTTGCTATAGGTATCGGCCTTCTTTTCCATGCGCTGTTATTTCAACATGGAGGGATCACAACACTCGGGGCCAACCTGTTAATTTTGTCCCTGCCGGCTTACCTCTGCCATTTTATCTATCAATGGATGGGAGCGAGATGGAAATGGAACGCCTCGTTTGTCGCGGGATGTTGTGGTTTCGCTGGTATTCTTACAGCCGTGGGTATTGGTTCCTTGCTGCTTTCCCTGTCTTCGTCTTTTTACAGCGAAGGAACATTTTCCACCATTCGCTTATTGGCCCTCAGTCACCTTCCCCTTGCCATTATCGAAATGCTGTTGACGGGTTTTGTCATCGGCCAATTAGCTAAATTTCGGCCACAATTAGTGGCCGCTGGATAGAACGAAAGGAGCCCTAAGATATGGAAGTGTTCATGAAAGAATGGAAATATTGGCGGCCCCATCAATCATGGGCCTTCCATTGGGATCCCCGGATAAAAATGCTCAGTTTCCTTGTCATCATTTTTTTCGTATCGATGATGCAGTCACCGCTCATGCTCAGTTTCGTTTGTACAGGAGCTGTCCTCCTATGTTTATCCGCCCGGTTTCAGTTATCGTATCTCTTTTTTCGGTTCCTGGTCGTCCTTCCCTTTTTATTGTTGTTGAGTGTGCCTATTCTTTTCAGTAACGGATGGCCCGTTGCCCAGGAAAAGATCATTTTCACAAGTGTGCTCGTATTAAAAGCTTCCAGCTCGTTTTTTTTGCTTTTATTCCTATGCTTTACGCAGCCGTTTCCGAAATTAATGCAAAGCTTCTACGACCTAAACATTCCGCCGAAGATACTTACGATCATCCTCCTGGCCGCGTACTATATTTATCAGCTGTTTTTTCAACTGCGTACCTTCCGTTTAGCTCTTGCTTCCAGGCATTTTTCCTTCTCTGGGTGGCGTCCTTCGATCCGTGTCTATAGTTCCATCATGACAGGCATGATTATCAAATCGTTTGACCAGGCTGAACACGTCTATCGAGCCCTGACTGCCCGGGGATTTAACGAGGATATGAGCACCGGTTACGAGCCCCCCCGAATACCCATCAAAGATGGGTTGATCAGTGCGGTTTTTATCAGTATGACGTTAGTCGTTGTTATTTTAGATAGGTGGTGGTTTCGATGACGAATTGCTTTTTTGATAATGTTTCCTATGCCTACCAAGACCCGACAGCGCCCACGCTGCGACATTTCACCTATGATTTTTCTTCTTCCAAGACAGCGATTCTTGGAGCCAACGGCAGTGGCAAATCAACCCTCCTTCATTTAATAGACACGTTATTCGAGGCAAATGAAGGAACGATTACGATTCATCATCAACAGGTTCACCAGCGTTCGGCGAAAGCCATCCGAAAACATATAGGGTTTGTTTTTGATCACCCAGAAAACCAGCTGTTTGCCCCTACGGTCTTTGAGGATATTGCGTTTGGCCCTAAAAATCAAGGAATGTCCAAGCAAGCGGTGACGAAGACCGTCTATGAAGCAGCTTCCTTCATGCGCATTACGGATTTGCTCGACCATTCTCCCTACCATTTGAGCCTGGGACAAAAGAAGAAAACCGCGATGGCCGGCGTGATTGCCATGAAGCCGGATATGCTATTGTTTGATGAACCGTTTTCCGGCCTGGACCCCGCCTCGCTGCAAACCATGATCGATACGCTGAATCAATTGGAACAACGCGGACACCAAATTATTTTAACGACGCATGATGTCGACATCGCTTATCAATGGGCCGACGATTTTTTATTATTGAAGGAGGGCACCCTTCTCGCTCACGGAGGGACTGAAGTACTGGAAAACGAGTCGATGGTTCAGGAGGCCAACTTAAAGCTCCCCATGCTTTACCGTCTGTTTCAGCACACCGCCGAGCGCCCAAAAACCGTCGAAGAAGCCCGGTCCTATATGTTCTCTGAAGAAGGTGGTCCATGTGTCTAAATGGCTGGTCACTTTGATGGTCGTAATGGTCTGCTTCTTTCCGGCCCAGAGCGTGGAAGCTCATAAACTGACGATCGATAACGAACGGGAAGATACGGTCCAAGTTCAATATGATGATGGCAGCTTTTCCAAACGAACTACGGTTCACGTCCTTGATAAAGAAGGGGACGAATTAACCTCTGGATCCCTGAATGACCAGGGAACCTTTTCTTACGCGCCGCACGCAGATAAAGCGGAAACCCTTATCGCTGAAGACGGCATGGGGCATCAAGCCAAGGTACAAATAGATAACTTAACTTCAGATGAAAATGGATACTCAACTTGGAGTATTGTTGGAGGGGTAATACTAAGCTTTCTATTTGTAAGCATAGCCTGGATAATAAAAAGAAAGTTTGTTTATACTTAAAAAGCCTGACCCAAAATTTGGGACAGGCTTTTTAAATTCTTCTATTAGTCTACTACTGTTACTTCTACATCCTGGCGACCAAATGCGTAAGCATCCGATTTTGTCGGTACGTGAATATCGATGCGGTCGTTATTGATGGCGCCGCCTGTATCAGCCGCTTCATACGTGCCCATGCCTTCGACCTTCACGGTGGAGCCGAGTGGGATCACGTCCGGATCTACGGCAATCACGTTAGCGTCACGGTCGTTGTTCAGATTCTTCCCTGTAGCGGTGATGCCGCTGCAGCCGGCACATTCAGCTGTGTAGGCAGTAGCCTCCATCGTCATGGTCTCACCGCCGCTGTCTGCATCGCTGCTGGTTGATGCTTCCGAAGAGCTGCTGTCTTCGCTTTCGGAGGAGCTGCTTTCAGAGGATTCAGATGTGGAAGCTCCTTCCACGGCTTCGCCGCCGTCCACATCATCGAGCGCTGCGCGGGTGTTCGGCCCGATAATACCGTCCACTACAAGTCCCTGATCACGCTGGAAGCTGCGTACGGCACTGTCTGTGATCGGTCCGTAAATGCCGTCTACGGCGTAGTCGTAATAGCCTTCATCCTCAAGAACAGACTGTGCTTCGGACACGTCGTCCCCGCGGTCGCCTTTATTTAATAAGTCTGCTGCGTCCGACACGGCCGGTGCTGCTGCCATAAGCCCTGTTCCGAGTGCGAAACCACCGGCCCACTTCATCGATTGACGTACAGAAAACATATATGAATACCCCCAACTGTTTGAATTTCTCTCACAGCAAGAACTATAACGAACCGTCATGGGGGACTTCAAGCTTATTAGTTAATTGTAATTACATTGTAATTTCTATGTAATTATTACTAATGATTGATAAATTAGCGTAACAATTCCTCTGTTTTTTCTTATTTTCAGCCACCGCCCCATGACTGGGGACTTACAGCTGCTTGGTAACTCTTATTTATACCAGCAGGAACAGGATTTCGTTTTTCTTCTATTACAAAAGCTTTTTTGTTCCTGTTACAGGAAATTTGCTTTTTTTCACGAAAGTAGTAAGTAAACGGCCCAGGGATTCTCAAACTAAACCGAAGGGGTGCTTCGGCATGTTTACTGGCAGTCTGATTGTTCATATAACTGCAGGCTTTCTCGCTCTTGGCGTGTTTTGGATACCGTTAGTGACGAAAAAAGGAGGACGTGCGCACAGACGTGCCGGCTGGGTGTTCGTTTTTGCTATGATGACCGTCGCTTTTACCGCCTTTCATCTTTCCTTTTACCGCTTGTTTATCTCTGCCGGCCGCACGCCCGGCGAAGACGCCTTTTCCTATTTCCTCTTATTTATCGCTGTGCTGAGCATTGCCACCGCCTGGCACGGCATGCGGGTCCTTCGTTTCAAAAAACGCAAGACCGTCCACCGCCACCCTGTCGACATCGGCATTTCCTTCCTTCTTCTCGTCTCCGGACTGGCCGCCTGCTTATACGGCTTCGTGCAGGGCATTGCTCTTATTACCTACTTCCCCCTCATCGGCGTCGTTCTTGGCAGCCTCCAGCTGTATTACTGGCTCCGTCCCCCAGCCGAGCGCATGCACTGGATTTATGAGCATTTAGGGAGCATGATTGGCTGTTCCATTGCTACGATTACGGCCTTCACGGTGTTCGGGGCGCCGCAGCTGTTGAACATGGAAGACGTGTCCTTGTTCATCTGGATACTTCCGACCTTTTTGCTTCTGCCGCTCATCATCGGCTTCTCCTGCCACTACCAGCGGAAATTTAACCCGCCTGTCAGCAAATAAGCGGTTTGTTCCTTTCCTGTCTGCAAAACCCGGGCTGTTTCAGCATAAAAAAAGCTGATCCTAATAAAAAGAATCAGCTACTTCTCCGTTTGTTCTCTGACCAGCATGCGCCTGATGCGAAGTCTGCGGTTCATCGGCACGTAAAATACCTTCGACGAATGCTCTTCTTTGAGTAACGGAAACGTCGGCAGTTTATCGTCAATTTTAACGATCGTTGCAATGCGGTCATCTGACAGCTCCACTCTGGCCCCTGTTGGGAAAATTTCCAGCGTCTCGCACAACAGCTTCACGTATTTCATATCTACGCTTTCCTCGTTCACAATAATACGCAGGGCTTTATGGGAGCAGACCGCGTTTCGGTACGGCCGTTCGAGCGACAGCGCTGAATATATGTCTACCACGCCAATCAGCCGGGCGGACTCCCCGATGTCCCCGCTGGCAAGAGCGCGTGGATAACCTCTGCCGTTTAAACGCTCATGATGATCAAGGGCCATCGCCGCTATACTTTCAGAAAATTTAAACTCTTTAAGAAGCTCGTAGCCATGGATCGTGTGGGACTGAACGATCCCCATTTCCTGGCCGTTTAAAGCACCATTTTTCCATAGTATTTCCTGTGGCACCTTCAGCTTGCCCACATCATGAAGCAGACAGCCGACCGCTGTTTCCCGGACGTTCGGAAAATCGGATTCGTACGCGAGCAGCGCCCCTAAAATAAAAACGTCAAACGAGTGCTGGTACGTATACGGATCCCAGTCCTCTAGCTTATCCATCAGTGCTTTTACTTTCGGTTCCTTCATAATCGAACAAAATAAGTTTTCCAGCCATTCATAGCGGCTCTGGTCATTCAACGCAAAGCCAAAACGATACTCATTGCCCAGGCCAATCACGTTTTCCAGAAACAGACGTTTTAACTCCTGCTCACTTAACTGTTTTCCTTCTTGTTTTTGTTCGCTCGTCCTGCCATTTTGATGAACCTCTACTTTTTCAATGCCCCATCTGTGCAGTTTATCAATCCATTCCTTTGTTAACACCTTCCCCTTTTTCAACGCCAGGGCATTTCCTTTGTATACATCCTCCCCCAACACGTCTTCCGGCCTCAAGTCTTTGATCAGTCTCTCCGTCATGATCCCCACCGCCCGTTGTCGTATTAATATTCAAGTATTCCAGCTGCATATTAGGTATATATTCACAGTACTTTAGTTTCCCTTTAAAATCAATATGTAATATGCGAATTATTCCCATAAAAAAACCGGAAGCTGGATGCTTCCGGCAGATACTGCTATTATTCCTTGCTGTCTACGATCAATATATCGCAGCTGGCCGAACGGACGACGGCTTCCGAGAAGCTGCCCATCAGCGTACGGTCCATTTTGTTTTTGCTCGTCTGCGGAAGCAGCACCAGATCAATCTGATAGTCCGGTACTACCTTTTGCAGAAGCGTCTGCGTCGGCGCTCCGTGCTCGACGATCAGCTTCGCATCGAGCTTCCCGTGCCCCTGAGACTCTGCTTTCTGCTTCACGGCGTGAAGTGTCTCGGTTGCTTCTTCTTCGGCTTTTTTCAAGACATCTTCTTCGTAGCGGGCAAACGGCCCGTAGCCTTTTTCCTCGACCATGGATGCTAAATGAAGATCCGCGCCATGGAGTTCAGCCAAGGCGCAGCCTTTTTCCACTACATGCTCTGGCACGCCTGCCGTTGGATGTACGCCGATTAAAATGTTTTTGTATAGTTCCATATTTATACGCCTCCTTATTAAGTATATGGAATGCGTATTACGCCTATTCCCATCTACCGGAAAATGTATGCATCAATCCTGGAAAACAGGAGACGTCCCGGCGGAAACGTGCAGCTTTGAATCCCCGTGGATTTCTGCCCAGACGGGCTCCAGGCTGCTTTCCGCGCGTGGAAAACTGCTCAAATATACTTCCACGCGCAGCCGGCTGCCTGCCAAAAACCGGTATGCGGTTCTGCCGATATCGATAGTGCGCTCCCCAGCCTGCACAGTATCCACCACGTTCCACGACGACCCGTCCGGCGTTACTTCGCTCACCCGCAGTCCGACTGTAAGACCCGGGCGGCTCAATGTCAGTCGCAGATGCGCCTGTACGGTGCCGAGCACTTCCCAGTCTTTACTGAGCGGCGCACTCGTATACACCAGCACGTCCCCCCGCTTCTGTATTTCCTGCTGGTCAAAGCTTCCCGCCCGAAAGCCGCTCATTAAAATATTTCCACCGCTCGTCGGGACCGGGTGATCCGGGTCATGCCGCACCCTCCGGCCGGGTGCCTCCTGCTTCGGTGCTTCCCCGGACAGCAGGCTGTCTGGTTGCAGATAAAACACCGCCTCGGTCCTTCCCTCCGGTATGTCCGCCCCGCTTCTCCATTCACCGGCGTTCATCACGTAATAGTGCACCGAATCCCCGGGCGGCGCTGTTTCGCCCTTCAGCCAGCGGTCAAACCATTTCAGAAACAGCCCGGTCCGGTCTATCTGCGCCTCCGGAAAAAAGACGTCTCCCGCCTGGCCGCTCTGGTCTTCGTGCGTCCACGGCCCGATCCAGAGCTCTGCCGGTCCGGACGTTCGTTGATATAAATCGATCGTTTCCTCCAGAAAGCAATCATACCATCCGGCGAGAAACAGGGCCGGCACTTTAATGTTCTCCGGGGCGGCCTGCATCTGCTGCCTCGTTTCCTCGGAAACGTCTCCAAGCAGAAAGTCTTTATAATACGCCGGCAGGCCGGCAGCTGTGACCGGAGGCCACGTGAGCGGATCCCCTTTCCCGAGCCAGGACGGAAGATGTTCAAGATACCCGCTGATACGTGCCGGGCCTTCGGGTCCTTCCACCCGCTCCAGGTGATCCGGAAGCATGGACTCGGCGACCCACGACTGCCATTTGCCGAGCTCAAACACGCCCCGGCCTCCCCGCATCGTGCTCCAGCCGTCCGCAAAGGCCATCATGGGCGCTATTGCCTGCAGCGACGGCGGCTGTCCGGCGGCCGCTGCCACCTGGGTAAAGCCGTGATACGACATGCCGATCATGCCGACTTTTCCGTTCACCTCCGGGAGGCGTGCCGCCCATTCCACCGAATCGCAGCCGTCAGCGGCTTCATAGATAAATGGATAAAACTCCCCCTCGGAGGCAAACCGGCCGCGCACGTCCTGAATCACAACCACGTATCCGGCCGCTGTCAGGCGTTCGATATCAACGAACGTTTCCCGGTAATGACGGGTCGTTTTGTCGTACGGCAGCCGGAGCAAAAGAGCCGGCCAGCTGCCGGCCCTATCCGAACGGTACACGTCTGCGAGCAGCACGGTACCGTCACGCATCCGTCCTTCCGCCTGCTTTTCCATACGCATTTTACGAACGCACTTCCTCGTGGCCGATCGAAAATGTTCCGCCCGACACGTCCTTGACGTTATGCACCACAATAAATGCGTTCGGATCCACTTCTTTAATCACCCGTTTCAGGCGAAGCAGACGGTGCGAGTGGATCACAATATAGAGCACGCGGCGCTGTTCCTTCATATACTCCCCGCGCCCGTCAAAAACGGTCGCACTAGAGGCAAGCTCCTTTGTAATACGCTCTGAGATCTGCTCGGAGTAGGGAGACACCACGTTGAGCGCTTTTTTCGAGTCAAAGCCGCCAAGCACAAAGTCGGTGACGACCTTGCCGATGTAGAGCGTAATCAGGGTATACATGGTAGACACCGGGCCGATGATGAAAATCCCCGCAATAACGACAAGCGCGTCCAGAACGAGCGTCATGCCGGTCAAATCCCAGCCCAGCTGCTGATTAAAGGCACGGGCAATAATGGATGTGCCTCCGACAGAGCTTCCGGCCTGATAAATAAAGCCAAATCCGACCCCGGTAATGGCCCCGGCGAAAATCGCCGCAAGCAGCGGATCCTCCATCGGCTGGGCGTACACTCCTTCAAAAATCCAGATGAAAAACGAAAACAGCGCCACGTTAAAAATTGTTTTATACACCATATGACGCGGCAGATAGCGAATTCCAATACCGAGCAGCAGAATAAAAATGATCGGTGTCGAAATACTCGGCGAGATGTCGAGCCCGTAATAGATTAAAAGCGACATCCCGACAATACCACCCTCAGCAATGGAGTTTGGCATCGCAAGCTGTGTCACCGCAAGCGCAAACAGCAGCGTGCCGATAACAATGTACATTATATTTTTCATACGTTCTTCTCCCCCCACATATATTTTTTCAGACAAAACTATATTATAACGCAAAAAAGAGCAGGAACGCAGCCTGCGTTCCTGCCCGCCCTTATTTTCCGCGTTTTTGATCGAGATTTAAGGTCTTGACAATGCCTACACACATTAAAATGACAATGACTGAGAGCGGCAGTGCGCTGACCACGATGGCGGTCTGAAAGGCACTCAGCCCGCCGACCACCAGTAGGATTGCGGTGACGGAGACAAAGAAAACGCCCCACATAATTTTAATCGACACCGGCGGGTTCAGGCTGCCCCCGGTCGTCTGCATCCCGAGCACAAATGTCGCAGAGTCCGCGGTAGTCACGAAAAAGATCGTCACCACGATGATGGCAAACACGGACATAATGCCTCCGAGCGGATACGTTTCCAGCACATAAAACAGCGCCGTTTCCAGCGACTGTGAGGACACCTCGCGTCCTTCGAACAGCTCGAGGAAAATCGCGCTTCCGCCGAGCGTGCTGAACCAGAAGAATGAAACGATCGAAGGTACGAGCAGCACCCCGGCCATAAATTCACGAATCGTCCGTCCTCTCGAAATCCGGGCAACAAACATCCCGACAAACGGCGTCCAGGATATCCACCAGGCCCAGTAAAAGACGGTCCAGTTCTGCGTCCACGATGCTTCCTGCTCATCGATTGGATCCATGCGCAGTCCCCATCCGAGGAAGTTCTGTACGTAATCCGACAGACCGGAAGCAAACATGTTAATTAAAAAGAGCGTCGGTCCAGCGATCAGCATAAACAACAACAGAATGCCGGTCAGGCTCAAATTGATATTACTTAAATATTTAATGCCGCGCTGAATCCCCGTGCTTGCTGACGTCACGAAGATAATCGTCACAATCGTCATGATAATGAACTGCACACCGAGATTGTACGGCACGCCGAAAATAAACTGCAGGCCGGCGTTAATCTGCTGGGACCCGAGTCCGAGCGAGGCAGCGACCCCGAATAATGTAGCGAATACGGCAATAATATCGACAACGGTTGCGACCGGGCCGTACGCATATTTTCCGAGCACCGGCCGGAGTGTTGTACTCATCAGCCCCGGCGCCTGGTAGCGGAATTGCTGCAGGGCGAGCGCCAGCGCCACCAGCGCATAAATCGCCCAGGCATGCAGCCCCCAGTGAAGCCATGTCGAGGAAACGCCGCGGATCGCATCACTTTCCGCGCCGCCCTCGCCGTTTGGCGGGCTCGAAAAGTGTCCGATCGGCTCGGACACGCCGTAAAACAAGAGGCCGATCCCGATCCCGGCAGAAAACAGCATCGTAAACCAGGTGAGCCGGTTAAACTCCGGCTTTTCATCCGGCTTTCCGAGCCTTACCTTTCCGTATTTACTAAATCCCAGATAGACGGCGAAAATTAACAAAAGCGTCACTAAAACCTGAAAATACCAGCCAAAATGCACAAATACAAACGCCTGAGCAGCAGTCATTGCTGCTTCAAGCTGCGCAGTAAAAAACACGCCGAATGCTAAGAACAATAGGATAAGAACGATCGACACTTTTAAAACCGTCGTCATTTTTCTCATTATGTATGTACCTCCTCCATAGTCTTTCCCCTGCAGTCGTTCACAACGTCCTTCATTATAGAGAAAGCCTGTTGAAAAGGAAAAACGCATAAGCCCGCAAAAAACGTCGTAAAATCTATGCAATTTTTATTGCACAGAGTTTATGATTCATTATCTTATATTTCCTTCCTTTTTCGCTGTCAGTGACCCTGACCTGCGTTTTTGCCTTTTTTTTGAAACGTGATACAGTTAGACGCGTGGAAAACAGAGAAAGCTTGATAAAGGGGGAGCGCCATGAGTGCCTCAGGGGATAAAAACCAGCTGCTTGAACAATTGAATGAAACCGAACGGCAGATTGCCGACCGCATTTCCGACAATATGAATACGTTTGGCGTGTCGTCGACGATCGGGCGGCTGCTCGGCATTATTTACATGAACCGCGAGCCGATGACGCTCGATGACCTAGCCGAAGCGACCGGAATGAGCAAGACCCGGATGAGCCAGGTGATGCGTCAGATGATTTCGTTAAACATCGCCGAAAAAGAGCATGTGAAAGGCAGCCGCAAGGAGCATTACAATGTGGAAAACGATTATGTGCAGACGTTTGTGTCCCTGTTTACGACAAACTGGCGGGAAGTGATCAGCAAAAACCGCCAGTTTGCCAACAAGCTGCAGCGCGAAATCGACGAGATCGCTGCTGCAAGCGACGGTTCACCAGAAGTGGACCAGAAAATTACCGAGCTCCGCAAAGAGCTCGATGAATGGGTCGCGTATTACAACTGGATCAGCCGCCTCGTTGAATTTTTCGAAAGCGGAGATATTTTCGACGCTGTACCAATAGAGAGAAACGATAAAGGAGAGGATAAATAATGGGCCAGAAAACAATTATTACAAGCGCCGTCACCGGAGCCGGAGAAACGACGGACAAAAGCCAGCACGTGCCGGTCACGCCGGAAGCTATCGCCCGTGATGCCATCGAAGCGGCCAAAGCAGGCGCCGCGGTCGCCCACATTCACGTGCGCGATCCAAAAACAGGCGCATACAGCTTTGACCCCGCCCTCTTTCAGGAGGTCGTGGAGCGCGTACGCGAAAGCGATACCGACGTGGTACTGAACCTTACAGCCGGAGGTGGCGGCGATTTTGTGCCCGACCAGAAGCACCCGGCCACCGGCGGCGAGGGCACCTTTATCCAGACCCCGGAGGAGCGCCACCTTCCGGTTGGAAAATATCTACCGGAAATATGCACCCTCGACTGCGGCAGCCTGAACTTCGGTGATCAGGTGTATCTCGGCCCGGCCGGCTGGCTGCGCGAGCAGGCATCACTGATCCAGCAGAGCGGCGTGAAGGCGGAAATGGAGTGCTTTGATACCGGCCACGTCCGCTTTGCCAACCAGCTTGTCCGCGAAGGCCTTGTGGACGGCGATCCGCTCTACCAGTTCTGCCTCGGCATTCCGTGGGGCGCAGAAGCCGATGCGGAAACGATGCTTCACATGAAACATCACCTGCCGGAGGGCGCCAACTGGTCCGCCTTTGGCATCGGCCGCATGCAGATTCCGATGGTCGCCCAGGCGGCTCTTCTTGGCGGCAACGTCCGCGTTGGCCTCGAGGACAATCTTTACCTTGAAAAAGGCGTGCTCGGCACGAACGCCCAGCTCGTCGATAAAGCCGTGCAGCTGCTGCAGACGCTGAACGTAGAACCAATGACCCCGCAGGAAGCGCGCGAGACGCTCGGCCTGACAAAGCAATCTTAAATCTTTAGGAGGACCTCATGAATCCCACAACAACTATTATTGCCGTCATCGGGACCGGTGTGATCGGAAACGGCTGGATCGCCCGTTTCCTCGCGCACGGCTTTCACGTCATCGCCTGTGATCCGGCGGACGGCGCCGAGGAAAAAACCCGCAGCACCGTCGCGTCGCTGTGGTCGAAGCTGAAGGAAAACGGCATGCACGACGATGCTTCCATCGATAAGCTTACCTTTACGAAAGACATCAAAGAGGCAGTAGCGGATGCTGCGCTTGTGCAGGAAAACGTGCCCGAGCGCGAGGACATCAAACGAAGCGTGCTCGCCCAGATTGATGCTTACGCGCCGGCTGAAACCATCATTGCCTCGAGTACGTCCGGCTATAAGCCGACGACGCTTCAGAGCGACTGCGTACGTCATCCGGAGCGCGTCATTGTTGCACACCCGTTCCATCCCGTGTACCTGCTTCCACTTGTGGAGCTATCCGGCGGCGAGCAGACGACGAATACTGAAATGGAACGCGCGCAGGCGATATATGAGCTTGCCGGCATGAAGCCGCTTGCGATGAAGGGCGAGGTGGACGGCCATATTGCCGACCGCCTGATGGAAGCCCTCTGGCGCGAAGCCCTTCATATTGTGAATGACGGCCACGCCACCACCGAGGAAGTCGACAAGGCGATCGTTTACGGTGCCGGTCTCCGCTGGGCGCTGATGGGACCGTTTTTAACCTTCCATCTGGCCGGCGGCGACAAAGGCATGACCCACATGCTCGAGCAGTTCGGCCCGGCCCTGAAAGCGCCGTGGACCAAGCTTGAAGCACCGGAGCTCACCCCGGAGCTGAGCGAAAAGGTCATCGAAGGCACGAAGGAGCAGTCCGGAGACAAAAGCGTCGCCGAGCTTGAAGAGCGACGCGATGAGTTTCTTTTAAAGCTGATGAACCTGCTGCACGAAGGCAGCTACTGGCCGGCTGAAAAGGTGGAGAGCCATGACAGATAACCATACCGTATGGAGCGGCCGTGTGCAGCAGGAATGGGTGGACTACAACGGGCACATGAACGATGCAGCCTACGCTCTTGTTTTCAGCCGCGCGCTGGACAAGTTGCTTGAAGACGCCGGCCTGACCGCCCGCTTTATCGAACAGGAGCAGTACACCGTATTCACCCTCGAAACGCACCTGATATACCTGGCGGAAGCCCACCAGGACCAGCCGCTCGCTGTGTCAGCGGTGATTCTTGACCAGGACGCCAAGCGGCTGCATCTGTGGTTTGAAATGCTGAACGACCAGAACGAGGCCATCGCCACAAGCGAGCAAATGGTCATGGGAATGGATCAGGCCGCCGGACGCCCTGCCCCGTTTCCCGAAACGCTTCAGCAGGGCCTGGCCGACGTTCCGGTTCTTACTCCGGAAAACTGGCCAGCCAAAGCCGGTCGCTCGATTGGAATTAAACGAAAATAACACAGCATCAGCCGGTACTCTCCGAGGGAGCGCCGGCTGATTTTTTATATTGGTCAATTTTTAGCTTAACAACAGCCCGCGGCAGGAATAGGCACGTAGAGAGAAGAAAGGAGTGGCACGGATGCCTGCATGGAGAACCTACCTGTTAACCGCGCTGCTGCGCGCATTTCAAATACGACTCCGCCGTTATTCGCCGACTCACATTACCCCGCCCGCAGCAGATACCGTTCGCACGGATTCCTACATCGTGGAAACGGCTGCCGGCGCGACGCCCGTACACATTTATTATCCAGAAGCAGCCGAAGGTCAGGCTCTTCCGGTGTTTGTAAACCTGCACGGCGGAGGCTTTTTCATGGGAAGCTATGCCGATGATGAAGGCTGGGGCCGGCACGTGGCCGAGCTCACGCCCTGCGCCGTAGTAAACATTGATTATCACCTCGCCCCGCGCAGTCGGTTTCCGTTCTCTATATTTGAAGTCCGGGACGTGCTCATGTGGCTGCACGCCCAGGAGGAGCTGCTTGGTCTGAATATGGAGCGCTTTGCCCTTGGCGGCCACAGCGCCGGCGGCAATATCGCAGCATCAACACTGCTGCTTTTACGCGATACCGGAGCGCCGATGCCGGCAGTTCAAATTTTGGACTCGCCAATTCTTGACCTCGCGACCGACCCCCGCGAAAAACCGTCCTTTCCGGGGGCTATCCCAATCTTTGTGGCAGATTTATTTACGGCCAGCTACCTGGAAACGGGCCAGAGCGCCGACCACCCGTACGTTTCCCCACTGCGGGCGGGATCGCTCGCGGGGCTGCCGCCGACACTTGTGTTTACGCCGGAATACGACTCCCTGGCCCAGGAAGCCTTCCGGTACGCGAAGCGCTTAAAACGGGAAGGCGTGCCCGCAGAGTATCGGATGTTTCCGAAGACGCTTCATGCGTTTACCCACGTGGGACGAAAAAGCACCGCAAAAAAAGCGTGGGGACTCGTCGTCTCCACGCTTCAGGCCCGCCTGCTGTAGGCGGGCCTTCGTATTACTCTCTCGGGTGCGCCGGCTGCTGGTCGAGAATCTCCTTCAGCACCCAGGCGTGATTTCGTTTTACGTCCTCCGACGAAAATACGAGCGTCACGTCCTTGTCCTGCATCCGCACAATTTCTTTTAAGCGGTGCATTTCTTCGCGTTTGAGCTCATCCTGCTCAAGCTCTACCTTGTACGCTTCCTTAAAGCTTTCGAACTTTTTCGGCTCTTCATCGAGCGCCTTCTGGAGTTCCTTCGACGGTGCAATGCCGTCTACCCATTCGTGGATGTCGGCGCGCACCTCTTCGACTTCGTTAGGCCATTCCTTCTCAACGAAAATCCGGTAGCCGTCATCCGTATCTGCTTTCTTATAGAGCCGCTTGCAGTATATTGGCATTGTGATCATCCTTCTTCTGTATAGTATGGATCTCGCATCCCGGCTCTTTCCTTTCCCGGAAGACGGGCAAACGTGCAAGTTAAAAAAGTATGGTCCATTTAAAATAAGTTTTTATTTCTATTAACATTCGAAATATCAGTTGGTTTTTGTTACTACAGCATACTGTAACTCAAAGGTGGTCGGCACTCCCTTATGAAAGGGGGGATGCCGTGATGCTAATAGACGCCGTAACCGTCGCCGCTTCTATTTTAACAGCGATCTACGCAAGCGTGATGTTAGCAGACTATTTTAAGCAAAAAAAATAAACCACCTTTGAGTTAGCGGCTCTTTTGGTTTATTTTCTCCCATGGCCGACCCCTTTGAAGGGTCAGTACTGCTGTTATCGGTCCGTGTTAGCGCACGGGCCGTTTTTTCGTTAAATGAATTATACCACAACAGGACGAAGCCATTCAAGCTCATGCGGCTTTAACGCCCAGAGTTAAGTTTATTCGTACAACTCCGGCACCCGGCTGTCAAAAACGGGCACGTTTTTGCGGACGTCTGCCACATTGGAGAGGTCCAGGGTTTCCCGGAGCGTTTCCTCGTTCTCCACGCTTCCCTTCTGAAGCACGTTGCCCCACGGATCGATAAACGCCGAGGAGCCGGCAAACGTAATGCCGTCGTAGGAGCCCGGACGGTTGCACGTCACGACGTACATCTGGTTTTCCACCGCCCGCGCCATACTCAGCACATCCCAGTGGCTCCGGCGGCTGTCCGGCCATTCTGCCGGGATAAACAGCAGCTCGCACCCCTGCAGGGCGAGGCTACGGATGATTTCCGGAAAACGAAGGTCATAGCAGATCACGACCCCCATTTTGACACCGTCCAGCTCAAACACCTTCACCGGCTCACGCCCGCCACTTAAATAAGCCGGCTCATTCAGCATCGGCACGAGATGCATTTTGTCATAATCATAAACAAGTTCCCCGATGTTATTTATCACAATGGCCCGGTTGTACACCTTCCCGTTTTGCTTAACCGCCATCGACCCTCCCATGATATGAACGTGATAGCGCTTCGCTGCGTCCTGTAAAAAGCGGATCGTCTTGCTGTCCGCAGGATCCTCCGCAATATCACGGAGCTCCGGGAGCGTATACGCCGTCGTCCACATTTCCGGAAGCATCACCATATCCACCCTGCCGAGGTCCTGCTCTCTTAGCCACCGGCTTACTTTTTGCCGGTTCGCTTCTGGGTCTCCCGCCACAATATCCATTTGATAAACCGCAATATTCATTGTTTTCCTCCTCATGGTTATGTATCCTATTACGTTTCAATATACCACCGGGCACTGCAGCAGAAACAGGGCCGATTTACCAACGCTTATTTCATTTCCCCCCGGAAACCTTTATGCTTAACTGTAGCAGAAATAATACAACTCCCAGAAAAGAAAGCGGGTGAAACGATGCTTCATATGCTGTTTCGAATGATGCCGGCGCCGGTCAAGCGGCTGATCAGTATGTCTTCGCGCCAGCGCTGGCATGAAACACGCGCCAGCCTCTGGGTGCTGCCGGCCATTTATATTTTCATTGCCGTACTTTTATCAATTATTTCATTCTGGATTGAGTTTAGCCTGCGGCCCGGATGGACGCTGCTTTCAGCATTCACGACGGAGTACTCGCTCACCCAGACGATGTACAGCACGATGCTCTCCGGCGTCCTGACGCTCAACGCGTTCACCTTTAACTCCATGCTGATGGTGCTGACGAATATGTCGAACCAGTTCACGCCCCGGGTGCTGCTCAATTTCATTTCCAACCGCCGCACCCAGCACGCCATCGGCATTTTCAATCTTTGTTTTTTCTATCTGTTGATCGTATTTTTCTTTTTGGACTCCTCGATCAGCCAGTACACAGTCTTTCCGATTGCCGGCGTGCTCGCGACCGCCTTTTCGGTACTGAATTTCATTTTGTTCATTAATCATGCCACCAAATGGATGCAGCCGCCGAGTATTACCACGGATATGAAAAAGCAGTCCGAGGAACGGATTTTGAATACGCTCTACTACGACCTTGAAAAGTACCGGGCCGATAACCCGGACCATCTCAGCCTTTCTTATCTGCCGCAAAAACAGCAGGAGAAGGCGCAGAAGGTAGCCTGTGAAACATCCGGATACCTGCAGATTATTGATTTTGGCAAACTGATCCAGGAAGCACAGAAGGACGGCATCGTTCTCCAGCTGCACTGCAGCATCGGTGATTTTCTGCTTCCGGACCTGACGCTTTTTTCCTACTGGAAGACCGAGGAAACTCCGGTCGAAGAAATCGATGAACAGAAATACCGGCGCATGCTGTTTCTCGGAGACCGGCAAAACGAAATCCAGGATCTCAGCTTCGGCGTTCAGAAGCTGAAGGATATTGCCGTAAAGGCGGTCTCAAACGACGAGCCCGGGACGCTGAAGGACACGCTCTACCAGCTGATTGACCTGCTTCTGTCCATCGCCAAAGTAACCTCCTTTACGCCGTATTTATCCGACGGGGAAAATACGCTGCGTGTCGTTATGAAGCAGGAGTATTTTTCCGACTATCTGTACACGGCGTTTGGGCACATCAGCGTGTATGTTAAAAACGATCCCGTTCTGACCAACATGCTGCTTGAGACACTCGTGCTTCTTGCCCGTTCACTGCCACAGGATAAAAAACCAATCTGCTGGAGCTACGGCCAGGTGGTCGCCCAGTCGTTCGCGGAGAAATTCGCCTATGAATTCGAGCAGCGCTCTTTTTACACTCATCTGCGTACGCTTTCTGTTGAAGCCCGTGACCCGCAGACCTTCCAGAAGCTCGTGCAGGAATTTATCGAAAAAGGCACACTCCCCGCCTCGTATGGAGAGGGAAAAGGTTCATAAACAGGAAAAACTCCCGACAATTGCTTTTGCCGGGAGTTTTTTCTATTCACTTTCGCCGACGGAGCAGCGAACGGTCGATATCTTGAATACGCGCACGCCCGGTCAGTCCCATGGTTAGATCGGTATCAGCCAAAAGATTTTGCATCACTTCACAGGCACCGTTTTCCCCGTCCACGGCCAGGCCGTAAATGTACGGACGTCCGACCAGCACGGCTTCTGCGCCAAGCGCCAGCGCTTTAATGACATCCGCACCGCGGCGGATACCGCTGTCCATCAGCACCGGTACCCTTCCGCCGGCTGCTTCCACCATTTCCGGCAGCATGTCAATCGCCGCTACGGCTCCGTCCACCTGCCGGCCGCCGTGATTGGATACAATTAATCCATTAATATCGTAATCAAGGGCTTTTTTTACATCCTCCGGGTCCAGCACGCCTTTTAGAATAATCGGCAGATCGGTCTGCCGGCGTAAAAAGGCCAGGTCCTCCCAGGACAGCGCAGCATTTGTAAAGATCTCCACAAACTGCTGCACCGCTGCCGCTATATCCTCCTCGGGAGGCTGCTCCAGCTTCGCACGAAATGACGGATCCGACAGGTAATTGGCGATGCCTTCCGCCTGCAGAAACGGTAGATATTCGTTTTCCAGATCCTTTTCCCGCCAGCTGAGCATCTGCGTATCAAGCGTTGCGACAATCGCCGTATAGCCGGCGTGCTCGGCCCGCTGCAGAAAGCTTGCTGTTACGTCTTCGTCCTTGCCCCAGTACAGTTGAAACCATTTTGGCGCGTCGCCAAGCTCTTCGGCAATACGCTCCATCGTAAACGACGAGGCGGTGCTTGCCACGTACGGTACGCCGATTCGCTTCGCCGCCCGGGCGGCCGCGAGCTCCCCTTCTTCATGGGCAATCGTCTGCACCCCGATTGGCGCCATCAGTGCTGGAAACGGGATTTGCTCTCCAAACAACTGCACGCTCAGATCCCGCTCCTCCGTGTTCACCATCATCCGCGGCAGCAGCCGCCAGCTGTCGAGGGCCCGCCGGTTTTCATCAGCGGTGTTTCCGCTCCCGGCTCCATCGGCAATGTAGTGGTACGGACCGTCTGCAAGCTGCTCCCTGGCCTGCTGCTCCCAGTCTTCAAACGATACGGGCAGCTCCTGCTTTTTTGTCTCCGGGTGGTAGATCTTAAACTGGACGTCGTTGCCGTAGCCGGCCATAGCATCCTTCCTTTCTGTTTACTTCCGGGTTACGTGCTTCATGACTATTTTGCTGTGCGGCAGCGTCGGCATGTCGTTAAAGCTGTAGCTCACGTCCTGCTCCGGAATTTCGTACGTCATCCGGTTGGCCAGGTAATCCAGGCTTTCTTTCATAATCTCCACTGTAATCCATTCTCCTGCACAGCGGTGCCCGTAGTCGTAGTCACCGCCGCCCTGGGGGATAAAGCTGAACGGGCTCTCCTTCCACTCCTTAAAACGGGCGGGATCAAATTTCTCCGGATTGTCCCAAAGATCCGGATGATGATTCGTTCCGTACAGATCCAGCAGCACGAGCCGGTTTTTCGGAAAGGCGTATCCCTCCCAGGTAAATCCGTCCCTTACTCTTGCCGGCACGAAGGGGAAAAACGGATAAAAGCGACGCACCTCCTGGACAAACATCTTCAGCTCCTGTTCGTCTTTCGACGCCAGCCTTTCCCGTGCCAACGGATGCTGATACACAGCAAGACCGGTGAAATCCACATAGATCGCCACCGCTACAATCGGACGGACGATGTTCAGCACCTCCACCGCCGCCGTATGTGTGTCCAGCAGCTCTCCGTCCAGATCCCGGTGCCAGGCGAATACATAGAGCGCCGTCTGCTCCGGCGGATGAAGCTTGCCTTCCCGTACGTCTGTGACAAGCTCCCTGACCCACTCTTCCATCCGGGCACGGGCTCTCCGCCCTTTCCAGTGCTTTGGACCGATGGAGGATGTCGACTCAATCATCAGCCGGAGCATCTGTGCTTTTTCGTCCGCTTCATTCTGCCGAAACGGCACCCCGGCCCAGTCGCAGGCGGCCTGAAACAGCAGCGTCAATGCCTCATCGTACAGCACAATTTCTTCCCGCCGCTCCCAACGGGTGAGCGCTTCCTCCCAGCGCTGCCGGGCCAGCCGGCGCATTTCCTCAAGGCGTTCCCCGCTCATCAGCGACATGAACGCTGCTTTCCGGTGTTTATGGGCCTCTCCGTCGAGCGTCTGTACGCCGCCTTCCCCGAACAGCGTCTTTAATATTCGCTTGGGGGCTGCGCCGTCGCGTCGGAATTTACTTTCATCGTAAAACAGCCGTCCTTCTTCTTCGCCCCGCATACAGATCACGGGCTCGCCAAGCAGCCTTGTTTCAAAAATATTGGACTGAAAGCCGTGGCTGCGGTTGGAAACAAACAAATACCCTTCCTTCAAAAAATCCAGCGTATGCTCAATGCCTTCTTCGCGCGGTATCTGCTTTGATTCTGGCATAGTATGTGCCGCCCTCCATTGGAATTCAGATTTACAGTATATGTTTCCAGTACGCAGCATGTTCAAACCGGCGAACGTTTATTATACTGAAAACTGCACATAAAAGGAGGGGTCCCCGTGTCCACTGCCAACGATTGGATTAACCGGCTTCAGCTGGAGCCGCACCCAGAGGGCGGCTTTTTCCGGCAGACAATGAAATCGGATGAAACTATTACGACAGCTGACGGAAGAAACCGTGCCAGGTATACGAGTATTCATTTTCTCGTCCGCTCTGGTGAACCGTCGCGCCTGCACCGACTGGAGTCAGATGAAATGTGGTACTACCACACCGGTGCTCCTCTTGACGTGCATATGATTCACCCGGACAGCGGGAGCCATGACATCCTGACGCTTGGTCCAAATCCCGCAGATGGCGAGGTGCTCCAGGGTGTCGTACCGAAGGGCGTCATTTTCGGCGCTGAAATCCGTACCCCGGAGCAGTTCGCGCTGGTCAGCTGTGTCGTCGTTCCCGGCTTTGATTTTGCCGACTTTGAGCTGCTTGCACGCGATGAGCTCACCGCCGCTTACCCCGAACACCGGGAGGTCATTGAACGGCTGACGTGGTAAAACACAAAAAAGCCCGCACATACCTTACCTGTGCGGGCTTAAGTTTAATAACTTGCGCTTTGGAGGATTTAGTTTTTCATCTCCCATACTTTATTATCCAACAATTCAGCTATTTCTTTTGTGCTTAATTCAGAAGTAAATCCTGGGAGATCTGCCAAATCAAAATATCGTTGCCCCATAAGCCCGCCTGGAGTTGGTTTTTTGTATTCTGTTTCTTCAAACCTATCGACAAAGAAAAAACGGTGGTCCTTGGCAATTAAGAAGCCCTGCTCTCGTTTCCCTTCTTGAATAACTTGTTTAACAATACTTTTTTGCGCCTCAGTAATATCTTCAATTTGCGTCGCAATTACCGAAAGTTCACCGGTAGCTTCATCGTATTCTATATCGGCACTATTTGTGATTTGACCGATGCCGCGTACTGCTTTGTTTCCATACAAACCTAAGTACTTATGCTGCTGATAGCCGCGGGATGAGGGAGCATAGTACACTCCGTGCTCCATGTTCTGCTCCAGAGATCTGCTTGCCAGCACCACCCGCATTTTTGTATGCGAGTTATCAATCAGCCCCGCTTCATTACAAAACGCTGCATAATCCTCTACTACTTCTCCCAGTCCAAAATGCTGATTTTCGATGATTTCTGCTGCTTTATCACAAATTTCTTTAAACGTTACCGGTACGAACATAATTTTATTATCGCGTTGCTCATTAATCGCCGTTAACTCTTTTGTGATTTTTTCATAATAAGCTTTATCAATAGGGGTTTTATTCACCCAAAGAAGCAGCTGCTGGTCTTCGTTGTTAAATGAGTTATGGTGCTTTATTAACTGCTGAATATGCTCCTGGCCATATAGTTTCGTTTCGATAATGATTTTAAAGCTCTGCTGATGAATTACTCCATCCGGCACGCTCTCTTTTGCTTTCACCTGTTGTTCAAATGACAGTCTTGTATCGATTTCGTGATTTTCTTTTTCAATTAAATTATTTAAAAACTGATTAAATATATCTGCACTGTGATTATACAAACGATTGAACAAAAGCAGGGTGTTATTCGTGACCATATTTTCTTTTTGTGAATACCTTGGGAAATAATGAACCTCAGACATAATAAACCTCCACTGGAATTAAAATATTTAAAGCAAAAAATAAACCACCTGAGCCTGTAGCATTAGGAGGTTTATTCTTATGTTAGCTTTTTGCATAGATAAAGATAGTTAATGTTGGCTTTAATCGTAATAAAAATCCTCTTCCCACTCGGCATTCTGCGTTTCATAACGAAGATCCAGATGTTCAAACACCTCATCCGATTCGGTATTCATGACTTCGACTGCATCCACTACCGGTGTGTTGGTAGTTGTAATTATCTCCTCCAGGGTATCATCTTCATAATAGCTGTACTCATACTCTTCAATTGCGTTGTACAGCTTATCAGAGTAATCCTGCATTTCATCGAGAAATTCCTGATAGGTCATTTGAAACTTGCCGTAACCTTCTGGCGGATTTTGAAGCTCTCTTGCCTCTTCGATTGCTTCGTCCATGGAATAAATATCGGTGGTGGCACTGTTATAATATTCACTATCTATATCCGCGCTGTTGTAGTAGGATTCCGAGGAGACAGCGACATAGGCAAGCTCTTCGTAGACATCGTTGAGATGGTATAAAGCTGTGTACTCATATTCTTCCGCTCCACCGCCTGCATCACCTGTTACTGGTTCTTCCTCTTCCTTACTTTGCTCCCTGTCTGATTCAGAGTCTCCCTCTTCTTCATCACTTGCTTCCGACTCTGCTTCTTCATTTTCTCCGGTCTCTTCAGCTGAAGATTCTTTAGAGGATTCTTCTTCGTCTTCACTTGCCACAGATTCCTTCTCCGAATCGTCCTCCTCTTCCGTTTCCTCCTTCTTCTCTTCCTCACCCTTCGTTTCCTCTTCCGATGAAGCAGTAGTTTCAGGAGCAGCTTCTTCCCCGGTAACAAAATAATAAGAACCGAGGCCGCCAGCGAGTACACCGACCATTAACATAGGTCCGGCTACTCCTCCTTTTTTGATGATAAACAGAAAAATACTAAAGGCTAAAAAAATTGCTCCAAGTACAATGCCGGCAAGCGGCAGTATAGACATCCATTCCAAGGGGTTCCCTCCTTTGTTTAAGCATTTTCAAACCAAAGCTTTAATAGTAATTAGACTCTTCCCAGTCTTCGCCACCCACTTCTTCCACAAAGCCATAGTGTTTGAACGCTTCCTCAGCGCTCATTTCCAAAGCATCTGCTGCCTCCACTAAATATTCAGGTTCTTCGTAAAGAAAAGTGGCTAAGGCACCGTAATAATCTTCATTGTTATAATAATCTTCCACGGCTGTGTAAAGCTCTCCCGACAGATAATATAATTCATCCAAAAAGGCTGCATAGTCCGCTTCAAATTCTTCATATTCTGCAGACGCCGTTTCTTCAGGGTAAATCGCGTAAATCTGCTCATCTAACAGCAGTATTTCTTCGTGCGCCTGTTCATACGTACTGTAATCGTAGCCCTCATCCTCATAATAAATGTGGAGAGCTTCATAAAGCTGTTCGATTTGAACTAAAAGTTCAGTAAGGTCTGTAATTGCCTGCTCTTCATAGGTTTTTCCAGAAGCACCGCTGCCCCCTGAAGAATTCACGTTGGAGTCGCTGCCGCTTTCCGCAGCATCTTCATTTGCTTCTATGTCTCCCATTTCCTGTGAAGCGCTTTGATTCGAATCATTGTCATTATTTTTTTCCTCACTCGACGCACTGCCTGGCGCTACTGGATTTTCGTTTTGCGAGGCAAACAAGAAAAATGAACCGAGACCAAAAGCAAGCACCCCGGCTAAAAGCATCGGTCCGCCGACAGCCCCTTTTCGTTTCACAAACAAAAATATACTGAGGGCAAGAAGAATAGCGCCAATGACGGTAACGGCCAGTAACATAATCTCAGAAATACCCATGCTGGTTCCTCCTCCGTTATGCTGCTAGTTCGTTACAATCCAGTCTTCCATAACCCATTCTTCTTCGTCTCCATCGTATTCGTACCAAACTTCAAACTCTTCCCGAGCCTGTACAGCATTTTCGTTCTGGGCATCTACATACGATTTTGTATAGTAACGATCATCTCCCAAGTATTCCGTTTCCGTGTCTTCAAGCGGAGCCCATTCAGCCGTTGACGGGCTGATTAAATTATCTTCATAAAGAGCATGGGCCTCAGCCACTGCTTCCTTCTCAGATACGCCGCTTGCTTCCAAACCTGTAGAGGCAGAAATAAAAAACATAATTACTGCCCCCATCACGAGACCAGTGGTTGCAAAAACCCAGTGCAGGCCGCCAATTCCTTTATTTTTTGGTTCAAGAGGCGGAGCTTTCACATTAGCGTCTTCCTTGTTTTCTGTGCCGGATGTACGCCGGGTCTCTTCATTCTCCTGATTCTTGTTGTTTTCATCGCTCACCGCGATTCCCCCTTTAAAAGATTTAATGCTTATAACCGATATAGTTATTTAAGCTTAGTCTCATATACCTATTATAGAAAAATAATTTACATTTTCCTACTATAAAATTGAAAAAAATAGAAAAAATTCATTTCTATAGATTTGATTCTATCTTTTTCAGTCACCAATTTTAGCCAAACCACCCCTTGTTCCATATCCCAGGCCCCTTCCCAACGAGCACAAAAAGCCCGTGCAGCCTATGTCTGCGCGGGCTTTCTTCCATTATTAAGATGTGCGTTCTTCATCTCTTTGCTCCCTGCGCACTTCAATTGCTTCAGCCGGGAGCGGCGGGCTGAAGTAGTAGCCCTGGTACTCCTGGCAGGCTTTCTCCGACAGAAGGCTCAGCTGCGAGCTTTTTTCGATGCCTTCAGCAATCACGTTAAAGCCAAGGCGCTGGGCCATATGAATGATGCTTTCCACGATGGCTTCCTCACGCTGGCCGTCCTCGATGTTATCCATAAACGTTTTATCAATTTTCAGCGTATTCAGCGGAAAATCCTTCAGGTAGCTGAGCGACGAATAGCCGGTGCCAAAATCGTCGAGGGAAATGCGGATGCCTTTGGCCCGTATTTGCTCCATAAGCGGCACCGACCGTTGTGGATCCTGCACAATGCTTTCGGTCAGCTCAATCTCCAGGTATTCCGGGGGCAGGCCGGTGGTTTCCAGGATACAGGTCACCATTTTCAAAAAGTCCGGCTGCTGAAACTGCAGGGTCGAAATGTTCACCGACATTCTGTCCACTGTGCTTCCAGCCGCCTTCCATTCTGCCATCTGCCGGCACGCCTCCTGAAGAATCCAGCGTCCGAGCGGAATGATAAGCCCGGTTTCTTCAGCAAGGGGAATAAATTCCCCCGGCGGCACCATCCCAAGCTCCGGATGCCTCCAGCGCACAAGTGCCTCGTAGCCCTTGACCTCCCCGCTCCCAACGTCCACCTGCGGCTGATAGTACAAAAGAAATTCTTCGCTGACGATGCCCTTGCGCAGCCCGGACTCCAGCAGCATTTTTTTGGATACCTCTTCGTTCATGTCCGGGGTAAAAAAGCAGTATTGATTCGCCCCGCTGCTTTTCGCTTTGTACATCGCCGTATCGGCATGCTTTAACAAATCCTCTGCTGTTTCCCCGTCCTCCGGGAAAACACTGATGCCGATCGAGGCTGAAATGAACAATTCATTTTTCTCAATGATGATCAGTTCATTCAATACCTGCACGAGCGAATGAGCTGTGTTTCCCGCCCGGTAGCCGGTCGACTCCGGGAGAATAATGACAAATTCATCCCCGCTCTGCCTGGCCAGAAAATCCGTTTCCCGCAGATGCTTTTTCATCCGTTCCGCTGCAATGATTAAAAGTTCATCGCCAATGCGGTGACCGTAGACATCGTTTACGTTTTTAAACCGGTCCAGATCGACAAAGAGCACAGCCAGGTTCTCAAGAGACCGCTGCTCAAGAATGTGAGTAAGGTGTTCATTCAGCATGCGCCGGTTCGGCAGCCGGGTTAAATCATCCCGGTAGATCAGCTCCTGGATACGCTCGTTCTGCCTCGCCCGCTCCGAAATGTCGCGGACAATCCCCGTGTACACCCTTTGAGCTCCAGTGCCCTGCATGGAAAAGGAGAGCTCGAGCGGAAACGTATGGCCTTCACGGTGCAGCCCTTCAAGCTCTACGAGAGAAGCATGCTCCACCTCTTCGCCGGTTTTGTGGAAGTACTCCACCCTTCTCTGATATGCACTTGGAATAATCACCGAAAGCGGCTCGCCGACAACATCCGCCTGCCGGTGCCCGAAAATACGTTCTGCGGCAGCGTTCCATGAAATAATCATCATATCCATATTGGATGTGATAATCGCATCGTTTGCCGTATGAATAATACCCCGGTACAAATCATCGATATAATCCAGCTGCTCCTTTTTAAATTCCATCTGTCGGTCAAACACGGCTACAATCGTCGTAATAACTAAAATCGTCATAATTCCGATACCGATAAAAATAGACAAAAGCTCCGTCTGAACGGCGCCGCCATCCATGCCCGTCCCGGCGCTTCCGTGCTCAAACGAGGCTCCGGCCATACCCGTGTAGTGCATCCCCGAAATAGCTGCCCCCATCAAAAGCGAGCTTCCGATAAATCCGAGCTCCTGCTGCAGCCGCCGGCGGATAGAAGGCACGGCCGAAAGCAGCCGGAGAGCAGTAAACGAGGCTAAATAAGCGATCACGACAGACAGCGCTACAAGCAGCGGGCTGTACTGAACCTCTGCATTCATCTGCATGGCAGCCATACCGATGTAGTGCATCGACACAATCCCGCTCCCGATAAACACAGCTCCGAGCAGATGCCATTGAACGCGCGGCTTGAAAAATAAAAGAATGAAAAAGGCAAGCCAGCTCGCGGCCACCGCCAACACGATGCTCAGAACGAGCAGCCCTGGGTCATAGGTAACCGTCATTCCCATATCGAGTGCGAGCATGGCGATAAAATGCATCGACCATATGCCGCCGCCAAGACACAGGCCCCCGATCATGGCCCAGACAGCTTTATGCTTCGAACCGGACGTGTTTAAGCGTGCGGCTGCATGAAAGGATGTGTAAGAAGCGAGTACTGCAATCAGCACAGACAGCGCCACCAGCCAGAGGCTGTACGATTCATAAGTAAGGTCCACCATGTTCACCTCTGTATTATTCCATTTTCTGAGTATGTCATATTAAATTATCTATATCTTTTATCGGCGGGAAAGTCAATATAGTTGAATCTCGGACAATTACAGCTGAAATTATACACGTCAGAACCGCGTTAGTGCTTTATAACTAACGTATGTGCGTTTCACCGTATCGTTCGTATTTACTCATTTTCACCTTTTTGTTCCTGCTCATTTTTTTGTGTCACAGAGGTGCTATCATTGGGATAAAACTCTTATTTGAATCTAAGGTTCATTTCGAGAAAAGCTGCGACGGGGGGATGCTATGCTATCAGGATTTTTTATAAATATAACCATTCTTATATCCTTTATCTTTTTGTTTCACCGCCTGCTTTATAAAACACCTTTAAGCACGGCTTCCCCGGTAAAACAAAAAATAGCAGCCGGCGCTGCCAGCGGGCTCTTGGGGCTCGTCCTCCTTGCCTATACCATCCCGCTGAACGAAACGACTATCATCGACCTCCGGCTCGTGCCGGTTACACTGATGGCTGTCTTTGGAGGCTGGGTGCCGACTGTTATTACCGGATTTATTATCGCAGCCGGACGGCTGCTCATGGACTTCAGCCCTTCTTCCTTTCCTGCCCTGCTTCTCATCGCGCTCAGCGTAATGTCAGGCTGGATCGTCCATACGACGGTGCGAACTATTTGGCGGCGGGCGGCCTGGATGGTTCTGCTGACTAACCTTTATATGACTTTTCTGCTTTTCATGATGCCTTTAACCAGCTGGCTGACGGTTGCAGGAGTTTATTTCCTCGCCTCCCTCACCGGCACAGCCATCGCTGTTTATATGTTTGTTCATCTGAACAGGGTGAACCAGATGTTTAACCGCTACCAGTATCAGGCGTACCGGGACAATTTAACGGCACTGTACAACCAGCGCGCCTTTCAGGAGCTGATCGGACAGGCTGCAGAGGAATACCCGGCAGGCAGCCGCTCCCTGTCGCTGTTAGTGCTTGATATCGATTATTTTAAGCAGATCAATGATACGCACGGACACCTAGAGGGGGATATAGCTTTAAAGCAGCTCAGCCATGTAATCGTTGCCTCTATCCGACCGGACGATGTGGCCTTTCGCATCGGCGGCGAAGAGTTCGGAGTGATTCTTTACGACTGCGACGAGACCCACGCGTTAACCATTGCCGAGCGCATCCGTGCCGATGTCGCCCGCACCCCGTTTATCGTTGCCGGGCGCCCCGCTCCCCAGTTCATCACCGTTTCCATTGGGGTGGGATCCTACCCCGAGCCCGGAAAAAATGTCCATGCTTTGTATGAGCTGGCAGACAAAGCGCTGTACCAGGCTAAGCGACAGGGCCGCAACTGCGTCTGTTCGCCAGAACCAGCCGGTTAGATACACCAAAAGAGCTGTCCGTTGAACGGGCAGCTCTTTGCTAATACTATTAGTCTTCCCCTACGCCCCCGGCGTATCCTCGAGGTCATCCACCCGTTTTTCCAGATACTCGGTATCCTTGCGGGCGTTGAATTTTTCGGCCTTTTCCACCTTCACGCCGACATTGTAATCCGGGATTTTCGCAAACTGCTCGTAGCGACCCTTGGGCAGCAGGAAATTGCCCTCCGGAAAATGGACGCCCAGGTTGCCAGAAGCCATATCAGCGATGCGCACCCGGCCCTGGAACACGCCGTACCGGTTGTACAGCACCACCGCTTCACCCTCGGCGAGCCGGTTGTCTTTGGCGTCCGCTTTGTTCATCAGTACATCGTCGCGCTCCGCGCCGTTGATCGGGTCGGTCGTTTTATACACCATCGAATTAAACTGCTTGCCGCGCCGGGTCGTGAGGTAAAAGTCTCCCGGCTGCCGGTTCAGGTCCGGGATTTCGACCGGAATCAGATTGCCGCGGCCGTCCGGCGTCGGGCAGACACCGCCCTCGCACAGCCACGCACCGCCCCACTGAAACACGTCGCCCTGCTTTTTCAAATGCTGGACGCCGTCGTAGTTCGGGTTTGCCTTCGCCATTTCCTCGCGCACCTCGTAGCCGTCCTTAAAATCAACCAGATGCGCCGTTTCCGGCTTCACGCGTTTGGCGAGATCAATGTAGATCTTCCATTCCGCCCGCGCTTCCTCGATTTTGTTTTTGTTGCCTTCAATTTCCGGAGAAAAGTAAACCATCCGCTCGGTCGACGTTGAGGTGCCTCCGTCCTCCTGCTCGTAGCGGGTCTTGGCCGGGAGCACAATCACCGCCTCCTTCGCATCCACAAGCGTTGACGTGTTCAGAATAATGTCCTGGTGCACGCGTACATCAAGCTCCGAGAGCGCCTGTTCCACGAAGTCCGGATCGGGCATCGTTTCAAGGAAATTCCCGCCGGACAAATAGTACATTTTGATTTTCCGCTCGTGGTCTTCCGGAAGCATAATGTTTTCAAGCGTCACCCCGACCACATCGCCCTGCCATTTCGGTACGTCAAAGCCCCACAGCTTTTCGATCCGTTCGATGTTGTCGCCTTTAAAGTCACCGCCGGGAAGCACAAACGGGTCCGCCCCCATTTCCCCGCTTCCCTGCACGCTCGAGTGGCCGCGAAACGGCATTAGGCCGCTGTACTGGCGCCCGAGAAAGCCGCGCAAAAGCGCCAGGTTGGCCACCTGCGAGATGTTGTCGGTCGCAAATGAATGCATCGTGAGCCCGAGCGCCCAGGCGAACACGGCATTTTTGCTGCGGGCGAGCAGGTCGGACAGCTCGATGATGCGCTCCCGGCTCACGCCGGATGACGCCGTAATTTCCTCCCACGACTGCGCTATCACCTGCTGCTTCAGCTCCTCATAGCCGTTCACGTGCTCGTCGACGAATTCATGATTGATCGCGGAGCCCGCTGCCTCTTCCTCCATGTCGAACCAGTGCTTCATGATGCCGTGCATGAACGCAATGTCGCCGCCGATATTAATCTGGTAAAAATCATCCGCCACCTTCGTGCCAAACAGCGCCGACTCCGGGTTCGACGGAATCCAGTACTCGTCCATCGACGGCTCGCGGTACGGGTTAATGACGATAATTTTGGTGCCCTTTTTCTTCGCTTCGAGCATGTATTTGGTGGAAACCGGCGAGCTGTTGGAGGCGACGCTTCCCCAGAACATCAATACGTCAGTGCCGATCCAGTCCTGGTAGTTGGCGGTCGATGCCCCGACGCCGACCGAGCGCTTCATCGCGGTCTTACTCGGTGAATGGCAGATTCTCGAGGCGTTGTCGATATGATTTGCCCCGAGAAACCGCGAAACCTTGGCAGCCACATAGTACGACTCGTTCGTAATGCCGCGCGACGTCAGGTAGAACGCATACTGCTTCGGATCGAGTGCTTTCATTTTATCCGCGATGGTGTCCATGGCATCGTCCCAGCTGAGGCGGGAAAATTTGCGTTCGCCCTTGCGGCGGATCATTGGATACGGCACCCGGCCGAGCTCCCGGAGCTCGGTGCTCGAGTATTCACGCAGCTCATCAATATCCTTGTTTAAAATCTCGTCCTCCACCGCCGGCATCGTATTCAGCCGCAGCACGTTCAGCCGCGTCGTACAGATGTGCGGACCGCTGAGCGTCTGGTCGTACAGCCCGGAGACCCCGAGCGCGCAGCCGTCGCAGACGCCCTTTGTGATAATATTTTTCGCGTAGCCGAGATTATCCTTGTTGTCCCAGGCAATTTTCATCGAATCGCGGATATGCTTGGGCTTTACCTTGCCGAGGCCGAACGGAATCGGGCTCACCCAGTGCTCCGGCGCCGGCATTTTTGCTTTTTTCATTGGTCCCTGATGCTTTGTCTCTCCCATAATCGATAACTCCTCTATGTGTAATAATAAAAAAACCACTTCACGCCCCGGAGCCTGAATCGCCCGGAGCGCAAAGCGGTTGAGTCTTTTGCAGGGTCGCTGCGAAGTGCCTAACCGGCTGTATGTTTAACAGAATTTCTCCTGAATGTTGTCACTGAATACAAAGATCGACATGCCAAAATCCTTTTCGATATCAATATCCACGTACAAATCGACGAACGTGCTGCCGAGAAACTCTTCCATCTCCACCGGATGGTTCTTTTTGTACATGTCCTTCACCATCTCGGTCCGGGCCGCCCGCAGCATCTGTTCGCCGTTGTCGGCGGCGGCGATGAATTTTTCCACCGGCGACAGGTTGCCCTCCATCTCGCAGATGGCCCAGTGCTTGCAGAAGGTCGTGTTGATTTTGCCCGGTCCCTTGCCCATATGCCGCTTGCGGAACGCTTTGACCAGATTGCTGAACTCAGCTTCGTATTTGTTCATTTTTTTCACCTTTACTATTGTAAGCTCTCTAAATTTTATGCCCGGCAGCCGGAAAAATCAACTCGAAAGTCTCTCTTTTTTGGCCGGCTCAGCGTTCGCCTGCTTCAGCTGGCGGATGTCGATACGGATCAGCAGCGATACGAGAAGCGCGACGATAAACATGCTGCCAAAAATCGAAAGCGTGAGCGCGTAGCTTTCGGTCACGCCGCGGATCCAGGAGGCAAGCAGCGGCCCGGCAAGCCCCGCCGCTGCCCAGGCGGTCAGCACGTAGCCATGAATCGCGCCAAGCTGCCTGGTGCCGAAAATATCGCCAATGTAGGCCGGGATGGAAGCAAAGCCTCCGCCGTAGCACGTCATGATCAAAAATAGCGCCAGCTGGAACAGGAGCGCCACGGTCAGGTTCGGCAGCGCAAAGAAGGTGACGATCTGGATCAGGAAAAACGCCGTGTACACGTTCGGGCGCCCGAGATAGTCGGAAATGCTCGCCCAGGCAATGCGCCCGGCGCCGTTGAAAAAGCCCATCAGGCCAACTGTCGTTGCCGCAGCGGCCGCCGACAGACCGGCGATTTCCTGCGCCATCGGAGAAGCGACCGATAAAATCGCAATCCCGCACGTCACGTTAATGAACAGCATCACCCACAGGTACCAGAAGCGGCGCGTTTTGACTGCCTCGTTTGCCGTCAGCTGCGCGAGATCCGGCTTCTGCTTTCCGGCAGCCGCGTATTCCTTCATGTAGCCCTCCGGCGGACGCTCAAGGTACAGCGCCGAGCTCATCATTACCGCAAAATACACCGCCCCTAAAATGAAGAACGTGAGCGGGATGCCGACGCCTTCAATGAGCGACGCCATTACCGGGCTTGCGATCATCGCCGCAAAGCCAAATCCCATAATGGCAAGGCCGGTCGCGAGCCCCCGGCGATCCGGGAACCATTTGACAAGCGTCGATACCGGCGTAATGTAGCCAATGCCAAGGCCAATCCCGCCAAGCATTCCGTAGGTTATGTACAGCAGCCACAGGGACTCCAGCATCGTGGCTGCTCCGGATCCGATCATGCCGAAGCCAAAAAAGCTCGCAGCCACCATTCCAGAGACCCGCGGCCCATGCTTTTCAACGAAATGGCCCATAAAGGCAGCCGACAGCCCCAGAAACAGAATCGCAATACTGAACGTCAGCGACACCGCGCTTAAATTCCAGCCGTACGTATCAATCAGCGGATTGGTGAAGACACTCCAGGCGTAGACCGAGCCGATGGAAATATGAATCCCGACAGCCGCGAGCGCAATCAGCCAGCGATTTTTTGTTTTACCCATTTCTCTCACTCCCCAATATGTAATAATAAAAAAAGCGCCGCCTGTGCCCGCCGGGGAAAAAACCCCAGACAGAAACAGAACGACGCTTAGCTTCAGGCAGGACCTCTGCCGAAATACCAATGTAATCGTTTCCAAAAATATACTCATTTAAAACCGCCAGCAGGATCGCTGCCACGATGTTTAAATGTTACAGCTTTATGAACACCTTTATCATAGCTGTTTTTGGACCGAATTTCAATTGTTTTTTAAACAATATATACTTATATCAACAGGGGGACGGAGTTCAGTTTATACTCATCTGTTTTTTTATTATTTGCAATTTTTAAACAAAAACCGCATCATTTTATTGTAACCATTATTTTCAAGGAGGGGTTTTTATGGCAAAGGAAATATATATCGCTTATGGAGTGGATGTGGATGCTGTAGCCGGGTGGCTGGGATCCTACGGTGGAGAGGATTCCCCGGATGATATCTCCCGCGGATTATTTGCCGGAGAAGTCGGTACGCCACGTCTTTTGAATTTATTTGAAAAATATAATTTGAAAACGACATGGTTTGTGCCTGGCCACTCGATTGAAACATTTCCTGAACAGACAAAAATGATTATCGACGCCGGACACGAAATCGGCGCCCATGGCTATTCCCATGAAAATCCGATTGCCATGACTCCAAAACAGGAAGAAGATGTGCTCCTTCGTTCTCTGGAGCTTATTGAATCGTATTCCGGGAAGAAGCCTACGGGTTATGTCGCTCCGTGGTGGGAATTCTCGACAGTGACCAATGAGCTTCTTCATAAGCACGGCATCAAGTATGACCACAGCCTGATGCATAATGATTTCACACCTTATTATGTACGTGTGGGCGATGAGTGGACAAAAATTGATTACAGCAAGACAGCTGAAGAGTGGATGAAGCCTTTGAAGCGCGGCAAAGAGACCGACCTGGTTGAATTGCCGGCTAACTGGTACTTAGATGATCTGCCGCCAATGATGTTTATTAAAGGATCACCAAACAGCCACGGGTTTGTAAACCCGAGGGACATTGAAGAGCTGTGGAGGGACCAGTTCGACTGGGTTTACGAAAACCTCGATTATGCCGTGTTCACGATGACCATTCATCCTGATGTAAGCGGCCGTCCTCAGGTGCTTAAAATGCACGAACGTTTAATTGAACATTTCAACTCCCATGAAGGCGTAAAATGGGCCACCTTTGATGAAATTGCTGATGACTTCATCCAGCGTTTTCCGAAAAAATAATGTAAAGCTGCTTTAACTGCAGGGAGAGAGACAGCTCTCTCTGTAGTTCATCTTTTTGAAGGGAGTATTTATATGTGTATACTCTGCGGAGAATTTATAGAACAAGTCCATTGGACAGACACGGAAAGGCAGAAGGTGGATACAGTCGTTGCCGGCCAGTACCAACGGGAAAGAAAACGTGCCAGAAACCTTCGTGCCAAAATATGCAGCGATATTTTATCCGGCTACAGCATTAAATTGAAGGAGTGGAATAATAGTAAATTCATTATATCAAACAGCACCGGAAAAACCCGGATCATTCACGACCTTGGACAGGTGTGGCAAGAGGCGGAATCCTTTATTGGCGCCCCCGTGGATCCTCTCGACCCTGAGCTGCTCGAAGCCCTAAAGCAAAAATAATTGGGAGGTATGTACATGAGTGAAAAAATTCCCATCACTATCATTACCGGCTGTCTCGGGAGCGGGAAAACTACCATTTTGAATTACCTGCTTCAAAACACGGCACACGAGCGTTTTGCGGTAGTCGTAAATGAATTTGGCAAAGCTGGCGTGGACCATCACCTCCTGAGCTCCTCCGAAGAAAAAATTTCCCTCGTCAATTCAGGATGTGTATGCTGTAACGCCCGGGAGGATCTGGAAGAGGAATTAAAGCAGCTATTATTCGCCCATGAACAGCAAACGCATATTTTTGATCATATTATCATTGAAACGACCGGGCTGGCAGATCCGTCTCCTATTGTTTACACTATTTTGCATCACCCTATGCTTTCGAACCATTTCTCCATACATCTCATTATTACGGCCGTGGATATTCAAAACGCTTCCATCCAAATGAAAAGAAGTCCTGAATTTGTGAAACAATTGAGCGCTTCTGACCGTGTCGTCCTGACAAAAGCCGACCTTGTTGACGATGAAGAAAAAATACGTATTCAAACGCTCGTTCAAAGTATTCAGCCCTTGGCTCATATTGTAGAAGCCCGTAACGGAAAAACAGATATAGAAGCGCTGCTTCAGCCTTTAGAGCGCACCCGTCCGCATTCTTTTTTCTCTGCTCCCACCGAACCTGCCGCTTCCAGCGTTCAATCCATCTCATTCACCTTTGATCAAAGAATTGATTGGACGGCTTTTACTTTATGGCTCAGCATGCTGCTTCATGCCCACGGTGAAAACGTTCTTCGGGTGAAAGGCCTGCTGAATACCGGAGAGGACTTCCCTGTAAGCTTAAACGGCGTGCAGCATCTTATCCATCCACCAGCCCATCTGAATGAATGGCCGACAGATGCCTTTGAATCCTATCTTGTATTCATTCTGCGTGATATTAACCCCCAGTTGATTCAACAGTCTCTATCAGTATTTCAAAAGTACATTGGCAGCGACGTCGAGCTTTTGGAATACCGCGAGCAAATAGAAGGATCCTTAAACAATTAAGGATCCGTTCCACCTGTATTTTAATGCGGCTTCGCTTCACTTCCCCGCACCCGCGGCGCCCGGTACGCCATCAGCGCAATCGCCATGGCGACCACAACAAGCGCGCTTCCAGCCCAGGAGGTAGCCGCGACGACGGATTGTTCCACGACGATCCCGCCGAGAATGGATCCGATCGCAATGCCAACCTGAAGCGCCGAGGTGTTCACGCTCTGCTGGATGTCCGACGTTTCCGGGGCGACCGCGATCAAATAGCTCTGCTGCGCCGGGGCGATCGACCAGCTGAGAATGCCCCAGATGATGACGGCTGTGATGAAGAGAGCCATCGAGTTCGTCGCAAACGGCAGGATGAAGAGGATGACCGCAAACGAGGCGATGAACGTAAGGGACATTTTTTTGGAGCCGAACTGGTCGGTCAGCCAGCCGCCGACGCCCCCACCGGAGACTGCAGCTGCCCCGAAGATGAAGAACATGGCGCTGATCCAGAACGAGTTCAGTCCCATCGTCTCCTGCATGAACGGATTAAAATAGCCGTACAACGTGTAGTGGCCCGCGAGCACGAGCAGCGTCACGCTGTGGATGCCGACGATCTTGATATCCTTGAGCGAGCGGATCTGCTGGCCGACCGTGACCACCTGCTCCGGCTGCATGCGCGGCAGAAAGCGGACCATGAGCGCACCGATCAGTACCGTGAGCACCGCGATCATCACAAAGATGATGCGCCAGCCGAACGCCTCGCCGATAAGCACGCCGAGCGGCACCCCGAGCACGAGCGCTGAGCTCACGCCCATCGTGACGAGACCGATGCTGCGGGAGCGGTACTTCGCTTCCACGAGCTTCGGGGCCATCGTGAGCGCGAGCACGATAATGAGCGCAGCGCTGGCCGCCGTGACGAACCGGGCTGCCATCAGCACCGCAAACGTCGGAGCAAAGCTTGCGCCGATATTCGCGATGGCAAACACGGCAAGCGCCCACATGTAGACGGTTTTGCGCTCCACGTTGGACGTAAACGAAAGCAATAGCGGCCCCGCCACCGCAAACACAAGGGCAAAAATCGTAATCAGTTGCCCGGCAATCGCAATAGAGACCCCTAAATCGTCCGAAATGAGCGGAAGAATGCCGCTGATAATCAGTTCGACCATGCCGACAATAAACGCCGACACCGCCAGTAAGTAAACACGTGAATTCATAACACAACGACCTTCGAAAGACTCCTTCGTCTTCCGTCCCTTTCTATCCTAAAATCTTCTATTTCATTCTAACACGAACCTTACATTGAAAACGATATGCTGCCTGCACGAAAAAAGCAGCACCCAAACCGGGTCCTGCCTTCTCTCATTTATATCAGCTGCACATTGGGTGTCGTTTTTTCGTGATTCTGGTACTGCCTGGCCATGATGCCTTCCGGGGTAATCTCCCAATTGGTGATCGAAAGCACCAATTCGTGCCGAAAACCGGTCAAACGGCAGGAGGCCAGCTCCTCTATGTGCACCGGGCGCCCCTGCAGTTCCTCCAGCAGCTCGTACGTTTCCGGCTTCCACATCATATATTCGTCGTAAAAGAAGGGAATAAGTAATCCTTCCTTCCACTGCTTCGCCTGTTCGAAGTTAACAATTGCACTATCACGAAAAAGAGAGCCGATGTCTTCCCAACGATCCGAACGGACCTGGGCTGCAATGAATGTGTTTCTCATCTGTGACAACTCCTTTCCTCCCTCTATTCCCAAAAGAAAGGAAAGTTAGTCATGAATGGTGAATGTTTTGTAAGAAACGTTTCCATTCACTGCGGCTGAAACAGCTCCACGAGCAGCAGCGCCACGGCGCCAAGCATGGTGGCCTTGCTGCCAAATTCGGTAAGGACCACTTTGGTCTGCTTGGCCTGCTGGGTGAGTCCGCGCTCCTGAATGATACGCCGGACCGGCTCGAGCACGTACTCCCCGGACTCCGAGACCCCGCCGCCAATAATAACCTTGGTCGGGTTGATGATATGAATTAAATTAGTAAGGCCGATGCCGAGGTATTCACCCGTCTGCCGGAGAATATCGATGGCAAGCGGATCGCCTGCTTCAGCCGCGGCAAACACGACCTCCCCGCTCACACGCTCGAGGTCTCCTTCAATCAGCTCCCAAATATGGCTGTCGGGATGCTCTTTCAGACTTTCCACGGTTCGCTCAGCGACGGCCGGTCCGGAAGCGACCGTCTGCAGACAGCCGTTGCTTCCGCACGCACAGCGACGGCCGTGTACATCAATCGCCATATGGCCGAGCTCCCCGGCGATATCGTATTCCCCGTGATACAGCTCGCCGTTGATGATAATGCCGGAACCAATACCGCGGCCGACATTGACTGCGACCATGCTTGTAACGTTTTCCCCGCTTCCAAACCAGGCTTCGCCAAGCGCCATGGCGCGCGCATCATTTTCTACTTTCACAAGAAAGCCAAACTCTTTTTCCAGCTCTTCTTTAATAGGAATATTTCGAAGGTGCAGGTTCGGCGCAAACAGCGAGGTTCCTGTGGCCACATCGACCACCCCGTGCATAGCCACTCCAATACCGACGACTTTATCCCGCATGAGCGGAATTTCATTTAATAAATCATGAATGCCTTTTTTTACGACATCCAAAAATTCCGATTCCTCCGTCAGGCTGATGCTTTCCCTCAGGTGATGAATCACCGTGCCTGACAGGTCGGCAAGGCCAAACTCCACCTCCGTCGGGCCGGCGTCGAGACCGATAATATAAAAATCACTGCTGTTGATCACAAGCATCGTCGGCTTCCGGCCGCCCTGCGAATCGCCGAGACGGCTTTCTTTCACAATTCCCTGCTCGATTAGTTCACGCACATTCGCGCTCACCGTCGGCGGGGTCAGGTTGGTTTCTTTCGCAATCTGGGCACGTGAGATCGGGCCCTCGCTACGGATTTTGTTTAATACAATTGATTTGTTAATGGACTTCATCCATTGAAAACTGCCGGTTTGCATAACTGTTCCCCCGTTTCGCGGCCCCTGGTTCCTCATCCACGTGCCCTAATGCTGTAAATACTATCCGCGCGGATTTTCTATATCATTATTCCCCGCGCAGACGAAGCTGAAAATGAAAAGGCTTCGTGTAAAGCTGGTACGGCTCCAATACGTCCGGACCGCAGCTGGCTGAGCCGAGGCCGTGCTGCTGGTGGTCTATCTGCACCGTCACATAGTCCGCTTTCACCAGCTCATGACGGTGACGGGCCTGTTCCATATTTTCGCGGGTATACTCCTGAATTGTAAAGTCAAAGCGCTCGCCGCGAGCTTCGGCCGTTAATGAAACCGCTCCGCCTTTGATCGTCACTTCGCGCACGTTGTGACGATTGCCGTTTTCCTGCGGAAAAATGTAAGGGGTCATCAGCTCCGGCACCGGAAGCGACCACTGGCCGCGCCGCACGGACTGCCGGCTGTCGCGGTAGGCTTCTCCCGGCCCGAGACCGAGCCAGTCCACCTGCTGCATGGTTTTGGGCACGGTCCATTCGATGCCGACCCGCGGCAGGGTTTCCGGATAGTCGCCACGAGGGGTAACTGAAACATCTACGTCCACTGTTCCCGAAGGTGCGACCACATACGTCCACTCGACGTCCATCCCCCACGCAAGACCCGGGGGCGCGACGCTTTCCTGAACGGTCACATGCACCGCTTCACCGTGCTCGGCCACTTCGACTTTGTTCGTCCGGGTAAGCAGGTAATGGAGTCCGAAGGTCTTCCATGTTTCTTCGGATGGCACAGGCTTCCATTCCTTCTGCCCCCAGCGGTCATTGTCAATCGGCGCCCGCCACAGGTTCAGCTTCGGCCCGTGCTCCATCAGCGGTTCACCGTTGTGGGTCCATGCGTTGATTTTTCCGGTCTGCCTGCAGAATGCCAGATGCGTTATTTCCCCGGAAATAATCCACTCGGCCGGGGTTTCTGTCACTGCAAGCGAAGTTCCGCCGCCGCTTTCATCCGCTACGTCTCCCGGAAGCACCGCCTCCTGCAGCACGTGCTCACTCCAGGCCACAACGTGGCCGGCCGGCGCCCACGGCGCATCTTCCCTCAGCGAGCATTCCAACGAGAGCACTACTTCTTCATTAGCTTCCGCCTCCACGATTTCATACGGAATGCTGAGCGTCTGCGACGAGCGTGCCGGCACCTCGATACCGCGGAGCTCGCCTGCCTGAACGGTCGTACCGTCGATTTTCACCTGCCAGTGGACCGCCAGATGTTGTGTGCCGAGAAAATCATACTCGTTCACGATCCGGTACTCCCCGTCATTATCCGCTTCCACCCAGATCGGCTGAATGATTTTTTTGTATTCCCGAAGCGCGGGCGAAGGCGTGCGGTCCGGCATCAGCAGGCCGTCGATGACGAAGTTGCCGTCGTGCGGGTATTCTCCGAAGTCGCCGCCGTAGGCGAAGTACTTTTTGCCATCGTCGGTGGTGCTTAAAATGCCCTGGTCGATCCATTCCCAGACGAATCCGCCCTGCAGGCGGTCGTGGCGGCGGATCGTTTCCCAGTATTCCTTCAGTCCGCCCGGGCCGTTGCCCATCGCGTGCGCGTATTCGCACAGAATATGCGGTTTTTCATACTCCGTCCGTGCTCCGAGCCGGTCCATCACTTCAATGCTTGTGTACATGGTCGTAAACATGTCGGAGGCAGTCGGATCATGGTCGGGCTGGTTCCGGACCTTCGCTTCGTTCATCAGCTGGCGTGTTTCGCCTTCGTAGTGCACGAGCCGCCCCGGATCGCGATCCTTCGCCCAGTCGGCCATCGCCTGATGGTTCGGGCCAAAGCCGGATTCGTTGCCGAGCGACCATATAATGATCGACGGGTGGTTTTTGTCGCGTTCGACCATCCGCACCATCCGGTCCAGATAGGCCTCTTTCCACTCCGGATCCCGGCTGAGCTGGCTCCAGTCGTTTACCTTGTCAAAGCCGTGGCACTCCAGGTCCGCTTCGTCGATCACATACAGTCCGTAACGGTTGCACAGGTCGTAAAAGGCCGGCGCGTTCGGATAATGCGCGGTACGCACGGCGTTAATGTTGTTCTGCTTCATTAAAAGCACGTCTTCCTCCATGCGCGCCCGACTGACTGCCCGTCCGGTTTCCGGATCGTGGTCGTGGCGGTTCACGCCTTTCAATGTAATCGGCACGCCGTTCACGAGAAAGACGCCGCCCTTCAGTTCCACGGACCGGAAGCCCACGTCGTGGACAACCCGGTCCGCCTCTTCCCCGCTGTCGTCTCGCACCACGAGCACGAGCTGGTACAGATATGGCGATTCCGCTGACCACTTTTCGGGATTCGCTACACGTATGTCCACGCTCGCTCCCGAGCTGTCCGCCGGCAGCTGACCGGTGCCGACCTCCTCCGTTCCATCATACAGATAGGCGTCCACCGCATAGGCTTCCTCCGATCGGTTCGTCTGTATGTCTATCCGGCAGACCGCGTCCCGATATTCGTCATCAAGCTGGGTCTGCACGAAAAAGTCATTCACATAGACGGGCGGCTTCACCTGCACGGAAACATCGCGGAAAATACCGCTCATCCACCACATGTCCTGATCTTCGATGTAGCTGCCGTCCGACCACTGGTAGACCCGCACGGCGATATGATTGGTGCCGGGATTCACAAGCTCCGTTACATCAAATTCACTCGGCACCCGGCTGCCCTGGCTGTAGCCGGCTAATTGTCCGTTCACCCATACGTGAAAGGCGCTGTCGACGCCTTCAAAGGCAAGCAGCACCGTGTGGTCCTCCGGCACTTCCGCCAGCTCAAAGGTCCGCCGGTAGCTTCCGGTCGGGTTTTCGGATGGGATGTTTGGCGGATCCACCGGAAACGGATAAATCACGTTCGTATAATGCGGACGCCCGTAGCCGTTCAGCTGCCAGTGCGAGGGCACGGCAAGCGTATCCCAGGTCGCATCGGAAAAGTCCGGTTCATGAAAGCCCTCCGGAGCCTCCTCCGGCGACGGCGCGTAATGAAATTTCCAGTCGCCGTTTAACGGCGTGATGCCGCTTGCACCTCCCGTTTCGCTCTGTGATACGAATGAGCCCCGGGCTGCCCGGCGGTTTCGCTGCAGCGTCGTTAAGTCTTCCCAATCTTTTTGCATAGCAATGCCTCCTACTTGGACTGTTTAATAATGGTGATGCCGCGCGGCGGGAGCGTGAGCGTTTCATGAACCGCTTCCCCGCTCACCAGGTTCGTTCCGCTCAGTTTCCTGGATGTCAGGCTCTGCTCCCGCTCGCTGAAATTGGAGACGAACAGGTATTGGTGACTGTTGTTTTCGCGTTTTTGTACGGTCATACCGTGCGGGAGCGGAACGTCCACCAGACGCTCCACCCCGCTTTCCCGCAGGACAGAGGCGTAAAAGTCGTCATAAAACGATTCTTCGGCGCGGGCGGCCAAATAATATGCCTGTCCACTGCCGTAACGGTTGCGGGTAAGTGCTGGCCGGCCGGCGTAAAAATCATCCCGGTACGAAGCCAGCACCTCTGCCCCTTCCGTGTGAATCAGGTCGCACAGCTCCGTCAGCGTATATTCACCCCCGAGCTCCGGTACATCCGCCCGTTTGACCATGGTGTTTTCTTCGCCGTCGCCGAGGCTGTCGATTTCTTCGGACCAGATGCCGAGTACCTCGCGGAGCGGGCCCGGAAATCCGCCGAGAAAACACAGGTCGTGTTCATCCACGATGCCGGACCAGTACGTGGTGATCAGCGTGCCGCCGTTTTTCACAAATTCGGTAATTTTCTCGCCGACGCCTTCCCGGACCATATACAGCATCGGGGCGACAAGCACCTTGTACGGTGACAGGTCCTTGTCCATATCAATCACGTCCACCGGCACGCCCTGCTTCCAGAACGCTTTGTAGTGGTCCTTGACGGTAGCTTCGTAATGAATGCCGCTGTTTCGCGGTCCCTGGGCATCCTTGACCGCCCAGCGGTTTTCGGTGTCAAAAATGACCGCCACCTCCGGCTGCACCGTCGTACCAGCGAGCTCGCCAGCCGCTTCGAGCGCCTGGCCAAGCTCAGCTACTTCCCGGAACACTCTCGTTTCTTCGTGTCCGGCGTGATCCACCACCGCGCCGTGAAACTTTTCGCTCGACCCGCGGCTTTTCCGCCACTGAAAGTACTGTACCGAATCCGAGCCGTGCGCCACCGCCTGCAGGGACGACAGCATATGGACCCCCGGCTTTTTCAACTTGCTGAGTGGCTGCCAGTTGGTCGTGCTCGGCGTGCTTTCCATTAGAAAGAACGGCTGCCCGTCCTTCATTGCCCGGAACCAGTCATGGTTCATGCCGACCCAGGCAGCCAGATCCGTGTCATCACCCGCGTAGTGCCACGTCGGGTACGAATCCCAGGAAATAAAGTCGACGACTTTAGCAAACTTGGCATAATCCAGTTCGTCGAAGGCCTCCATAAAGTTGGCGGTCGCCGGCAGCTTCGGGTTCGCTTCGCGAAACGGGCGGAGCTCGTGCTCGTAAAAATCAATCGTCTGCTCGGTAACAAACCGTTTCCAGTCCAGGTTCAGCCCGTGCACCATCGTTTCGCCGTGCGGCGCCGGGGATTCAATCTGCTCCCAGGAGGAATACGTGTGGCTCCAGAACGTCGTCCACCAGTCATGGTTCAGCTGCTTGAGCGTGCCGTATTTGTTTTTCAGCCACTGACGGAACGCTGCCTGGCAGAGCGGACAGTGGCACTCGCCGCCGTATTCGTTTGAAATATGTAGCCCGATCACCGCCGGGTGATGGGCGTAGCGTTCGGCCAGGCGGGCGTTCATCTGTTCTGTCTTTTCCCGGTAAACAGGCGATGTATAGCAGTGATTGTGGCGCAGCCCGTGCAGGTTGCGCTGCCGGTGCTCGTTTACCCGCAGCACCTCGGGATACGTTTCCGACATCCATGCCGGCCGGGCACCGCTTGGCGATGCCAGAAAGGCGTAAATACCGTTCGCCTCGAACTGATCGAGAATCTGGTCGAGCCAGTCGAACGTGAACGTCCCCTCCTCCGGCTCGAGGCTTGCCCAGGAAAAGATGCCGACCGACATCACGTTGCAGTTGGCTTTCTTCATGAGCCGGATATCGTCTTCAAGCTTGTCGGGATAGTCGAGCCACTGCTCGGGGTTGTAGTCCGCCCCGTGCAGAAGCGTTCCCGGCGTCGGGAACATGGACTGATAGTCGCGTTCCAAGATGTATCATCCTTTCACCGCTAAATTATATTTTGATCCTTCCTGAACAATCTACCCCTTCACAGAACCACCCAGAATCCCGGCAATAAACTGCTTCTGCAGGATCAGGAAGAAGACCATGATCGGTACAACGGAAATCGCAGCCCCGAGCGTGATTTGTCCGTAGTCAATATCCGACAGCCCGATAAGGCTCGAAAGCGCCACCGGGAGCGTGTACATTTCCCCGGAGTTTAAGACGACGAGCGGCCAGATGAAGTTGTTCCACTGGAACATAAACAGGAAGATGGCTACTGCCGCAAGCGCCGGACGCATCGTCGGCAGCACAATTTTGAAAAAGATTCGGAACTCCCCGGCGCCGTCCACCCGCGCGGCTTCAAGCAGCGTCGACGGGATCGCCTGCATGTTCTGGCGCATGAGGAAAATCGCAAACGGATACGCAAGCTGCGGCAGAATAACCGCCTGGTACGTGTTCAGCCAGTTGAGCTCCACAAAGATCCGGAATAATGGAATCAGCGTTACGTGATACGGAATCATCATCGACAGCAGCAGGATGAAAAAGATAGCGTCGCGGCCTTTAAATGTAAACTTTGCGAATGCGTAGCCCGCCGCGCTGCATATGAGCAGGCTGAGCACGGTAAACGACAGGGCAATAAAGAGCGAGTTGAACACGACGCGCAGAATACCGATCGACTCATTTAAGTTAATAAAGTTCTCAATCAGATAGGTGCCGGGAATCAGCGAAGGGGGAATGCTGAAGATCTCCCCCGACGGATTAGTCGCCCCGATGATCATCCAGTAGAACGGAAAAATGGAAATAATGACGCCTACCGCAAGCAGGCTGTACAGCGCGATTTTTTTCGGCAGGTGTTTTCTCTGCGGATTAGCTGTTGAAGTACTCAATCCCGATCACTCCCAAGTCTCAGCTGTATCCAGGACAATACAGCGATAATAATTACAAGCACGTACGCAATCGCCGAGGCATAGCCGAAGTCAAAGTAGCGGAAGCCCTGGTCGTACAGGTACATAATAACTGTAAGGGTGCTGTTGTTCGGTCCGCCGTTCGTTAAAATGTACGGCTCGTCAAACAGCTGAAGCGTGCCGATCGTGGAAAGCACGACCGTAAACAGGATAACCGGCTTCAGTTGCGGCAGCGTAATGTGGAAAAACTGGCGCAGTTTGCCGGCACCGTCGATGCTTGCGGACTCGTACAGCTCCTGGGACACGTTCTGCAGACCCGCAAGCAGAATGACCATGTTGTAGCCGGTCCAGCGCCAGGTGACCACAAGCATAATTGACACCTTCGCCCAGAACGGATCGTTCAGCCACGAAACCTTTTCAAGGCCAATGCTCGAAAGCACGTAGTTCACGATGCCGTAGTTACTGTCCAACAGAATGATAAAAATGATAGAAGCCGTAACAAGTGCCGTAACGGACGGAAGGAAAAATGCTATTCGGAAAAAACCATTAAAGCGAACAAGCGCGGAATTGAGCGTAACCGCAAGCAGGATCGCAAGCGTGATCATTACCGGCACCTGGATGATCAAAAGTGTAAATGTATTAATAAGCGACTGGTAAAACAGGCCGTCATTAAAGAGCCGTATGTAGTTCTGGAAGCCGATAAAGCTCATTTCTCCCCCTTCACTGGCCTGGAAGCTTAAGATAAAGGAAGAAATAACCGGGTAAACCGTAAAGACGGCAAACAGAAATACGGCCGGAAAAACGAGAATGTAAGGAAAGGTTTTCGGGGTGATCCATTTCTTTTTGGTTTTCGTCTTTTCTTCGGCGTGCTCCGAATTGACGTTTTCCATGTTCGACATATTGTACCTCCTTATAAAAACGGGAGAGCAGGCGCTCTCCCCTTCATTCGTTATTGTGATGTTTCCCGGCCGGTTTCACTGGCCAGCCGTTCGACGGCGTTGTTCATGACATTGTTTGGATCGTTGCCCTCGAGAATGACTGAGGACTGCGCGTCCATTATCACGTCTTCCGCCCGCGGGATGTCACTGTTAAATATTGGAGATTCAATATTGTCGGTCGTACCGGCAAGCAGACCGTAGGCCGGCTCGTCGTTAAAGTATTCCACTGGCTCTTCGAAGATTGGATCTTCGTACGTGCTCGTAAGGGACGGGAACAGGCCGTAATCTTCAAAGGCCTGAAGCTGAATTTCTTCATTGGTGGTAAAGTATTCGGCAAACGCATAGGCTGCATCCTGGTTTTCAGAGGATTCTAGCACCGCCAGGTCCGACCCGCCGGAGTTGGCTGCCTGCGGCGTGCCTTCTTCAAACGTCGGCAGCTCCATCACGCCCCACTGCCCGCTCATGTCGGGAGCCTGATCCATAATGGTGCCGCTGTACCAGGCGCCTGTCGGCACCGAGGCTACATCGCCGTTCACGGTCGCCCCGACCATTGCATCCCAGGTGTTGGCGTTATAGATTAATTCCTTCTCACTCATTTCCGCCATCAGATCCATCGCCGCCTGGGCTTCATCGGTGTCGAGCTGGATTTCGCCGTCCTTGTTAAAGTAGTTGACGCCCTGCTGGTTCAAAAACACCCGATACGGAGAATCATCAGAGGTCACCTGCACCGGCAGCATGAACGCATCCGTTTCTTCCACGACCTTTTCACCCGCGGCTACGTAATCATCCCACGTTTCAATATCGTCCGCATTCACGCCAGCCTCTTCAAACAGGTCCACCCGGTAGAATACGCCCGCCGGGCCGATATCCCACGGCATCGAAACAAAGTCGCCGTTTTCGTCCTGAGCAGCATCCACTTTAAATTCGGTGAATTTGTCCGCATGCTCATCAAAGCCGTTTTCCGACAGGTTCATGAATCCATCCGGAAATTGGGATTTGTAGTTTTCCAGCTGGGAGGACTCCAGTGATACTACGTCCGGCAGGCCGGAACCACCGGAGCCAAGACCAACCGTCAGCCGCTCGTACACGTCATCGGTCGAGCTGTCCTGAACCGTGATTTCCACGTCCGGATGCTCTTCCATAAACTGCTCGGCTGCCTGCTCCAGCGAAGCAGCCGCGACGTTCCACGACCATACTTCCACCTCACCGCTCAGTTCACCGTCGCCGCTTCCACCGCCGTCGCCTCCGCTGTCACCGCTTCCGCCCCCGCTGTTGCCACTGCATGCTGTTAACAGGCCTACCGATGCTGCCCCCGCTACTGCCAATTTCCAATATGATGTTTTCATGAACCCATCCCCCTTAAATGTGATACTAGCTTTTGAAAGTCGTATATGTAGAATAAATTAAAGCGTTTTCAAAAGTTAGTAAAATAAATTAATTAACTTAGTATTTATTAAACAGTATTTGGGGGGTGGTGTCAATAAAATTATTTAGATTATTGTGAAATTTAACTATGTTATCCGAATTGCTCGTAATGTTACGCCGCTTTTTATTTAAATCACCGCACCAGTTGATAGAGAACCACCACGTCTCATCATCTATTAACACATTCCGGCCGTCGAGAGGCTTAAAGTTCAGCTCTATCTAGTCGAGCGCCATCAGCTACAGATTGGTGATCGCTTCGGTTACTCTTTCATAGTCATACAAACCATAAATGTTAACTGTGAAAAAGGCGGAGAAGTCAAACTCCCGAAATGCAAAACGTCAGCACCTACTTGTATTCGGACTGGAAAGCCTTCGCCAATATCTATCATTTCCCTTGGAGTAATGGGCTAGTGGAAGGCCACGTGAACCGTATTAAAGTAATGAAACGTCTAATGTATGGTCGGACCAACGTCGATCTGTTGCGTCAGAAAGTCCTCTATACCTGGCCAAAGGTATAGAGAAAAAATAATCTTTGATCTTACATAAGCTTACTGTGAACGCTAGAATAAAGTTGACAGATTTTGCTTGATTCGATTTTACACTTTTGCTCCATCAACCTGATCCTTTAGTAAAATAGATGATAACGTTATTTTACTGGAGGTCAGGAATTTGGAGGAGAAATTAGTGTTACATGTCAAGATTCAGGAATTACACAAAAGAAAGTTGAAAGCCACCCAGATCGCTCAAGAGTTAAAGATATCCAGACCGACGGTCTACAAATATTTAGAGATGACGCTGCAGGAGGCACGAGCCTTCATCGAGCAACCCCATCGAAGTGTTTTATGCAATGAAAAAGTACATAATCATGCAGGCTTTTGTACACAACCCTGCCAGCGGGGCATGTCGTTTCTTTAGGAAGAAGAATGTATGCTCTTTTGATGGGAAAGGGCGTGCTTTAATCGATAGCTTTCCCCTTTAAATGCAATGATATGGGCGTGGTGGACCAAGCGGTCCACCAGGGCTCCGGTTAATCGATTATCTCCAAAAATACGGTTCCATTGTCCGAATTCTAAATTCGTTGTCACGATAACACTTTTGCGTTCGTAACAGTCGGTAATTAAATGAAATAATAATTCCGCCCCTTCTTTTTGAAAGGGGACATATCCCAATTCATCCAGAATCAGCACGTCGCACTTGTCTAGTCCCCGTTTGAATTTCCCCAGTGTACCGGCACGAAAGTGTTCTTCCAACTGCTGCACGAGCGAAGCGACCTGGAAGAAACGGACTTCTTTGCCCTGTTGGCAGGCCTCCTGTCCCAGGGCGGTAGCCAGATGCGTTTTTCCGGTGCCTGAGGATCCCATCAGAATGACATTTTCCTGGTGGTCGATAAACTGTAGCGAGGTCAGGGACGGCTGGGTTAAAGTCGCTGGTAACTGGACCGTATCGGTCCATTCGTAGGCCTCCAAGGTTTTTCGTTCCCGAAACTTGGCTTTTTTGATTAGGCGCGCAATTCGGGCTTGGTGGCGTCCTTCCACTTCCTGGCGCAACACACCGGCCAGAAACGACCTCGGGTCGTCAAAGGGGACCTTCTCTACACCTTCCGGCAGATGGGCCAGATGAAGGGTTTTACACAGTTGCTGTAAGTCATCGTTCATCGAACAGCCCTCCCTTTTCTACTAAGGCATCATACGAATACAAATCCGTCTCTACACCAACGATGGCCGAAGGGGTATGGAGTTCCTCCCAGGGTTCAGGGAAGGCCAACGATCGTTCCTGCATCATGGCCCGTAATTCCGATGTAGTCACTTCCCCACGTCCGGGAATGGTAAATAAAGCAGCGATCGCCAGCCATTCGTATCCTTCATCAACCAGCGCCAGTAACCGACAGACCCGGGTTTTAGTCTGATTAGGCTCGTCGAGAAGATACGTTTGGACCGGCTCCGGAAGGTAGGAAATATACCGGGAATAAGGCACAGCCCGCGGTTTTTGTTTCCAGTGGCTCAAAATATTCGACCACGGCAGCGCTTGGCGTTTGCCCATATACGCCCGTTCGGTGCAGTAGAGGGCTTCCCCCGAAGGGGGATAAAAGGTGACATCCTTCCAACGTTTTTCCACGACCAGTGTTTGTGTAACCGTCAAGTAGAATAGGCTCTTACGTAGTTTTGGGGAAGCCCTAGTGCTGTATTTCTATGTCGTTATCTTTCTTTTTTACCATAATGATTTCCGCATGTTATACAAAGGCCGAACGGTACAATACTCGTTTCCGCAAAAGATCAAAGGATCCACGACCATACATCATGGCTTTTTGAACTTTCAGGCGATGCACATGCCCCTCTGCCACTCCATTACTCTAGGGAAGCAGGACGGCATTGTACACGCCCTGTCTATCTTTTTTCAGACCACGGATAAAACGTTGCACGGCCGGAAAGAGGACATAATGTTCCAGGCCGAGAAAAGAATCAAAAGGAGAGATATCTGCCTGCGCCAGCATTTGTCGAAAAGCAATCAGAAAACGAGAAAGATCCTGAATAGGAGGCCAGGAAGCTTTCCATGCTTCTTCAATATGTCCTGTAGGTGTTCCAGGATGAGACATTTTCCATAACTGGTTAAACACCTTTCCAGGTTTGATAAAAAGCATTGGGGGAGCCACCCTTTTCCGTTCCTCGGCAATCATGGTATTAAGGGTGGAACGAGAACCAGTATAACCGGATTGTTGACATATTACCTCGATTTCTTGTGCTTTTTTCCCTTGCTGGATCAGATCATGGACTTGAGCACGATAGGAGTCGTACTTAGATCCTCGTTGATGACTTGGCGGATGTTTGATGGTTAAATACTGATAAATCGTCCCCCGGGAAAGGTGAAAAGCACGGCTTAATCCCATAATGGACTCTCCACCCTCCCGTCGTTCCTGGACCTGCTGGATCACTTTCCAGCGCTTGGCTTCATTTTCTTCTCGAACACGCTCGCTTTTCCTCTTCGAGGAAAAAGGGGGAGATCGAGGGGTAATCGGCGGGTTCGCTAGTTTAGCCGGGAAGTGGAGATAGATTTCTTCCTTGACCGCTTCAAATAATCCCTTTAAGATATGCCATCGGTCTGTAACTTGGATAATCTGTTCGGAAGTCTCCCGAAGGGCTCTTGCATACGCTCTCGATCCATCCCGGCTTGCCACCTGAATACAAGGATGATTTTTCAGCCAGGCTTTTGTTGCTTCCTCCGTCCGTCCGGAAAATAAATCGATGGGCTGATGGGTACGTAAATCAACCACCAGGGTACCGTAACGAAACCTTTTTCGCAGCGCAAAATCATCGATAGCGACGAAAGGGACTCTCTTCGATCGGTGCTTCCGGCGCAGCGCGAATCAAATAAAGAAAGGTGTCGTGGCTCGTGGGAGTGCCCATGGCTCGGCTGCATCGTTCGGCCGCTTTGGCACTCATCGAAAAAGCCAGTTCCTGCAGCACCAGCTGCAGGCGGTCGGTATTTCGTTTCGAGGAAGAGATGCCTTCCAGTCGTTCGGTAAATACACGAACGGGACAAGAACGGTGCAGACAAAACCACTTATTCGATCGGAGAACGAGGGTCACTTGTTTTCCAGAGACCGGCAGGTCTCGTAACGTCCGCCAATAGCGACTGTGTTTATGGTTGTTGGTACAACCACAGCGCGGGCAAACCGCTGCTTTTTTCATTGAAAAGGCAATCACTTCGATCCCTTCGGCCTTTTCTTGGGAAGCCACGACTTGCAATCCTTTGATCGGTTCGTAGAAAGCAGGCAAGGTTTCCATCGTCTATACCCCTTTTTGTTACTATTTCCCGATACTGTTTATTTTCACTCTCCCCAAAACTACGTAAGAGCCAATTCGACTTGACGTCTACACTTACGTTTTCCTTCACCAAAAGTTCGGGAGAACCAGTTTATCATCGGGGCTGTCCCAAAAATAGGACAGCCCCCTTTTCTGTGCGCAAATAAAGAAAGAAATCATCCTTCGATGATATGGTGAAGTCACGACACTTTCCATACGACAAGGATGATTTCTTATGTTTACCGATGATAACACACAGAGCTTCCCGATTCCAATGAGTTTGGAACCCATGATCCCCGAGGGGGATCTGGT
>NZ_ATVM01000001.1 GCF_000420725.1 Marinococcus halotolerans DSM 16375 | reverse complement strand
TCCTCCCGGTATCCATCGATCCGCCGGGTGCTCGACGAGCACCCCACGTTACTTACCTTTTATGATTTCCCGTCCGCCATCTGGCGGAGCCTGTATTCCACCAATCTCATCGAATCGTTCAACAAGCAGCTGAAAAAATACGTTAAACGCAAAGAACAGTTTCCGAATGAAGCATCCATCGAACGGTTTTTGGTCAGCCGGTTCGACGCGTACAATCAAAAGTTTTCCACCCGCTGCCACCTGGGCTTCGCCCAGGCCCAACATCAATTGGAAGAGATGTTTCAACGGCAGGGTTAACTTCAAGGCTGGAAGAGGACAGCCGTTTACACAAAATTATTGACGGTCCCACCAATGTCATGAAAGTGGAAAAAACAGGTTTAAAAAGAAATATGTATTTGGTAAACATAAAATAAATACCCCGGAAAGGAGGTGAAAGAATGAGCGAAAAAAATAAATCCAATGAACATGTAGAGAAAGCCAAAGAGAAAGGAAAAGAGCACTGGGAAGAAAACAAAGAAGAGTATAAAGAGCAAGGTAAGGAAAAAGCCAACGATTTGAAAGACCGATTTAAAAATTAAGCATACTGTCTGAGCTATTGCATGCGTACGCTTCATTCTAGCAAAGGATGAAAAGCGCAAAAGCCGGCTCCAAGAGTTGGCTTTTTCTTTTGTAAGGTTTTTCAAAGACTACCACAAATAATAAACCTATTACTTGTCCTTGAAGATATTTAATGCAGCATGGGCTTTATAGTACAACTAATCATTGTTAATTATGGAAAGTTGTAATATGTAGCTGAAATGATTTTAAAAGCAACAGCGGGGGTTTAAAGGAAAGGAGGACTGTCATGGCGCGCCAGCATTCTGGTTCATATATGGTGGTGATTTTAAATTCTACGGGAGAAGAAGTACAAATCAAGGAACAAAAAGAGGCATTTTACGTTTCAAAAAATGGAATAGAAACAGTTCCCATTTTTGCTTCGTTTGAGAAAGCGAAACAATATTACGAGGGATGCAAAATGCAATATCCAACTCATTCCATTAAAATTCTCCCTTACCAAAAGCATTAAACAACAAGGCCCTCTGAAAAAACAATATTCTATAGGAATACTACAGTAATAATTAAAAGCGTTCAAAAAACGCGTCTCATAAAGAATAGTGAAAACGAGAACACACAAATGGGTGGGAAGGCATGAAAGAAGATCGGCATTTGTTATCCAGCATATATCCGCAAATTGTTGTAGTTTTTATGACATACGTTGATGAACATATAACATGTTCCTTAAGGGCAAAGCAAATCGCTGAAGATTTAGAAGTACCGTATAAATACTTGAGCGCCATGGTTAATCAGAATTTAAATAGAACGATTCCATCTTATATCAGGCAACGACGCGTGGAATGTGCAGCGAAGCTTTTAATCCACACGGATCTTCCTATAGAAAAAATTTCAGCCGATTTTCAATTTAAGCGGCAGCAATATTTTGCAACGGCTTTTCGTCAACGGTTTCAATGCTCGCCCACTCAATATCGACAAAAGCAATGGGGGACGGGGCAGGGAATATTTTACCAGTAAATCACTTCGATCACGCCTTCTTCGCTATCTGGATGATTAGAAGAAACAAATTTTCAATGTGCCTCCCTTTCTTTAAAAAGTCCAGCTTTCTATGTAAGACAAGCAGTAGCAATCTATTCATATTGGAGATTTTTCAGTCGGCCTTTTCACATGTGAAAAAGGTCAAAAAATTATACTCTTTTATACCCCTTGTGGTGTTTAAAGGGATAATAAAAGCCAAGGAAAGAACAGGAGGGGTCTTTATATTGTGGGGATGGTCATCATACTACTGATAGCTGGTATGATTCTGGCGGTCATTGGTATTTATGTTTTTCTAAACTATGGTGATTAGAATCAAAATTACTTTCCATGGCATTACTATTCGGCCAGGAGAAAGGTGGAAAGCATTGAAAAAAATAATAACGTACATGAAGGATTTGATTAACGAGTTTCAAGAAGACAAAGTTCCATTGTTAGCGGCGGCTCAGGCATACTATTATATATTATCAGTGTTTCCCTTATTGATTTTTGCGTTAACCATCCTTCCGTTTTTAAATTTGGATCCCAACATGGTGATGAATTTTATCACGCGATCCGTGCCCCCAGATACTGCTGCTTTGTTTGAAGACAATATTACGACGTTAGTACAAGAACCTCAAGGTATTCTATTTGTGGTAAGTCTGCTTGGAGCTTTATGGTCTGCTTCCAATGGTATAAATGCGTTTATCAAGTCGTCTAACGAAGCTTACGATGTGGAAGAAACTCGTTCATTTATTAAAGTACGGTTGTTAGCCATTGCTTTAACGTTCAGCATGGTAGTGACGCTCATTATTGCTATTGTTCTCCCCATGTTTGGGAATGTTCTCATTTCATTTCTCACATCGCTTTTAAGTTTGCCACCTCAAACTGAATTGCTTTTTCAAGTGCTTCGTTGGGTGATTGGTATTACGGTCATGACGGTGATGTTGCTGCTGTTGTACCGATTTGCGCCAAACAAAACATTAAAATGGAAAGAAATTTTAGTGGGAGCTTTAACGGCAGCTCTACTATGGCAAGTTGTCTCGCTAGGTTTTTCGTTTTACGTCAGCAATTTTGGTAGTTATTCGGCCACGTACGGCAGTTTGGGAGGGGTCATCATCTTACTGCTTTGGTTCTTTTTGACTGGCCTTGTACTCATGATCGGAGCTGAAATGAACGTGATCATTCATCGGAGAAAAACAAAGCGAATCCATCAACAAAACCATCGAGAAGGAGAAGCTACCTAACACGGCGTAGCTTCGTAATGGAAAGGAGAGATCCTTTGATTGTCTCCTGGATATTTGTTCTAAGTATCCTTCCGCTTACACTTGGGATTTTAGCGCTCAAAGCTCGTGAATATGCATGGACATTTGAAGCGAAGTGCTTATTATGGTTTGTATTTGTGTTACTTACCATTCTTTTATTAATAAGCATAGGTCTTTTAACGTATGTATAGAACATGCTAAGGAGGAATACGAATATGTCATTAGCAGGTCTTGGTTTATTGATCATTGCCGTGGCGTTTTTGCTTATTGCCATTTTTGTCGTGATTACATTAAAAGCGGTGACAAGCACCATGAAGAGCTTATCCACCACGGCTGACCAATTTCAGCAGCAAATTCAGGGGATTACCACGGAATCCGAAAACGTGTTAAAGGAAACGAATGAAATCACGCAGCATCTGAATGAGCAGTCGGAATCGTTTAGCGAATTGGCGGACTCGTTGCGGAATGTTAGTACGACGGTTAATAATATCAATAGTTCGTTGGAGGGGATGTCGGAAGACGCTGCTCGAGCCTATAAGCAGCCGAATCCCCAAGCGATTCGCTGGATCCAGTGGGGAGATGCTGCGATGGAAATGTTTCGTCGGGGTAAAGCTAAACAACAAACATCGAAATCAAGGGGGAATCAGTAATGGATTTGGTTGGTATTGGCGTTTTGATCATGGGCCTGGCCTTTGCGGTCGTTGCCATCTTTTTAGTGAAAGCATTGAATAATCTGGCCAAGGTACTCGGTGGGGTTAATGAAACGGTCCAAGAGCTGCCGGAACAGTTGGACGGGGTGATGAAAGAAACATCGGTCGTGCTGAACAACAGCAACGAGACGCTGGCGGATGTGAATGAAAAAATTCATGCGTTGAGCCCGTTATTTTACATTATCGGTGACATCGGCGAATCGTCTCGGCAATTAACCTCTTCCTTGGTCCACGCGACAGAGACCATGCGCGAGCGTCAGGATCCGGAAGGGAAAAGCAAATTAAGTAACGAGCAGGTACGTGGAGCGTACAGTGCGGTATCGACGATCTATTACTTTCTCCAGAAGCGAAAAGCGATTCAGGAAGCCCGAAAACAGCGCCAGGAGGCTTCTTCCAGCGCTGCGCCGGGGAGTACCGTTGATTATCCACCACAACAAACAGAAGACAAGCTCCCTAAAAATCCGTAATTACTCGACAAAGACCATCGCACGGTAGTTGAGCATTAATGATAAACGAGTGCCAATACGCTTGAGTAGGCATTGGTGCTCGTTTTATACTCCCTTAAAAGAAACCAAGGAGGCATACCGAAATGACAAAGCCCGAACCAATCTCCTGTACATTGACTTTTTCTCACACATTTTCATGCCCGGCGAACGTATTGTTTGATGTGTGGACCAGTCATCAGCATTTTGTCCACTGGTGGCCTGATGAACAAGCGTACATGTACGTATGTGAATCGGTGCTTGCTCCTCAAGGAAACGTCCTGTTTCAGCAGGTGGCACCAGAAGGGTATGATGTTTGGGAAACCTTGACCTACCATGAAGTGAAAGAACCTGAATCGATTACTTATACGAAGAGCTTTTCTTCTCCCGAAGGAGAGGCGCTTGTGCTGCCATGGATGTCTTCGTTTCCCTTAGAGGTATGGCATAAAGTGACATTTCAAGAGGAAAGCTCGGCCACCATATTAACGATCGAAGAAGCGCCGTATCGCGCCACCGAAGCGGAAAATCAAACATTTTGGTTTTTGCGAGAAGCTATTTCTACGGTTTTGACGAACAAAATGGAGCGGTTAGAGCAGTATGTAGCGAGCCTCCCATGGAAGTAGGAAAACTGGTTGAACACGGGGAGACGAAGATACAAAGATCTACTAGCTGATTGAAATGTAAATCAAGCACTGGATGCAATTACCAGGAACAAACATAAAACAATGGCCGACTTCCTGTAACTACATCCGCCTATCTGTAAAATAAGAATTGGGACGTCCATATACCAAGAACATGAGCAGAAAGAGGATTGAAGATGAGGAATACAAAGCGCGAGCAACAGTTGCTTCAATTATTCGAAACGAATCCAGACGAGTGGGAACCATCGGTGCCAGGAGATTTAAGGGCCTTTTATAATCTTTTTGTTTCCGGAAGAGTGACGTTTGAGGAAATCAAGCGGGTGAGTCAAGGAGTGGTATACGTACGCCCACGATGTGTCCAGAGAAAGGAGGAAGGTGTCTTTTCAAAACGGGAAGACCGCCAATGAAAAAGAGATCATTATGGGAGATAGAACATTGCGGGTATAGGCGGGTATAGGTATGTATAGAAAACAAGACTAATTAGTTTTTTGATGGGAAAACGTCAGATACTTTAGTGATCAATAAAAATAGATATCCCCTTTAGATAAGATATCTTTATATTCCCTTAAGAAATTACGGAACATTAATAAATCAAAGTCATTCTCCGTATTTTTTGTAGAACAGAAAAGAAAATAAACCCTTTCTCACTCTCGTATAGAGAAAGAAATAAAACATGGGAAAACTGATTGTGCATATGTTTATAACAATGGACGGTGTTATTCAGTCCCCGGGCAACATGGACAAAGACGTAAAGAAGGATTTTAGCTATTGAAGAAAGAAGCGGAAAAATCAACATTGATTTTATTGCTTGTTCTTAAGAGAAGTAGACGGCGCTATCGCTATAGCATGTGGCAGAAGATTGTGGGGATTATTATTCTTGGGTCCTTTTTTTCCTCTGTGTAGTTGGGGGAATGCCTGCGGTTTGATCCCTGGGGAACAATCGTTTCTTTTTTGATGAAAAGAACTCCAAGCAGGCGTCTGCTTGGAGTTCTCTTTTCCCCTAATCATTATAGAGGATACATATGGAAACAAGTTCATGGTATCATCGTTCGTCTCAAATATCTAGTACTTGGCCGAGGTTTTTGCTTTTTCCCATATCAGTGTAATGGTTCTTAATAGGCCGTTTCCTTCTGCCTAACCTCATCCCGTTCAGAGAATGTTTGCTCGTCCATATCTTTCCACCGATGATCATTTTTCCTGACACGGCGGTTAGGATAAATGAAGATCTTCTAGCATTCGTTCGATTTGTTCTTTGTGGCCCGTTTCATCATCAATCAGGTCATCCAGTTTATTTTGAAGTTCGATCATGCCTAAGGCTTCGGCCTGTTGTCGACGTTCCACGTACCGTTCAATCGTTGCAGCTTCAGCATCCCGAGCGCTCTCCAACATGGCTCGAACGTCAAAGGTTTGAGGAATATCGGCAGGCGCTGTCACTGGTGTCCCGCCAAGCGTTCGAATCTTGGTTGCCAGGTACTGGGCGTGTCCTTGCTCATCCCCAATCTCCGCTTCAAAAAAGGATCTCAACATCGGGGTATGAATCCCGGAGACAACGGCTGCATAGTTCGTGTACATAATCGCCGATGCATATTCGTTGGCTAAGTCTACGTTGAGCCCCTCAATCAGTTCCTGGACCTCAGAATCAAAGTTTCTCACTTGTCCCATAGTACGATGCCTCCCTGATGAGTAGTTGGTTCATGCTCATTTTCTATACCCGGTAAAGGGTGGGGGCTACACATACTTGTTCCATGGAATTCTTATCGATGGATCCAGAGTGATATACGTACGCCCACGACGCGTCCAGAGAAAGGAGGAAGGTGTCTTTTCAAAACGGGAAGACCACCAATGAAAAAGAGATCATTAGAGACCGGCGATGAGAGGCGCCATCATGCTTGGTTTTCTTGGCGGGTTGGTGATGCCGATAACGGGACGGGAGCGGCCACTTTCCACTTGGCTTTCCAGCGTTGGGAGAGTTCCGGAAGGTCGGACGCACAGGTGATGATCCATTCTTGTTCGCGAAACCATTGCACGTACGTAAATAAGTCGTCGATGGTGACAAAGGCGTCGTCAAACGACGCGCAGCCTTATTGTTGCAGGTCCTGGGAGAGACCTACTATAATTTCATGGCTCGAAAAATGTTTAATACAGACGAAATAAGGCATCCAGATCCCCTTTTCGTTGTGGGTTGGTGGTACGGCACAGGGCCCAACAGGAGTCCTGATAGAAGCTACGGTGGTTTAAAGCATTTTCATTCATGGGAAGCGTCGAAATAAAGCAATGTGTAACAGTATTCAGCCTCCAGGCTGCCGGTGGCAAACACCTCCTGGAGACCCTGTTGGAAGGGTTGACTTTCCCCTGCCTGTTGAATGGATTGTCGCCTCGCCTCAGCCCGGTACCTTTCCATCAAACGCGGGTCGTGCTCGGAGACCATGGCTTGCTCTAAGGGAGTCACGATATTTTTTTGCCGGGCAAGCAGCACATGACCGTTGATCCATCCCCAGGCCTGCCATTCGTGTAGGCCGGGTGTTTCGGATGGGGAAAGAGAAAAAGTTGCCGACCGTTGTTCGTCGGAGAAAGTTAACAGAGGAGAACCAAGCGAACAGGAGCCTTCTTCGACCAGCAACAGCATGCAGGAGGAATGGGTAAAATCCCAGTCCAAATACATGTGCGTCGAGTAGAAATCCAATTCTGTCTGGATGATTTCCTCTGCGTCGAGTAGAAATCCAATTCTGTCTGGATGATTTCCTCTAACGACGGCTGCAGATAGTGGAAGGTAGTTGTTCGACATTTTTCGACAGAGGCCTGTTGGCCCTGGTCCAGCAGGGATTGTTCCATGGGGGCTAAAAAGCCGTGCAAATAAATAACGAGATAAGGAGGCGAGAGAATCACTTCGATAGCATGGGGGCCTTTACAAAAATGCTGTTGAAGCAGTTTGCTTATTTTTCCGACAGCGTTCGTAGTCCCAGCCCGCTCTTTTTCCATACGATCACTCCATTTCTACTGGTTAAAATCCTAAAAAAAGCCAGAAAAACCCAAGGGGCTTTCTGGCTTATCACTAGCTTTTTCGGACTAGCGATGATTACCATCTGATGTATGGAGGCGCGTCCGAATCCTAAAATATCTGGTTCCTCTGCCTCCTATAGGAACGCGGCGATACCCAAATGAAGGAGGTGCCTTCCGGCAGGGACCCCGAGCCGGAAGAAAAGAACAACAAGCAGCTGAAAAAATACGTTAAACGCAAAGAACAGTTTCCGAATGAAGCGTCCATCGAACGGTTTTTGGTCAGCCGGTTCGACGCGTACAATCAAAAATTTTCCACCCGCTGCCACCTGGGATTCGCCCAGGCCCAACACCAATTGGAAGACATGTTTCAACAGCAGGGGTAACTTTATGGCTGGAAAAGGACAGGAGCCGTTTACACAAAATTATTGACGGTCCCACCGGTACAGCGGAAACGTCCAATTTATTTTAAAAATTTCATTTACTATAATGATTTTAATAAAATCAATTTTATAGTTGGAGGAGTTTCATTGAAGAAGTGATTCTTATCTCCATAATTTATCGTATCAAAAAGTACGCTTTTTGATAGAATCCCTTGACATGCAAAAAGCTTCCTGGAAGGCACCAGCAAGCCTTTCTCTTTTACTAATTATAAGAAAGTTTTTCTACGTGCTTAATCTAATAATGGTATCTGCAAGCAACTATACTGATTTGTGTTTCATCCACGGTATACACCAGTCGATGCTCGATATCAATACGACGACTGTAAAAGCCGGCTAAATTTCCTTTTAATTTCTCTGGCTTCCCAATGCCGTCTAACGCCCCGTCTCGTTCAATGCTTTTAATCAATTGATTAATGCGTTTGAGCGTTTTTTTATCTTTGGTCTGCCAGTACTGGTAGTCCTGAAACGCATGATGGGTAAATAAGACATTCAACTTACTCATCGATATCGACGGTCGTGGTTTCTTCCTGGTTTAATTGATTGATGGATTCTGATAGATGCTTGGCGTTGCTCGGGTTGTTCAAGAGATAGATAGTTTCAAGGTATTGATTGTATTCGTCTTCTGAGATAAGCACAGCGTTTCGTTCTTTGGTCGTGATGGTGACGGCTTCGTTATCGTCGTTAACTTTATCAATCAACCCTTTAAAGTTCTTTCGCGCATTGGAGTAATTCATGACGGTCATCGTTATCATCTCCTTTCTTTTCATTGTACAACTAAATGTACAATTTGTCGATGAGCTTCCCATCCTATTTTCGTTTGAGCAAATACGGAAATATTTAGCGTTTAAAAAGGTAGACCTTTTTAGTCATTCTATATACCAACCTGAAAAAGTACCATTACGCATCAAAAGGTCTTAAATTATTTTTGGGGTGTTTGAAAATAAACCTGGACCTTTTGGCACGCTTTTAAATTATTCTGTCATTAATTTTTAATAATATTTGAATTCACTTAGTGCACGTTCGAGATTGTACTCTTAGAAAGTAGTGGTAATTCCATAAATCAGTTGAAGTAAAGAAGCTGCTAGTAAAAAGCATATTGATATAGTGAACTTTGGCTGTCTGCTTCTCATTTTTGATTTTCTGTACTCTCTGAACATAATAATGCCGGCGCTTATGATTAATAGAAAGCAAACCGCATAAACAATCACGTCAACTGCATTCATTAAGATTCTCCTTTCTAATATACAATATGAAAAATTTATTTGCTTCAATACAAACAGCAACGCCCTCTGAACACAGAAAGCGCCGCTGTTTATTTTAAGTAGAGAGTTCTTCATCTTCGGCAGACGTCGACAATACATTTCGGTGCCGTACATATATCAGCCCGCTGATAGTCAAAAGGAGCGAAGCGATGATAAAAACGCTGCGCACTCCCATTATTTCTGCAAGGCCGCCAACCAGCAGCGAAGAAAAACCAAAAAAGCTGGCTAAAATTACGTCCCTGGCGGAAAATACCTTTGCCAGCTGTTTTTCCTCCGTATGGGCTTGAATCAGAGTAATCTGCGTAACCTCTTGAACCTGCGTGGGAATACCGATCAAAAGGGAAATGAGCAGAGCGAAAACGCTGAAAGCTGGAAACGCGAACCAAAAGGTGAATACCGCAACACAAAAGGAGGCGCCAATTAAAAAATACCGGGCGTTTTCCTGAAGAGCTTTTTCAAACCGGAAGCAGAGCATGCCACCAATTATCAGTCCGGCGAAAAACGAAGCATTGATGTATCCCCACCACGATTCATTTTCCTGTAGCACCTCGGCAACATACACATACAATAACGCGGCGATCCAGATAGCCCCTGTTAAAGAAGTGATGCTATCGACAATAAACATGGTGCGCAGCGGACGATGCTTCCAAACATACTTCCACCCTGCTTGAAGGGTTGCTGCCATCGATGGAGCCGCCGGGGTTTGAAAAGAAGCGTTGGTGCCTTCAATACGAACACCCAGAAGCAGGAAAGGAAGCACCATAAAGGTAAGGGAGGTGCCCATAAGCACCGCGCTTGGTGGAAACAGTACGATGAACAGAGCGCCGACAGGCCATCCGGCCAATTGAATCGATTGATCCGACATGGCCATCAGGCTATTTGCCCGAACTAGCGAATGCCGGGGGACGATTCTGGGAAGAGAAGCATTCCGGGCTGGCGTGGTCCAGCTGTCCAGTACGGCAATCAGGCCTACAACTGTCAGCGCCCATATTAAGAATAAAGACCCGACGACTGTCAGTAGAAGTATGGGCAGAATCATCAACAGCAGCCCTTTGCCTGTTGAGGCTGAAGCTAAAATCGATCTCAGGTTCCCTTTTTCCAAGATCCAGGGAGCAAAGAGTCCGCCAAGGAACCGGGAAAATGTATTGGTAAAAGGGATAAGAGAGACGAGAAACACGGAAGAAGTGCGCTCGTAAACAACACTGATGATACTTACAAGATAAAAAATATCGCCGGCACTGGCGATAGACTGATTACTCAGCAACAAAAAGAACGAACGCTTACGGCTCATCATATCACCCACTAGTATTTAGTTTTTATATGGGAAAAAGATGAGCTGCCTACATGGGCTTTCGTCCTTTCTCTAGAATGCTTTATTGGATAGAGATGTTGCATTACGTCAATGTAACTGCTGTTAAAATGTCACAATTTATGGAAAAATCACAGCTTTGAAAACAAGTTTTTATACAAACAACTTTTTTCCATTAGGTTTAAAAAGGCTTGCTGAAAGGAACCAGCAAGCCTTTTGTTCGATGTGCTGTTATAAGAAAATTTTAAATGTTTATGATCGTATCGTTCAAAAGCTGTCTGGTCAGCCGAAGGGAATTCAATAGCTTTGTTCTGTAGGCTGTTCCGATATTGTAATCACAACGTTACCTTTTTTATGCTGTTGATCAACATACCGATGTGCCTCTGAGATTTGTTTCAATGGATAGCGTCTATCTATGACCGGTTTAATTTTTCCGGCTTGAAAAAGTTCATTGAGATGAAACAAGTCTTCTTTTTTATAACCTGCTAACTCAAATAAAATTTTCTTGTCTGATGTCATTGAAGTCCACAGTCCTCTGATTACCCCCGGAAAACTTGGATTACCTAAAATATAACGTCCATTTTGGTTCAGCGACTTTATTGTTCGTGCATACGGACATTTCCCAACCACGTCTATAATCACATCGTAATTCTTACCGCTTTTAGTGAAATCTTCTTGAGTGTAATCAATAACATGGTCTGCACCAATGGAGCGAAGCATATCTAATTTCTCCGTGCGGTCAATACAGGTTACTTCAGCTCCAGCTGATTTGGCCATCTGTACTGCTAAAGTACCTATACTGCCAGCAGCTCCAACGATAAGAACCTTTTGTCCTTGCTGAATAGTCGCTTTTCTAATGAAATGTAAAGCATTTAGGCCTCCAGTGGGGAGGACAGCAGCTTCTTCAAAGCTCATATTGTCTGGCTTAATCACTATTGCATATTTGCTCGGCAAACAAACATACTCGGCGCAAGCACCAAACCTTAACTGCGTAGAACCAAAAACCAAGTCACCCCTTTTAAATTCAGTCACCTCTTTACCAACAGATTCAATTTCCCCGGACAACTCTTGTCCCAATATATTAATTCTTGGTTTGATTATGCCAAAATAAATTCTCAGGGGCAGCCAAAACAAGGCTGGCATTTTGAACTGGCGCAGCTCACAGTCCCCGGCTGTTACAGTAGTTGCGTATACTTTAATCAGTACTTCATCGTTCTTAGGAATAGGCTTTTCTACTTCCTTGAGCTGAAGAACTTCTGCTGAACCGTATTTTGTCGCTACAATAGCTTTCATATAAATTTCCTCCTTAGAGTGGACAAACTCTTGCAGGTTTTTCAGATGAACTATTTAAGAAATGGAAAATATAGGCGACAGCGCTCCAATCACAAAGGCGAAAATTTAAAGAAGGACTTGCTTTTTAGTTTTTCTGCTAACAAGTACCCGGATCCTGCATTTAACCCTCCGCCGGGCCAGGTGGATGCCCCGATCATATAGAAATGGTTAATCGGTGTTTGGTAGCGGGAGTGGCCGACGAAGGGGCGGAATAGAAAATGCTGAAACAGCTGGTGGCTTCCGGCCATATGGTCACCTTCGACAAGATTCGGATCCTCCTGGGGCAGATCCTCCGGGGAAAAGACGTGCCGGCCTGCTATCGTATCCTTCACCCCGGGAGCGTATTCTTCCAGTTTATCGATGATCCGGTCGGCGTATTGTTCCTTGATCGAGGACCAGAGGCCCGGCTCGATTGCATTTAGTGCGTCGTACTTAGGGTGAGCGGGAAGAGAGCGAACCATGATCCATACCGCCGCTTTTCCTTCCGGCGCTCTGCTTGGATCGACGGCGCTTGGCTGGCCAACGATCAGCAGGGGGCTGTCCGGAAGCGTCTCATTCAGCGCCTGGGTGTGCGTGCGGGCGAGGTCTTTTACATAAGGCGCTATGTGAACATAAGCAGATTGCCCGATTTCCTCCCCGGCTGTCCACTGGAGCGGCTCCTCCAGCGCCAGATGAATGACCATCGTTTTCGGCCCGTACTGGTAATTGCTTGCCTTAGTGACGAAGGAAGCCGGCAGGTGGGCCGTATCGACTAAATGATCAACAATCTGGGTTGGCGTAGCGGTGGCAATGACGTCCCCAGCTTCTATATACGTGCCGTCGTCCAGAATAACTCCTTTGGCTTCGCCGTCTTCGACGTATACTTCATTTACCCAGGTGCTGGTTTGCAGCTCGCCGCCTCTTGCTTCGAGCATCGTTACCATCGCCTGGATCATCGTTTGGATCCCGCCGCGGGCAAATGGAATTCCCTCCCGGTAGTGTCCTATGGCTTCCATTAATGGAAAGGCAGCACCCCCGCTGACATCCGGGGCGTAGTCCAATTGGTAGCCCCACGGAACGACCAGTGATTTTACTTTATCATTTTCAAACCAGGAGTCGACGAATTGCCGCGGGGACTTGGCGAGCTGGCTGGAGACCTCCAGAGCGGATTTGATTTTTAAATCAAGCAGCGCCCTGAATATGACAAGGCCGGCGCGGAGCGAGGGGAGCTCCCGGTGCATGAGTTTATATAAATAAGGGGAGACGCGGTCGTATAAGGCATCAAAATCCTTCCAGGTCTCTGCGTCAGCGGCGGAATAGCTGGCGATATTGCGGTGCGTTTTGTCCGGGTCCTTGTTAATGGCGAGCCCGTGCCCGTCGGGAAAAACGCTTGCGTACGGGTGGGGCCCGTAAACAGGGGAGAAGCCATTTGCCTCGAGCTCCCGCTGATTTTCCGAATAAAACCGGGACTTTAAAAACAAGCTGATGTTCATGGAAAATAAATCATGAATAAAGCCCGGAGCGGCTACTTCACCGGATTTAGCAGCTCCTCCGGGGCGGGATTCCTTCTCCAGCACCAGTACTTTCTTATCCTGCTTGGCGAGCTGAATAGCAGCGGTGAGGCCATTATGGCCGGCGCCGATGACGATTATGTCATATTTCATGTTTTCCTCCTTTACGATTACGTTCTTTATAATCGCTCACGTATATGCTTAACTCTTAACTTTTTCCCAAAAAACTAAAGGGATAAGAGCCTGATTGAGTGAAATATCATATGAGCACATTATTTGTGCTTTAATATAATATTGTGTACTATTTGATTGTGCACAATTAAAAATAAAGGATGGCCATCCGCATGAATGATTCACCATTATCGCTTGATCACCAGCTATGCTTTGCTGTTTATGCCTGTTCCAAGGAAATATCGAAAATGTATCGCGAAGAGCTGGATCCGCTCGGACTCACCTTCTCACAGTACCTGATGATGCTTGTGCTGTGGGAGGAGGACCATCAGTCCGTCAAAGCCATTGGCGAAAAGCTGTATCTCGATTCTGGGACGCTGACCCCGATGGTAAAACGGATGGAGGGCGCGGGTCTGGTCACAAGGAAGCGTTCTACGGAGGATGAACGAATCGTGCTGGTTCATCTTACCGAACAGGGATGCCTGTTAAAGCACGATGCAGCGTGTCTGCCTGAGCGTCTTGGCAGCCGCCTGGGGATTGATGAGGAAGGCGCAAAGCAGCTGCTTCGTCAGCTGCACCAAATTACGGAACATATTCAAAAAGGAGAGAATTAACATGCAGCCACTTTATACTACAACCGCTACCGCTGTCGGAGGACGCGACGGCCGTGTCACTTCAGAGGATGGTAACCTAAACCTTGACGTTCGTACGCCGAAAGAGCTCGGAGGCAGCGGCGAACAGGGAACAAACCCGGAGCAGCTTTTCGCCGCCGGTTATGCGGCGTGCTTTGAAAGCGCCCTGAACATGGTCGCCCGTCAGAAAAAAATCAAGCCGGACCATACAGAAATTACTGCCAACGTCTCCATCGGCAAGGATGACGAAGGTGGATTCGGCCTGGCCGTGAAGCTTGCGGTTCATGTGGAAGGCGTGTCGGAGGAGCAGGCGAAAGAGCTTGCCGAAGGCGCCCACGAGAACTGCCCGTATTCGAAAGCGACACGCGGAAACATTGAAGTGGACGTTACAGTAGCTTAAACCTTTTTAAGAATTAGGTAGTGTAAATACTGGTGCTGGAGAACAGACTCCATCATCAGTCTTTTTATTTTGGTTTTTAAGTATTTAAGCTTGTGTATGTCATTATATGAGTATATAATAGATTTATAATATCTATAATTGGAAGTGAAAAGCGGGATGAAATTTTCAAAAGCCACCGACTATGCCCTGCATGCGCTGGTGTATATGATTCATCGTGACGGGGAGAGAACCAAAATCCCGGTCCAGGATTTATCGTTAGCACTGAATGTCTCTACCACGTACTTATCCAAAGTATTAACGCGTATCGTAAAGGCGAATTACATTAGCTCGACGAGCGGTGCCAAGGGCGGATACAGGCTGCAGCAGAACTGGGAAAACGTGAGCGTGTACGATATTGTAGTTGCGATCGACGGCGTGCAGACGCTGTTTGAAGACAGCTTTGATCACGGAGAGGAATGCAGAATTCAGGCGGCTATGATGGAAGCCCAGGAAAATTTAATCAGCACGCTAAAAAACAAAAGGCTGAAGGATTTGACGGTGTAGCAGATCCTTTTGCTTTATTACAATTATAGATAATAAAAATCTTTAATATATAGGAAGGAGTTTTAAAATGATGTATGACGTAGTTATTATTGGTGGAGGACCGGCGGGATTAAGTGCGGCGCTTTATTTTGGAAGAGGATTAAAAAGGGCGCTGATTATTGATGAGGATAAGCCGAGAAACATCGTAACGCATGAAACGCACTCCTATTTAACCCAGGATAGAGTGACTCCGCTGACGTTCCGGAAGCGGGCCAGGGAAGATGCGCTGAAGTACGAGGGCAATACGATGTTAAATGATAGAGTGACTGCAATACACCAGCATAATGACGGCTTTATCGTCCAAACGCCAGCGGGGCAGTTTCAATCAAAGCAGGTGTTGGTCGCCTCGGGATTAATCGAACAGCTGCCAGCGATTAAAAATATCGAACACTATTACGGGCAAAGCGTCTTTTACTGCCCGTGGTGCGACGGTTGGGAAATGAGAGACAAAAAGCTTGCCGTCATCAATCCGGATGAGCTGGTCATGCACATGGTTATGCTTCTCTCCAATTGGACAAACCAACTCGAAGTATTCACCGACGGCTATACCAGCCTGACGGAGGAAAATAAGAAGATACTCGAAGATAAAAATATTCCTTATCATCTGGAGAAAATTGAGGAAATGTCTGGAGAGAACGGGCAGCTGCAGGCGATCCGAATGGCCGGCGGGGAAACGGTGGAGGTGGAGGGTGCTTTTACGTACGTGCACTGGAACATCAATTATGAATTTTTAAGCGGTCTGGACGTGGAGCGTGATGAAAACAGCCGATTTGTGCTCAGTCAGTTCGGAGAAACCTCTGTGAAAGGGCTGTATGTGGCCGGCGAAGCAAAGGATAATTTTGGCAGCCAGCTGATAGCAGCAGCGGCGAATGGCGGGGAGGTTGCAAGATTTATGATGACGGGGCAGATACAGGAGGCGTTTAACAAAGAAGTGTAGAAGGAGCGGATGTTAAATGCCTCCTGAGTGCTATAATAAACCTGAAAGCTAACGAAATGAGGGAGAAAAGTGAGCTATCAGGTTGTACAAACCACCGTGTTTTCTATGGAAAAGGGCGGGGGTAATCCGTGCCCTGTCGTTTTAGACGCGGATCATCTTTCCACAAAAACCATGCAGCAGATGACAAAGGAGTTTGCGCATGAGTCAGCCTTTGTTATATCCTCCACCCGCCCGGACTGTGATCTAAAGCTTCGTTTTTTTGTTCCCTCCCATGAGATGGAAATGTGCATTCATGCCACCATAGGGAGCATCACGGTTTTAGTCCACAAAGGAGCCATTAGCCATTCCCCGGTCACTGTGGAGACCATGCTTGGGCCTGTAAATGTAAAATGGGAAAAGCATGATTCAAAGCTGGAGATAAGTGTTGAACAGTTCCCGCCCGGGTTTCTGAACACCGTTCCGTCGAGAGAAGAAATAGGCCGGGCACTGAATATTGAACCAGAGGAACTGGCAGAATGGCCGGTTCAATCCGTTTCCACATCCCGTTATAAATTAATTATCCCTTTAAAAAGCGTAGAGACGTTGAACATGCTTCAGCCTGATTTTAATTATCTCTGGGATTTATGTGACGAGTTCAACACGACCGGCTTTTACCCTTTCGCTGTTTCACAACAACACGAAAAATACGTGCAGGCACGCCAGTTTCCCCAAAGAGCCGGCTACCCCGAAGATCCGGCCACCGGGGTAGCTGCCTCGGCCTTAGGCGCCTATTTAACGGCACATAAGGTTTTACCCCCAGTAGAGGAAGGGTGGAATACCTTTCGTATTATTCAGGGAGTCGCTATGGGAAAGCCGAGCATGATTGAATCGGAAACGTTTGTACAGGATAATCAAATTGTAAACACCCGGATCAAAGGAAGCGCCGAAGAATTGAAATAGTGTTTTATACTTTCAGTATGCCCCGGAAGCCTCTCGCGGCGTAGTATGATTCGGCTCCGTTATGGTAGATGAACGCGCGGCCGTACCGTTGGTCACCAAACAAAGCGCCGCCCAGTTTTCTTATTTCCTCAGGGGTCTGAATCCAGCTTGACGTTTTCGTATCGATTTTTTCCAGCTGTTGAAGAGTGAGATACTGCTCTTCGGTTAAAAGCTCGACACCCATAGCCTGAGCCATGTCGACAGCACTTGTTTCAGGCTTATATTTCTTTCTTGCCTCCAGTGCTTCGCGGTCATAGCACACGCTTCGGCGACCCTTAGGGCTTTCTGCCGAGCAGTCACAGAACAAATATTTATTCTCTTCACGGTCGAAGCCAATCACGTCCGGTTCTCCGCCGGTCGACTCCATTTCGTTCAATGACCACAGTTTTTCGTTGTCTCCCTCAAGCTTTTCCAGCACAGAAGTCCATGCTAACTCTTCATGGCGGTGCATATGCTGATCGAAACGGTCTTCGAGTATTGCCAGAATAGCTTTTTTCTGTTCGGGAGTAAGCTGAGGAGATGTATCGTTTTTCTCCATCATGGGGAAATCCCTCCTTAAGATTTTATAGGTTTATCTAAATTATACCATTTCAAAGGGTATTGATTACCTGCCGAGCATAATGGGTATTTATACGAGAGAAAACGGATGAGTCTGAATCATTGAAGGAGGAACTAGATTGGCACGTTTACAAAACAAAGTTGCAATTGTGACCGGGGCCGCCGGTGGGATTGGTCTCGGTACTGCCAGACTGTTTGCAGAAGAGGGAGCGAAGGTTATAGCAGCCGACGTTCAGCTTGACCTGCTGCAGGAGGAAGTAAAGAAAATACAGGAGCAGGGGGCAGACATCACTGCCTTCGAACTGGATACCACCTCAGAGGAGAATTGGAAAAAGGCGGTGCAACAAGCGGTGGATACCTACGGGCAGGTGGACATTCTGGTAAATAACGCAGGCATCCACTATCCGAGCAAAATTCTCGAAACCTCCCTGGAGGAATGGAACAAAGTCATGAACGTGGATTCGACCGGGTACTTTCTCGGCATGCGCGAGGTTATCCCGGAAATGCAGAAGGCCGGGCAGGGATCGATTATTAATATAGCATCGATGGCCGCCTTAACCGGGTCCGGAGCAGCTGGCGGCAACGGCACAGCCTACAGTGCGGCCAAAGGGGCGATACGTTCCATGACGAAGCACGTGGCTGCCCATTTTGCCGAAGAAAGCATTCGGGCAAACAGCATTCATCCCGGCCCGATCCGGACGCCAATCATGGGCGAGCGGCAGAAAACCATTTCAGAGGATAATCAGGACGTTGTGCCTCTTCCGCCTCATCACGGGGAAGCGGTAGACATTGCCTACGCCGCCCTGTACTATGCTTCCGATGAATCCCGGTTTGTAACCGGTGACGAGATGGTCGTCGACGGAGGCTCGCTGGCTTAACAGCTTGTAGAATAAGGATTACCCCAGGGGCAGATCTATGCTACCTTGAGGGTAATCTTTTTTATTTGAGGTGAGCAGAGTTGAGCAGAGAAAAGAAGACGAAGCTTGATTTGAATCGTATTGTTTTTATCGGACGCACATTTGATGAATACCTGGATATGTTTGCCCTTTCCAAAGCAAAGATCCAGGGAAGACGCATTCTTGATTGCCCGGCCGGGGCCTGTTCATTTACGGCCATAGGAAACAGTCTGGGAGCAGAGGTGACAGCCTGTGATATTGCGTACGATCACCGTGGCGAAGATCTGAAACAAAAAGGGCTTCAGGATATTGAGCACGCGGCGGAACACATAATGAAGGCCGAAGGTAATTACGAATGGGGTTATATTCATAGTGTTGAAGATTTAAAAAGCAGGCGTACACAGGCGCTGCACGACTGTTCGGAGGATATGTACAATTCAGGCGGGCGGTATGTTCCAGCGGTACTGCCGGTGCTTCCCTTCGAGGACAGCACCTTCGACACCGTTTTATCCGCCCATTTTCTGTTTATGTACGCTGACCGTCTGAGCTATGACTTTCACATCGACACGCTCACAGAATTACTGAGAGTGGCAAAAGAGGAAGTGCGCATTTTTCCGCTGGTGGATCTGAAGGGCGACCGGTACGAACACCTGGATGCAGTGATTGAATATTTAACCTCGGAGGGCCATATAGTGGAGGAAGTCGCCGCTTCGTATGAATTTCAAAGGAATGCGAATTCGTTTCTCCGAATCACGAAATCCTCCCCCGGTAATTAAGCCTGCTGGGATGAAAGCTCCCGAAACCTGCGGGGGGAATCGCGGACGAATGCCTGGAAATTCCGGTTAAATGAGCGGAGGCTGCTGTAGCCGCAGTCTGCAGCAATTTCGCCGATCGGCTGCTGGCTGCTTTTCAGTAAATAACAGGCACGCGATATCCGGTAATAGTTTAAGTATTCGGTAAAGGTCATGCCGGCCATGTGAACAAACAGCTTGGACAGGTAGGGATAGTCATACTGCAAATGTTCAGCCACCGCTTTTAACGTACACTCGGAGGCGTAATTATTATCCACATACAACAGCATTTGATGAAGAATTTTCGTTTTCGCAGAGTATTGTACGGGCTTGAAATCGGTGTTTTCCTCTAACGTACTGCATATGCCGTACAAAAAGCTTTTCTGCCTGTAGACGGATCTCCGGGACGGCAGCTGCACGTCCGGCGAAAGAGAGAAGGTATTATTTACAGGAATCAAGCCTTTGTAATCCATAAAAAAACGGCCGATCAATTCAGGAGAAAAAATGACGATGGTGATAGCGGAATGTCCGACCGTTGTAAATTCATGCATCTGATTGTTAAAAATAAAGGCCGCCCCGTTTTGCTGCAGAAGATACTCCTTCTGGTCAATGGTTACCCGCAATTGTCCTTCATGGACAATGATCAGTTCATAGGCACGGTGAAAGTGAAGCGGAAAGCTGAAATTGGTTAAGGTAACACGTTGAAATGATTCCTGTTCTTCGACTCCGTGAGGCTCAAAAAAGACCAAAGCCGTATCCCCTTTCAAAAACACTAATATTGTCTTATATTATACTATTTTTTGAATAGAAGCATAAGAAGCTTCCCGCCTATAATAAAAATAGATTGATAGAAGGGGGAAAGCTTCATGGCACTTGAATATCACGTAGCAAAAAACGGCTCTGACAAAAACGACGGCACAGTGGAAAATCCTTTTTTAACAATTAATAGAGCGGCTTCATTAGCCGCCTCGGGAGATACCGTAGTGGTGCATGAAGGTGAATACAGAGAATGGGTGAAGCCGCGAAATGGAGGTCAGAGTGAGACCCGGAGAATTACATATGCCGCAGCTCCTGGAGAAAAAGCAGTAATTAAGGGTTCGGAACAAATTGACTACTGGGAACAGGTGGATGGAACGGTCTGGAAGGCAGCTGTCCCAAACACGTTATTTGGCGACTACAATCCGTTTACGGAAAAAATATTCGGAGACTGGATCGTTCACAATCCAGGCAGGCATCTGGGCGATGTGTATTTAAACGGAATGTCCTTTTACGAAGCAGAAGCCTTTGCGGAAGTGCTGAATCCCGAAAAGCAGACCGAGGTTTTGGATCATTGGACAAAAACGACTGTTCCTGTCCTCGATCCGGAGCAGACGATGTACCGCTGGTATGCGGAAGCAGGCAGCAGCCATACGACGATTTTCGCCAATTTTCAGGGAACTGATCCGAATAAAGAGATTGTGGAAATAAACGTGCGGAAAGCCTGCTTTTATCCGGAATTAACGGGGCTAAACTATATCACGGTACAGGGGTTTGAAATGGCCCAGGCAGCAACACCGTGGACGCCTCCGACAGCGGACCAGCCGGGATTGATCGGGCCGAACTGGAGCAAGGGATGGATTATTGAAAACAACGTGATTCACGATTCCAAATGCAGTGCGATCAGTATCGGAAAGGAAGCATCCACCGGGGACAATTACCGGACGAGAAGAAAGGACAAACCAGGCTACCAGTACCAGCTGGAATCTGTGTTTATGGCCCGGCACATTGGCTGGAGCAAGGAACGGATCGGCTCTCACGTTATCCGCAATAACACCATTTATGATTGCGGCCAGAACGGGGTGGTCGGTCATCTGGGCTGCGTGTTCAGCGAGATCTATCATAACCACATTTATAATATCGCATTAAAGCGGGAGTTTTTTGGTCACGAAATCGCCGGAATTAAGCTGCACGCAGCGATTGATGTCCAGATTCACAGCAACCGTATCCATGACTGCTCGCTTGGGGTATGGCTCGACTGGCAGACCCAGGGCACGAGAGTAAGTAAAAACCTATTTTATAGGAACAGCCGTGATCTTTTCGTAGAAGTGAGCAGCGGACCGTATGTGGTGGACCATAATATTCTAACAGCAGACTACGCTCTGGATAATCATGCGCAGGGCGGAGCTTACGTTAACAATCTGATCGCGGGCAAAATGGTGCACAAGAAGATGCTGGACCGGGCAACACCGTATCACGTGCCCCACAGCACGGAGGTATCAGGATTTGCGCCTGTCTACGGCGGAGACGATCGTTTTTACAATAACATGTTTGTAGGAAAATCGGATTTGAATGATGTAGGCACGTCCCATTTTAACGGATACACGGCGTCGCTTGAGGAATATATCGAAAAGGTGGATCAGGTCGGCGGGGACCATGAAGCGTTCCACAGCATAGAGCAGCCGGTCTATATTAATCATAACGCTTACTTTAATGGGGCGGTGCCGTTTGAAGGAGAGCATGAGGCATTAACTAACGACGCTTTTGATCCCCAGCTTACGATAATTGAAAAGGGGGATGAGGTGTATCTGGCCTGTGAACTGCCGGACGAATTTGAACAAATGCGCGGTGAGATAAAGCATACAGGAAACCTGGAGCGGGCGCGTATCGTGGATGCGGATTTTAAAAATCCGGACGGAAGCGAGCTCCGGATAGACACCGACTTCTTCGGAAAGCAAAAAGCCAAAGCAAACGTCACGGGTCCGATCGGGCAGCTGCAGGCTGGTAAAAATGAAATAAAGGTGTGGGGTTAATTTTTAATGGCACGGTGCCTGTTTATGATAAACGGGTGCCGTACTTTTTATGTAAAAGCCGTCAGGTTATGTAATAAAGCGTTTACAAAGTAATTAGTTTGTTTTATGTTGAATACGTATTCAAAAAAAGGAGGATGCTCGATGCCCACTTATTTGAAAAGAGGAAAAAGTGATCAGGAAAAACAGCAGGCGGACACAAAGGTTCAGCAGGCGGTGCAGGGTATCATTCAGGATGTAGAGCAACGGGGAGATGAAGCGGTCCGGGAGCTCTCGGAAAAATTCGACAAATGGTCGCCGGAATCGTTCCGACTGTCGCCGGAAACCATTCAGCAGGTGATTGATGAGCTGCCGCAGCAGGTGATTGATGATATTACCTTTGCGCAGTCGCAAATTCAAAATTTTGCCCGGCATCAGCGGGAGTCGATCCAGGATATTGAAGTGGAAACGAGGCCCGGCGTGATTTTAGGGCATAAAAACATCCCGGTGAACAGTGTGGGCTGCTATATTCCGGGCGGACGCTATCCGATGGTGGCCTCTTCCCATATGAGTATTGTGACAGCGAAGGTTGCCGGGGTCGACAGAGTGATCGCCTGTACGCCTCCGAGTAATGGGGAAATACCGGCAGCTACGGTGGCGGCAATGCATATGGCAGGGGCGGACGAAATCTATCTGCTGGGAGGAGTGCAGGCAATGACCGCCATGGCAGTCGGAACAGAAACGATTCAGCCGGTGGATATGATTGTCGGCCCGGGAAACGCTTTTGTAGCGGAAGCCAAGAGGCAGTTGTATGGCAGAGTGGGCATTGATTTATTTGCAGGTCCGACAGAAACGCTTGTAATTGCTGATGAGACAGCCGACGTCGAAATGGTAGCCACCGATATTCTCGGCCAGGCAGAACACGGACCAACGTCTCCGGGGGCCCTTATTACAACGTCCCAATCGCTTGCCGAGTCTTTGGAGGAGGAAATTGCCCGCCAGTTAAAAACACTCCCGACAGCGGAAGTCGCAGAGCAGGCGTGGCGTGATAATGGCTCAATTATCGTCGTGGAAAATGTGGAGGAAGCGGTCCGTGAAGCGGATAAGCTCGCCTATGAACACGTAGAAGTCCTCACCAGAGCTCCGGATTACTTTCTGGAAAATATGACAAACTACGGAGCACTCTTTCTTGGGCCTGAAACGAATGTCGCCTACGGGGACAAAGTCATCGGCACCAATCACACGCTTCCGACCAAGCAGGCGGCAAAATATACGGGCGGTTTATGGGTAGGCAAGTTTTTAAAAAATTGCACGTATCAGCGCGTAACGGAGGAAGCCAGTGTGGAAATAGGCAGATACGCCGAACGGCTGTGCGAGCTTGAAGGCTTCAAGGGTCATAAAGCCCAGGCTTCCTTACGTGTGCAAAGATACAGCACGACTGACTGAACGCCGGCGTGATATTGAGTCGCTTATTACGTAAATGGTTAATAAAAGTTTGCCTGTTTTGAATACGTATACAAAAAAGGAGGGAAAGCCATCAGCTCTAATCTGTTCTCTTTAGAAGGGAAAACGATCGTCGTTACTGGTGCTAATAAAGGCATTGGAAAAGAAATAGCGGTCATGCTGGCTGAGGCCGGTGCCAGCGTGGCGCTGGTAGCCCGGGATGAGCAGGCTTTACAGGAAACGGCCCGGATGATTCGGGAGAAAGGCCGATCCGCTGAGCCATTCCCGTTTGATTTAACCGAAATCAAACATCTGGATGAGCTGTTCGGAAGTATTTACAAACGGTTCGGCCGGATCGACGTGCTTCTGAACAACGCCGGCACGAATATTCCGGCGCCGGCAGAAGAAGTGACCGAGGAGCAGTGGGACCGTATCCATGACATTAATTTAAAAAGCGTCTTTTTTGCCTGTCAGGCAGCCGGAAAGTGGATGCGTGAAGCGGGACACGGGAAAATCATCAATATGTCCTCCCAGATGGCTTTTGTCGGTTATTATAACCGCGCTGCCTACAGCTCGAGCAAGGGAGGAATTACGCAGCTGACCAAGTCGCTGGCCATTGAATGGGCTTCTGCCGGTATCAATGTTAACGCTGTAGCTCCGACCTTTATTGAAACACCGATGACAGAAAAAATGTTTGAGGATACAGAATTTAAACAGGAAGTGCTTGCCAGAATTCCGCTTGGCAGGCTGGCCCGTCCAGAGGACCTTTTTGGAGCGGTGGCATTTCTCAGCTCGGCTTCCTCCGATATGGTTACCGGGCAGACGATCCTCGTCGATGGCGGCTGGACTGTCTGGTGAGAAGCTGCTAATAATACACAAACCGAAACTCTGCTGTTTGACGATGGCTGCCAAAGGGAACTCCTGCTGTAGACAGACATCATGGAGGGATCACAGATGAGCAGTAAAAAGGGTTTTGGTGACAAGCTGAAAGGAAACATGAATAAATTTAAAGGTAAAGCAAAAGACCGGATAGGCAGCGCCACTAATAATTCGAAGATGCAGCGCGAAGGAAAGAAAGACAATATTAAAGGAACCGCCCAGAATAAAAAAGGCGATTTTAAAAACAAATAACGAAAAGGAATAGAAGTGTCCCGCACAGGGCTTCTATTCCTTTTTTATAATATACATAACCCAATGCTCTTTTTAGATAGAAAGTAAATCATTATCACCCGACATTATCAGGCACGAAAAGCAGGGTGTAATTAATTTGTTATCGGTATTCTTTAGATAAGAAAGGTTGGTGTTATGGATAATTTAAAAGAGATGAATAATGCCCTGCACTATATTGAGAATCACTTAACGGAGGCAATTGATTTTCAACAAGTCGCCCGTATTGCCTGCTGCTCGGAGTACCATTTTAAACGTATGTTTTCTTCTTTAGCGGGTATTCCCGTCTCCGAATATATTCGGTGGAGGCGTTTAACGATGGCAGCATTAGATCTTCAACTGGGAAAGGGACGGGTTATCGATACAGCAGTAAAATACGGCTACGATTCACCTGACTCATTTACGAGAGCGTTTCAGAAGCTGCATGGTATAACTCCTTCAAAAGTAAAACAGCAGGGAATTTCTTTAAAAGCCTATCCGAAGCTGACCTTTCAACTATCTGTCCAGGGAGGAAACGAAATGAACTACCGTATGGAGAACAAAGAAGCTTTTCGAATTGTCGGTATCAGTAAAAGGGTCCCTATCATCTTTGAGGGAGAGAATCCTGAAATTAATGCCATGTGGAAATCATTAAATGAAGAAAAAATAAATGAATTGCTTGCGCTCTCGAACGGGGAGCCCGCAGGTATCATTCAGGCATCAATAAATTTTTCTGAAGCACGCATGGAAGAACAGGGAGGGCTGGATCATTATATTGGTGTGATTACGGATGAAGAAAGTTCCGGACCATGGGACGTACTGGAGGTTTCTGCTTCCGCCTGGGCTGTTTTTACCTCTGAGGGACCGTTTCCGAAGCATCTTCAAACGACGTGGGGGCAAATATATTCGGAATGGTTTCCTTCTTCCGGGTATCAGCAGGCATTCGGGCCGGAGATGGTATGGATGGAAGGGAATCAGTTTGACAAGCCTGATTTTAAAAGTGAAATATGGATCCCGGTAGAGGAAGAAGAAGGGGGTTAATCATAACCCTTCTACTGAAAACAGCCCCGCTGACGATAAAAGCGGGGCTGTTTGTATGCGCTGGTGCATTAGAAAAGCAGAAAGCCATTCAAGTCATGTCTTTCCCCAGAAGTCGAGCAGAATGCCGTTATCCTTAAGCAGGGCGGAGGCAGCAAGAACGCCGCTGGTCGTTACCATTGGTGAGCCACCGCCGGGGTGGGTGGATCCGCCGGCAAAGTAGACATTCTTCAAATCCTGAGAGCGGTTGAATGGCCGTAGAAACGCATCCTGCCGCCGATTGGAGGCGAGGCCGTAAATGGAGCCTTTGTACGCGCCGAACGTTTCTTCGAGATAAGACGGACCCAGTACTTGTTCCTCCACAATATGCGGGCGCAGAAAAAGGTCAAATTTCTCCAGCTTGTCGTATACAAGGTTTTTGTATGATTGTTTTTCCTCTTCTGTCATGGCTCCGCCTGGGAGTGCCGGGGCGTTAATAAGAATAAACAGGTTGTCGCCGTCCGGGGACTGGCTGCGGTCACTGTGAGAGGAGTTGCTGATATAAACGGTCGGATCATATGGAAACGATCCGCGCTTGAGCTGCTCAAACTCTTCAGGATAATCCGCAGAAAAATACACCTGATGATGCTTTAACTGCGGCAGACGGGTGTTCAGCCCGGCCATGATTACAAACGCTGAAATAGACGGCTCGGGACGGTTCGGCACGGTCCGGCTCTTTTGACTGAAGGCCGGGAAAAGTAACGGATACTGGCTGAGAAGGTCACCGTTTAATACCACGCTGTCGACTTCCAGAGAGCCGGAGGCCGCATACACAGTTTGAGCACGTCCATTACGCGTGGAGACGTGGTGCACAGGGTCATTGAACGAAAAGGTAACGCCAAGCTCCCTGGCCGTTTCATAAAATACATCGGCAATTTTTTCGTTTCCGCCCGGGGTATAGTACACGCCGTCAGCAAGCTCAAGGTGGGCAATCAGCGCGAATGTTGCCGGGGCATCGTACGGAGAAGAACCGATATACGTCGCATAGCGGTCGAACGCCTGCTGCACATCCGGATGCTTAAAGAACCGGTGGTGGAAAGCATGCATGGTAGTGGCCGGGCGTACTTTGCGAAGGGCAAGGGCAAGTCCCGGGGAAAGGTAATCCAGCGGTGACTCAAAGGTGCGCTGCAGAAAATTTTCCGTGGCGAGCGTGTAAAGCCGTTTTACCTCCCGAAGGTAATCATCGTACCGGGAGGCGTCTTCCTCCGAAAGACGGGCAATAGCCCGTCTTGTTTCTGCGGCGTCTGAAGAAACCTCGAGCGTGCTGCCGTCAGGAAAATAATTACGGGTGTGCTCGGGCAGCTGCCTGAACGGAAGGAGATCTTCGGGCTCCCTGCCGGCAAAAGCAACAACGCGGCGAAAGATATCCGGCATCGTAATAGTGTTCGGACCGTAATCAAATGCGTGGCTCCCCAGCTGAAACGGGCGGAGTTTTCCTCCGGCCCGTTCGTTTTTTTCATATACAGTAACATCCTGCCCGGTTTTGGCGAGCACAATGGCGGCACTTAAGCCGCCGAGCCCGGCACCGATAACAGCAGTAGTGGTCATTGATAGGTCCGTCCTTTCCATGAGTAGCCTTTTTTCGTTTTATCCAGATAAATCGAATACAGCAGCACGGCGATCATGACGCCGGAGGATAGAGGTTGAACGAGTACCGTCCACCACGGATGGGAAGCTTTTATCGTAACCCCGGCGCGAAGCAAAACTGTCAGCACATACGGAATAACCAGCTGCCACTCGGCCATAGCAACGGCAGCGAGCAGAAGAAAGGCCGGCAAGATAAAAAAAAGAGTATGCACAGCAATGACTGCCGAAGCAATGACCGCCGAGCGTCCGATACCTGGGAAAATATTTTTACTGAAGCCAAGCCACGCTTCCCGGCTCGATGTGTACATATAGCAGGTAACGGCTGCTCCCGGAGAAACGAGCAGTGCTTTTAACCCCTGTGATTTTATATTTTGGGCAAGCGCCATATCATCAACGAGCGCCTGTTTAACAGCGGCATGGCCGCCGGCCTGGTCATAGGCCGGCCGGCTGAAAAATAAAAAAGCCCCGTGTGCTGCAGTAAAGGCCCTCCAGGTGGTGCGGTTGGCGGCTGGAACGGGCAGATGGGCATACACGACAAAATGCTGCATATACACAAGCAGCCGGCCCCAGAAGCCTTCTGTTTTGAAATGAGGAAACCCGGTAACCAGGCCGGCGTCATGCTTCTGAAGAGCGCCCTCTGCCCAGCGGAGGGCGTCCGCGTGCAGCCGCACGTCGGCATCAATAAAGCACAAATACTGTCCGGAAGCTTCCCGGGAAAGCTGATGGCACGCATGCACTTTGCCGTTCCATCCATCCGGAAGCGCAGCCCCTTCAATGTAGCGGGCGTTGGGCCAATAGCGTACAGCCTCCTGCAGAAGCATTTTTGTACGGTCAGTCGAATGGTCATCGAGAAAGATGAATTCTGTTTTTAGATCGTCCGCCTGGCGGAGGCTTCGCACAAGCGCCGGAACGTTTCGTTCTTCATTTCGAAGCGGTACAAGCACACTGATTAAGCCCGGGCGCTTCGGCACAGAAAAAGAGGCGAGAGAGGGCAGAGTCCACACGTTGATGAACGTAAATACCGTCCAGGCGCTGAGGATACATACGAGAATCCATAGGAACATGGCGGGAGTCCTTTCTATTTTTTCTGCCGGAGGCCGGTCCACCAGCTGCTCATCGTCTGCGAACCTCTCAAAACAGTAGTGTAGTTTTCCAGGTGCTCGTAAGCGATGTCTTCACGCATCTCGTCCCATTGGTGCTGCAGGTGACGCTCGAGTGCATCCTGGGCCGCCGCTCTCGAAGCGAGGTTTTCCGGCGTCCGCGGAAGCGGTGGGCCGATGTTTATAAAGATTTCGGGCTTTTGATGGTGCAAAAAGGTGTAGTGCATCGTAACCGGTACAAACGGGACATCCACCCGGGGAAGAAGATAGGAAATGCCGGGCTGAAGAGTGATCGGAAACTGATCGGCGTGGGTTTCTGCCCCCTGTGGGAACAGCCAGACGTGATGGCCGTTCACGAGCTTATCCTCCGTGTAGCGGAGGGCATCGATAACATCGCGGCGGCTGCTGCGGTCCACCGAGTAGGCTCCGAGCCTGCGGAAAAAAGGGAATTCGCGAAGCCCTTCTTCATCCATCATGACGTAGCCGGGGTGACGGAACCAGTATTTATTTAAAAAGTAGATTAAAAGACCGTCCCACCAGTTGCTGTGATTCACATAAAAAAGCGCAGCATCGTCAGTGTAGATGCTGTTGTTGTGCATATGTACGGCAGAAAAATGCTTTTGGATCAAGCGCCGGTCATACAAATAAAACAACTTTTCAAAAAGTGGCTGTTTGTTTTCTGTAATCATCTGCGCACCCCCTGTGTTTGACTGTATGTATGGAATTCAGGTTTAAATTGTTATAAAAAGAAGGTATATACAATTAGAATAGAGTTCTATTCCTTATTCCTGCTCGTTTAAAACGTATTGTATAAACGTTTAAAAAAGAGCGTTTTATCCTGTCTTCCCTGGAGTGTAATGATAAAAGACGCTCCGGAAAGTTTGTGCGCGAGCGTGAAGTTCGTTACACTTACTAAAGCATCCGCACAGCTTGAACGCAGTTGTGACTATATAAAAAGGAAGTGAATGACATGTTAAAAAAATTATTTGGAAAAGAACAAAAGCCTGTAGACGTTACCATAAAATCACCGGTCAGCGGAGCATTCGTTGATATTACAGAAGTTCCCGATCCGACGTTTTCAGAAAAAATGATGGGTGAAGGCTTTGCGGTGGACCCATCGGAGGGAATTATTCTTTCCCCGGTTAAAGGGAAGGTAGAACAAATCTTTCCAACGAAGCACGCTATCGGCATCCGTTCCGAGGAAGGGCTGGATGTATTAATTCATATTGGTCTTGAAACGGTCTCTCTGGACGGAGAAGGCTTCACATGCAAAGTATCCGAAGGGGACAGCGTGGAAGAAGGCGATCTGCTGATGGAATTTGATATGGATGTGATCAGTGAAAAAGCTGCCAGCAAAATCACCCCGGTCGTATTCACGGAAGGCGATCAGGTTGAAAATATTCAGATGAACAGTGAAAACCGTCTGAAAGCGGGAGAAACCGTCGTAGCGACAGTTACTGTAAAAAAATAATGAAATACAAAATCCAGCCGGGCCCGGCTGGATTTTTATGTTATAAACTACTATTCGACTACTGTACTTCCCGGATCGAGAAATAAAATAGTTACAAGCGCAAGCAGAAAACAGTAGATCGCAAAGTAGGTGAGCTTCCCTTTATTCAGGAAGTTAATCAGCCAGACGATGCCGAGCCATGAAGTAATCAGTGAGGCGATAAATGCAGCAATAAGCGATACTGCGCCTATAGAAGCGAGGCTGCCGTCTGCAATGTCACCGAGGGCGAGAACGGTTGATCCTAAAATGACAGGAATCGAAAGCAGAAATGAAAAACGGACCGATGTCTCCCGGTCCAGCCCGGAAAACAAAGCTGCAATCAGCGTGCTTCCGGATCTTGAAATGCCGGGAATGACAGCCACTGTCTGTGCCAGGCCGACAATAACCGCATCGAGTGTCGTCATTTCATTCACTGTACGGCTGCCAATGGTATAGGCCCGCTCGATGATAATGAGAAAAATGCCGGTAAGAGTTAGCGATACAGCGATCATGACTGGTGTTTTCAGGGCACTGCCAAGAGAATTTTCAAGGAAAATGCCAAGAATGCCGGTAATAATGGTTGCAAGTACTATGTACAAACAAAGGAAAAACTCAGGGCGGTCCTCCCGGCGCCGTTTTGCGATGTACCGGAAAAATACCTGAATCAGATGAACAATGTCTTTGCGGAAATAAAAAATTACGGCTACGATTGATCCCAGGTGCAGGAAGATCTCAAATGAGAGGCCGGGGATCGAATGGCCGAGGAGAAATTCTGCGATGATGATATGGGCGGTGCTTGAAATCGGCAGGAATTCTGCAATGCCCTGGACGATTCCTAGAAAAATAGCTTCAAAAATATTCATGGGGTCCAACTCCTCCATCAGATTACTTGGATAGTGTAGCAAATCTGGTGATAATTAGGAAGAGTGAAAATAAGCAAATGACTATTCTCACAGACAGTTAAAGACTGGTAAACTAAAACGAATGAATCATATTCGATGCAGAAAGGACGTTAACGATGGATTTTACAGAAAAAACAACGAAGAAGGAAACAATATATGAAGGAAAAATCGTCGATGTATCAGTGCATGACGTGACGCTTCCGGACGGACGGAGCAGCAAACGCGAAGTGATTAATCACAGCGGCGCGGTCGCGGTAGTGGCGGTCACACCGGAGCAGAAAATAGTGATGGTGAAGCAGTACCGCAAGCCGCTTGAAAAGCCGCTGGTGGAAATACCGGCCGGAAAACTCGAAGGTACCGACAGCCCTGAAGAAACAGCGGCACGGGAATTAAAAGAAGAAACGGGGTACACAGCAGGGCGGCTGCAGAAAATTGCTTCATTTTATACCTCTCCCGGATTTGCAGATGAAATTGTTCATCTGTACGAGGCATTCGAACTGCAGGCCGGCGAACCGGAAACCGAAGAGGATGAATTTATTGAACTGATGGAAGTAAGCTTAAAGGAAGCGGATGAATTGATCCAAAGAGAAGAAATTCATGATGCTAAAACCATGTATGCGGTGCAGTATGTAAAAACCATTCTCGATCAGAAGTAATTGAGATTGAATATCGTCATTTATCTGTCACATAGGGCTTTCATTGATAATCAACGCCCGAATGACTGAAATTGCGGGAGAAGTAAGGCTTCTATGCAAATTTCATGCCAATTTATTTATAATCATTTTAAACTGAGAATGGTTATCGTTTTTATATTGACAGGCTTATTTAAAATTATTATAATAAGTTTATTACCCTTGAAGGAATAAGGGAGGTAGCGATAATTGGAAAATCGGGTAGAACGTATTAAAAAACAGCTGCATGAACAAAGCTACAAGCTGACCCCACAAAGGGAAGCGACCGTACAGGTGCTTTTGGAAAATGAAGAAGATCACTTAAGTGCAGAAGATGTATATCTTCTGGTGAAGGAAAAAGCGCCGGAGATTGGTCTTGCCACCGTGTACAGAACACTTGAATTACTTAATGAACTTGAAGTCGTGGACAAAATCAACTTTGGTGACGGAGTTTCACGGTATGACCTGCGAAAAGAAGGAGCCAGCCACTCCCATCACCACCTCGTATGCATTGAATGCGGAACCGTTGATGAGATCCAGGAGGATCTGCTTGCAGAGGTCGAAAAGATTGTAGAAAAAGACTATCAGTTTAAAGTAAAGGACCACCGTTTAACATTCCACGGGGTCTGCCACCGCTGTCAGGCGAAGGCAAAAAAGAACGAAGAAAGTGCGGAGGCTGCTTCGCTGCACACGAATTAATACATGTACGGGCATCGTCTTTTAACAAAAAGCGGTGCTTTTTTTATTGTCCGGCAGAATGAAAGCGGTATATTTACTGCCGCATTCGCCCTTCCCTAGTAATAAGTGACTATGCTATTCTTAGAAGGGAAGATTGGGAAGCAGGAGGCGGTCGTATGACCACGGAGGTACTGGATTTTATACATTATTGCCAAGTTGAAAAGGGCCTCTCCAAAAACACGATTCAGTCGTATCAAAGAGACCTGGAACACTATAGAAAATTTATTCAGCTTCGGGGAAAGCAGTCCTGGACGGACACCGAGCGTGCGGATATCGTGGATTTTTTGTATGCTCAAAAAGAAGCCGGGCGCTCTACAGCTACGCTGGCGCGCTTTTTGTCGTCGGTCCGGGCGTTCCACCAGTTTCTTCTGCGTGAGCAGGTAGTAAAAAAGGATCCCGCGGAATTGATTGAAATTCCAAAAGGAGAAAAAAAGCTCCCGACCGTGTTATCCACTCAGGAGGTTGAGCGGCTGCTTACAGCAGCCGAAGGAACGACGGCCTTTGCAAAACGGAATCAGGCGATGCTTGAATGCATGTATGCTACCGGTCTGCGGGTTACAGAGCTGTGTGAATTGAAAATTTCTGATGTGCATCTGCAGATGGGATTTATCCGCTGTATTGGAAAAGGAAACAAAGAGAGGATTGTGCCACTTGGGAAAGTGGCTTCCGAGGCTATTGATACGTACATACATCACGGACGCAGTACCCTGATGAAAAACAAACGCCACGACCTGTTATTTGTTAATCATCACGGCAATCCGCTTTCAAGACAGGGTTTTTGGAAAATATTAAAAGCAACGGCAGGCAAAGCGGGCATAGAAAAAGCATTAACTCCGCATACCCTTAGGCATTCCTTCGCCACCCACCTGCTCGAAAACGGGGCAGATCTGCGGGCGGTCCAGGAGATGCTCGGGCACGCAGATATTTCCACCACCCAGATTTATACCCATGTATCCAACCATAAATTAAAAGATGTATACCTGCAGGCTCATCCAAGGGCCTAACAGTAAAGGAGAGAGAGCAATGGAAAACTACAAATATCCACGCGTTTTTTTAGTTGTTATGGATTCTGTCGGTATCGGCGAAGCCCCTGACGCTGAAGAATACGGGGATAAAGGTGCCGACACGCTCGGTCATATCGCTCAGCACATGAATGGAATCAAAATTCCGAACCTTGAACGACTCGGTCTTGGAAACATCCGGGAAATTCCGGGCGTAGAGGCATCAGCGGCGCCTACAGCTTCCTACGGCTACATGGAAGAAATGTCTCGAAGCAAAGACACGATGACCGGCCACTGGGAAATCATGGGCCTCTATATTGATGAGCCGTTCCGCACATTTCCGGAAGGCTTTCCGGATGAGCTTTTGCAGCAGCTCGAACAGGAAACGGGCCGGGGCATCCTCGGAAACAAAGTAGCTTCAGGCACCGAGATCATTGAAGAACTCGGCGAAGAACACCAAAAGACCGGCAAACTGATTGTCTATACATCGGCGGATTCAGTGCTTCAAATCGCGGCCCACGAAGATGAGGTGCCTATTGAAGAACTGTATGACATCTGCGAAAAAGCGCGGGCGATGACGTACGAAGCACCGTATATGATCGGCCGCGTGATCGCGCGGCCATTTAAAGGCTCCCCCGGAAACTACGAACGGACGTCCAACCGCCACGATTATGCGCTTAAGCCGTTTGGCCGCACGGTCATGAATGACCTTGAAGACGCAGGCCTCGACAGCATTGCTATTGGAAAAATCAGCGATATTTATGACGGCGAAGGGGTGACGGAGTCGATCCGGACCTCGTCCAACATGGACGGCATGGACCGTGTGACGGAAACGGCGCAGAAGTCCTTTACGGGCCTCAGCTTTTTGAATCTGGTGGACTTTGACGCCAAGTTCGGCCACCGCCGTGACCCGCAGGGATACGGAGAGGCGCTTGAGGAGTTTGACGCCCGGCTTCCAGAGCTGCTCGAAGCAATGCATGAGGATGACCTTCTGCTTATTACGGCCGACCACGGAAATGATCCTGTCCATCACGGTACCGATCATACCCGTGAAATCGTGCCGCTGCTTGCCTACAGCAAAAGCACCGGCTCAGCACCGCTTGGCATCCGGGGAACATTTGCCGATATCGGAGCCACGGTAGCGGATAATTTCCGTCTGTCCATGCCGAAGTATGGCACGAGCTTTTTACCGCTATTAAAAAGGAAGGGTGAATAACTTGAGTATCCAGCAGCAAACCAAGGAAGCAGTTCAATACATTCAGTCCAACATCCCTGCCGTACCGTCGACCGGCCTCGTGCTCGGTTCCGGCCTGGGAGTACTGGCCGATGAAATTAAAAACCCGGTCGTTCTAAAATATGAAGATATCCCCGGCTTTCCCGTTTCTACAGTGGAAGGCCACGCGGGCCAGCTTGTATTCGGTGAACTTGAAGGCATGCAGGTGGCGGCAATGCAGGGGCGTTTTCATTACTATGAAGGGTATTCCCTCCAGGAAGTAACGTTTCCAATCCGGGTAATGAACGCACTCGGAGTGAAACGGCTTCTCGTTACCAACGCTGCGGGCGGCGTGAACCATGACTTTGAACCGGGTGATTTAATGATTATTGATGACCACATCAACTGGCTCGGCGCTAACCCGCTCATCGGAGAAAACGATGCAGAGCTCGGCCCCCGGTTTCCGGATATGAGTTCGGCGTATTCGAAGGGACTCGCCAAAATTGCTGACGAGGCGGCGCTGTCGCTAAATATCCGTATTCAGCGCGGCACGTACATGGCAAACACCGGCCCGGCCTATGAAACTCCGGCAGAGGTCCGCATGGCACGTGTGCTGGGTGCAGACGCCGTTGGTATGTCCACGGTGCCGGAGGTAATTGTTGCCGTTCACGGAGGCATGGAAGTCCTCGGCATTTCCTGCATTTCAAACCTGGCTGCCGGTATGCTTGACCAGCCGTTGAGCCATGATGAAGTCATGGATACGACATCAAAGGTCCAGGAAGATTTCTTGAAATTAATGAAAGAAACCCTTCGCCGGATCGCACAGGAGGATGCCTGAATGGACGCTGTAAAAATAGAGGAAGCAAAGAATTATATACAGTCGAAATACAGTGCAGCGCCTGAAGTCGGCATGATTCTCGGCTCCGGGCTCGGCGACCTGGCTGACGATATTGAAGCAGGCACCGTCATTGCGTATGAAGACATTCCGCATTTTCCTGTTTCCACCGTAGAGGGCCATGCCGGACGCCTCGTACTCGGCGAGCTCGAAGGAAAAACAGTAGTAGCGATGCAGGGCCGCTTTCACTACTATGAAGGCTATTCGATGCAGGAGGTAACGTTCCCGGTGCGGGTGATGAAAGCGCTCGGTGCCGAGTTTTTATTTGTTACCAATGCCTGCGGGGGGATGCAGTCGTCGTTTCGCCCAGGAGACTTAATGGTGATTGAAGACCACATAAACTTTACCGGATCCAATCCGCTGATCGGTCCAAATGACAATGAGCTTGGCCCGCGTTTTCCTGATATGAGCCAGGCGTACGATCCGGTACTCCGCGGGAAAGCATTCCAGGCTGCTGAAACGCTTGAAATTGACTTGAAACGCGGCGTCTACGGCGGCATCGGCGGTCCGAACTTTCTGAGCCGGGCAGAGCTAATCCTGCTCCGTAACGTCGGCGCTGATGTGGTGGGCATGTCCACGGTGCCGGAGGTAATTGTGGCCCAGCATGCCGGACTGCGCGTACTCGGTGTTTCGTGTATTACTGATATGGCCATCGGTGAAGAAATCGTCAGCATATCCCACGATGAAGTGATGGAAACGGCGGCTAAAACCAAACCGATTTTTATTTCTTTAATGAAGGAAATCGTCAAAAATACGTAATTAACAGCAAGGTGTAAAGGGGCCATACTATGAGAATGGTGGATATTATTGCAAAGAAGCGTGATGGAAAAGAACTGAGTGAAGAAGAAATCCGCTGGTTTGTGGATTCTTACAGCAAAGGTGAGGTGCCGGATTACCAGGCATCGGCGTTTGCAATGGCGATTTACTTTCAGGACATGACCCAGCAGGAGTCCGCTGCGCTTACCTATGCGATGGCAGAGTCCGGCGATCAGCTTGATCTGTCGGCGATCGAAGGAATCAAGGTGGACAAGCACTCCACCGGAGGTGTCGGCGACAAAACGACGCTGATCATCGGGCCGATTGTAGCAGCCTGCGGCGTCCCTGTGGCGAAAATGTCCGGGCGCGGACTCGGACACACCGGCGGGACGATCGATAAGCTGGAAAGCTTCCGTGGATTCGAAACAGAGATTCCTAAGGAAGAATTCGTCAATCTTGTTAATGAGCATAAAATTGCGGTCGCAGGCCAGAGCGGCAATCTGACTCCGGCAGACAAAAAGCTGTATGCGCTCCGGGACGTGACGGCGACCGTAAACTCGATTCCGCTGATTGCAAGCTCGGTAATGAGTAAAAAAATCGCTGCCGGCGCGGATGCGATCGTGCTGGATGTAAAGGCAGGCTCGGGCGCCTTTATGAAAGAAGTGGAGGAAGCCAAGCGTCTGGCAGAGGCGATGGTGGAAATCGGTCAGTCACTCGACCGTAAAACGATGGCGGTCATTTCCAATATGGACCAGCCGCTCGGCCGGACCGTCGGGAACGCGCTCGAAGTAAAAGAAGCAATTGAAACGCTGCAGGGCAACGGCCCCGAAGATCTGCACGAGCTGAGCGTTACGCTTTCTTCCTATATGCTTGTTGCAGGCGGCAAAGCCGAATCGCTTGAGCAGGCGGAAAAAATGGTGCTCGAGGTAATTGAAAACGGGGACGCGCTTAAAAAAATGAAAGCATTCGTGGAAAATCAGCACGGAGACGCCTCCGCTGTAGATGATCCGGAAAGTCTTGCCGCTGCCGAGCACCGCGTGGAAGTGAAGGCGGAAGCCTCCGGCTATGTGCACGGCATTGAAGCTGAAGAAATCGGCGTAAGTGCGATGCTTCTTGGAGCCGGACGTGCTACCAAGGACGACGTGCTTGATTACAGTGTGGGTATTGAGCTCACGAAAAAAATCGGTGACGCTGTGCAAAAAGGCGATACAATTGCCATTATGCATGTGAATGACCAGGACAGCGCCGAAAGTGCAAAGAAAATTTCCGAAGCCTTTACGATTGCAGAAGCTGCGGTCGAAAAACCAGTCCTCATTTATGAAACCGTGCAGTAATTGCGCGGTTTCTTTACTTGCATAAAGCTTTTGTCTTTTTGAGAAGCGTGCTAAAATAAATGAACGAGGAGGAGTAACGAAGGAGAGAATAATATGCAGCTTCATGGAACGCACCATATAAATGAACACGGCCACCTGGAGATCGGCGGGGTGGACACGGTTGATATAAAGCATGAATACGGAAGCCCGGTTTATGTGTACGACGTTGCTTTAATGCGTGAGCGGGCCCGCGGGTTTCAGCAGGCCTTTGAAGAGAACGGGATCACATATCAGGTCGCCTATGCGAGCAAGGCCTTCAGCTGCGTCGCAATGTCGCAGCTTGCGAAGGAAATGGGACTCAGCCTGGACGTGGTTTCCGGGGGAGAGCTGATGACGGCGTCAAAAGCCGGTTTTCCGATGGAAAAAGTTCATTTTCACGGCAATAATAAAAGCGAAGCAGAAATCGCCCTTGCCATTGAACTTGGCATCGGCTGTTTTGTGATTGATAATTTTCATGAAATTCAATTGATTGAGCAGCAGGCGGCCAGGCAGCAAACACATGTGGAGGCATTGATCCGGACGACGCCCGGCATCGAGGCGCACACACATGAATACATTTCCACCGGGCAGGAGGATTCAAAGTTTGGGTTTGATCTGACTTCCGGACAGGCAGACCAGGCCATTTACCGCCTGCAGCAGAGTCCGTCCATTAACATTAAAGGCGTGCATTGTCATATTGGTTCGCAGATTTTTGAAACGAGCGGATTCACCATGGCTATTAAAAAACTGTTTGATCAGTTTGTGCACTGGCAGGAGCACCTGCAGTTCACGCCGGATGTGCTGAACTGCGGCGGCGGCTTTGGGATCCGCTATGTGGAAGGAGACGAACCGCTCGCGCCGGAACAGTACGTTCAGGATATGATTCAGTCGGTCAAACAGGAAGCGCTCCGTACCGGCATGGACGTGCCGGAAATCTGGATCGAGCCTGGAAGATCCATCAGCGGTGATGCCGGCACAACGTTATATGACGTAGGTTCGAAAAAAGATATCCCTGGTGTCCGCCGCTACATTTCGGTGGACGGCGGCATGTCCGACAACATTCGTCCGGCGCTGTATCAGGCAGAGTACGAAGGCATTCTGGCCAACCGGGGCCATGAAAAAGCCGATGACACGTTTTCGGTCGCCGGCAAGCTCTGTGAAAGCGGCGATATGCTGATCTGGAACCTTCCGCTTCCGGAAGTGAAAACCAATGATACGCTGGCGGTTTTTTGCACAGGAGCCTACGGGTATTCCATGGCCAACAATTACAACCGCCTCCCGCGTCCGCCGGTCGTTTTCGCCGAAGACGGGGAATCACACCTGGTGGTCCGCGGGGAAACGTATGAAGACATTCTTCAGTACGATTTGTCCTACGCGCCAGCAAAGGCAAAAACCAAATAAAAAGGGGTAGAGAGAGATGAAAAAAGGTAAAATCGCATTTGAAAACGGAGAAACAGTAACATTGGAATTTTTCCCGGAGGACGCCCCGGGCACAGTAAAAAACTTTGAAAGCTTAGCGAATGACGGCTTCTATGACGGCCTTACATTCCACCGCGTCATCCCGGGCTTTGTTGCCCAGGGCGGATGCCCGAACAACCGCGGGGACGGCGGTCCGGGATATACCATTCCGTGTGAAACGGAAGGAAACCCGCGCACCCACGAAAGAGGCTATCTGTCGATGGCTCACGCTGGAAAAGACACCGGCGGCAGCCAGTTCTTTATTCTGTTTGACCAGCAGCCGCACCTGAACGGTGTACATACGGTATTTGGCCGTGTGACAGACAATATGGATCAGGTGGACCGCATCCAGGCACAGGACGTTATGAAGGAAGTGCGTGTCTGGGACGAAGCATAAGCTGAATGTTTTGACGGATGTATAAGAACGTAATAAAATGTATTTTAACTTCATACGGTACGTTGATTGCGATCAACATCCTTCGGGGTCGGGTGCAAGTCCCAACCGACGGTGATAAAGCGAATGCTTTTCAGTCCGTGACCCGGTAAGCGCCAGAGGCGTGGACGGTGGATTCAGTGCAACTCTGAAGCCGACAGTAACAGTCTGGATGGGAGAAGGAAAAACCGTATTCGAAAAAATTCTGTTTTTCTGTCTGCAGCCGTCAGGTTTGCAGACGAGAATAGAATACTATTTTGGATACGTATGTATAAAAGCCCCCGGATGTTCATCCGGGGGCTTTTTTTGTTTCTGTAATCAATAAAACAAGCAAAAATAAAAGGAGGTCCGGCCATATGGATCATACATGGATGCACACAGCACTCGAACTGGCACGCTCAACAGAAGGGCAGACTTACCCGAATCCGATGGTCGGCGCCGTCATCGTTAAAGATGGCAGAATCGTTGGAATGGGAGCTCACCTTCGCTCCGGCGAAGCACACGCAGAAGTCCATGCGCTTGCAATGGCAGGAGACGAAGCTGAAGGAGCTTCGATCTATGTCACTCTCGAGCCCTGCAGCCATTACGGCCGCACCCCGCCGTGTGCGAAGCAGATTATTGAAGCAGGCATTGCAAAAGTGGTAGTGGCAGCATCAGACCCGAATCCGCTTGTAGCCGGCAAAGGCATACAGATGATGGAAGAGGCGGGCCTTGAAGTTGTGACCGGAGTGGGGCAGGAAGAAGCGGCGTATTTAAACCGGAAATTCTTTCACTTTATTAAAACCGGACGCCCCTACGTGACGGCTAAAACAGCTTCTTCGCTCGACGGAAAAACTGCTACGGCCACGGGCGAAAGCCAGTGGATCACCGGAAAAGAAGCCCGGGAGGATGTTCACAGGGAAAGGCGCAGGTGTGACGGCATTTTAGCCGGTATCGGAACTGTGCTGAGTGATGATCCGTCCCTCACTGCCCGGGTCCCGGAAACAGGCGTGACGCCGGCACGGATAGTGCTTGACAGTGAGCTCCGGATGCCGGAAAACAGCCGGATGCTAAAGGATGCTGCAGCTCCGGTCTACGTCTTGACGAACGAGCCGGCGAGCGCTGAAAAGCAGCGCCGTCTGGAGGAAGCGGGAGCTGAAGTGATCCCAGTCGCTTCCGGCGTGAAAAATATCTCCGCGGTGCTGGAGGTGCTTGGGGAAAAGAAAATCGTTTCATTGTTTGTGGAAGGAGGGGCCGGGGTTCTCGGGTCTTTCCTGGAAGCTGAAGTGATTCAGGAGTATTTAATGTACGTAGCGCCGATTGTGATTGGCGGCGAAAATGCACCGGGAGTGTATCAGGGAAGCGGTATTTCGGCGCTTCAGGAAGCCCGGGCATTTTCACTGATAAAAGAAGAGACATTCGGGCAGGACCGAAAATATACACTGCAGGCCGGGGAGTGAAAGCATGTTTACGGGAATTATAGAAGCGACAGGAACAGTGTCAAAAATGACGCATCAGGAAAATTTAATCCAGCTCGAGCTTGAGAGTGATTTGGATATGAACAGTATTCAAATTGGCGACAGCATCGCAGTAAACGGCATCTGCCTGACGGCGACGGCTAAAAAAGGCCAGTGTGTCTACGTAGACGTGATGGCTGAAACGCTCAAGCATACGAGTCTGAAATATATGGAAGAAGGCACACGCGTAAACCTTGAGCTTGCGATGCAGGCCGGAGGAAGGTTTGGCGGGCACTTTGTGCAGGGACATGTGGATGCCACAGGAACCATTGCTTCTATTGAAGAGGAAGAAAACATGATTTACGTGCACGTACAGACGCCGAAGGAGCAGCTCCGCTACATGACCAATAAAGGCTCCGTCACGGTTGATGGCATCAGCCTGACGATTTTTGGGGTGGACGATGAAAAAGAAACCTTTACCCTGTCCATTATTCCGCATACGTGGCAGGTAACCAACCTGGCAGACAAACAGGCCGGCGATCTGGTCAATATTGAATGTGACATGCTTGCCAAATATACAGAACGTTTGTTAACTGTAGATAAATAAAACCTTTGCAAAGAAAGTAGGAACGATACCATGGAGGAACGACGCTGGTTTGACCCCATTGAAGAAGCGTTAGATGAACTGAGAAACGGGCAGGTTGTGATCGTTTGTGATGACGAAGACCGCGAGAACGAAGGAGATTTCGTCGCTCTGTCGGAAAACATTGATGCCCAGACAATTAACTTTATGATTACGTATGGCCGCGGTCTCGTCTGCACGCCGATCACAGAAGAGCAGGCCGAGCGCCTGCAGCTTCAGCCGATGGCTGATCAGAATACTGATCCGCATGGAACTGCTTTTACGGTGAGCGTCGACCACGTGTCGTCCAAAACCGGTATCAGTGCTTCCGAGCGGGCGCTGACAATTCAGCACCTTGCCAATCAGACCGCAGAACCGGGAGACTTTCAGCGTCCGGGCCATGTGTTTCCGCTTATTGCAAAAGAAGGCGGGGTGCTGCAGCGGGCCGGTCATACAGAAGCTGCAATAGATCTTGCGCGCCTGTCCGGAAAAACGTCGTCCGGAACGATTTGTGAAATCACAAGAGAAGACGGGGAAATGGCCCGGGTGCCGGAGCTGCGCGAAATCGCTGACCGCTTCGGGCTGAAAATGGTAACGATCAAAGACTTAATCAGCTACCGCCGCCACCGCGAAAAACTGGTGAAACGGGAGGCGGATACGAGCCTTCCAACCGAATTTGGTGATTTCCGGGCGCTCGGTTTCACGTCGTCCATTGATGGGAAAGAAATGATGGCGCTTGTGAAAGGGGAGATCGATCCGGAGGAAGAAACGCTGGTCCGGGTTCATTCGGAATGTCTGACGGGGGACGTCTTCGGCTCCAAGCGTTGTGACTGCGGGCCGCAGCTGCAGGCAGCGCTGATGCAGATTGAAAAAGAAGGAAAAGGTGTACTGCTTTATATGCGCCAGGAAGGACGAGGCATTGGCCTGATCAATAAATTAAAAGCGTATGAGCTGCAGGAAGCGGGCTACGATACGGTGGAAGCAAACAAAAAGCTTGGCTTTCCGGATGACCTGCGTGAATACGGGATTGGCGCCCAGGTGCTCCGCGACATTGGTGTAGGGAAAATGAAGCTGCTCACCAACAACCCGAGGAAAATAACAGGGATCTCCGGCTACGGCCTTGAAGTGACGCAGCGCATTGCGATACAGCTGCCGCTGCAGGAGGAAAACGAGAAATATATGCGTACGAAGTATCAAAAATTAGGCCACATGCTTCATTTTTAGGAGGAGAATAGAATGACAACTACTATTGAAGGCAACGTAAACGGAAGTGAACAAAAAATAGCGATCGTCGTAGCACGGTTCAATGAATTCATTAACAAACAGCTTCTCGAAGGAGCGGAAAGCACGCTGATCCGCAGCGGAGTGAGAGAAGAAGATATAGATGTTATCTGGGTGCCCGGGGCATTTGAAATTCCATTTGCCGCCCAGCAGGCAGCCAAAACGAAAAAATACGATGCAATTGTGGCAGTCGGCACCATCATTCGCGGCGCAACTCCCCATTTTGACTATGTGGCCAACGAATCCGCCAAAGGAGTCGCAAATGTATCGCTGCAGGAAGAACTGCCGGTTATTAACGGTATCATTACTGTGGAGACGATTGAACAGGCAATTGAACGAGCCGGCACAAAGGCCGGGAATAAAGGATCCGAGGCTGCTATGGGGGCCGTGGAAATGGCCAGTCTTGCAAAAAAAATCCGCATGGAGTAAAATAAATCACACGGTTTAAAGCCGTGTGATTTTGGTTTGAGTGATTACACGTGCATGAGCGGTGATGAGCAGCTTTCAGTTATAATTACCTATATTCCTCTTGCATTTCTGTCCAAAAGCGTGTATGGTCAATGGTGAACTTGGATACTGGTTTGCGTAAATTATGGAAATGAAGACAAAATTGTCTGAAATTCTGATCACAATGAGGGATAATTGGTTATGTTGATTAAGTATAAACAATCCTATAAAAAAATAGCGATGGGGCTTCTTTCGTACATGCCGGAAGAAAAAGATGTAAAAAAGCTCCAGGAAACAGTCCAGCAGTATGAAGAAACAGATGACTGGCAGCTGTTTATGTGGAAGGAAGACGATGACATTGTCGGAGTCGTCGGTCTGCGTTACACCGAGAACGGAGAAGCAGAGCTTCGCCATGTATGCGTGAACCCATCCTACCGGGATGAAGGCATCGGCAAAAAAATGGTGCAGGCGGTCAGAGGCCGTCTCGACCAGGAGCTGGTCGCCAGTAAGGAAACGGTGCAGTTCCTGCAGGTGTGCGATGAGCATCAAAAAGATATTCTGGAAAATGAAGTGAACTAATACCCACCCGCCGGTGAACGGCGGGTTTTTTAATGCAAATACGAAGGACACCACACCCAACTCACAGACCGCGGCTCCGGCGCTGCTTATCCCGGATGCGGAGCTGTTTGTCACGTTCATGAACGATGTCGGTGCGGTCACGGAGCACATGCTTATGGACGAGGTCCGTATCCTCAAGCGGGGAGGGCTGCAGCCAGGACGTCTTTTTTTGTTCACACAGACGAATACACTGGTCTTCGAGTTTGGGATCGGTGATTGGGAGGTTTAAGTCCCGGAACGGCTCTCCGAGATGGTCGAGCTGCTCCTCGATCCTCTGCAGGAGCCTTTCGGCGTCGAGTCCGAGCGCCTGGAGACGGCGAGGCAGCGGCCTAAGAATCACGCCGGCATTTTTCAGGCATTTGGAAGCACCGGTAAGGTTTCCCCTCCGCTCGTGGTACAGCCCAACAGCGATCTGAATCAGCCCGGGCCATACAGGGTCACGCTCTTTGGAAGGAGCTTCCTTCCAGTGGTCTTCGAGTATTTCGTGGCATTCAAAATAGTCGCGGGTGCTGTGAAACTCGACAAGAAACAGAATATAGGCGTCCGGATACATACGACGGTTTCTCCTTTCAAAAATTATTGATAAAGCTGATTGTATCAAAAACAGCCAGGGAAAACGCATGCCCTGCTTACAGCGGATATGATATACTTGCAACAGCACTCAACAAGTGATGAAGGATGGGGACTATGTCCGAGCAGTATAAAGTAAAAATTGATCAATTTGAAGGCCCGCTTGATGTGCTGCTTCATTTTGTCCAGCAGGCGGAGATGGATATCCAGGATATTCCGCTGGCTGCAATCACGGATCAGTATTTGCAATACGTACGGACCATGCAGGAGCTTGAGCTTGATGTAGCGGGGGAGTACCTCGTGATGGCGGCTACGCTTTTGCAGATCAAAAGCCAGACCTTACTGCCTGTGACAGCTGATGAGGAAGCCTGGATTGAGGAAGACGATCCGAAGGAACAGCTGATTGAGCAGCTTGAAGAATACAAGCGCTACAAGGAAGCAGCCGGGAAACTGCAGCAAAAGGAAGAGGCACAGCAGCAGGTGTACAAAAAACCGCTCAGTGAATGGAGCACCATGGAAGAAAAGGAAGAAAGTCTTCCGGAGGGGCTGACGGTGTATGACATGGTGGCAGCGTTCCAGAAGATGAAGGAACGGGCGAAAAACGCCCACCCTCCCCAGGCCACTGTCCGGGCGGATGAATATTCGGTGGAAGACCGGATGACAGAGGTGATGGGAGAACTCGAACAGCTCGATGCCTGTTCGTTTTATCAGCTGTTTGAAGAGACGAGAACCAAACCGCAGATGGTGGTGACGTTTCTTGCTCTGCTCGAGCTGATGAAACAAAAGCAAATTCGCTGCGAGCAGGCGCACAATTTTGATGATATAACGATTCAACTGGCAGAAAAGGTGAAGGTATGAAAAGGGAAAAAACGATTGAGGGGACGCTGGAATCGCTGCTGTATATTAGCGGGGATGAAGGCCTGGAAGCAGAACAGGCTGCCAGAGCACTTGGTATAGAAACAAAGACTGCCCGCGAACACTTAATCTCCTTAAAGGAAGCCTGGGCACAGCGGGAAGGCGGCCTGCAGATCACCCAGGCGGAAAATACATTTTTCTTCGCGACAGTGCCCGAGGCGGCGGAAGCGATTGAGCAGTTCAGTGAGCAGCAGAATCGGCAGACGCTCAGCCAGGCAGCACTGGAGACGCTTGCCATTATTGCCTACAATCAGCCGGCGCTGCGGGCGGACATCGATCAGGTGCGTGGAGTGAAATCGGACCGCGCGCTGCAGACCCTGCTCTCCAAAGGCCTTGTTAAAGAATTTGAACGTACACAGAAGCCGGGGAGGCCGATGTCTTTTGTAACGTCCACCCGCTTTTTAGAGTATTTTGGACTCGAGACCCTGGAAGAGCTGCCGCCGCTTGAGGATACAGAACAGCCCGAACAGGCGGATCTGTTTTTCCGGGAACTGTATCAAGATGAAGAATAAACGAAAAGCGCTGATAAGCGCTCTGCTTCCTGGTACAGTGACTTAGTGGCGGCGTGGACAGTTTCCCAACTGTCAGCGCCGTTTTGTGCGTTCGACACAAATACGGTTTTCCAGCCGCCCGTGCGGGTTTTCCAGTACGAATCAAGATACTGGCGGTAGCGCTGGAAAAATTGCCGCAGCGCTTCTGCTTCGCCGGAGGAAAAGGCGGTGTTCAGCTGTTCCTCCGAAAAATGCATAGCGTTTTCGGACTCGCGAACAGCACGCGGAAGAGGGGCATTGAACTGCCGGAACAGCGCATCCTTTACCGTCATGAAGCGGATGTAGATATCCTGCTCCGCGGATGCAGCATAAGCCTGGGTCCGGGCGGTTTCTGCTTCGGCTTCGAGCTGGTTTACGCGCTGGTACAAGTGCTTCAGCCGCCTGTTTGTAAGCTTTGTGCAGACAGCGGACCAGGCGGTTATCACGGCAAGAAGCAGCAGTGCTGCATAAAGAATCAGAAAATGAAATGTCATGTGGAACGCTCCTTTCTCCGTATTGTAGCGGAAGCAGGACGAAAATAAAATAAGCAGAAAAAACTGTATGAGGAGGCCTATTTATGGAAAGATTACAAAAGGTGATTGCCCAGGCCGGCATCACTTCAAGAAGAAAAGCAGAAGACTATATTACGGATGGCCGGGTGAAGGTGAACGGCAAAACAGTCAAAGAGCTCGGCAGTAAAGTCGGGCTCCACGATCAGGTGGAAGTGGACGGCATTCCGCTCACAAAGGAAGAGCCGGTCTATTATTTACTGTACAAGCCAAAGCAGGTTATTTCTGCGGTAGCGGATGATAAAAACCGTAAAGTGGTCACCGATTTCTTTCCCGAAGTAAAGGCGCGTATTTTTCCCGTCGGCCGGCTGGATTACGATACTTCCGGACTGCTGCTTTTAACCAATGACGGCGAGTTCGCCAATAAAATGATGCACCCAAAAAGCAACGTGAAAAAGACGTATATCGCAAAGGTGACGGGAAAACCATCAGCAGAAAAGCTGCAGCTTCTCCGCCACGGCATTGAGCTCGACGGAGTAAAAACGGCCCCTGCGAAGGTAAATGTTAAATCTGCCAATAAAAAAGGCAACAGCTCGATTATTGAAATTGTGATTCATGAAGGAAGAAATCACCAGATCCGCCGCATGTTTGAAAAGATCGGCCACCCGGTGGAAAAGCTGAAGCGCGAGCAGTATGCCATGCTTGATCTGCTCGGAATGAACCCAGGGGAAACCCGGCCGCTGAAGCCCAAAGAAGTTAAACAGCTCAAGGATCTGGCCTGAAAGTTCATTAATGTTTCAGTCCTGCCGCTTTGAATCTCGGTCTGGCGGCGGGTAAAATGAATGCATAAGCTTTTTAGACAGGAGAGGATTTCATGGACCAGCAGACAACCATATTAGTTGTAGACGATGAAGCCCGGATCCGCCGGCTTATCCGGATGTATTTGGAGCGCGAGGATTTTTTGATTGAAGAGGCGGAAAACGGGGAGGACGCTCTTGCGATGGCCCTGGAAAAGGATTACGACGTTATTCTGCTTGATTTAATGCTTCCAGGCATGGACGGCGAAGAAGTATGTGAACAGCTGCGTGAAACGAAAGCGACGCCGGTCATTATGCTGACAGCCAAGGGGGAGGAATCCAACAGGGTACAGGGGTTTGAGGTAGGGGCTGATGACTATATCGTCAAGCCGTTCAGCCCGCGCGAGGTAACGCTGCGCGTAAAGGCCCTCCTCCGGCGCTCATCGTCCACCAAATATATGAAGCCGGAAGCATCTGCCAATGAAGTACTGGTTTTCCCTCATTTAACGATTGATAACGATGCCCACCGGGTGACGGTGGACAATAAAATCATCGGTCTGACGCCGAAAGAGTATGAGCTGCTGCTGTATCTGGCCCAGTCGCCGGATAAAGTATTTTCCCGCGAACAGCTTTTGAAGGATGTATGGAAATACGATTTTTTCGGGGACCTGCGGACGGTGGATACGCACGTGAAGCGCCTGCGTGAAAAGCTGAATAAGGTTTCTGAAGATGCCGCGGATATGATCTCCACAGTATGGGGCGTCGGCTATAAATTCGAGGTGGAGCAAAAGCAATGATCTGGCGCAGTGTCGTCGGAAAGCTCTGGCTGACTATATTGGGACTGTTAACGGTGGTCCTGTTAATTCTTACTATTCTGCTGCTTCAGTTTTTCGAGCAGTTTAATATTTCGGAAGCAGAGAACCAGCTGACCAACAATGCTGAAATCATCGCGACAGCGCTTCAGGAAGAAAACTCCCCGGAGAGTTCGCAGCCGGTCATTGATCAGATCGCCGGCACGTACAATTCTGAAGTGATGGTATTTATCGATGGAGACCTCTGGTACGGCTCCGGGGGCGGGGACGGCCTGGCCGCCTCTGATATTCAAAATAGTAATGAGCTCGGACGGGTGGCCGGAGAACGGGAGCAGGTGACGGTTCATGATACCTTTTCCATGGATGGCGGAGAGGACGAGATTTTTGCTGTCGGCGAGCCTTTTACAACTAATGAGGGCCGCGAGGGGGAAGTGTATGTGTACCAGTCACTTTCGGTCATTGAAGAGACCACCGGGGAAACAAAGCAGATTATTCTGCTTTCGGCTGGTATTGCAATTATTTTAACCACCGTTTTTGCATTTTTTCTGAGTACCCGTATTACAGCACCTCTACGGAAAATGCGCGAGCTTGCCCTCAATGTGCTGAAAGGGGATTTCGACTCCAAGGTGCCTGTAGTAAGCAACGATGAAATCGGTCAGCTCGGCAATGCGTTTAATCGGATGCGACGGGAGCTTTCGCATAACCTGACAGCGCTGAACCAGGAAAAAGAGCAGCTGAGCCGTATCCTGCACAGCATGGCCGATGGGGTCATCACCTTTGACCGGGGAGGGACGATGGTGCTGACAAATCCCCCGGCGGACTACTTTATCCGTTTGAACCAGCTCGAGAATAAACAGGAAGCAAGCTCGCTCCCAGGGGAAGTTACCAGCCTGTTTGAAAAAGCGGTGGAGACAGAAATGGAGCAGCTTGATGAGTTTGAGGTGCAGGGCCGGAGCTTTGCGGTGCTGGTCACCCCGCTTTACGGCAACGAAGACGTGCGTGGGGCGGTAGCTGTGGTCAGGGATATGACAGAAGAACGCCGCCACGATAAGCTGCGTAAAGACTTTATTGCCAATGTATCCCACGAGCTGCGGACACCAATCAGCATGCTCCAGGGGTACAGTGAAGCCATTGTGGATGATATTGCAGCAACGGAGGAAGAAAAGAAAGAAATTGGCCGCATCATTTACGATGAGTCCTTGCGAATGGGACGCCTGGTGAATGAACTGCTGGACCTTGCCCGAATGGAGGCCGGCTACCTGAAGCTCGAAAAAGAAGAGGAGGAGGTTACTTCCTTCTTTCAACGGGTCGAACGGAAATTTCAGGGACTTGCTGATGAATCTGAGGTGCAGCTCAACCTGGATCTGCACGCTCCGGAAGAATACGCCTTTATCGATGTCGACCGGGTAGAGCAGATTCTCACAAACCTGGTCCATAACGCGATCCGTCATACCGAAGCGGGAGGGTCGATTACCATCAGGGCTGTAAACGCCGACTCCCTGCATATGGAAGTGAGCGATACAGGCAGCGGAATTTCGAAAGAGGACCTGCCGTATGTATTTGAACGTTTTTATAAAGCAGACAAAGCAAGGACGCGGGGCAAGGGAGGCACCGGACTCGGCCTTGCCATTGTTAAAAATATTGTCGACGCCCATCACGGGGCTATTGCAGCAGAAAGTGAACCGGGAGAAGGAACGACGTTTTATATTGATCTGCCGAATAAGTAAAGCCCAGAGGAGCGGTTCAGCATGAAAGCTTGGTACGAAGAGCACTTTCAGGAAGACTATTTACGAGTGTACGACCACCGCGATGAAACGAAAGCGGCCAGTGAATTGAATACGATTATGGAAAAAATTCCGCTGACGCCCGGCGCCAAGGCTATCGATCTTTGCTGCGGAAACGGACGTCATGCCCGCTGGCTGGCGAGAAAAGGCGTGGACGTTACCGGCATTGATCTCTCGCCGGCACTGCTGAAAAAAGCAATTGAATTGACGAACGGCCTGTCGGTACAATACCAGCGTGGCGATATTCGCAACGTTCAGATCCGGAAGGAATACGATCTGGCCTTTAATTTGTTTACAAGCTTTGGCTACTTTCCGGATGATGAAGAAAATGAGTTAATATTTCAGCAGGCGGCCTCCGCGCTAAAGCCGGGCGGATGGTTTGTTTTTGATTATTTAAACCCAGAGTATATTAAGCAGCATATCGTCCCCCGGGATGAAACGGTGAAGGATGGACTGAAAATTTATCAGGAGCGGAGTATTCAGGACGAATTTGTCGTAAAACGCATCAGTATCGTAGAAGGGGATTCCACCAGAAGATACATGGAAAAAGTGAAAATGTATCAGGAAAGCCAGCTGCGCAGCATGATGGAAGCGCACGGACTGCAAATTCATGCTTTTTACGGCGATTACGATGCTTCTCCTTTTCAACTCGAAGCTTCCCCGAGGCAGATATTTATTGCCCAGCTTGCAGAACAATAAGCAGGAAGGAAGAAGATGGATGAAACTTAAAGCACTGATGATAATACCGGCAGCAGGTGCGCTTGCTGCCTGCAGCACTGATGGAGAAAGCGGCGGTCAAAGCGGGAACGACAGCAGCAATAATGAAAACACAGAACCTATTGAAGTTACGGATGCTTCCGGAGAGACAGTGACGCTCGACGAGGAGCCTGAGGATATTGTCAGCTTGATACCGAGCAATACGGAAATAGTTTATGAGCTGGGAGCGCTTGACCGGATTGCAGCAAGAACCGATGCGGATACATATCCAGAGGAAGTTACTGACGTCGAAAGTGTCGGTTCAGGCCTGGAACCAAATATTGAAGAGATAATTGCTATGGAGCCGGATGTGGTGCTTGCCCACGCCTCCTCCGGCATTGAAGACTCTCTTTCCCAGGTGGAGGAAGCAGGGATTCCGGTAGTTACCGTGCCGGACGCGCAGTCGTTTGAAGCTGTATATGACAGCATCGAGTTGATTGGCAGCACTATCGGGAAGGAAGAGGAGGCCGGTGATGTTGTCGATGAAATGAAAGAAGAGGTATCAGACGTAAAGGAAGCGACCGAAGAAGCTGATGCCAGCCCGCAGGTGTATGTGGAAGTAGGGGCCTCTCCTGATCTGTACACCGCAGGAAGCGGCACGTTTATTGATGAAATGCTCACTGCTGTTCATGCAGACAACGCTGCCGGCGAATTGGAAGGATGGTCGATGGTGAGCGAAGAAGAAATTATTGATGCTGCCCCGGATGTCATTTTAACAACGTACCCGACAGAAGAGGAGCCGCTTGAAATGATTGCCTCAAGAGAAGGATGGGAAGCTTTGCCTGCGGTGGAAAATGAAGAAGTGTACGCATTGAGCAGCGATAAAGTGAGCCGACCGGGTCCGCGTCTTACTGAAGGGCTTGAAGAAATGGCAGAAAGAATTCATCCGGATGCGATGGCTGAAAAATAATTACACAGGTGCCTACCTTCTTATGCTTGCAGCGTTTACCGGGGTGCTGCTTCTCGCCGTTTCCGCCGGTAGTGTGGCAGTACCTTTATCTGTAAGCATTAGAGCGGTATTAATACAGTTTTTCCCCTTTCTTCCTGTCTCACTTGAAACAGAGGCCGGCGCTGCAGCGATTATTCAGGAGGTGAGGCTGCCGCGTGTACTCCTGGCGTCCGCAGTGGGAGGGGCACTGGGGCTGGCCGGAGCTGTTTTTCAGGGACTGCTTCGAAACCCGCTTGCCGATCCTTATACGCTCGGCGTTTCCTCGGGATCCTCGCTTGGGGCGGTGGCGGTATTGTATTTCGGATGGCAGATCCCTCTGCTTGGCGGGTTTACCCTGCCGGTAGTCAGCATTATCTGCGGTTTTTTAACACTTGCTGTGCTGCTGCTTTTTGTTTATTCCGTGGAACGGGCAGTGCGCACTGAAACGATGATTCTTGCGGGTATTATCATCACCGCATTTCTCAGCGCGTTTATGTCGCTGTTGATTGCGTTCAGCGGAGAAGAGCTCCGGCAGATTATCCAGTGGCTGCTTGGGAGCGTAAGCCGCAGAGGGTGGGATTATTTTCAGCTGATCGTCCCGTGTCTACTGGTGGGAGTGCTGCTTCTGCTTCCACAGGCGCGTGCGCTCAACGCTTTTGCGTTTGGCGAAGACAGTGCTTCCTCGGTAGGGGTAAATGTAGCGAGGACAAGGCTGCTGCTTCTAATCGGCGCATCAGTACTGACAGGAGGAGCGGTTGCTGTGTCGGGCACTATTGGTTTTGTAGGGCTCGTGATTCCGCATATGATCCGGCTTCTTTGGGGGCCGGATCATAAACATCTGCTGCCATTATCCTTTATAGGCGGAGCAGTGTTTTTAATGCTTGCGGATTTGATCGCACGCACGGCAGCTTCTCCGGCAGAGGTGCCTGTCGGGGTGATTACGGCTCTGGCCGGAGCGCCGGTATTTGCTCTGCTTTTATTTTATCAGCGAAGAAGGCGGTGGCAGTAATGGTGGTAGTCCAAGTCGAAAACGTAACTGCCGGCTACGGAAAAAGAAGTAAGGTCGTTGACCGGGTCTCCTTTAACGTCAGGGCCGGGGAGATGATTGGCATTGTCGGGCCGAACGGCAGCGGAAAGTCTACACTGCTTCGAGTGATGGCCGGTCTGCATGAAGCAGCCTCCGGAAGCGTTCGGTATAAAAACATCCCTTTGAGCTCGTTCACTTCGTCACAGCGGGCTAAGACTGTTGCCTATCTTCCGCAGTTTGACGAATTAACAGCAGCCTATTCGGCCCGCCAGGTGGTAGAGATAGGAAGGTATGCTTACCAGCATGGCCTGTGGCCGGCAGCAAATAATAAAGAAGATGAACAAGTCATTCAAAACGCTATGCAGCAGATGCAGGTGTGGTCGAAAAGATTCCATTCATTCCACGCGTTAAGTGGCGGCGAAAAACAGCGGGTACTGCTTGCGAGACTGCTTGCACAGGAACCCGAGTGTCTGCTGCTCGACGAGCCGACGAACCATCTGGATATTCACTATCGTATTGAACTGTTGAATTATATTCGCAGCTGGACTTTGGAAGAAAAACGGGCTGTGGTAGTTGTAATGCACGATATTCAGGCAGCTGCTCTGTACTGTGACCGGGTACTGATGCTCTCACAGGGCAGGGTGGAAGCGTTTGATGAACCGACGGCTGTTTTTACCGAAAGCCGTTTGGCCCAAGTGTACCAGGCCGATATTCATGTCAGTCTGCAGCATGAAATAAAAGCACCAGCTGTGCACTGGCGCCCGCCGCAGCCAGAAGGTAACGGTGCGGATGATGTCCCGCTTTCATGGTCGGAAACAGCGCATCGAATGGAAGCAGTCTCACACACCGCTTTAAATGTGTACGCCCCTTCTTTAAAAAAGCTGGTTTATGGATCGGTGTTTTTCGTCGATACAATAAACGGTGCTGTACATATTTCCGCTGATGGAGAGCTGACCCATACCATTCAATTTTCCCCGGATATGCATGTGTGGAGAAAAAGCACAGGCAGCCGGGAGGCTGTTTTTGGCTCCGGACAGTCATGCTTTTTATGGCTCCACATGGCCGAAGGCTGGCCGGCCCAGGAGATTTCATCCTTGCAGCTGTATATGCAAAGAAAAGCATTCGAATGGATGCATGACCGCGGATATACTGGGCTTTCCCATGGAGCGCTCGAAGAGGTTATAGTAACCGCGCCGGTAAAAAAAAATGAAGCAATCCCGGAAGAACAGTTACATTGGCACTACCTTCACATCGGAGAATTGATAGAATCAGTGTTAGATGACTACAATTCGGCTTCCGGATAGAAAGGGTGATAAACATGAAGCTGTATACCAAACAGGGAGACCGCGGAGACACCTCCGTAGTAGGTGGAAAAAGAAACAAAGGCGATGCGAGGATTGAAGCATTTGGAAGCTTTGAAGAAGTCAACGCACTGATTGGCAAGGCACAGTTGATGGCAGCGGAGGAAAAAAGCGGCACAGATCTGCAAAAGGATCTTGAGCGTATTCAGCATGAACTGTTTGACTGTGGCAGTGATGTCGCTGACATAAGGGCTGAGACGGCACGTAAAGTTGATAATTCCACCGTGGAATGGCTCGAACGCCGTATCGACCAATACACGGAGGAAGCCCCGGCACTGAGAAAATTTATTCTCCCGGGAGGCACGCCGCTGTCGGCGGAGCTTCACCTTGCCCGCACCGTTTGCCGGCGGGCCGAACGGGAGCTTGTCCGCGCAGGCGAAGCCGAAGACGTTCCTGCCCCGGTGCTTATGTATATGAACCGTCTGTCGGATTACCTGTTCAGTGCCGCGAGAATTGCAAACAGCCGGGCGGGCACAGCGGACGTTGAATATGAACGAAGCGCAGAAGTATTTACTACGGAACAGGATAGGGAAAACAAAAAATGAAGCAGCTTCCGGCACAGACGATTCAAACTCAGCTGAGTGGTGAAGATGTGTTCATTGACGTCGGGCTGCTCCGCTGGCTGAATGAGCAGAGCGGGCCGGTGGAGCGGGACAACTGGCTGCTGGATGCATGTTTGTTCTTTCTGACCCGCCTGAGGGTACACGGACGTATCCGGCTTGATGAGGACGGCCATATCCACCGGCGCTTCTGGAAGGTCATGGAGAAGTCGCTGAAGCTGGAGAAGCACGGCAAGCATATCAAAACGAAACATATTTTTATCTACTGCTTTTTAGAGCAGATGGCCATGCAGAAGCAGTGGATTCAAAAAGACGGGGAGCATGCATTTATTACCCGGAGCGGCGGAGCTTTTTTGAACGAAAACCGGGAAAAGCAGCTTAACGAGCTGCTCGGGTATTTGTGGCCGAAATCATAAAAAAGAGGAAAACGACGGGCTCGGGGCTCGTCTTTTTTAATATCACTAAAAAAATTTAAACAAAACAGATAAAAGGAAAACTGTACAAAAAAGACGCGCCCGCAGGCACGTCTTTTTTGTATTATTGCTACAGTTCAATCGTATCGGCCAGAGAAATTTCTTCAATGGACGTTAAATCTTTTACCACGTCCTGGTTGGCTTCACGGTCAACAGCGAGCATCATGATAGCTTCCCCGCCTTCCTCACGGCGTCCTACCTGCATGGTGGCGATGTTGATCTGATGCCGTCCCAGAATTTGTCCCATTTTACCGATAACCCCCGGCTTATCCGTATGCTGGATGTAAATAAGGTGGCCGGTCGGATAGAAGTCGACATTAAAGTCATTGATGCGAACAATGCGTGGGCCGTATTCCTTTACATACGTGCCGTACAGCGTAAACGAACGGCCTTCGCCTTCGACGGTCGCCTGAATCAGGTTGGAATAGCCAAGCGACTGGGAGCCGAACTGCTCTCCGTAGTCAATGCCCCGTTCCTTGGCAATCGTGGAAGCATTCACATCGTTGACCGGTGCGTCGATACGGCTCTGGAGAAAGCCGGCAAGAAGGGAGCGGGTCAGAATAGACGTTTCAAGATCCGTGACATTACCGCTGTAGCGCACGTTCAGCTCCTGAACAGGCGTTTTTACGCTCTGGGACATGATATTACCCATGCGGCGGGCAAATTCATAATACGGGCGTATTGCTTCAAACTTTTCTTTCGACATTGTCGGGAGGTTAATAGAGTTTAAGGCTGGGAGCCCCTGCAGAAACTGAAGCACTTCGTCTGAAACCTGGGAAGCAACGTTTAACTGGGCTTCTTTGGTTGAAGCTGCAATGTGGGGCGTGCTGACCACCTGATCGAAAGCGACGAGCGGGTTTTCGTTTGCCGGCTCTTCTTCATAAACATCGAGGGCCGCGCCAGCCACATGGCCGGTTTCGAGATAATGGGCGAGTGCTTCTTCGTCAATAATACCGCCGCGGGCGCAGTTTAAAAGCATAACGCCGGGCTTTGTTTTGCCAAGGTTCTCGTAGCCGAGCATGCCTTTTGTATCCTTGGTGAGCGGTGTATGAACGGTGATTACGTCGGCCTCCCCGAGCAGCTCTTCGAAGTCCCGGAGGTCTACGCCCATTTCGTTTGCCCGTTCCTTTGTCAAAAACGGATCATACACGATGACGCTCATCTCAAAGCTCTGGGCCCGCTTGGACAGCTCCGAACCGATGCGGCCGAATCCTACAATGCCAAGCGTCTTTCCGCGAAGCTCCGTGCCCTGGAAGCCTTTACGGTTCCATTCACCGGCTTTCAGTGAAGCGTTCGCCTGCGGGATTTTGCGGGCGAGTGAAGCCATCATGGCAAATGTATGCTCAGCCGTGGAGATTGTATTGCCGTCCGGGGCGTTGATTACTACAACCCCTCTTTTAGTAGCGGCGTCAATATCAATATTGTCTACTCCGACACCGGCACGGGCTACGATGCGGAGGTTCGGCATGGAATCCATCACTTCCGCTGTGACAGTCGTACCGCTCCGGACGAGCAGGGCATCAAACGAATCGAGCCCTTCTGCATCATCAACGTGCTGCTGAACGCACTGTACCTGATCACTTTCAAGCAGCGGGGCGAGGCCCTCGCTGCTCATCGAATCGGATACAAGCACACGAAACGTCTGATTGCTGGTCACTGTTTCTTCTTCGTTCATAGTTTTCTGCATGTTACTCCACTCCCTTGTTCGTTCATTCACAAAAAGTTTGTTGACGTTTTGTGCTTTAAATGTCCAAATGTATTTCTCTGAAGGACAAATGTCTATGCGTAGTTGGGAAGAACTTTATCATACTCCAGTACAGGTGTCAATTTACCTGACGTCGCTGAAAATACTAAAAGAGACTGGTTTTCAGCCTCTTTGGTTACACGCATGTATAAAAACCGGCGGCAGCAGAAAAATTTCCCGCTGCCGGCCCGTATGATAATTACTGGTTGTTATAACGGTCGATGGATTCCTGTACAAGTTTAGCTGCTTCTGCTTCGTTTTCCCAGCCGCCGATTTTAGTCGTTTTCTTTTCAAGCTCTTTGTACGTCTGGAAAAAGTGGGAGATTTCATCAAGCTTGTGCTGTGGGACGTCATCAAGCGTGGTTACTCCTTCAAAGCGCGGATCCTCCGTTGGTACGGCCAGCAGCTTCTGGTCCTCGTCCCCGTCATCGATCATGTTTAAGTAGCCGATGACCCGTGCGTCAATGACGCAGCCCGGGAACGTTGGGTTGGTAACGAGCACGAGTACGTCAAGCGGGTCGCCGTCAAGCGCAAGCGTGTCGTCGATGTAGCCGTATTCTGCTGGATAAAACATTGGAGAGAAAAGCACGCGGTCGAGTTTAAAGACCCCTTTATCTTTGTCAAATTCGTATTTGTTCTGGCTGCCTGTTGGGATTTCAATGAGTACTTCTACTTCTTTGTTTTCTGCCAAGGCAATCTCCTCCTTCAATATGTATAGTAAACATCTTCTGCATTATAGCAGGAATGAAACACGGAAGAAAGGCAGGGAACAGAATCTGTAAAAAAACCCCCAGCAGCCTGGGGGCACGGTGCTTATTCGAATTTAAACGGGTCACCGCCGAACGGTTCCTCCGCGACTTTAATGGAATCGGTCGGGCAGCCTTCAAAAGCATCGATCATATCTTCTTCAAGATCGTCCGGAATGCTTTCTGTGCCCTGGTTGTCATCGACAATGTTTTCGGCCAGCCCCTCTTCGTCGTAATCGAAAATATCGGGAGCTGCTGCTCCGCAGGCACCGCAGGCGATACATGTATCTTTATCAACAATGGTGTACTTCGCCATCTGTGTCCCTCCATGTGATCAAATATCTATAAACTTATGCGCTTGGGCGAAGAGCGTCGTAAGGTCTATTCCATATTGTATTTCTTCATGATAAACTTTTCAACAGATATGAAATGCCCCCAGCAGGCAAACCTGTGGCATTTTGATGAACGAACAGAAAGGAAGAGGCGTATTGCTGTTTCAAGAGGCGATGATCCTGATAGCATTAAAAAGGCTCCGCGGAGAGCGTACAGACGCATCCGCCTATCACCTTTTGACCGGAAAGCGCTCCTCACAGACGATCACGGATGCCAAGTGGTTTCAATCAAAAGACCTGTTCGGTGCGGTTCCTGCTCTCGATAAGCCGCACTTTGAAAGCATTACCGCCTCTTTTTACCGGCGCGGCTGGCTGGAGGCCGGAGGAGTACCGGGTGCAGAGGCTTCCGCTGCCATCAGCCCGTGGGAGAAGATAGTGGAGGAAGCAGGCTTTGACGGATGGACGTACCGCGACACGGGACGGCAGTTTTGGAGAAGGGTTGCTCTGTTGATTCAGACGCTCTCCCACCTGTACCAGCAGAAAAAACAGTTTGTTCCTATCATTCAGGATGTGCAAGCACAGCAGTGGGTAAAACGGAAGCTTGCGGCCTGGGGCCCGGAAAAATATACTGTCATGAACAGGTTATATGAAGAAATGGCGGATTGTCTGCATGAACTGAAAGAGGTGCAGGCATTTATACTTGCATACAAACTGACCGGAGCGGAAACTCTCGGAAAAACGACAGAGCAGATAGCGCTTCTCCAGGATATGGAAAAGGATGAAATTGAGTACTTGTTCCACGGAGCAGTGCACACTTTAATAAAAAAAGCGGAAAACCAGCCGGGGACGGTGCTTCATGAATGCCTGGATACCGGAGGAAATCCACAGCTTACCGTCACAGCTGAAAAGACGCTTGATTTCATAAACAAAGGACTGTCGCTCGACGGAATCGCGCGTGCCCGCCGGTTAAAGAAAAGCACCATTGAAGACCATTTTGTGGAAATTGCCGGTGAGATAGAAGAATTTTCGATTGACCATCTGGTGCCGCCAGACCAGCAGGAAGCAATACGCCGGGTAGCTGCTTCCCTCGATACATTTAAGCTGAAAGCGCTGAAAGAACAGCTGGACGATGATGCGACATACTTTGCGATCCGGCTTACGTTAGCAAAAGGAGGAAAGAAAAGTGAGCGAGAAAACAGAAGCGCTGAATAAATACTTTGGCTTTCCTTCCCTGCACGACTACCAGGAGCCGATCGTGGATGCGCTGCTTGCAGATACGGACACCCTGGCTGTTCTGCCGACTGGAAGCGGTAAGTCCATCTGCTTTCAGCTGCCCGCTTTAATGAAGAGCGGCCTGACGATTATCGTTTCTCCGCTGCTCTCCTTAATGGATAATCAGCTCCAGGAGCTGAGGGCAAAGCATATTAAAACAGCCGCCGCCTACAACAGCTTTATGAGCCCGGAGGAAAAATCCCGGGTGCTCAGCCGGCTTTCGTCGTTAAAGCTTTTGTATATTTCTCCGGAAGCGCTGTCGCTGCCGTTTATAGTAGAACGGCTGAAAACGATACAAGTGTCGATGATGGTAGTGGATGAAGCTCACTGTATTTCCCAGTGGGGGCATGAGTTCCGGACTGATTATTTGAAAATCGGGCCGGTGCGGCAAGCGTTGGGCCGCCCCTGCATGGCCGCTTTTACGGCAACGGCGACCCCGGAAGTGCAGATGGACATAAAAAAACAGCTGCAGATGGATGCGCCGGCAGAGTACATACATTCGGTGGATCGTGAGAACATTGCGCTGTTTGTTCGACAGTGCACGGGCGAACGGGAAAAGAAAAAAGAAATGATCAGGCTCGTCCAGGAGGCACCGGGCCCCGGCCTGGTTTACGTATCGAGCCGGAAAAGATGCGAAGAGCTTAAAGCGCTGCTCCAGAAAGAAACATCCCACCGGGTGGAGGCTTACCACGGCGGGCTCGAAAATGAGACCAGATTAATGATCCAGCAGCAGTTTTTACATGGCGACCTGGATGTCGTAGTGTGCACAAATTCCTTTGGTATGGGGCTGAATAAAGCCGACGTCGAATTTGTTCTTCATTATCATTTTCCAAAAGATGCAGAGTCGTATATCCAGGAAATCGGACGAGCGGGAAGGGACGGAAGACAGGCATGGGCGGCAGTGCTTTACCTGGAGGATGACATCATTATTCCGCAGATGCTGATGGAAGCGGAGCTTCCCCCGGTGAATGAACTCGGCTCTGCATTGGAAACGGCAGCTGGAAGCAGCAGGGCAGAAATAACAGAGGAGCTGATAAACAGAATGGGATGGACAGAAACTGCTGCCCGGTTTCTTGCGTACTATCTTGAAAAATATCCGGAAAAATCACGGGGAGGGCTTCTTGAAGAACTGGAAAAGCAGGTGCAGCAGCGATGGTTTGAAAAGCAGAAAAAGCTGAAGGCTATGATACAATGGTTAGAAAATAGTGAAGCCTGCCGGAGACGTTTATTACTGCAGGTTTTTGGGGAAGCATTAATGAAACGTCCCGAGCCCTGCTGTGATATGTGCGGGCACAGGATTCCTTTTCGTGAGCATCAAAGAGCAGAGAAAGAAAAAGAAACAGCCCCGTGGGAAACACGACTACAGGAGCTGTTTTTCGGAAGGGAGAGAGCGAAGCATGAGTAAAACACGTATGGAAAGGCGAAACGCCGACGCGGGCGAAAATGCCCAGCAACGAGATACAGACCGGAGCCGCCTTGGCCGCCGCCGGGGCAGTGCAGGCGGGGAGAATTCGGGTGAGGAGGAGCACGGAGAGGCCCTGAGGCGTTCACGCTACTCCGGAAAAGACGAAGAGCCGGAGGAAGAAGAGAGCCCAATGCTGACCCTTCCCCATACGCTGTTGGCTGCGTTTATATTTATTGTAATTACCGCCCTGGTATCCCCGTTCATTATAAGTATGTTTCAGTAGAAATGAACGCGGCAGACGTTTCTGTCAGCGGTGAAGATAAAAGAAGGCCGACAAAACAGGCAATCACGCCAAAGATCATTAATACAAACGGCCAGGTGAGCGGTTTTTTTCTGAATAAAAAATATAAAAGCAAAAAGAAGCCTCCTCCAAATAAAGCGGCTCCTGCTAAAAAGACAATAAGATCCATCGTTTAAATACCTTCTTTCCGGTCAATTTTTCCCTTACATAAGTATAGCGGAGATAAACGGTATACGTATACTCGTTTTTAAATTGTCCGGAAACGTTCAAATTTTATAAAGGAAAAGAGGGGTTCCATCGTGAAAAAATGGCTGCTGGCTCCTCTTCTTTTTTCTGTGCTGTATGCCGGCAGGGTCCTGCAGGAAACATGGCAGAATAAAGTGAGAACTCATGAGCTTGAATATAAAAATCTGCCGCCGGAGGCGGAGGGCTTCTCCATCTTTTTCATTACCGACATTCACCGCCGGCGGGTCTCGCCTGCATTGTTCCGGCAGCTCGAACGAAATCCTGACCTGATTATTATTGGCGGTGACCTGGCCGAGCTTGGGGTGCCGGCTGAGCGTATCAGACAAAATCTCCGCCTGCTCCGCAGCTATGCGCCGGTTTTGTTTGTCTGGGGCAACCATGACCTGCAGGTGGGCCGTAGATGGCTGAGACCGCTTCTGCATCAGGAAGGGATCGAAATTCTCGAAAAAAACGCATACACGTTGAATGAAAGTACTTTTACCATTGCTGCCTTCGGGGAGGAACGCTTTTACGAATCTTACCGTAACCCGGCACGCCTGCCGGACGCAGACCTGCTTATCGCCCACAACCCGGAAGCGTATTACCGGTACGGCCCTTTTTCCGTGCGTGCGGCCTATATGCTTACCGGGCATACCCATGGCGGCCAGATCCGGCTGTTTGGCTGGGGGCCGAAATTAAAGGGAGGCTGATACGATGAAAAATACCAGGCTTTGTTTATCAGCAACGGCTACGGCACGACCAGCATACCGATGCGCCACGGCGCCCAGGCGGAAACGCACCTGTTTGTGCTGACAAACAGTCATTCTAACAGCGAATAAAGGAGTATGAATATGAAGGAGCAAGTAATTATTATCGGGGGCGGGCCGTGCGGTCTGGCGGCAGCTATCGCTTTAAAGCGCCGGGGGATTGATGCGGCCATTATTGAGAAGAAAAATATCGTCCACAGCATTTATGAGTACCCCGTCCATCAGACGTTTTTCAGCTCTGCAGATAAACTCGAAATCGGCGGCCATCCCTTCCCGGTGGTAGACCGAAAACCCCGGCACCAGGAGGCTCTGGTTTATTACCGCAAGGTAGCGGAAGCGGAAAAACTGCGTATTTATAACTATGAGGAAGTACAGGCGGTCCGGGAAGCGGAGGGCGGCTATCTGGTTCAAACTGAAACGCTTCAGGGCGAGACCCGGGAGTGGCAGGCCCCTCACGTTATTATAGCTACCGGCTACTACGATAATCCAAACCATATGGGCGTGCCTGGAGAAACCCTCCCGCATGTAAAGCATTATTTTGAAGAAGCCCATCCTCACTTTAACCAGCAGGTCGTTATCATTGGCGGAAGAAATTCAGCTGTGGATGCTGCTCTGGCCCTTGAGCAGGTGAACGCTCAGGTGACGGTACTCTACCGGGGAGAGGAGTATTCCAAAAGCATCAAGCCGTGGATCCTTCCGGATTTTCAGGCAATGGTCCGGCGCGGCGCAGCACGAATGGAATTTGAAGCGGATGTGGTACGTATTGAGCCCGATCAGGTCATTTATGAACAGGGGGGCAGGTCCTTCTCCGTGCCGGCTGATTTTGTTTTCGCCATGACCGGCTATCATCCGTCAAGGGAATTTTTCCGCCAGCTCGGTATTGCTGTTGATGAACAGTCGGGCCGTCCTTCCTTTGACGAAGAAACGATGGAAACAAACCGGGAAAACATTTATATTGCCGGAGTCATCGCAGCCGGGGATGAAGCAAACGAGATATTTATCGAAAATGGACGCTTCCATGGAGAAAAAATAGCAGAAAATATAGCACGAAAAAAAGCCACTTCGTTTTGATAAACTGGTGGCTTTTTGATATACGGGCTATGCTATTCAATATGTTCAAAACAGTCGCGAATAGCTTCAAGCGGCCGCTTTTCATCCAGGGCAGCGAGCAGCTTCAGGCGCGCTTTCTGGCCGTTCAGCCCGTTCGTAAAGATAACGCCCTTTTGCTTCAGCTGATAGCCGCCCCCTTCATAGCTGTAGGTAGCCTGGACCACACCGCTGTGGCAGCGGGAGACAAGGACTACAGGCACCTGCCTGGCAATCGAATCCTCAAGCAGCGGCACGATGGTAGGAGGAATGTTCCCCTGGCCAAATGCTTCGATAATGATGCCGTCAAGAGGCTGGTCGAGCAGTGGGGAAAGCAAAGCGGCATCCATGCCGGCTGCCATTTTTAAGAGGAGCACCTTCCTATCCATATGAGCCGGGGAAAAATGCTCGCGGCTTGCCGGGTAGTGATGGATAAATATTTCGTTGTTCGTCACAAAGCCGAGCGGACCGTATTGCGGACTCTGAAATGTGGCAATGTTGGACGAATGGGTTTTTGTGACGTTTTTGGCAGAATGGATCTCTTCGTTTAAAACGACAAGAACGCCGATGCCTCGGGCTTTATCGCTTGCGGCAGTACGGACCGCTGCCAGGAAATTCTGCGGGCCGTCAGCGCTGATTTCATTGCTTGAACGCATGGCACCTGTCACTACGACCGGCAGGTCTTTGTCGTGAAAAAGGTCGAGTGCATAGGCGGTTTCTTCAAGGGTGTCGGTGCCGTGGGTAATAACGACGCCGTCATATGCATCCTCGGAAAGCTTCTCAAGCATATGCTCGTGCAAAGAAAGCATGTGCTCCGGAGTAATGTGGGGGGAAGGGAGATGCAGGAAATCGCTTGTCACAATTTCAGCAATTTGGTTGGCAATGCGGCTCCATTGGCTTAACGGATTGTGAAGGCCCGGCTCCACGCCGCTTTCCTCCGTCTGGGTCATGGCGATCGTGCCGCCTGTATGAATAACCAGTATTTTTTTCATTTTAATTCCTCCTTGTCGGCTCGGCTGTGGCTGGCATTATTCTTTTACGAATCTGAACATAGCATGATACGATACGTTTAACAAGAGAGGGTGAGAACAAAAGGTGATCGCACTGATTATGGCGGCCCTGGCGCCGGCTGTTGCTTTACTGATATATTTCACATTAAAACGCCGGGCGGACGTAGAGCGGAGGCTGCCGGTCATTCGTGCGTTTGTTATAGGGGTGCTGATTGTGTTCCCGGTGCTTGTGATCGAGCATGCGCTTGAAACGGAAGGGGTAAGCATGCCGCTTTTTGCGGCGCAGTATACCCAGGCTGCCGTGCTCGAGGAAGGCATCAAGTTTTTTCTGTTGTATACGTTTGTGCTGCGATTTGCCCCGATTAAAAATACTTACGACGGCGTTATTTATGGGCTTTCCCTGTCGCTTGGCTTTGCTTCGCTCGAAAACATTCTGTACTTAATTGCAAACGGCATTGAAACGGCTGTCACCAGAGCTCTCCTGCCGGTAACGGTGCATGCGCTCCTGGGCGTGATTATGGGGTACTATGCGGTATCGGCAAAGCGTGCTTCCCGTCATGGCAGGCGCCTCTTCTCTTTTTTTCTTGCTCTCGCTATTCCGCTTATCTTCCACGGGCTGTATGACTATATATTAAGTGCTTCTTTAGGCAATATTCTGTATTATCTTATCCCGTTCATGCTATTTTTATGGTGGTTTGCGTTGTCAAAAGCAAATAAAGCCAATGCGATATAACAACTCGAAAGGACGAAGCTACTATGTCAGAAGACCGCCGTTACCGCGTTGTTATCCGCTGTCCGAAATGCGGGGAAAAGTACATTCTCCGCGGCAGAAAAAACAAAGCCGGGGAAATGGAAACAGGTTTTCGCCGCTGTGTCTGCGGCAATGAAAGCCAGCTGCATATCGATATTGCACCGGAATAAAAAGGTTACTTGCAATATCGATTCGTTTCATGTACTTTGGAAAGTAATCATATAACGTTTCTTATCAAGAGAGATGGAGGGATCGGCCCTTGGAAGTCTCAGCAACCAGCCGCAGGCAATGCGGTCAGGTGCTAACTCCTGCAAGCTTTGCTTGCGAGATGAGAAGAAGTATTGCATGCCAAGGTCTTCTTCTGTCTAAGGAAGAAGGCCTTTTCGTACATTTAATGCATTAATTTTATAGAAATGAGGGCTGTGACATGTCAAAGCAACTGCAGATAGAAACCATCCTGGCACAACTGGGTAACAATTCCGACCCGCGGACCGGAGCGATCAATCCTCCTGTCTATTTTTCCACGGCGTATAAACATACAGGCATTGGAGAGTCGACAGGATACGACTATTCCCGGACGGCGAACCCGACAAGAGACCTGCTTGAAAACGGTATCGCCGCGCTTGAAGGAGGTAAACACGGGTTTGCCCTCAGCTCGGGGATGGCTGCGATCCAGACGCTGTTTGCGATTTTTGAAACCGGTGATGAAGTGATTGCAACGAGCGATATTTACGGCGGCACGTATCGTCTCTTCGAAGAAGGATGGCGGCACTGGGGCGTGACGGTTACATACGGTGATCCGAGGGACCTCGAAGCATTTGAACAGCTGATAACAGAGAAAACAAAGGCATTGTTTATTGAGACGCCGACGAACCCGCTGATGCAGGAAGCGGATCTGAAGGAGCTTTCGCTGCTTGCGAAAAAGCACGGTGCCTGGCTTATTGTAGACAATACGTTTTATACTCCAGTGCTTCAGCGACCGATAGAAGAAGGTGCTGACATTGTAGTGCACTCGGCCTCGAAATATTTGGGCGGACACAATGATTTGATTGCCGGGCTGATTGTATCCAACGTGGACGAGCTTTCTGAAAAAATTGGAGCGCTTCAGAACGGCATGGGCACAATTTTAAGCCCGTTTGATTCATGGCTGCTTATGCGCGGAATGAAAACCTTAAAGCTCCGCATGAAGCAGCATACAGAAAACGGCAAAGCAATCGCAGAGTATCTCAGCCGTCACGAGAAGATAACAGATGTGCTTTACTCGGGCCGGGGAGGCATGCTTTCCTTCCGTCTTGAAAACGAAGAATGGGTGGATTCATTTTTACGAAATATTAAAATTATCACGTTCGCAGAAAGTCTGGGCGGAGTCGAAAGCTTTATTACGTACCCGGCAACGCAGACACATGCAGATATGCCGGAAGCAGTACGGGTCCACAACGGCGTTGACAACCGCCTTCTCCGCTTTAGCATCGGCATAGAGGATAAGGATGATTTAATTGAAGATCTCGAACAGGCGCTCAGGGCGCTGTAACTGATAAGCAGGAGAGGGGCAGAGCTATGAACGTACTCGAAAAACTCGATTCTTCGATTTTGATCGGCGACGGGGCTATGGGCACGTATCTTTACCAGAAGGGCTACAAGGGCTCGTTTGAAGCTATGAATTTAACGGACCCTGAGGCTGTGGAGCATGCTCACCGGGAATACGCAGAAGCCGGGGCGGATATTTTACAGACAAACACCTACGCGGCGAACCGGGTGAAGCTTGAAGGCTACGGCCTTGAAGATAAAGTACAGGATATTAACCGGGCCGGGGTGCAGCTGGCGAGAAATGCCTCCGGCGGCACAGCGTATGTATTTGCTACGGTCGGAGGTATAAAAGGCGTCCAGGTGAGCGAACATTCGGATGACTTTTTAAGAGATGCGCTGCAGGAGCAGGTGGATATCTTGCTGGGGGAACCGGTGGATGGCCTGCTGCTTGAAACGTTCTATGACCTGCCGGAGCTTCTGGAAATTATCCGCTACATTCGGAATAAGGATGCAGAGGTTCCTGTTATTGCCCAGGTGGCGCTTGGAGACGTCGGCGTCATGCACGGGGGAGTCCAGATCAGTGAAGCCTTCAGCCGGCTTGAGGATGCCGGAGCTTCGGTGGTCGGACTCAACTGCCGGATGGGTCCGTATCATATATTGAAATCACTGGAGCAGGCGGAACTGACCGACCGGGCGTATTATTCCGCCTACCCTAACGCCAGTCTGCCAAACTGGTACGACGGCCGTTACGTCTACCAGTCCAACCCCGAGTACTTTTACAAGCAGGCGTTCCGTTTTAAAGAACAGGGCATCCGTCTGATTGGCGGCTGCTGCGGCACCACGCCTGAGCATGTCCGCATGATAGCAGAAGCTGTGAAACACGACGTTCCGGAAAAGACGAAGCCTCCGGTGAAGGTGGAGACTGCGGCGGCTGAGGCTACAGCCGATAAGGAACCGTTCGTGCCTCTCCATGAAAAAGTAAAAAGTGAAAAAACAGTTATCGTGGAGCTGGACCCGCCGAAAAAGCTGAAAACAGGTAAATTCATACGCGGCTCCCAGGCGCTTCATGACGCTGGGGCGGACGCGGTTACGCTTGCCGATAATTCTCTGGCTTCCCCCCGGATCGACAATCTCGCCATGGGAGCGATGCTCAAGCAGCAGACCTCTGCCAGGCCGCTTTTGCATATCGCCTGCCGGGACCGGAATCTGATCGGCCTGCAGTCCCACCTTCTCGGGCTTCACACCATTGGCGTGCGGGACCTTCTGGCGATCACCGGCGACCCTTCGAAGGTTGGGGATTTTCCAGGGGCGAAGTCTGTATATGATGCCAACTCCGTTTCGCTTATTTCCCTGATCCGGGAAATGAATGAAGGACGGCTGTTTTCCGGTAAGTCTCTTGGAGAAAAAACGAATTTCTCCATCGGGGGAGCGTTTAATCCGAACGTGCTTCATATCGACAAAGCTGTAAAAAGGCTCGAAAAGAAAGTGGATGCAGGGGCGCATTATTTTATGACTCAGCCGGTGTACGATATAGACCGGATTAAAACGATTCATGAAGCGGTCAAGGAACTGGAGGCACCTGTGTTTATCGGCATTATGCCCCTAGTGAGCGCCGGGAATGCAGAGTTTCTTCATAACGAGGTACCGGGCATTCAGTTAACCGCGGATACGCGGAAACGGATGGCTGCCTGCGGGAACGATTCTGAAGCTGCCGAGCGGGAAGGAATTGCTATCGCAAAAGAACTGATTGATGAAACGCTTCGCTATTTTAACGGCATTTATTTAATCACGCCGTTTCTGCGTTATGAAATCACGGCCGAGCTGACAAAATATGTGCAAGAGCAAACCAGTGCCGGCGTAACAGAGATTTAACCGTTTTGCTTTTTATCCGATATATACAGTAAAAGGGGTTTTAGCTATTGTACGAGATTGGAAGCGTTTGGCATCTGCATGAAAATATGAAAACAAAGGAACCACATGATAATGACATCCAATACAAATCCCAGCTGCTTGATGCGGATGAGCATACGTTCACGATTGCTATGCCTTCAGAAAAAGAGACCGGCAAAATGATTTCCTTTCAGGCAGGCAAAGCAGTCCATGTCTGGTTTGTCGGAGAGGACAGCGCTGTTTATTCGTTTCGTTCGACAGTGCTTTCCCGCCAAAAGGGACGCATACCGGCCCTGGTCATTGAAAGGCCCGAGAAAAAGGAATGGCAGCGAATGCAGCGCAGAAACTACGTGCGTGTGGAGGCAGGCGTCAATGCAGCTGTCCACGGTCATTACCGCCCGTTCACCACGGTCACGGTAAATGTGAGCGGTGGTGGATGCATGATCGTCGTGCCGCCAAAAGCAAAGCTGCTCGAAGACGAACAGGTACAGATCACGCTCGCTTTCTCAATGGAGGACGGCTCGATTCATTATCTGCATTGTGCTGCTGTGGTAAGAAGAGTACTGGAAAAAGAAGAGCGCCGGCCGAAAAGGGCAAGCATGGAGTTTTTAGGGCTGGCCGAAAAAGAGCGCCAGGCAATAATCAGATACTGCTTTGAACGGCAGCGGTCTGCAGCGAATCAGGAAAAGCGAATAGGAAGCTAGCACGTTAGACCGCCGGAGCGGTCTTTTTATTTTTTATGAAGCACTGGAAAATGAAAAAGTTCGGCAGGTACAATATATGCAAACGGCACGAAATATGTTAGTTTTGAAAATGATGAGCAAAAGCTAAATGTTCAACAATCTAATGGGCGGGGTGCAGGAGGATGAGGAAAATCAATATTGCGATCGACGGGCCGGCCGGTGCTGGAAAAAGCACTGTATCGAAAGGATGTGCCGTTCAGCTCGATTATACATACATCGATACAGGAGCAATGTACCGGGCGCTGTCGTTAAAAGCGCTGCGGACGGGCACCTCCCTGGATGACGGCGGCAAAATGACGGAGCTGTTAAAAGCATCCGCTATTCGTCTTGTAGGGAATCCGAGGGTAAGCGAAGTTTACCTTGACGGGGAAAATGTGTCTGAGGCTATCCGTACGAGCGAAGTGGACAGCGTAGTATCTCTGACCGCGGCCCACCTTGGCGTGCGTGAGGAAATGGCCCTGAAGCAGCGCCGGCTTGCGGCAGAAAAAGGAGCGGTGCTCGATGGCCGGGATATCGGCACTACTATCCTTCCGGACGCGGAATTAAAAATATTCCTGGTTGCTTCTGCACAAGAGCGTGCACTGCGAAGGTACAAGGAGGTGCAGGAGCGTGGCAAGCTGGCGGATTACGATGAAATTTATGAAGCGATTATTCACCGGGACGAATTCGATAAAGCCAGGGAGCATTCGCCGTTAAAAAAAGCGGAGGATGCGGTGGAGATTGATACGACTGCCCTTACCATCCCGGAAGTGATCAGCAGGATCACAGCGCTTGCAGAAGAGAAGGTGAATCAGTCCCATGATGTATAATATCGTAAAGTATTCTTCCTACTTTCTTGCGGTTATTTTTATGCGTGTTCGTGTGACCGGAAGAGAAAACGTGCCAAAGGATGGACCGGTTTTGATCTGTTCGAACCATATCAGTAACTTTGATCCGCCTCTGCTTGCCACTCATATTCGCAGAAAAGTGCACTTTATGGCTAAAAGCGAGCTGTTTAATAAAAAAATTCTGGGTTTTATTATGTATTTTGTCGGAGCCTTTCCAGTCCGCAGAGGCGTGGTAGACCGAAAGTCATTAAAACAGGGAATTCAATTTTTAAACGAGGGACAGGTTTTATGTCTTTTTCCTGAGGGTACTAGGAGTAAAAGCGGGGAAATAGGAAAAGGATTAACCGGCGCCGGTTTTTTTGCTCTCCGTTCAGACGCAGCAGTAGTTCCGGTTGCTATCAGCGGCCGCTACGGTTTGTTCAGGCGTGTGAATGTAGTGATAGGCCGGCCGGTGCCCATGCAGGACCTTCGGACGAATAAAGCAAAAGCTGAAGAAGCGACCGAAGTAATCATGGAAGAAATTAAAGCTGTTCATCAGCAGGCGAAGGCCGGCAACAGCCGGCTGCCGTCGGGTTAATCCTCAAAATCCCCAAAAACCCCATAGGCAGGATTTAAGGACACTGAAGGAGGCAATGGTCAATGGCAGATGAAATGAACAACGAACTTGAAGGTATGAAAGAGTTTAACGTGGGAGATATCATTACTGCCACAGTAACAAAGGTAGAGGAAAAACAAGCGTATGCGGATGCCGGCTATAAAGTAGATGCGGTTATTCCGATCAGCGAACTTTCAAGCCTGCATGTAGAAAAAGTAGACGACGTGCTCAAGGAAGGAGATCAGCTCGAATTCAAAGTAACAAAAATGGAAGATGATGAGCTGGTTCTCTCCCGCCGGGCAGCACTTGCTGATAAATCCTGGGGCGAGCTTCAGGAGAAGTATGAATCCGGCGACGTTATTGAAGCCCAGGTGGCTGAAATCGTCAAAGGCGGGCTTGTAGTTGATCTGGGCGTGCGTGGCTTTATCCCGGCTTCGCTCGTGGAAAGATATTATGTGGAAGACTTTTCAGATTATCAGGGAAAAACATTAAGACTAAAAATTGCAGAAATAGATCCGGAAGAAAACAAGCTGATTTTATCGCAGCGTGCCGTTCTGGACGAGGAGGCCGAAGTGAAAAAGAAAGAAGTACTTGAAAACTTGAATGTAGGAGATACGGTGAAAGGAACAGTGCAGCGCCTGACTAACTTTGGCGCATTTGTGGATGTCGGCGGCGTCGACGGTCTTGTCCACATTTCGCAGATGGCCCACCACCGTGTAGAATCACCAGGAGAAATCGTCAACGAAGGCGATGAGATTGAAGTGAAAATCTTAGCTGTTGATCCGGACAGCGAAAGAGTATCTCTGTCGATTAAAGATACCCTTCCTGGACCATGGACGACCATTGAAGGACAAATTGAAGCCGGAGACGTTATCGACGGTCAGGTAAAACGGCTTGTCAGCTTCGGCGCCTTCGTTGAAGTGGCTCCCGGAGTAGAAGGCCTTGTGCACATTTCCCAAATCGCGAACCGTCACATCGGAACGCCGGGAGAGGTGCTTGAAGAAGGGCAGGCAGTTACAGCAAAAGTGCTTGATATTAACCCTGCCGAGCATCGTATTTCGTTAAGCATCAGAGAACTGGAAAGTGCCGAAACCGGCGATTCGAAGGTTCAAAGCGAATACGAAGCACCGGAAGAAGACCACGCTGGCTTCTCCCTCGGAGATATGGTCGGCGATCAGTTGAAAAAATATAAAAAGTAAGGAGATTTGCTTGTGTCGCGGGCTAGGCGGAAACAGGATCACATTGAATATGCTTTATCCACAGGTTTTTCAGCCGAAAGCAGTTTAGATGACATTCAATTTGTCCATCAAAGTCTGCCTGACTCAGCTTCTCTTTATACAGATGCATCAGTAGAAATCGGCGGACTTTCGTTAAGTTCGCCGATTCTTATTAATGCAATGACGGGTGGAGGCGGCAGCGAAACAGCCGCTGTTAACGCGTCACTGGCAGAAGCTGCAGCAGAAACCGGCGTTGCTATGGCAGTCGGATCTCAAACATCGGCCATCAAAAACGAGCATGAATCCTATACATACAGAGTCGTGCGGGAAAAAAATCCCGACGGTATTATTTTTGCCAATACAGGAAGTGAAGTGAGCGTCGAGCAGGCGGCCCAGGCGGTTGAAATGATACAGGCGGATGCCCTTCAGATTCATTTGAATGTCATCCAGGAGCTTGTTATGCCTGAAGGAGACAGAGATTTTCAGGGAGCCCTGGACCGGATCGGACGGATTGCAAGTGAGCTTTCTGTTCCGGTAATTGTAAAAGAAGTAGGGTTTGGCATTTCTTTTGAAACGGCAGCCAAGCTGCGCAGCTCCGGAGTAGCTGTGATTGACGCGGGCGGCAGCGGCGGAACAAATTTTTCGATGATTGAAAACAAAAGACGGGAGCGCCCGTTTGCTTTTTTCGATCAGTGGGGCATCCCGACAGCGGCGGCCATTGCCGAAACCGTGCACGCCTGGCATCCAGGCAGCGTTATCGGTTCAGGAGGCGTAAGGCACGGCCTGGACGTCGCAAGGATTATTGCCCTTGGAGGCAGTGCCAGCGGAATGGCAGGCTCCGTCCTGCGGGAAGCGAAAGACAGTGGAGCAAAGGGCGCTGCTTCTTTTCTCCGGCAGGTTCAGGAAGAGTTGAAAACAGTAATGACAGCGGTTGGAGCGCAAAATATAAATGAACTGCAGAGAGCTCCAATTGTGCTGCGCGGAGAAACAGCCCACTGGCTGAAAGAACGTGGTATTGATACGTCTGTATACAGTCGGCGTTCGATATAAAGGAAGAAAAAGCAACCAGGTGCATAATGTGTGCCTGGTTTTTTCCTTGTTTTCCCCGGCGAATACAAATTTGGGGGAGAGGAACGGATCTGTTTCATGTTATGATAATGAAGATAGATTTAGAGACAGAAAGGAATCAAAACGATGGTAAAACCTACAGTCGCCATTGTCGGCAGGCCAAATGTCGGCAAATCAACAATATTTAACCGTATTATCGGAGAACGAATGGCTATCGTCGAAGACGAGCCAGGTATTACAAGAGACAGACTTTACGGGGAAGGTGAATGGCTGCATCGCTTCTTTCACGTAATTGACACCGGGGGCATCGAACTGAATGATGAACCGCTGCTCACTCAAATTCGGGAGCAGGCTAAGCTTGCTATCGACGAAGCAGACGTCATTGTTTTTATCGTGAACGGCCGGGACGGCATTACGGCTTCAGATGAAGAAGTCGCAGATATTCTGCTTCGATCCAAGAAACCGGTCATCACGGCCGTGAATAAAATAGACAACTATGAAATGCGGGAGCAGATGTATGAGTTCTACTCCCTGGGCCTCGGAGAAGTATTTCCGATTTCCGGCTCGCACGGACTCGGCCTTGGTGATCTGCTTGATGAAGTACTCGAACGGTTTCCTGTAGAGGAGGAAGAAGAAAAGGACGATGACACGATTCATATGGCAGTCATCGGCCAGCCGAACGTTGGAAAATCCTCTCTCGTAAACGCAGTACTCGGGGAAGAGCGGGTAATCGTGAGCGACATTCCCGGCACGACGAGGGATGCAGTGGACACGGAGTTCGAAAAAGACGGCCAGAAATACAGCATCATTGATACGGCAGGTATGCGCCGGCGGGGAAAAGTGTATGAAAAAGCAGAAAAATACAGTGTTCTCCGGGCGATGCGTGCCATGGAACGGGCTGATGTAGCTGTTGTCGTTCTCGACGGTGAAGCAGGCATCCGGGAGCAGGATAAAAAAGTAGCAGGCTATGCGCACGACTCCGGCCGGGCTATCGTTATTGTCGTTAACAAATGGGATGTAGTGGAAAAAGACGACAAAACGATGCACCGGTTCACCGAAGAAATCCGGGATGCTTTCCAGTTCCTGGACTATGCACCGATCGTTTTCCTTTCGGCCAAGACGAAGCGGAGAATACAGAACCTTCTGCCGGTAGTGCGTCAGGTGGCTGAAAATCATCACGTACGGGTGCCTACCAATGTGTTAAATGAAGTTATTATGGACGCGGTGATTATGAACCCAACCCCAACTCATAGTAACAAACGTCTGCGTATTAATTTTGCAACACAGGTAGCCTCGGGCCCACCGGTTATCGTGTTGTTTGTAAACGACCCGGAGCTTCTGCATTTTTCATATCGCAGGTATTTGGAAAACAAATGTCGCGAGGCTTTCTCGTTTGAAGGTACACCGCTTCGCATCGTGGCCAGAAAGAAAAACGAATAGCAGACGGAAATGGTTTGGTAAGGGGAGAGTGCAATGGGAGTAATTCTTGCAGTTGTGATTGGCTATCTAATTGGCTCAGTTAGTTTTAGTTATCTATTTGTACAGCGTATAAAAAAGGTGGACGTGCGTTCTGTCGGAAGCGGCAATGCCGGCGCTACCAATACCCGGCGGGTTCTCGGAACAAAATGGGCGGTGGTGGTGCTGCTGTTGGATGTGCTGAAAGGAATGGTGGCGGTCTGGCTCGGCTTTTTTTTCCAATGGACAGCCTCGGCCCTGTTGCCCGGGTTTTTGTCGTTAAGCCAGGTGGACGGCCTGGCCCCGGCCCTTGGCGGTCTTGCCGCTGTGCTTGGACATAACTGGCCGGTCTATTTCGGCTTCCGCGGTGGCAAAGGGGTGGCAACGGCCATTGGAGTTATCAGTGTACTCGTCTTTTTTCCGGCAATTTATGTCGGCATTATAGCAATTGCTGCTATTGCCATTACCGGTTATGTGTCTCTTGGTTCTCTGTTGTTTGCTGTTTTAACCCCGGTGGCGGTTTTCTATACGCAGTCGACCAACGGCCATCCGGAAACCTATTTGTATTTAACCGTTTTTCTCGGCCTTCTTTCGATATGGAAGCACCGTACAAATATCGTCCGCCTGCTGCGTGGCAATGAAAGCTCATTGTATAAAAAGAGCAGTGAAGGATAAAAGGAGTTAAAAACATGAAGAAACAGGCAGCTGTTATTGGAGCGGGGAGCTGGGGAACGGCCCTGGCCTCCGTATTGGGACAAAATCAGCACATGGTGCATCTTTGGTGCCGCAGAGAAGCACTGGCGGAAGAAATCAATACGACACACAGAAATGAAGGCTATTTAAAAGGGATCGCCCTGCCGGAAAACATAGTGGCCACCACTGACATAAAGGAAGCAGCAGGTGAGGCTTCCTACATTGTTCTTGCAGTTCCGAGCGGAGCAGTCAGAAAAATTGCCCGGGATTTAATGCCGTATCTTCAGCAGGACACTATCGTCGTACATGCGGCTAAAGGTATCGAGCCTGAATCGTTTTTAAGAGTATCGCAAATTCTCGAAGAAGAGTGGGCGGATCTTTCCTTTGAGGGAATGGCAGTGCTTTCGGGACCAAGCCACGCAGAGGAAGTGGCAGAGCAGCAGCCGACCACTGTCGCGGTTTCAGGCACATCTGAGCAAGTACAGACCCGGGTGCAGGAGCTGTTTATGAACCAGGCTTTCCGTGTATACACAAATGATGATTTTCTCGGTGTGGAGCTGGGCGGGGCGCTGAAAAATATTATTGCCCTTGGTATCGGTCTTACGTCAGGACTTGGATACGGAGACAACGCAAAAGCTGCATTAATGACAAGAGGACTGGCGGAAATTACCCGTCTCGGTACGCATCTGGGAGCCTCCCCGCTTACCTTTACCGGCCTTTCGGGCCTTGGGGACTTGATTGTTACATGTACAAGTGAACACAGCCGCAACTGGCGGGCTGGAAATCAAATCGGCTCAGGTAAAAGCCTCGAAGACGTTCTCGAGCAGATGGGGATGGTCGTGGAAGGTGTTCGCACTACCGAAGCTGTCTATCACTGGTCCCGTTCTCTTGGAGTGGAGATGCCTATTACAGAAGGATTGTACAAAGTACTGTTTGAACACGTTCCGCCGGAAAAAATGGCAAAATCCCTGATGGAGCGTGGAAAGAAAAATGAAAAAGAGCACTCCATCATGCTGCTCGATAATAATAATTAATGCGCCGGTTACGTTTAAAGGCGCCCCTTTTGCTTTCTAAAAGGGCTTATGCTAAAATTTTTCAAGACAAACAGCAGTGGCTGAAGGCAGCAGAAGTTGATTGGAGGACTTACGGTGGCTAATTTCGATCATGAAAAAATAAAAGAAGGTGTCAGGCTGATTCTTGAAGGAGTTGGCGAAGACGTCGGCCGCGAGGGCCTGCTCGATACTCCGGACAGAGTAGCCCGTTTATACCAGGAGGTTTTTGCAGGGCTGCATGAATCAGCAGACGAGCATTTAAAAACCGTATTTGGAGAAGATCATGAGGAACTGGTGCTCGTAAAAGATATTCCGTTTTTTTCGATGTGCGAGCATCACTTAGTTCCTTTTTTCGGTAAGGCTCACGTCGCCTACATTCCGAAGGGCGGGATGGTGACAGGTCTCAGCAAGCTGGCCCGGACCGTAGAAACGATTGCCAAGCGTCCGCAGCTGCAGGAGCGTATTACCTATACTATCGCAAACGAAATTGTTTCGACGCTTGAACCTCACGGAGTGATGGTTGTTCTGGAAGCAGAGCATATGTGTATGACGATGCGCGGGGTGAAAAAGCCGGGATCGATGACAGTAACATCTGCGGTAAGAGGCACGTTTGAAGAAGATCAGGCGGCAAGGAGCGAAGTTCTGTCGCTTATTAAGCACTGATCACCAGCAGATATAAACCAGGCGCCTGCAGCGAGCAGGCGCTTTACCATGGACACAAACCGAAAACAGGGAGGGTCTTAAATGCAGAATAAAGATGATTTTATCGTCATCCGTGCAGAAGAAGACGGTGTCAACGTTATGGGCTTGACCCGCGGCAAAGACACCCGTTTTCATCACTTGGAAAAATTAGACGGCGGAGAAGTACTTATCGCTCAGTTTACCGAACATACATCTGCGATAAAGGTGCGTGGCAATGCAGTTATACAAACAAGCTACGGCGAAATGAAGGCCGGAAGCGGGGAAGATTAACGTAATCTTTCTAGGAAGCAAAGAGGCTGTGCTATAATTGGAGAGCATAGGATCGAAGAAATGAAATCACCAGCATTTAAGGGGTTGGGGGAAGCGGCATGAACAACTACTGGACACCATGTGCAGAGGAAATAAAAAAAGAGTTTCAGCGCCTGACCCAGCACTCGTATATTGAGCAGAAAATCGGGCTGCCGGAAGCGCACGAAGAGACGATCCACCTGCTGCTTGAAGCGCTAAGAGAAGCCAAAGTGCCCCGGGAACGGATGGTGGAACAAATTGCAGCTGTACTGCTCGTGCAGTCAGCGTTTAAAGCTCATGAACAGATTCAGCTGCATAACGACGGCGATGACAAAAAAATAAGGCAGCTGACGATTTTGAACGGCGATTTGATGAGCAGTCTTTACTACCGTCTGCTCAGCACTGCCTTTCATCAGGAAATCCTGCTTGTTTTTACATCAACAATCCGAAGCATGAACGAAGCAAAAATGAAGCTTCATTTTGGTGAGTGCCGGGACTATACCGATATGCTTCAAACACTTAGAATGAGTGAAGCGGGCATTGTAGAAGCGGTCATTCATTTTTACGGACGCCCGCATCTTGCAGTGGCTGCCTCGTCTGTTTTTGCCTTAAAAAGGCTGTTTCATGAATGGGAGTGGTTTGGCCGTACTGAGGAATTTTCAGCCTGTGCCGCTCAGATACATTGCTGGGAAAGCCAGTCGCAAAGCGCCCAGCAAATATTAAAACAATTAATCGATCAAGAACACAGCTTTTTTCATCAGCATGTCGAAAAAGACGAACAGCTCTCAGATACGCTGCAATCGTTAATGGATGAATGGATAGCTGTAGGTATTGAGTAAAAAGGGGTTTCAATGATGGCTACCCAAAAAGAAAATAAAGTATATCAGGTGTTCCAGTCTATTTCAGGCAACTATGATCATATGAACAGCGTGATCAGCTTCCGGCTGCACAAGCGCTGGCGGAAAAAAACAATGAAGCAGATGAACGTCAGCCGCGGTGCAAAAGCACTCGATTTATGCTGTGGAACAGCCGACTGGACGATCCAGCTTGGCAAAGCAGTAGGAAAAGACGGCAGTGCCACCGGCATTGACTTCAGTGAAAAAATGCTCGAAGTCGGCCGGGAGAAGGTGCACCGGGAACAGCTCGCAAACATTGATTTAATACATGGAAATGTAAATAGTCTCCCGTTTCCGGATGATTCGTTTGACTACGTAACGATAGGCTTCGGCCTCCGGAACGTATCCGATTATCTGCGGGTGCTTAAGGAAATGCAGCGTGTGCTGAAGCCTGGCGGCACCGCTGTGTGCCTGGAAACGTCCTGGCCGGAAAACAGTGTCGTGGAAAAATTCTATTCCTTTTATTTTCAGTCGGTTATGCCGGTGATAGGAAAAGTACTGATTAACCGGTACGACGAATACCGCTGGCTCCAGGAATCAACTATGGCCTTTCCGTCGAAAGAAACGCTTGGGGTTATGTTCATGGAAGCAGGGTTCAGCCAGGTGCAGATGTCTCCTTTTTCTGCCGGCACCGTCTGTGCCCATATTGCACGCAAAAAGTGATAAGATGACAGTGATAAGGAAGTTGAACCAATGAATAAAATTAAAACTATTTTAGAAATGATAAAATTCGAACATACCGTATTCGCCCTCCCGTTTGCTTTTTTGGGAGCGGCGCTCGGCGGCCTGATGATCAACGGCTCCTGGCCATCCATTGCTGACTGGATATGGATTACACTGGCAATGTTTGGGGCGCGCAGCGCTGCAATGACATTGAACCGCCTGATTGATGCAGAAATAGACGCCCGGAATCCGCGAACGGAAACACGTGCCATTCCTGCAGGAGACGTTTCAAGAGGTCAAGCCATTTTGTTTGTGCTTGGATCTTTTTTTATTTTATTTGTCGCAGCGTTTCAGTTAAACATGCTGGCGGTCTACCTCCTGCCAATTCCTGTATTTTTTATGACGCTGTATTCTTACACAAAGCGCTTCACCTGGCTCTGCCATGTATTTTTAGGAATAACAATTGGCATCGCCCCGCTCGGCGGATGGGTGGGAGTGACTGGCACGCTTCAGCCCGAGGCATTTTTACTGTTTACGGCGGTGGCGATGTGGATTGGCGGATTTGATATTATTTATGCAACGCAGGATGCGGAGTATGACAAGCGCGTCGGGCTGAATTCCATCCCCGCCCGCTTCGGAATTGCGAAAGCTCTTTATATTTCCCGGGGATTTCACCTCGTCAGTCTGGCTTCCCTTCTGGCATTGTATATGCTTTCGCCGCTCAGTTGGTTTTACCTTATTGGACTTGCCGCAGCTGCAGCGATCATGATTTACGAGCACTCTCTGGTGAAGCCGTATGATCTGTCGAAGGTCGGGGTCGCTTTTTTCCCCATGAACGGAATTATCAGTATTGTAATATTAGTATTTACCCTTGGAGATATTTTAATGTAAAAAATAGGTACACCTGCTTAGGGAAGATGTATACGATTTGGAGAGATAGTTATGTCCATAACAATGGGAGAAATCGCCTATACGAATGCAAAACCGTTTTTTTATTATCTTAACCGGCAAAAGCTTGAGCAGGAGGGGGTACAGTTCGAACAGGACGTACCTGCTTCGCTGAACCGAAAGCTCGAAGACCAAAAGCTGAGCGGAAGTGCTGTATCTTCGTTTGCTTTTGGATCCAGTACGCGCGCTCTTTCGCTTCTGCCTTCTCTTTGTGTAGCTTCTGCCGGCAAAGTACGCTCCATTTTGTTCTACTCCCGCTACCCTCTTGATGAGCTTACGGGAAAGCGGATTGCTTTAACATCGACAAGTGCCACAAGCGTGCATCTGCTGAAAATTATTCTGCAGGAATTCTATCAGGTGACAGAGGCGGAGTATCAAACGCAGGCACCGGACCCATTGAAAATGAAAGAGCAGAACGACGCTTACCTGTTAATCGGCGATGATGCCATCAAGGCGTCCTGGGGGGAAAGTGACTGGTACCGTTACGATCTCGGCGAGCTGTGGTATGCTCATACCGGTTTGCCGATGGTTTACGCTGTGTTTGCCGTGCAAAATGAGTCGTTCCATCAGGCTGAGAGCACGTGGTCCGCTCTGCATCGAGACTTTTTAAAAAGCTGCCGCACAGCGCAGCAGGACAATTTCGCCGAAATGGCCAGTGATTACAGTCACAAGCTCGGAGGCAGCAGAACGTACTGGCAGAACTACTTTCGGGGGCTTCATTTTACGCTTGGAACCAGGGAGCAGGAAGGCCTGCTTTATTATTACCATCTCGCTTATAAGTATGGATATTTAAATGAAGCAGTGGAGAGTTTAGATATTTTGCAGCCGGGAGACGAGGTGCATTATTTATTTTGAAGGTGAATAAGATGAAGCTGATGGATCTGTACAGAGATTTAAAACCGGATATTAAAGTGATCGAAAAAACGCTTGAAGAAGCGGTGGATTCGAAGCACGCCGTCTTGACTGAAGCGTCCAATCATTTATTAAAAGCTGGAGGCAAACGCATCCGGCCGGTTTTAGTGCTGCTAAGTGCGAAATTTGGAAATTATGATATTGGGCATATTAAACATGCTGCCGCTTCGCTTGAACTGATACACATGGCTTCTCTTGTTCACGACGATGTGATAGATGATGCCGAGCTGCGCCGGGGCGAGTCTACAGTCAAGGCGGCATGGGATAACAAAGTAGCAATGTATACCGGCGATTATATTTTTGGAAGTGCTGTCGAACGCGCAGCCTACTACCGGGATCCTGTTATCAACCGGATAATTTCAAAGACGCTGATCGAAATATGCGTCGGCGAGATCGAACAGATCCGGGATCAGTACAACTGGGAGCAGCCGCTGCGGACATATCTGCGCAGAATCCGGAGGAAGACAGCGGTTTTGATTGCCGCCGGCTGTGAGCTCGGTGCTGCAAGCGCCGGAGCATCTAAAAAGACGCAGCGTCAGCTTTACCGGTACGGCTATCACCTCGGCATGTCCTATCAGATTATCGATGACATTCTCGATTTTACCGGCAGTGAAAAAGAGCTTGGAAAACCAGCTGGAGGCGATCTGAGACAGGGAAATGTAACGCTGCCTGCGCTGTACGCTATGCATCAGAATCCGTATCTGCAGGAAAAAATCAGCGCGGCTATTCAGGAAGAGACTGTCGACGAACAGCAGGTGTCCCGTATTCTTTCAGAAATCAATAACTCCGGGGGGATCGAATACGCGAAAACAATGAGTGAGCGGTACCTGGAGAAAGCCTATGAAGCTATTGCCACGCTGCCGGATATAGAGGCAAAGGATTCCTTAAAGGACATTGCTGCGTATATTGGCGGCAGAAAATATTAATTTTCCCCGTCCAGCCCGCAATTGCTAACGCTTTCAACTTTTGCTATACTAATTCTGGTAAACAGTAATGGATGGGGGAAGAAATATGACGAGTGAACGCACGTTTGTAATGGTAAAGCCGGACGGGGTCCAGCGTGGACTGGTGGGAAGCATTGTTCAGCGTTTTGAAGAAAAGGGACTGAAAATCGCCGCCGGTAAGTTTATGCAGATTTCACCTGCATTAGCCCAAGAGCATTACGAAGAACATAAAGAAAAACCTTTTTTTAATGATCTGGTCGGTTTTATTACGTCGGGCCCCGTGTTTGCGGTAGTACTCGAAGGCCAGGATGCCATACATATTTCCCGGCTGCTGATCGGGAAAACAGATCCAAAGGAAGCACCGGCAGGAACGATCCGCGGCGATTACGGGCACGTGAAGGAGAAAAACGTTATCCACGGCTCGGATTCTCTTGAGAGCGCGGACCGGGAGATCAGTTTGTTTTTTAAACCGGAAGAAGTGCTCGAATATGAACGTTCCATCGATGCCTGGCTGTAAAACAAGATTAAGCTGGTTTGCATTTGGGAATACACTCTTATAGACAATTCAAGATAAGGGTGATAATTAATGATGTATTTACTGGCAATACTGTTGCCGCCGGTAGCGGTCCTGATCGTCGGCCGGCCGTTTCAGGCATTTATCAATTTTCTGCTGCTCCTGATTTTCTGGGTGCCGGCATCCATTCACGCCTGCTTCGTCGTAGCAGACTCCAAAGCGGAAAAACGGGCGAAAAGGTATTAATCTAAAGCGTGTCCCTGCTTGGGGGCCGCTTTTTTTATAATTTAACGGCATATGCCCACCACCTGGTTTTCAAGTGAATATTTTCTCTCTGCTGGTCGATATAATGGAAAAGATCTCTGGGCGGCACCTGAAGAAACAAGGCCGCCGTGATATAATAACGAGACAAAGCAAAGTGGGGATACGATGACAAGCAGGCAAGGCGTAGCAGGGGAAAATCAAATGAATGAGGATTACGGTGTATTTGTGCAAAAAATGAAAGGCCTGACCGGCCTGGATCTGCATTTATATAAAGAGGCGCAGATGAAACGGCGGCTGTTTTCTTTTTTACAGAAAAAAGGTTTTCATTCGTTTACAGATTTATTTGACCGTGGGCTTCAAAAAGACGAAGCGCTTTTGAAGGAAATACTTGACCGGATGACTATCAATGTTTCCGAGTTTTTTCGCAATCCTTCCCGGTGGGAGGTGCTGCAGACATCGATTCTTCCGGAAATACTTAATAAACGGAGCAATCCGCACATATGGTCTGCAGCGTGTTCTACCGGTGAAGAACCGTACTCGCTCTGGATGATGATGAAAGAGGCGTTCCCGGGAACCTCCTTTTCCATTACGGCGACAGATATAGACAGCCACATTCTTGAACAGGCGCAGATGGGCATTTATTCGGGCCGTGCAGTAGAAAATGTGCCCCCGGCGTATCTGCAGAAATATTTTGAAGCGAGTCCGCCCGCCTACCAGTTTAATACAAAAGCGGCAGCCCGGGACATTCGCTTTAAAAAGCAGAATCTGCTTGCAGACAATCCGGTGAGGGATGTAGATGTTATCATTTGCAGAAATGTGATGATTTATTTTACAGAAGAAGCGAAGGATTATATCTATCAGCAGTTTTACAGCGCGCTGCGCCCGGGAGGTGTGCTGTTTGTCGGAAGCACAGAGCAGATGTTTCATCCGGAAAAGTATAAGTTTGAGCCGGCCGGGACCTTTTTTTACCGCAAAAGCTAAGCTTTTCAGGAAGATGAAAGAAGGCAGTTTCGCTAAATAGAGGATTATGTTATCATTTACTGCATAAAAGCACTAAAGAGATACGTATGGAGCAAAGGGGAGAGATGGCACATATGAGATTTTTAACCGCAGGAGAATCACACGGACCACAGCAGACAACGATCGTTGAGGGAGTTCCGGCACAGATGGAACTTCTTGAAGAAGATATCAACCAGGAACTTGCAAGACGACAGGGCGGATACGGACGCGGCCGCAGAATGCAGATCGAAAAAGACAAAGTGAAGTTTTTAAGCGGGGTCCGGCACGGAAAAACAACCGGCGCACCAATCACAATGGTCGTCGAAAATGACGATTTTGTGCACTGGGAAAAGATCATGGGCACCGAACCGCTCTCTGAAGAGGAAGCGGAAAAAGTGAAGCGCAAAATTACCCGTCCCCGTCCTGGGCACGCAGATTTGAACGGGGCTATTAAATACGGGCATCGTGACATGAGAAACGTGCTCGAGCGTTCCTCGGCCAGAGAAACAACTGCCCGGGTGATGGCAGGGGCACTGGCGAAAAAAATTCTCAAAACCTTCGGAATAGAAGTTGGAGGCCAGGTTCTTACGATAGGCGGTATTCATTCAGCACAGACGTCTTATTCCTCCATGCAGGAGCTTCAGGAAAAATCAGAAGCGTCTCCGGTTCGCTGTTTGGACCCCGAAGCGGAGAAACAAATGATGGAAGCGATCGACAAGGCGAAGGCGGATGGCGATTCTATTGGCGGCGTCGTTCAGACTGTGGTGGAAGGCCTGCCGGTTGGTCTGGGCAGTCACGTGCAGTATGACCACAAGCTCGACGGCAAAATCGTCGGCGCGGTTGCGAGCATTAATGCCTTTAAAGGGGCTGAAGTTGGTATCGGCTTTGAAGCGGCTAACCGGCCGGGAAGCCAGGTGCATGATGAGATTGTCTGGGACGAAGAGAACGGCTATTACCGGAGCACCAACAACCTTGGCGGCTTTGAAGGTGGGATGACTAACGGCATGCCGGTGGTCATCCAGGGTGTGATGAAGCCGATCCCGACTCTCTATAAGCCTTTGCAAAGCGTAGACATTGATTCCAAAGAACCGTTTAAAGCGAGCATTGAGCGTTCAGACAGCTGTGCGGTGCCTGCCGCTTCGGTCGTAATGGAAAACGTCGTGGCGTTTGAAGTAGCCGTCTCCTTCCTGGATATGTTTGGCACAGATAATGTGGACCGTATCCGCCGGAACTTTGAAGAGTACGTACAGGAAGCGAAGGGTTTTTAACGGATGGAAACTGTACAGATACAGGCGGAGAAAAGAAGCTACCCGGTAATAATCGGGGAGGGGCTCCGCTATCAGCTTGCAGACGTTTTAAAGGAAACGGCAGCAAAAAAGAGCCGCTTCCTGCTCGTCGTGGACGAGGCTGTGGACGCTCTCTACCGGGCGGAAACAGAAAGCCAGCTAGCCCGTCTGCTGCCCGTGAGCACCTATGTGATGCCCTCGGGCGAGCAGTCCAAATCGGTAGAAGAGCTTTCCCGGCTGTGGGAGTTCGCAGCGGAAAATGAAATGGACAGAAAGTCGGTTTTTGTGGCGCTTGGCGGCGGTGTAGCCGGTGATTTGACCGGATTCGCAGCGGCTGGATATATGCGGGGCGTGGACTATATTCAGCTGCCGACCACTCTTCTTGCCCAGGACAGCAGCGTAGGGGGGAAGACGGGCATTAACCTGCACGCAGGCAAAAACCTGGCAGGTGCCTTCCATCCGCCTCTAGCTGTCATATATGACACACAGACTCTGCATACCCTGCCCGACGCCGAGTGGCGCTCCGGCTTTGCCGAAATGATCAAACATGCGTACCTTGACGGGGAAGCCTTTTTACAGGATTTAAAAGCCCGCGTACAGAGCGTGGAAGATATGAAGTCGCCCGAAGTAGCTTCGTGGATCAAAAGGTCGATTGAAGTCAAAGCGCGTATTGTCGAAGAAGACGAACGTGAGCAGGGCGTGCGGGCCTTTTTGAATCTGGGGCACACGCTTGGGCACGCCCTGGAGAAAGAAATGGGATACGGACGTATCACGCACGGAGAAGGAGTGGCAGCCGGCCTGTGGTTTGCCCTTGCAGTAAGTAATAATGAAGGCGTCGGCCACTGGGATCTGGAAAAAGAAAAAGCATGGCTCAAATCGCTGGGCTATCCGATGGATGCCCCGGGCGGGCTTTCGGCTGACACGTTAGTGGAGGCGATGAAAAGAGATAAAAAAGCTTTCCACGGGGATATCCATTACGTGCTGCTCGAAAAGCCGGGGAAGCCGTTAACAGCAAAAGTGGAAGAAAACACGATCAGGCAGCTGCTCGATCGCTATTATAAATAGGCAGGTGACAACAGTGATACGAGGTGTACGGGGTGCAACAACGGTAAAAGAAAACCGGGCAGAAGAGATCTGGGAGGAAACCGGACGGGTACTTAAGGAAATGATAGCGGAAAACCACATTACAGCGGACCAGGTTTCGCATATTTGGTTTACGGTCACTTCCGATCTTGATGCTGCTTTTCCGGCAAAAGCTGCGCGGGAGATTTCCGGGTGGGAGTTTGTTCCGGTAATGTGTGCCCAGGAAATTCCGGTGCCTGGCAGCCTGGAGCGGTGCATCCGTGTGATGATGACTGCGGATGTAAATGTACCTGCAAAAGATGTGCAGCATATCTTTTTAAACGAAGCGGTGGCGCTTCGTCCGGACCTGGGTTTGACAAAGCAGAAGGATTCCTAGTAGGATGAATATAAGTTTAGAGTAACGACAGTTAAGGTATAGATGAGCGCTGCCATCGGAGGCAGCATAGAGAGTTAGAAGAGCAGAGACAGAATAGCAGAGAATAGAAGATACCTGACAATACATGTAACCAATAAATCCTGCGTAGTATATGCAGGGTTCTCTTCTATCATGCCTCTCTGTTTGCAGAGAGGTTTTTCTCGTGTTCTGGCATGCTTTTCCTATTAAAGGAGGAAAAACCGTGACCAAAACAACAAAGCAGGCGTTCACTGACGCGTCTTTATCCCACCGAACGATTCCCTATATGGAGCATTACTTTTCCGACACCCTCACCCCTATTGATGTGTTTCGCCACTTTCAGGAAGATGCGGTATATCTGCTTGAAAGTAAAGACGAAGCCTCTCCGTGGTCGCGCTACTCGTTTGTCGGAATTCATCCTTCCTACCGGATTGTAGAGCAGGGAGGAGAGTTCCGCCTCGAGAAAACGGACGGCGCTCTTATACTTACAGCTTCCGATCTGGAGGCCTGCATGCAGCAGGCGACAGACTATATTGATCCTTCGCTGCCGGAGGTGGATCTTCCATTTAAAGGCGGTGCTGTCGGAGCTCTCTCGTACGATGCTGTGGAATTGTTCGAGCCAAAGCTTGCGCCGGAGAACGCCCCGGAATCACGCATACACTTTGTGTACTGCAGCACGATTATGGCGCTCGATCAGACGAATAAAGAGCTGACGATCATCTATTATGATGAACATACAGAGAAAGAGCCTGAAAAACGCTTTGAGGAAGCAAAGGCAACGGTAGGAAAGCTTCAAAAAAGTCTTCAGAACGGTAATTCCGGCTCCGCCATGTATCCGCCGCTTGAAAAAAATACAGCCGTGGACTTCAGCAGGGTCCAGTCCAATTATTCGAAGGAAAATTTCATGGATGCGGTGGAGAAAATTAAAGAATATATTGTAGCCGGAGACGTATTTCAGACAGTGCTGTCCCAGCGTTTTGAGCTCCCGACAACGGTGAGTGGCTTTGACCTTTACCGGGTGCTTCGCATGATTAATCCGTCGCCGTACCTGTTTTACCTGCGGCTCGGGGAAACTGAAGTGGTAGGCAGCTCTCCGGAACGGCTCGTGCAGGTGCTCGACGGCCACGTGGAAATCCATCCGATTGCCGGGACTCGCAAACGGGGACAGACCGACACAGAAGATAAAGCACTCGAAGAAGAACTGCTTGCCGACGAAAAAGAGCGGGCGGAGCACTTTATGCTCGTTGATTTGGCGCGAAATGATGTTGGCCGGATTGCCTCCTACGGCACAGTGGAAACGCCGGTGCTGCTTGAAACAGTCCGCTTCTCACACGTGATGCATATTATTTCGAAGGTGACAGGACGACTTTCTCCATTCGTTTCCCCGGTAGCGGCTCTTCAGTCTGCTTTTCCAGCTGGTACTGTTTCCGGAGCGCCTAAAATCCGTGCGATGGAAATTTTAAAGGAACTCGAGCCGACAAGGCGCGGAATGTATGCCGGGGCTGTTTGCTACATGGGCTTTGACGGCAACATTGACTCCTGCATTGCCATCCGGACGATGCTTGTGGAAAATCAGACGGCAAAGGTTCAGGCCGGAGCCGGTATCGTTGCCGATTCAGATCCGGCATCGGAATACGAAGAAACGCAAAATAAAGCAGCCGCTCTTCTGCGTACTGTAGCCGCTGCCGAAGCAATGTTCACCGATGAGAAGGGAGAGAATATTCATGCTTAAAGCACTGTTGAATAAATGCATTGAGGGGCATACACTAAAAGAACAGGAAGCAGAACAGGCAATGGACTTTATTATGCAGGGAGAGGCGACGCCTAGCCAGATTGCCGGTCTTATTACTATTATGCGGTTCCGGGGCGAGACCGTGGAAGAGCTGACCGGCTTTGTCCGCAGTATGCGCCGTCACGCCCTTTCTCTGGAGCATGAGGAGCCTTCCCTTCTCGATACGTGCGGCACCGGCGGCGACGTAAGTTCAACGTACAATATTTCCACTGCTTCTGCGATTGCGTTAAGCGGAGCGGGCATTAAGGTAGCCAAGCACGGCAACCGCTCGGTATCATCCAAAAGCGGGAGCGCCGACGTGCTTGAAACGCTGCAGGTGCCCGTGCAGTCAGGACCTGAGGAAGCGGTTAAAGCTCTGCAGGAAAAAGGTCTGGCCTTTTTGTTTGCCCCGCTGTACCACGTAGCGATGAAGCACGCCGTCACTCCAAGAAAAGAACTCGGTTTTCGTACCATCTTTAACGTGCTCGGGCCGTTAACAAACCCGGCAAACGCTGACATTCAGGTGGTCGGTGTGTTCGACCGGGGATACGGGGAGAAAATGGCCTACGTACTGAAAAATTTGGGTGCGAGCCGGGCGTTATTTGTGACTGGAAAAGACGGACTTGATGAAATGACGATTTCAGACAGTACGTATGTTACAGAGCTTCGCGACGGTGAAATTACGAAATATGAAATTACCCCGGAAGAGGCAGGACTTACAAGAGCTCCCGTGGAAGAAGTGCAGGTGGAGACGGCGGAAGAAAGCGCAGCGCTGATCGAAAATATTTTTAACGGCTCAGAAACTGGGGCCGCAAAAGACATTTTACTATTAAACATGGGCGCTGCATTTTATGCTGCCGACCGGGCAGAAACAATCGCAGACGGCGTGCAGCTTGCACAAAGAGTTATCCGCGAAGGCAAAGCCGAACAGCAGCTGCAGCGTCTGCGGGGAAATGAGGTTAATTCAACGTATGCTTGAAAAAATACTGCAAACTAAACAGGAAGAGCTGTCCCGTATTACGATTGGCGAGCGTCCGGATGTGCCTTTCTATTCACTGAAACAAGCACTGCAGCAGGACCCGCCGAATGTACAGATTATTGCGGAAATCAAAAAAGCTTCACCCTCCAAAGGGCTGATACGGAGTGATTTCGATCCGGAAGCCATCGCTCTTGGCTATGAACAGGGAGGCGCCGCCGCCCTGTCGGTGCTGACCGACGAAACGTATTTCCAGGGGAGCGGCAGCTACCTGACAGCGGTCAAAAAAATCTCTTCTCTGCCTGTGCTGCGCAAGGACTTTATTATCGATACCAGACAGGTGGAGGAAAGTGCAGCGATGGGGGCAGATGCTATTTTACTGATCGCAGAAGCCCTCGCGCCGGAAAAGCTGCATGAATTGTACGAGCAGGCTGGCGAGCTCGGGATGGAGGTGCTTGTAGAAGCACATTCCCCCGAAACGCTGCATGAGCTGCTCCATCATTTTACGCCGGAAATTATCGGTATCAATAACCGTGATCTTCATACGTTCCATACAGAACTCGGACAGACAGGAAAAGCAGCTTCGTTTATACCGGAAGGCAGTGTACTCGTCAGCGAAAGCGGCATCCGTACAAACGAAGACCTTGACTATATACAGCTTCTTGGGGCAGAGGCGGCGCTCGTCGGCGAATCCCTGATGAGGCAGCCGGACGTACGTGAAGCTTTACTAAAACTGCGGGGAGTGAACAAGCATGCCTCCACAGACACCGATGTTTAAAATGTGCGGCCTGCACTCCGAAAATGATGTGCGGCTTGCAGCTTCTTCCTCTGCTGACTTTGCGGGATTTGTATTTGCCCCGGGGAAGCGGGAAGTGGAGTCGGGAGCCGTTCGCGAGTGGCTGCAGGCTCATCCGCTGCACGGTAAAAAGGTTACAGCCCTGTTTGTGAATGCGCCGGTGCGAAAAGTGATCGCGACCGTGGAAGAAATACAGGCGGACGTGATACAGCTGCACGGTGAGGAACCGCCGGAAGAAGCGGCGATCATCCGGCACCGTACAGGCAAGGATGTGTGGAAAGCCCTGCCGCACGGAGAATATACGCATCAACAGATTGATGCCTATGCGGATTACGTTGATGGCTTCATCATCGACGCCAAAGTCAATGGCCGGTTCGGAGGCTCCGGCGCATCCTTCGCCTGGGAGCACGTGCCGGGCTATATTAAAGCCGGAAAAGCCCACCGGCTTCCACTACTTATCGCAGGAGGAGTACGCCCGGAAAATGTTGAAGACCTGCTTGCGTATCATCCGGCGGGTATTGATATTTCCAGCGGACTGGAAAAGGACGGAATAAAAGATGCCGGCTTATTAGAACAATTAGAGAAGAGGTTGAATAGCTATGCAGCAGATATATCCCGATGAACATGGACGGTACGGGGATTATGGCGGAAAATATGTGCCGGAAACGCTTATGTATGCACTGGAGGAGCTTGAGGAGGCATTTAACGCTGCCTGGGAGGATGATTCCTTTCACGAGGAGTACCAGGACATTCTGCGTGAATATGCCGGCCGTGAAACTCCGCTGACGTTTGCGGGGCATTTGACGGAGTATCTGGGCGGAGCGCAGATTTATTTAAAACGGGAGGATCTTCTTCATACCGGGGCCCATAAATTAAACAATGCCATCGGCCAGGTGCTTCTGGCCAGACGTATGGGGAAATCAAAAATCGTTGCCGAAACAGGTGCCGGCCAGCACGGCGTGGCGACGGCGACTGTCTGTGCTAAGTTCGGGCTGGAGTGCAAGGTATTTATGGGCGAAGAGGATATGGAGCGTCAGGCACTGAATGTTTTCCGCATGGAGCTCTTGGGAGCGGAAGTACTGCCTGCGTCGTCCGGAAACAAAACCTTAAAGGACGCCACCAATGAAGCGATCCGCTACTGGGTGACCAATGTCGAAGATACGTTTTATTTGATCGGTTCGGTCGTTGGTCCGCATCCATATCCAATGATTGTCCGGAATTACCAGCGGATTATCGGAGATGAGACGAAACAGCAGATGCAGACGCGTTGCGGCGCTCTTCCGGATGCGATTGCAGCATGCGTGGGAGGCGGAAGCAATGCGATCGGCATGTTTTATCCGTTTCTCGAAGACGATGTAAAGCTTTACGGGGCAGAGGCAGCCGGTATGGGCGTTCATACAGCATTGCACGCAGCAACGATTTCAAAAGGCACCCGCGGGGTCATTCACGGGTCGCTGACGTATTTAATCCAGGACGAAAATGGACAAATAATTGAGCCGTATTCTATTTCCGCCGGGCTGGACTACCCGGGCATTGGTCCGGAGCACGCCCATCTGGCCGAAAGCGGCCGCGTAGAATACACGGGGGTGACGGACGAACAATCGCTGGAAGCACTTTCGCTGTTAACGAAGAAAGAAGGTATTCTACCGGCAATTGAATCCTCCCACGCGCTCTACCTGGCGTTTGAAAAAGCCAAACAGATGGACAAAAATGAACGAATCGTCATCTGCCTCTCGGGGCGTGGAGATAAAGACGTTGAAACGATCCGCCGCCGCATGGAAGGAGAGAGCAGTGATGAATAAAGCAACAAATGTGCTGACTGTGGAAGAAGCGGCAGCACAGGCATCGTACCCTTTGTTTGTGCCATTTATTATGGCAGGGGACCCGGATGAGGAGGCGACCATTTCGATTGCTCTTTCGCTTCAGGAAGCGGGCGCCCATATTTTAGAGCTTGGCATTCCATATTCTGATCCGCTGGCTGACGGGCCGCTGCTTCAGCGCTCGGCCCAGCGCGCACTTAAAGGAGGCATGAGCCTGAAAGGGGCTCTGCGCACGATCCGGACGATGAGAGAACGCGGACTGACGATTCCGGTCGTCGTGTTTTCCTACGTCAATCCGGTGCTCCGCATGGGAGAAGAAACGTTTGTCAAAGAAGCGGCATCTGCGGGAGCAAACGGGGTATTGATTCCGGATCTTCCCATGGAAGAGAGCAGTTTTATCAGTGAGCTTGCCAAAGAGAAGGAGCTGTCGGTCATCTCACTTGTGGCACCGACGTCAGCCCACCGCATTGAAAAAATTGCTTCCCAGGCCCAGGGCTTTCTTTACTGCGTTTCAAGCCTTGGTGTAACTGGTACAAGGGACGCCTTCCCGGATGAAGCCTACGCGTTTATCCGCAAAGTAAAAGAAGCAAGCACGGTCCCGGTCGCTGTTGGCTTTGGTATATCCAACCGCCGCCAGGTGGAGCTGCTTGACGGCGTGAGTGACGGCATTGTCGTCGGCAGTGCGATCATGAAAATCGTCGAACAACAGCAGGAGGCCCTCGTTTCGGCTGAAAAGACAGAGCGCGAGCAGGCACTGAACGAAATTAAAACCTTTGTCTCCGAGCTAATTTCGTCGTAAGATAGTAATCAGCATACAAAGACGAGGTGACAATGTTGTATATTAAAAAACAAATCAAAGGCATGACGCCTTACCAGCCGGGAAAACCAATTGAAGAAGTGAAACGGGAGCTTGGACTGACTACTGTCCATAAAATGGCGTCGAACGAAAATCCATACGGTGCTCCGCTACAGGCCAAACAGGCGATCGAAGAAGCGGCCGCCGATCCGGAAATTTATCCGGATGGTTATGCAGCTGAGCTCCGCCAGGCAGTAGCCGAAGAGCTGAACGTTGGAGAAAAACAGCTGCTGTTTGGGGCCGGGTCCGACGAAGTGATCTTAATGCTCTGCCGTGCCATGCTTGGTCCGGATACAAATACCGTCATGGCGGTGCCGTCGTTCTCGCAGTACAAGCATAATGCGGCCATTGAAGGAGCGGAAATCCGTGAAATTCCGGCAGTGGACGGAGAACATCAGCTCGAAGCAATGCTTGAAGCGATCGATGAACAGACACGTATTGTCTGGGTATGTAACCCGAACAATCCGTCCGGCGCCTATATTAATGAAGAAGCATTTGTGGCATTTCTCGATCGGGTGCCGGAAAACGTTCTGGTCGTTTCGGACGAGGCTTACATTGAATATGTGACCGCGAAGGATTATCCGGATACGCTGAAGCTGCTGCAGGAGTACCCGAACCTTCTTCTTTTGCGGACATTCTCAAAGGCCTATGGTCTGGCCTCTCTCCGGGTCGGTTACGGCGTGAGCCATGAAGAGTTGATTCAGTCCCTGGATCCGGTCCGGCCTCCGTTTAACGTTACAGCTGTAGCCCAGCGGGCGGCAACGGCTGCCTTGAAGGACCGCAGCTTTATTGAAAAGTGCCGGGAGAAAAATAAAACTGAACTCGATAAAATGACAGCCTTCTGTGAAGAACAGGGACTGGACTATGTCCCTTCGCAGACCAATTTTCTGCTGATTCATACAGGAGTTGCAGGAAGCGTTGTTTTTGACGAAATGCTGAAAAAGGGTATCATCATCCGCTCAGGAGAAGCTCTCGGCTATCCGGAATCGATCCGTGTAACGATAGGGACCGAAGAGCAGAATGAAGCTTTCCGCCAGACGCTGAGTGAAGTGCTTGAACGTCAGCAGGCCAGGCTTTAGCGGACAACACCTGGAATCCGGCTCCGCTCGGGGCCGGGTGTTTTTATGTATGGAAACAAAGAGAGGCCTGGAGGGAAACAGATGCAGAAAAAAGCAGCAGTTATCGGGCTGGGACTGATCGGAGGGTCAATTGCCCTCGCCATCAAACAGGAACATCCCGGTGTTTATATTACAGGAACAGATGTAGATGAAGCCCAGACAAAGCTGGCGGTATCCTTGAGTGTTATTGACGAGGCTGCCCCGGACCTGGAGAACGCTGTAAAAGAAGCAGATCTGGTTGTGCTTGCCACCCCGGTTGCCACCACTGAGAAATTGCTCGTGCAGCTGGCCGGCATATCTTTAAAGCCCGGGGCCATCGTTACCGACGTCGGCAGCACAAAAACATCGATCTGCGAGCAGGCAGACGTTCTTTCGGGAAAGAACGTTCATTTTATCGGCGGCCATCCCATGGCCGGATCCCATAAAAGCGGCGTCCATGCCGCCCGTGTCCGCCTGTTTGAAAATGCCTACTACGTGCTGGTGCCAAACGGTCCGGGCTCTTCTGAAAAGATCGGTGAGATCAAAGAGTGGCTTCGGGGCACGCAGGCAAAGTTTATTGAACTGTCCTACGAGCAGCACGACCTGCTGACAGGCGTCATCAGTCATTTTCCGCATATTGTGGCCTCGGCCCTTGTGCATCAGGTGAAGGGGATGGAGGATGAACAGGCATGGGTGACCAAGCTCGCTGCCGGAGGGTTCCGGGACATTACGAGAATCGCTTCAGCCAGCCCGGAAATGTGGACTGATATTCTGCTGAAAAACAACGACGTCATGAGGCAGCTGATGGAGGACTGGAAGCAGCAGATGAGCGCCATTGAGCAGATGCTTGCCGCGGGGGATAAAGAGCAGATCTACCAGTTTTTTGAGCATGCCAAATCCTATCGCGACGGCCTGCCTGCCAAGAAGCAGGGAGCTATACCGGCCATTTATGATCTGTTTGTCGACGTGCCGGACCATCCCGGGGTTATCTCGGACGTAACCGGTATTCTTGGACGCACCGGCATCAGTATTATCAACATACGGATCCTTGAAACGAGAGAGGACATTATGGGCGTGCTTCAGCTGACGTTCCGCACTGAGGAAGATCGGCGTGCCGGCATGCAGCAGCTCGAAAAGCACGATTATGAATCCTACATTGGTTAACCGAAAAAAGAATGAAAAAATAGGGGAGAAGCATTGACAACGCTTACAATTACGTTATACTAATATTAGCGTATGGTTTCTCTCCACTCCTATCCATACTCTTTATCTTAAAACTAGCCGATGTGGCGGCACACCTGATGAGTAGACATCAGGTGTTTTTTTTGTTTTTGTAAACGTTATCATCATCTGCGGGCAGAAGGTTTTCTGTTCGTCACAGCGGGCAATGTTTGCTATAATTACACAGTGCTAAACGAGATTTACCTGGAAGAAAGGTTGTTGACGGCGTGAATTTAGAAACGATCCTTGAAACGATAAGAAACGGCGATACGGAAAAAGGGCTCGAAGAGATGGAGAAATACAGCCACTCTGCAAACGATCAGGAAAAATACGATATAGTGGAAATGTATCAGGAGCTGGGCCGCTCAGATAAGGCGCAGCCGCTGATTGAAGATCTGCTTGGACGCTATCCCGATGAAGGGGCACTGCTGACGACCGTAGCCGAGAATGCGATTGATCTCGACGATGAGGATGACGCAATTGAGTGGCTGCTCGAGGTGAAGGATTCGGATGAAGAGTATCTGCGGGCGCAGCTGCTGCTTGCTGATTTGTACCAGATGCAGGGGCTCGATGAAGTAGCGGAGCAAAAGCTTTTGGATGCCTTAAAGCAGAGTCCTGAAGAGCCGGTGCTCCTTGCTGCCGTCGGGGATTATTATTTATCCCGCGGAGACTACGCTAAGAGCATTCCTTATCTGAAGCAGGCTGAAGGCGCCGGGTTTAAATTTCCGGATGGCAGTCTGAGCCTTCGTCTCGCTGAAGCATACAGCGTGACCGGTTCGTTTGAGGATGCACTGAGCTACTACGAGGCCGGACTGAAAGAACATACTGAGCTCCACGCTTTGTTTGGCTACGGTTATACAGCGCTTCAGGTCAGCGATTATCAGCTTGCTGCAGAGAAGTTCGAAGAGCTCCGGAACATGGATAAAGACTTTGTAGCGCTCTATCCATACCTGGTGCGAAGCTACGAAGGGCTCGAAGACCATGAAAAAGCCCTGGAAGCGGCGAAGGCCGGTATTAAAGAAGATGAATACAATGAAAATTTATATACCGAGGCCGGGAAGCTCTATATGGCGCTTGGCAACGAAGAAGAGGGAGAGAAACATCTCAAGGAGGCACTTGCTTTAAATCCGGCACATCTTGAAGCGGCGAATGCGCTTCTCAGCATGTGGATGGAGCAGGAAGAGCCGGAGGCGATGATTGACCTGATTGATCATTTATACGAAATGGGCGAGCCGGATGTACGTTTTCAGTGGTACTATGCCCGGGCTAAAAACCTCCAGGACGAACCTGTCGAAGCGAAAGAAAAATACGAAGAAGTGTACAGCGTATATCAGGAAAACGAAGTATTCCTTGAAGAATACGGCCGTCTGCTGCTTGAACTCGGCTACCGGGAGAATGCGTTGAAGCACCTGGAGCAGGCTTCAGCCATGCAGCCGGACAACACTGAGCTTCAGCTTTTGCTTGAAGACCTTCGCATGAGCGAATAAAGACACGAAACTGGTGTCTTTTTCTACATATAAAATGAGGCGGATGATACAGTGAAACAGCTACTTGGATGGTTTGGAACGCCTTACGTGTTAATCCCGCTTTTTATCATTAACGCGCTCGGTACCATTTACGGCTACATTTGGTACGGCCAGCAGCTGCAGCAGACGCCGGCTGTGTTTCTGCCCTTCGTCCCGGACAGTCCGACGGCAAGCCTGGTTTTTACGATCGTTCTCGGGCTCTACATTATCGGCAGGAGAAGCGGACTGGCGGAAGCATTCGCTTTTATAACGCTTGTAAAGTACGGGCTTTGGGCGGTAGGGATGAACGTGTTTTCCGGCGTAGCCGGAGAGGCGCTCAGCTGGCAGCACTACATGCTTATTGCCTCCCACGCCGGCATGGCGCTGCAGGCGTTTTTGTATCTGCCTTACTACCGGGTGAAGCTTTGGCATATCGGGGCAGTCGCGGTATGGACAGTACATAATGACATAATTGACTACGTTTTTGGAATGTATCCCTGGGTGTCAGCGTCGCTCCAGCCGTACATTTCCCTGATCGGCTACGGGACGTTCTGGCTTAGTGTGATTTCGATCGGGCTCCTGCTCTGGTGGAGGCTCAGTCCCGGCCGGACAGAGCTTCGGCTCATGGAGGAATAGAGCATAATCTTTGACATTATACCCCCGTCTGCATACAATATAAGTATATATAAATGGAGGGATGAGAAAAAATGGGAATGCTTCTGTTATATTTAGCAGCGCTTATCCTCATTCCGCTTTGGGCGCAGTCCAAAGTGAAAAAAGCATACAAAAAATATTCGAACGTAAGCAATTCATCCGGGATGACAGGGGCCTCCGTGGCCAAAAAAATCCTGGAGGAAAACGGCATCTATAACGTACGCGTAGAGCCGACCAAAGGAAAACTAACGGATCATTATGATCCTTCAAAAAAAGTTGTCCGTTTGTCAGAGGAGAACTATTACAATTCGACGGTAGCGGCTCAGGCGATCGCTTCTCACGAAGTGGGGCACGCGATTCAGGATGCGGAAAACTATGCGTTTTTACGATTCCGTTCCTCGCTTGCACCTGTGGCTTCGACCGGGTCCAATCTTTCCTTCTTTTTGATTCTCGCCGGTATTTTGCTGCAGTCGACCGGCATGTTTCTGGCGGGTATCATATTCTTCTCGGCCGCCGTACTGTTCCAGGTTGTCACCCTTCCGGTGGAATTTAATGCGAGCAGCCGTGCCATGAATCAGATTGTTGCGACTGGTATTATCAGCAACAATGAAGAGCGGGAAACGAAAAAAGTACTCGATGCCGCTGCATTAACGTACGTTGCAGCTGCTCTGGTAGCCGTGCTGGAACTGGGGCGTTTTATCGCCATGTTTCTCATGACAAGCGAAGAATAGTAAGAAACACCTGCGCGTTTACCGGCGCAGGTGTTTTTTGTGTGTGGAAGCTGATAAAAATGTGGGAGTAAAAAGTCTTATTGAAGCGGATTTTTGTTTTCATCGAGGGTGAAGCCCTCACCGATAACATCCTGCACATCGTTAACTGTCACAAAAGCATGGGGGTCCACCCGTTCGACAAGGTGTTTCAGGCGCATCAGCTCGTTTTTGCCAACGACGCAGTAGAGAATCTCTTTTTCCTGTCGGGTGAAGCTGCCCTTACCATTTAAAATAGTCGCTCCGCGGTTCATCTCCTGCAGAATGGCGTCGGCTACTTCCGGGGCCTGATCGGAAATAATCATAGCGGCTTTGCCGGAGTATGCGCCCTGCTGAATAAAGTCAATGACGCGGGCAGCCACGAAGACAAACACAAGCGTGTACATTGCTTCACGGTAGTCTAAATACAGAAGGGAAGCGATTATGACCACAGCATCAAACATAAACAGCGAGCGCCCCATCGTCCAGCCGAACACGTTACTTGCAAGCTTGGCGATAATGTCAGCCCCTCCGGTGGTACCGCCGTACCGGAAAACAATGCCGAGGCCTGAGCCGACAAAAACGCCGGCAAACAAGGCGACAAGAACAAGGTCATCCTGAAGCGGCAGATGGAGAAGCTCGACCTCCTGGAACAGCCATAAAAACAAACTGACGGCCGCTGTGCTTATTAACGTATAGACAAAGACATGCCGCCCGAGCAGACGCCAGCCCAGAATCAGGACGGGAATGTTCAGCACGAGGTTGCTGAAGGCAGGATTGATATTGAATAAATTATAAAGAATTAGGGTAATACCAGTAAAGCCGCCGTCCGCTAGCTGGTTTTGCATGTTAAAATAGACAAGTCCAAAACTCATAATAGCAGAGCCGAGCACGACAAAAAAGATATTACGGGTATGTATCCAAATGCTCACGATGGTTCCTCCTCTCCGGCCGGAAAGCTTGTATCAACCGTTACATTATAGTAAAGCCCGGGGCAGGAGGCAATCTATGTTTGTCAAACCGAATGGATTTTTATACGATTGAAGGGAGGACGCCGGAATGTCCCGGGAACAGATGACGATGAAAGAAATGCAGGAAAAAGTGGATGCCTTTATCGGCCAGTTTGAAGAAGGGTATTTCAGCCCGCTCGCCATGCTTGCAAGAATGACAGAAGAAACTGGAGAGCTTGCCAGAGAAATTAATCACTATTACGGTGAAAAGCCGAAAAAAGAAAGCGAAGAGCATAAATCACTGGATAAGGAAATGGGCGATATGCTGTTTGTGCTTATCTGCTTTGCGAATTCACTTGATATTGATCTGGATGAAGCGTTTGGTATCGTAATGGAAAAGTTTGAGACAAGAGATCAGGATAGATGGACGAAAAAGGAGAATGACAAATGACTGAATTAATTCGCGTTATCGTCGCCGGGCCGAGAGGAAACATGGGTAAGGAAGCTGTACATATGATTGAAGCCGCAGAGCACCTGCAGCTCGCTGCTGTGGTGGATCATAAATACGAGGGCTCGCTGCTGTCGGAAATCGAAGGCATGCCAAACTCCGGGGCCCGTGTCTATACGGACATTGACGAGTGTCTCGGCGAGGTCAAAGCAGAGGTGTTTGTAGATTTGACCACGCCGGAAATTGGAAAAATACATACAGAAAAAGCACTCGACTACGGCCTTGCGCCGGTTGTTGGTACGACAGGCTTCTCTGATGAAGATCTCTACCGCCTGCGTCAAAAAGCAAAAGAGCAGAAGCGGGGAGTGCTTATTGTACCAAATTTTGCTATCGGCGCTGTTCTGATGATGAAAATGTCACAAATGGCTGCAGCCTACTTCCCGGATGTGGAGATTACTGAGCTGCATCATGACCGAAAGCTTGATGCCCCATCCGGCACCGCTGTAAAAACGGCTAAGCTGATTCAGGAAAACCGGACCAAAAAAACGCAGGGGCATCCCGAGGAAAAAGAAACGATGCCGGGGGCACGCGGAGCGGAGCTCGACGGCATGAGGATTCACAGCACGCGGCTTCCAGGCCTGGTGGCCCATCAGCAGGTGATGTTTGGCGGGGAGGGCCAGACGCTTACTATCCGTCACGACTCGATCAACCGGGCGTCCTTTATGCCGGGTGTCAAATTCGCGATCGAGCAGGTAGTCACGATGGACGAACTCGTGTACGGTCTCGAAAACATTCTGGAGTAAAGGGGGGCTTTTATGAATATTGCACTGATTGCCCATGATAAGAAAAAAGACGATCTCATCCGGTTTGGCGAAGCATACAGGCATATTCTCGAGCGTCACACCCTTTCAGCAACCGGGACGACCGGCGGGCGACTGAAGGAGGAGGTAGGCCTGAATGTCAAACAGTACCAGTCGGGGCCGCTCGGCGGCGATCAGCAGATAGGGGCAAAGATTGCAGAACAGCAGGTGGACCTGGTGCTCTTTTTCCGGGATCCATTGACCGCACAGCCGCATGAGCCAGATATCACCGCGCTGATGAGGCTAGCCGACGTGCATGGGGTTCCTCTTGCAACGAACATGGCCGCAGCTGAGGTGCTGATTAAAGGGCTTGAACACGGATTGTTCGCCTTTCGTGATATTTTAAAGGAGTCTACAGATCAATATGACACATAAACGAACGCTGTTAACCGTCGGGGCCCACCCTGATGATATTGAAATTGGAATGGGCGGGACGGTAGCGCAGCACAGTAAAACCGACAATGTCTATATGCTTTCCCTGACAGAGGGCGACCTTTCATCTAACGGCACTGTGGAAACCAGGCAGCAGGAAGCAGAGCGGGCAGCAGAAATCCTCGGCGCCTATCGGCTGCAGCTCACCTGGAGAGACCGGATGCTTACAGCAGTAACCCAGGAAGAGTACACCCAGCTTGTACAGCTGATCCGCCGCATCCAACCGGACACGATATTTGCCCCGTACTATATCGATCGGCACCCGGACCACGGCGATGCCGGAAATATCGTAAAGCGGGCTGTATTTGATGCAGGGGTCAAGCTGTATCCGGGAGTGGACGAAAACGCCCACAAGGTACCAAACATGTACTACTACATGATTAACGGCTACCACCGGCCTGCCTTTTATGTGGACATCACCGCAGCTGCCGGCGACAAAGAAGCGGCGTTAAAGGCGTATAAAAGCCAGTTTGATCCGGGAGAAGAAGCCGTAAGTACACCGCTTACGGACGGGTACCTCGAAACGATTCAGGCAAGAGACCGATTATTCGGCAAAGAAACGGGAGTGACTTACGCAGAAGGGTTTATCGCCGAAACTCCGATGCTTTTTCAACAGGTGCCCGGCAGACAAGGAAGTGACTAAGCGTGAAAATTGGAATAACGTGCTACCCGACGGTGGGAGGATCGGGAGTTATTGCGACGGAGCTCGGCAAGCTGCTTGCTGAACGAGGCCATGAAATACATTTCATTACCTCGGCGATCCCGTATCGTTTAACCGAAACCTCACCGAATATTTATTATCATGAAGTCTCAGTAAACCAATACGAAGTGTTCCAGTACCCGCCTTACTCATTAACGCTTGCAAGCAAAATGGCGGAAGTCGTCAACCGGGAGCAGCTCGACGTCCTGCACGTGCATTACGCCGTGCCTCACGCTGTCTGTGCGATTTTAGCCAGGGATATGACCGACCACCCTGTAAAAGTAGTAACAACGCTTCACGGTACAGACATTACCGTGCTTGGCCATGACTCCTCGCTTCGTGATATTATCCGCTACGCCATTCAGCGCTCGGACGAAGTGACTGCGGTATCGGACGCTCTGGTGGAGCAGACAAAGCAGATGCTTGAAGTCGACCGTGATATTCATACAATTTACAATTTCGTGGACGAGCGGGTGTACGGTCCGAAAACGGATAAAAAGGATTTAAAAAAAGCATACAATATTGACGAGGACGAAAAGGTGCTTCTGCATGTTTCCAATTTCCGGCCGGTGAAACGGGTCGTAGACGTCGTGCGGACATTTGCGGCAGTGCAGACAGAGGTTTCCTGTAAGCTGGTTATGCTTGGGGACGGACCGGACCGGGAAAAGGCATGGGCAGAGGCGAAAAGGCTCGGCGTCGACCAGGACGTGCTGTTTTTAGGCAACCAGCGGCACGTCGCCGACTATTTGCACATTGCCGACTTGATGCTGCTGCTTTCAGAAAAAGAAAGCTTCGGTCTGGCTGCCCTTGAAGCGATGGCATGCGGTGTGCCAGTCATTGGCACAGATGTCGGAGGTATCCCTGAGGTGGTCTTTCATAACGAAACCGGCTATGTTGTGCCGCTCGGGGTTGTGGAAATGGCTGCTCAGCAGGCGGTCGGACTGCTGACGGATCCAGATAGGATGAAAAGGTTCAACCAGCGCTCGCTCGACGTGGTGGAAGAATATTTTTCCTCCTCTCGCATCGTAGCCCAGTATGAAGAATTGTACCGCCGGACAGTGGAGGACGGGTAATGAACGATCATCAGACGTGGGAAGAGGCGCTGATTGTTATTAAGACGTTACGGCAAAACGGTATCACCGCCTATGTTGTGGGCGGAGCCGTGCGTGACCGGCTGATGAACCGGATGCCAAACGATATGGATATAGCAGCGGCTGCGACCACGGAAGAGCTTTCGGCTGTTTTTCCGTACGCTGTAAAGCCGTCGGAGAAATTTGGAACACTGCTCGTAAAGACCGGAAATAGTATTGTCGAAGTCACTCCGTTCCGTGAAGGGGCGGAAACAATTGAAGAGGATCTGCAGCAGCGGGATTTCACATGCAACGCGATGGCAGCAGATGCACAGGGGACAGTGATCGATCCGTTCAATGGACAGAAGGATATCCGGGAACAGGTGCTACGCACGCCGGAGTCTGCTGAACGCGCCTTTTTCCTCGATCCACTCCGGGTGATCCGCGCGTTCCGCTTTCGTTCTGTACTCGGTTTTTCGCTGAATCCGGAAGTTGAGCGGGCAGCAGAAGCAGCTGCAGAAGGGCTTGCACATACCGCCGTGGAACGAATACGCGATGAAATAACCAAGCTGCTTGAAGGGCAGAAACGCCTGAGCGCCCTCGAAAATATGAGAGAGCTGCGTTTGTTTTCTTGTTTTCCGGAATCGGTCCGGACAGCGTCTCCCTTTTTTCATCACCCCGCGCTTGTACAGTTTCCTGCGGGCACAAAAGTTTCATGGGCGGCGCTGCTGCATGCCCTGTACGGACGAAAAAGCCTGGAGATGCTGAACGGGTGGCGTTTTTCCAATCAGTCACGAAAGCAGTGCCGCTGGCTGCTGGAACGAGTCGATGTGGCCGCCTCTCCCGAAACGTGGCGGCAGTGGCTGTATTATTTCGGTCCAAAGCAGGTGGCAGATCTGGAGAAGCTCAAACAGTGGAAGTATTTTACTTACCGGGGAAGCTCCTGTGCAGATTGGAAAAAGAAATGGGAGGCTCTTCCGATTCATTCCAGGCAGGACCTGGCCCTTTTGCCAAAGTCAATCGCCTCGATGCCGGCCTACAAAGACTCGGCGAGAATCGGGCAGGCGGTCGCATATTTAGAACAGGCAGTCTTGAATGAAAAGGTAGAAAACAGTGAACAAAAGCTGCTGGCCTATTTGGAGGAAATGAACGATGAATAAAAACCGATTACTGCAGCTGTTAATGGCCCACCGGGACCGCCCAGTCTCCGGCCAGGAGATCAGCGGGGAATTGCAGGTATCGCGTACTGCTGTGTGGAAGCAGATTGAAGAGCTGCGGAAAAATGGATATGAAATCGAAGCAGCATCCCGGCGCGGCTACCGGCTGGTGCGTTTTCCCGACCGGGTTGGCACAGAAGAAATCATGCTCCATCTTACAACGGAGCGCCTCGGCCGATCGATTATTTATAACGACACCGTAACCTCCACCCAGGAAATTGTACGGGAGCAGGCTGAAAAGGGATCCGGGGAAGGGCTTATTGCTGTGGCGAATGAACAGGTGCAGGGCCGGGGGAGGCTCGGACGCTCGTGGCAGAGCAGTCCGGAGCAGGGCATCTGGATGAGTCTTTTGCTCCGCCCGCAGGTGCCTCCCCGCTACGCTCCACAGCTCACCTTATTATCGGCGGTGGCCCTTGCTGAGGCGCTTGACAGCTATCTTCCGGAGCCGACTGCGATTAAATGGCCGAACGATATCCGCATTCATAAAAAGAAACTCGCGGGTATACTGACAGAAATGCAGGCAGACATGGATGAAGTACAGACAGTGATTGTTGGCATGGGTATTAATGTAAACCAGGCTGACGGGGATTTTACCGGAGAGCTCGCGGAAAAAGCCGCTTCCATCCGGCAGTATGCAGGAGCCCGGCAGAGTCGCCCGCAGATTATTGCCTCTATCTTAAAAAGCTATGAGTCCTGGTATAATGAATACTTAACGAATGGATTCGGTGCAGTCAAAGCTGCCTGGTCCGCCAAAACAGATACGATCGGAAGTTTTATCCAGGTAGAGACGTCCCGGCAGACAGTGGAAGGAACAGCCCTTTGTATAACGGATGAGGGGGCTTTGCAGGTCCAAAAGACAGACGGCAGCATTCAGACGGTACACAGCGGCGAGATTCTGGACGGCCCACCGCCGGAATAGCGGAAGAAAGGAGGCAGGCAGATGGGACAGAAATATGTAGTCATAGATGTAGAAACAACCGGCACGTCTCCGAGAAAAGGAGCAAAAATAATTGAAATCGGCGCAGTGCTGATGGAGGACGAAGAAGTACTTGACACTCTTTCCACCTTTATTCAGCCGCACATGCCGATCCCTCCTTTTATTCAGCAGTTTACCGGTATCCGGGACCAGGATGTGGAGCATGCACCGGAGTTTTATGAGGTGGCTCCCACGTTAACCGCCTGGCTCGAGGACGCTGCCTTTGTCGGCCATAATGTGCAGTTTGATCTGGCCTTTATCAATGCAGGCATGCAGGAAGCCGGGCTCCCGCCGTTTCAGGGACCCGTGGTGGATACAGTAGAGTGTGCGAGACTCGCTTACCCACAAGCGCCGGGTTTTCGTCTGTCACAGATCACATCGTGGCTGGACCTCGACCATGACCGTCCGCACCGGGCGGACAGCGACGCTCTCGTCACCGCAGAGCTGTGGATATCCATCCGTAAAAAACTGGCTGTGCTTCCAAAGGCCGTGCTTCACCGGCTGGACCGGCTGGCTGCCTTTTTGCACAGTGATCTTCACCGGTATATTGAGCGCTGTATTGCAAAAGCGCCGCAGCAGCTTCCGTACACTTTGGAGGAGAACCACGGCATTGTGTTCCGCAAAGAGCTTCCAGCAGAAAAGCCGGAGCAGAGAAATGTATCGCTGCAGAAGATCCTGAGCGGAAATCATGCCAAAAGCCGGGGCTGGGACCGTTTTGAAGAGCGCCCGGGCCAGCTCGAGATGGCAGAAATGGTCTATGCCTCGTTTGAGGAACGCTCCCACGCCGTTATAGAAGCGGGCACCGGCCTGGGAAAAACGCTTGCATACCTGCTTCCGGCCGTGAAATATCATCGTACATACAACCAAAAAATATTAATTTCCACTCAGACGCTCACACTGCAGGAGCAGCTGATGAACGAAGATCTCCCACTGCTCGAGCAGTTGATTGACGACCGGGTTTCTGTGGCTGTATTAAAAGGACGCGGTAACTACATCTCTTTGCAGCGTTTTGAAAAGTGGCTGCAGCGCCGGCAGTTTTCGCTCGAAGAAGCGCTCGGCCTCGGCCAGGTATTAATATGGCTGACAGAAACCCTGCACGGAGACCTTGATGAAATTAATATGGCCGGCGGCCGCAGGAATGCTCTCTGGGAAAGCCTCCGGCAGAATCATTATCAGGATGAGCATGCTCAAAGAGGATGGGAAGAATACTGTTTTTATGCGCGCGCCCGCCGCAAAGCAGAATATGCTGATATCGTCATCACCAATCATGCGATGCTTTTGAGCGATATCTACCAGGGGAAAAATTTATTTTCTGCCTACCCTTACCTGATTATTGATGAAGCGCATCACCTGCCGGAAACGGCGGGAAAATATGCAGGAAGATCCGTTCACTATACAAAAGCAAACCGGCTGCTCCGCAGGTTCGGCCTGGATACAAAACAGAGCGTCGTGCGCCCGCTCATCTGGTTTGGGGAAGAAGCCGGCATCGTGTTTGAGCCGGACTGGTATCAGGAACGCGAGGATAACCATGCGGTGCTGATGTATGAATGCGACGAGCTCTTTCGACTGCTCACGCGCTGGTGCCGCACGGCTTCCGGCCGTCGGCGTTCGGAAGTGGGCCGGTACAGCCAGCGTTTCATACCCGGAGGCGAGTCCGGCCCGGTATGGGAGCAGGTGGAGGATGCAGGCCGACGTTTTCTAACCCTTCTGGAACAGGAATTTAAGGCGTGGGAAACGTTTGAAAAAGCATGGGAGACGCAGCCGACTGCCAAAAACTTTGTAAATGAACTTGCCGAGTTGAACGCCTATCTCGAACAAATGGACGGTCTTGGAGATAATCTGTTCCATCTGTTGTTTGAACGGGAGCCCGATCATGTTTACTGGGTGGAAGCTGAGCAGAGCGGTGCCAAAAATGCTGCGTACATCTACGCCCGGCCGGTGGAGGTGGCCTCGGAGCTGAGTGAACAGCTGTTTATGAAAAAAGACAGCGTGGTGCTTACCTCCGGTTCCCTTGCAGTTAACGGCTCATTTGAATACATGAAGTCAAAAATGGGGCTAAACGATTTTCTTCCGCAGACAAGCCTGATTGACTCGCCCTATCATTACGCCTCCCAGACGCAGCTGCTCGTTCCAAAAGACATTTCCGGTGTGAATGATAAACACGCTGATTTTGCGCAGGAAGCAGCTGAATATATTTTTCACGCCGTCAACATTACGGAAGGAAAAACGATGGTTCTGTTTACGTCCTTTAATATGCTTAAGCAGGTGTATCACCAGCTGAAAGAGTGGACCGAAGAATCAACTTTAAGCGTCATCGGGCAGGGAATTACGAGCGGCACCCACGCCAAGCTGACCAAGCTGTTTCAGCAGCAGGACAATGCGCTTCTGCTTGGAACCAATGCGTTCTGGGAGGGCGTCGACATACCGGGGGAAAAGCTGCAGCACGTGATCATTGTGCGTCTGCCCTTCTCTCCTCCCACAGACCCCGTTTACGAAGCTGTGTCGGACAAAATGCAGCGTGAGGGAAAGCGGTCGTTTTACGCAGAGGCATTGCCGCACGCTGTTCTCCGGTTCAAGCAGGGGTTTGGCCGGCTGATCCGCCACTCCGAGGACCGGGGTGTGGTAACAGTACTTGATAAGAGGATTATGGAAGCTTCCTACGGCTCGTCGTTTATTGATTCGATTCCCAGGACAAATACGTATTATGAACCGATGGATGCGGTGCTCGACCGTATCGCTGATTTTTTTGAAGAAGCAAAAAAACGTTAAAAAGGAGTGTGGAGATGGAACACTTTGTAATAGAGCACGTGTACCCAATCCCAAATGCACGGGGCGTCCAGGCAGTCAAAAGCTATATTGAAGTCAAGGACGGTAAGATTGTTAAAGTAGAGCCTGGAGACTATCCGGACAAAGAGAACGGGGTCAATATTCTGGACGGACGGGGCAAGTGGCTCAGCCCCGGTCTGTATAACACCCACGGCCATACGCCGATGACGATGATGCGCGGCGTCTCGGACGATGTTGTTCTTCAGGAATGGCTGAACAACCATGTATGGCCGCGGGAGCGCCTGTTTACCAACGAAACGGCAAAGGCCGGTACAGGTCTTGCTCTTGCGGAAATGATCCGCACCGGAACGACGGGGTTTCTTGATATGTATCACATGGGCATGCAGAACACGTATGAGCTTGTGAAAAGCTCCGGCATTAAATCGATGATTTCCAAGGGCATGATGAGTATTGGTACGCCGGAGGAGCAGAGCGAAAAGCTGGAAGCGGCGGCTCGTGACTTAAATGAATGGGAGCAGGACACAAGCGGCCGGATAACGGGCATGCTTTTCCCGCACGCGCCGTATACGTGTACGCCGGAGTTTTTGGAAAAGGTCGTTGATGCCGGGCATAAACATAACCTGCCGCTTGGCATTCATCTTGAGGAAACGGCCAGAGAGGTAGCGGATTATCAGCGTGACTATGGGATGACTCCGGCCAAAAAGCTAAAAGAAATCGGATTTTATACACGCCCGGCCATGCTTACACATGTCGTGCATGCAACAGATGAAGACCTCGACGACATGAGCGTGCCGGAAGTGACTATCTCCTATAACCCGATGAGTAACGCCAAACTGGGCTCGGGCATCGCTCGTATTCCCGAAATGCTTAAGCGCGGCCTCCGGATTACGATCGGCACCGACAGCGCTGTGTCAAATAACAATCTCGATATGTTTGAGGAGCTCCGCCTGGGGGCCTTGATGCAGAAGGTCGCCTTTCAGGACCCGAGTTCGATTGAAACAGAAGCGGTCTGGAAAATGGCAACAGAAAACGGGGCCTCCTCGATGGGCTTTGGCGACAGCGGCAAGCTCGAACCAGGGGCTGCGGCGGACTTTATTCTGCTTAACAGCGAATCATTTGCGCTTCAGCCCTACGATAATATTTTGTCGCATCTGGTGTATGCAGCTTCCGGGCGGGACGTGACGGACAGCTTTGTAAACGGCAGACAGCTGATGAAAGACGGCGAACTTCTGACGCTCGATGAGGAAAAAATTAACGCTGAGGCGAACCGTCATTACCGCAAATTAAATGAAGCGTACTTATAGTGCGCCGGGTGAGGTGAAACGATGGGAAACGAACAGCTTGAAGTCGTCGCATCGGTAAAGATCGAAGCGTCGTCAGATCTGTATAAAATTGTTGATACACTGAATCGGACGTTAAAGCAGGAGGAGTTAATGTTCGGCCTTTCTCTTGATAAAGAAAACGAAGAGCAGATGGTATTTACCATTTACCGCACATAGGGGGAGATGTCGTGAAAAACTGGATGACGCTCGCGGCTTTTTTAATTGTTTTTCTGGTCGTTCTGGGACTTGTGGTCGGCTACTTTCAGGCCCGCGCGCCGCTTGCTGACGACAGGGAGCGGGCAGAAGAACTGGCGCTTGAAGAAAACAACGTTGCCGAAGTACAGAATACGTTTATTTACAACGGCAAACAGCCGGTGAAAACGGCGCGTGTCGAAACCAACGACGGCAGCAGGGACTGGCTGTTTTTCCATAACGGAGATCTTCTTGAGCGTCTGCCGGGCGCTGATACGCTGAGCATTCAGGAGGCTGAGGCGCGTATAGTGGAAGAAGAGGGAATTGACGCCGTGCGGACAGTGACTCCCGGCTACGAAGACGGCCGTCCGGTATATGAAGGAAAATACCGGACAGAAAACCAGCAGCATTATGTATACATTGATATGGAAACGGGAGAATTTGTGAAAAGCTTCAGCCTGGACCGCGGTTAAGCGGCGGAAACCACGCTTGAACTCCTTTTCGCTTTTCTTTACACTAACTATGGATAGATTGAGTACGGAAACTATTGAGGAGGAAAGAGTATGGAATTGTCCCAACGAGTGAAAGAAATTACCCCTTCAACAACCCTGGCGATTACCGCCAAAGCCAATGAACTAAAGGCAGCCGGCCAGGATGTTATCGGCCTCGGCGCCGGCGAGCCGGATTTTAATACTCCGCAGTACGTCATTGATGCAGCTGTGCGCTCCATGCAGGAAGGGAAAACGAAATATACCCCTTCCGGAGGCCTCCCGGAACTGAAGGATGCAGTTATTCAAAAGTTTAAGCAGGACCAGGGGCTGGAGTATACCCGCGATGAAATCATCGTCGGCACTGGAGCCAAGCATATTTTGTTCACGCTGTTTCAAACCATTCTCGATCCGGAGGATGAAGTGATTATCCCAACGCCTTACTGGGTCAGCTATCCGGAACAGGTTAAGCTTGCCGGCGGGCGTCCGGTATTTGTAGACGGCAAGGAAGAAAACCAGTTTAAAATTCTTCCGGAGCAGCTGCGCGGGGCGGTGACGAAAAAAACGAAGGCCGTCATTATTAACTCTCCGAGCAACCCAACCGGTACCATGTACAGCCGCGAGGAGCTGCAGGCGCTCGGCGAAGCCGCGAAAGCAGAAGGGCTGCTGATTGTTTCTGATGAAATTTATGAAAAACTGATTTACGGGGACAAGCAGCATACGTCCATCGCAGAGCTTTCACCGGAGTTAAAGGAGCAGACCATTGTCGTCAACGGCGTCTCCAAATCTCATTCGATGACCGGGTGGAGGATCGGCTACGCAGCCGGCAACCGTGATATTGTAAAGGCAATGACGAGCCTTGCGAGCCATTCAACATCCAACCCGACGACGAATGCCCAGTACGGAGCTATCGTTGCCTATACGATGGATGACGGCGCTGTTGAAACGATGCGCCAGGCGTTCAGCGAACGGCTGAACACCATTTATGACAAGCTCGTTTCGATTCCGGGAATTACCTGCGTGAAGCCGGAAGGTGCTTTTTATCTGTTCCCAAACGTCGAGGAGGCAGCCGCTTCGTATAAAGACGTCGATGAATGGGTGAAGGCACTGCTCGAGGAGGAAAACGTGGCAGTCGTTCCAGGCAGCGGCTTCGGTTCTCCGCAAAACGTGCGGCTTTCCTATGCAACTTCCCTGGAGCAGCTTGAAGAAGCGGTGGCGAGAATCCGCCGTTTCGTAGAAAAATAATTCAGTGCGTATAAACAGGACGAACCGGAGGGACTAACTTGAAAGTAACCATTGAACGTTTGAATCAATATATCGGTCAGGAAGTAAGATTTGGCGCGTGGCTGGCCAATAAGCGCTCCAGCGGCAAAATTGCCTTTTTACAGCTGCGGGACGGCACCGGCTTTGTGCAGGGGGTCATTGTGAAAAATGATGTCAGCGAAGAGATGTTCGCCCAGGCCAAGAACCTTCCGCAGGAAAGCTCGCTGTATGTGGACGGCACAGTGAAGGAGGATGACCGTTCCCCGACCGGGGTGGAGCTCCAGGTGAACGGATTTGAGGTTATCCAGGAAGCAGAGCCTTACCCGATTACTCCTAAAGAGCACGGAACGGAATTTTTAATGGACCACCGTCATCTGTGGATGCGTTCGCGTAAGCAGCACGCACTCCTGCGTATACGTGATGAAATTATTCAGGCGACCTATGCTTTTTTCCGGGAGAATCAGTTTATCAAGGTGGATCCGCCGATTCTGACCGGAAGCTCGGCGGAGGGGACGACATCGCTTTTTCATACGAAATACTTTGACGAAGATGCCTACCTGTCCCAATCCGGCCAGCTGTATATGGAAGCAGCGGCTCTCGCTTTTCAGCGCGTGTTTTCATTCGGCCCCACATTTCGGGCCGAAAAATCAAAAACCCGCCGGCACTTGATTGAATTTTGGATGATTGAGCCGGAGATGGCTTTCTGCGATCATAACGAAAGCCTTGAGATCCAGGAGCAGTACGTTTCCCATGTCGTGCAGGCAGTGCTTGCCAACTGCCGCCAGGAGCTTACTACGCTTGAGCGCGACACCTCGAAGCTCGAAGCCATCCAGGCGCCGTTTCCGCGCATCACGTATGACAAAGCGGTGGAAATGCTGCAGGAGGCTGGCTACGAAGTAAGCTGGGGCGAGGATTTTGGTGCTCCGCACGAAACGTATATAGCAGAGCAGTTTCAAAAGCCGGTATTTATTACTAATTACCCGCTCGAAATCAAAGCTTTTTACATGAAGCCGGATCCGGACTATCCGGAAACCGCCCTCTGTGCTGACCTGATTGCTCCGGAAGGCTACGGGGAAATTATCGGCGGCAGCCAGCGCATCGATGACCCGCAGCTTATGAAACAGCGTTACGAAGAACACAACTTATCGGAAGAAGCCTACGGCTGGTATCTGGACTTAAGAAAATACGGCACCGTGCCACACTCCGGATTCGGTCTCGGTCTGGAACGGACGGTCGGCTGGATTGCCGGCACCGAACATGTCCGGGAGACAATACCGTTTCCGCGTTTGTTAAACAGGCTGTATCCATAAGAGAAAAAGCCCCCGTCCCGGGGGTTTTCCTTTATGCACTTTGCCGACAGCCGGCCGGGTGAAGAGGAGGGCAAACAAATGAACAAAGACAAAGAAATAGAAGCACTCATGCACGGCCACCTGTCCATTCCAGTAATTATTCTGGACAAATACGAGCAGGTTGGGCTGAATGAAACAGAAGCAATGATGCTTTTGCATATATACCGTTTCGGGCAGAACAGCGTTCCGCTTCCAACACCAAAAGAGCTCGCTGAAAAAATGAGCATGGATGAAAATGAATGTGCAGGCTGCCTTCGGTCGTTGATTAAGCGGAACCTGCTTCAGATCGATGAATTTGAACGCGATGAAGTCCGGCAGGAATCATACTCCCTCTATCCTTTTTTCCACCAGGCTCTTACAGCGGAAGTCCCGTCGGGAGAAGGGGATCAGATTGAAGAGCAGCATTTGTTTCAAAACATTGAGCAGGAGTTTTCCCGCCCGCTTTCCCCAATGGAGTGGGAAACGATTAACGTCTGGCTTGACCAGGATCATTATTCGCCGGATATGATCCAGATTGCACTGAAAGAAGCAGTCATGAATCAGAAATTCAGCCTTCGCTATATGGACCGGATGCTGCACGAATGGAAGCGCAAAGGCATTCAGACCAAAGAAGATGCTAAGGCACAGACCGAGCAGTTTAAACAAAAAGGCGGACGACGGACGCAGGCAGCCCAGTCGGAAAAACTGCCGGAATATCCCAATATTAACTGGCTGGATGAAGAGTAGGGGAGAAAAAGATGGCATTAACAAATAAAGATTTACAAGTGGTGATTGAACGGATCGAGCGCATGTTTCCGGAAGCGGAATGCGAGCTGAAGCACCGCAATCCCTTTGAGCTGCTGGTGGCAGTCGTGCTTTCTGCCCAGGCAACCGACGCTCTGGTGAATAAAGTAACCCCTGGGTTGTTTGAACAATACAGTTCTCCGCAAGACTTCGCTGAGGCGCCGCTTGAGGATATTGAGCAGGCTATTCGTTCCATTGGGCTTTACCGGAATAAAGCGAAAAATTTAAAAAAGCTTTCTGTCTCTCTGCTCGAACGCCATGACGGGCATGTGCCAGAAACGCAGGAAGAACTGGTGGAGCTTGCGGGTGTCGGCAGAAAAACGGCGAATGTAGTAGCGTCAGTAGCATTCGGGGTGCCGGCCATTGCGGTGGATACGCACGTCGAGCGGGTATCCAAGCGTCTGGGCATATGCCGATGGAAAGACAACGTCACCCAGGTGGAGCAGACACTGATGAAGCGGCTGCCAAAAGAAAAATGGTCCCAGATGCACCACCAGCTTATCTTTTTCGGCCGCTACCACTGCAAGTCCCAGGCCCCTCAGTGCCCGTCCTGTCCAGTGCTGGACTACTGCAGGGAAGGACAAAAACGGATGCGGAAAGAAGGTGCAGCATGGTAAACATTCAAATTCCATTGTCATTTCAGCACGAGATTTTCTATACTGTAACGCAGATTGAAGTAGATGAAAAAACAGATCGAAAGACGGCGGCTCTTAGCTACCCGTTCTGGTATGAGATCGCCTACGAGAACGGCATTGCCGGCACGCCTCCGTGGCAGGAAAATATTAATCAGCACATTAAAGCATTTATGCAGTGGTGGGAAGAGCATCTGCCTTTTTTGGATGAATGCTGGGACGAACGAGACAAAAAAAAGGCAGCTCCGTACATGAGACTCGGGCTCGCCCACTGGCTGTGCACGCTGTTTTGGATGAACGAACGGCCGGTGCCTTCTGCGGAGCCGGAAGAATTGATTGCAGAAAGCAGAAAGCTTGCCCATAAGCCGATCAACGTAGAGGAGCGGCTCAGCTTTCTGCTTGAGTACCCGAATTATTTTCATTCCTATTTGCAGCTCAAGGAGCTGTATACAGAGGTGAAGAAAAAAGAAGCACTGGCAAAACGATCCCGAAATCACGAATGATAAAGGAGTAAAATATGGCATATACGAGCGGTTGGGAACAACAATGGCTGCAGACAGACCTACAATTGGATCCGGCAGAAACCGCGATGCTTGAAGACGTGCAGGAAAAAATTGAGCATCCGTATTTTGAAGTGGCGTTTTGTGGACATTTTTCAGCCGGGAAGTCGACTGTATTAAATGGCCTGCTTCAAAACGAGCTGCTGCCCGCGAGTCCGATTCCAACAAGCGCCAATATTATATCGATTGAAAACGGAGAGCTTGGGCTCGAGGTTGAAACGAGCGAAGGTCAGACGAAAACGTGGGAAGCCGATATTCCATGGGGTCAGGTGCAAAAGTGGGGCAGAGACGGGGCGGACATCCGCTCGATCCGTATGCAGGCCCCACTGCCGTTTTTAGGATCTTACAGCCGGATGGTGGACACGCCGGGAGTGGACTCGACGGATCCTCTGCACCAGGCAGTGACGATGGAGAGGCTGCTGTCGACCGACGCTGTGGTTTACGTGACGGATTACAACCATGCCCAGTCGGAAACAAACATCCGGTTTTTACAGCAGCTGACAGCAGAAGGCAAGCCGATTATTTTTGTCATTAATCAGATGGACAAGCACCGGGAAGAAGAAATCACTCTGCGGTCCTACCGCAACCAGATTGCCGCCACGCTTGAACGAAACCAGGTGCACGTGCTTGCCACGTATTATATTTCCATGCGTGATGAGCAGCACCCGGGCAATGAACTGAAGACATTCTCCTCGCATGTGCGCAGCCTTTTGTACCACGGCAGCGAGCTGCTCGAAAGAAGTGAGGAACGGATGCGCCAGACCGTGCTGTCACGAATCCGTGACAGGCTGCGGGAGGAACAGCAGACAGCCCTTGAAGACTGGCAGGAGCGGGCGGAGCATGCGGGGGTGCCTGCACAGCTGATTGATGAAAACGATCAGCCGGACAGTGAAGAAAGGTGGAACAGCTGGTTCAGGGAATGGAAGCGAACGCTCGACCAGGCTCATTTGTTTCCCGCCACCACCGTAGATAAAGCCAGGGACTGGCTTGAAAGCTGGCAGCCGGGGTTCAAAGCGGGATCGCTGTTTAATAAAAAACGAAAAACGGAAGAAGCCCGCAGGGAACGGGCGGACGCGCTGCTTGCAGATATAAATGAAAATATTAAAGCATCTTTGACGTTCCACGTGCGTGAACTGCTGCAGCCGGAAAAGCAGGACACTTCTTCCCACAGTGCGGATTATGTTGACCAGGCGCAAAATATTAATGTACAGCTTGAACACGCGGACCTCGATGCCTTTATTCCGGAAGGTGAAACCGGCAGGCAGTATGTGTTTCAAGTGACTGACCAGCTGGCCGGCTTAATTACCCGCCGGTTCAAGGACCAGGCGGAGCCGCTGCTTGAAGAAAAAGAACGCGTGCTTACCTCAGCGGCGGGCCCGGCTTTAACAGAAGCAGAGCAAACGAAATTAAACGAACTTCAGCATGGCTGGCAAGAAGAAAAGGAACGCCTCGAACAGGAAATCACCCAGGTGGAGCGCCAGATGGAAAGCGTATCCGCCCGGCGGGAATGGGAACAGGAAATCCGGCAAATGATGAGCGAAGAGGCCCCGTCCGATGTTCCGGAGATCTCCATTTCCCGGGAGGATGAAACGGTGGAAGAGCAGGAGAGTGCTTCTCCCGGGCAAAAGAAACTTCCTTCGTACAGCGAAGAAATCCAGATGGTGGAGGCCTTTGCCGCCGATTCTTCCGAATCTCCGTTAATCGAAGAGGAAAAGAAGCATCTGCAGCGTTTATGTGAAAATCTGCAGAACCAGGAGCTTCACGTTTCAGTCTTTGGTGCTTTCAGTGCCGGAAAGTCGAGCTTTATCAACGCGCTTCTTGGTGCTCCGGCACTTCCTGTGTCGCCGCACCCGACCACAGCGGCCGTAAATATTGTGCGGGCCCCGGAAAAGGACTATACACACGGTACGGTTATTCTGCAGCTGAAGGATGAGGCTTTTCTTGACGAAGAAATTCAGGCCGTATCAAAAGAGCTCGGGGAAGTGTACACGCTTGCCTCCATTCAAAAATGGAGAAAGCCGAACCGCACCCGGGACGCAAGGATGGAAACTTACAGCCAGTATATGTTCACCCTGCAGGAAAGCGTCAAAAAACACTACTCCACACTCGGGGAGACCCGCACGATTGGGATGGAGGACTGGGGGTCCTGGGTGGCGGATGAGCAGAAGGCGTGTCTTGTCAAACAGGTGACGCTTTATTATGAGAGCTACTGGACGGATCGGGGCCTGGTGTTAACCGATACGCCGGGTGTAAATTCGATCCACGGACGCCACACCAATGTCGCATTTGATCACCTGCGCCAGTCGGACGCCATTTTTTATGTCACGTACTTTAATCATGCGTTTTCGGATGCCGATGAACGTTTCATCCAGCAGCTTTCCCGGGCGAACGAAGAATTTGAGCAAAATAAGCTGTACTTTCTGATCAATGCCGCAGATCTGGCAAGAGATGATAACGAGCGCCGTCAGGTTGTTAACCATGTGCGCGGCCAGCTTCGGCAGAATGGGTTTGAGGAGCCGTTTCTGCTTCCTGTTTCAAGTCAGCGCGGCCTGCAGGAAAAACAGCAGGGCGGGGAAGACGAAATGTTTTCAGCCTTTGAAAACTATTTATCCGGACAGATCTGGCAGGAGCTTCTTGTCGTGCAGCAGCAGTATGTCGTCGAACAGGCGCTTAATTTAAAAGAGCAGCTCGGCCGGGCGCTGCAGGTGCAAAAGCATGATGCGAAAAGCGTTGCTGCAGAAGCAGAACGGCTGAAGCAAAAGCTCGGGCAGTATGAAGAAGTGCCGGAACGTTTTCATATGGAACGGCTGCGAAAAGAACTTGTGTCAGATACCGAAGAACGGCTGATTCACGTGCGCAAGCGTCTGTACTTATTCTATCAGGATTACTTTAATAAAGCGGTGAATCCAGTCACTATAGACGGCTCCACGCGAAAAGAACAGCGCAGGCAGCTGACGGGACGACTGATAGAAATTAAGGAAGAGATACTGGTGCAGGCAGGGCAGGAGAGAGAAACGGCATTCATCCGCCTGGAGGAATTAATGAAACGGCAGCTGAAGCAGGAAACCGAAGAGCAGTACAGGGAGGTACAGGCGGACTTTCCGATGTTTCAGGTCCCTGACGCCGGCCGCTCCTTTATTCCAAAGCCGGAAACGACGCTTGAACTCGAGGTGGATGCAAAAGCGTTTGAAACGTATTTCCGCTCGGCAAAGGACTTCTTTGTACATCAGGAAATAAAAACCCTGAAGGAGGCGTACGGGGAAAATGTCCAGAACGCTGCCGCGAAGGTGACGAAAGAGGTGGCTCAGGAGCTTGAAGAAAAAATAGAGGCCGGTGTTAAAGCGGCTTCGGATTATATTTATGCCGAACACAGACAGGCGCTCGATAAAGAATTCGATCGACTGTCCACCTGGTATGATCAGAGCTATTATTCCGTATTGCAGACAGAGTGGGAGAAGCTTGCTCCGTTAACGAGAAAAGAAGACCATGTTCAGGTATAGCAAAAACCGCACTGCCCAAAAGGCGTGCGGTTTTTGTCATTCGTTAGTTTCGGATTCCTGTTCGGGTGCCGAAGGGCTGTCTTCCGTGTCAGCAGGCTCTTCTTCACCAGAGGTATCTGTTTCCGGTTCTGTATCCCCGGAGCTTTCGTCTTCGGTATTTTCACCGGTGTCGCTTTCGCCGCCGGAGTCCGGCTCGGATTCTGCAGGCTCCTCACCGCTCGTGTCTGTTTCTTCCTCACGGCCTTCTTCAGAGGCGCCGGAATCTTCCTCTGCCGGAGCTTCTTCGGTTCCATCATCTTCTTCTGTGTTTTGTTCTGTGCTTTCTTCCGGTGTTTCTTCTGTATTTTCTTCATTTTCCTCAGTTTCTTCCGCTGGCTCCTCTGCCGGTTCGGACTCATTCTGATTGTCGTCTGTTTCCTCAGAGCCGCTGTCGCCGGCAGGCTCGCCGCTGTCTGATTCCCCGCTGTCATCCGATCCATTATCAGAGGATGGTTCAGTGACCTGGGCGTCCACTTCGCCTTCCACAAACAGCTCAGTAATGGTCTCAGCGTCAGGGGTGCTTGACGTAGCACGCTCTCCGGTCTCTTCATTGAGCCGTACCGATACTACAGAGTCCGGCTGTTCAAAGTCGGGAGTGTCGATGCCGCTGCTGACCTGCTGCATGATTTGGCGGAAAACATCTTTGGCAGCATCAGTCTGCCCGTCTACAAGATAATTATTTTCCGACCGGGTTTCGAAGCCGGCCCAGACAGAAGCCGTATAGTTCGTAGTGTAGCCGTTGAACCATACATCCGGAACGCCTCCGTCGGGAATATTGAGCGTGCTCATTTCGTCCTCGGTGAAATTGGTGGTTCCGGTTTTACCGGCGAGCGGAAGGCCGTCAATCTGGGCACCGGTGCCGGTACCATCAGAGACAACGTCTTTAAGCATGTCTGTGATCATATAGGCCGTGTAGTCTTCCATTGCCTGTTCCTGCTCTGGTTCAAAGTCAATCGTTCGCCCATCCGGAAACTCAATCCGCCGGATGGAGTGGGGATCGTTGTAAACCCCTTCGTTTCCGAAAGCGGCGTAGGCCCCGGCCATCTGCTCAGAGGAAACCCCCTCCTCAAGGCCGCCGAGGGCTGAACCGTAGTAGACGTCCTCAAGGCCAAGGCCCAGCCCGTTTGCAAACGATCTGGCGTTATCAAGGCCGACTTCCTCAAGCGTCTTTACTGCAGGGACGTTCAGGGAGTCCGTCAGCGCTTCGCGCATGCTGACGCTGCCCCGGTAGTCACGGGTATAGTTTCGCACGTCGGTGTCTGTGTCCGGGTACTGGTATTCCTCATCTTCGATCTGATGGTATGTGGACCACTGCATGTTTTCAATGGCCGGCCCATAATCCAGGACGGGCTTAATAGTTGATCCCGGCTGATTAGGGTCGGTAGCGAAGTTATAACTCATTGCCGTATCAGGGTTCTGGCGGTTTCCAACAATGGCCTTTACTGCTCCTGTCTGGGTATCAAGCAGCGTAAACCCGATCTGAAACTCTTCATTGTCGGGAAAACTGTCGAGCGCCTCCTGGCTTTGAATGAGCTCTTCAGCCTGCTCCTGGGCTTCGGTGTCAAGTGTCGTGTATACCTTCAGCCCGGCTGTATATATGTCTGACGCCTCAACGCCGTCAAAGTCTTCAAGTTCGTTTTGCACGTAGGACATAAACGAATCATAGGCCACTCCGTTTTCCGGCGGCTGGTAGTTAAGCTGCTCGTCCACCGGAGTGCTGGAAGCCTCTTCGGCTTCTTCGTCCGTAATGTATCCTTGTTCATTCATCATGGAAATAATCTGATTTCTGCGATCCTCGGCATTTTCCGGGTTTTGAACCGGATCGTAGTACGAAGGCCGGCGTGGGATGGCTGCAAGCAGAGCAGCGTCTGCGATAGTGAGCTCGCCTGGATCCTCTTTTCCAAAATAGGTCTGTCCGGCCTGGGTGATGCCATAGGCACCCTGATTGAAATAGATCAGGTTAACGTACATTTCGAGAATTTCATCCTTACTGTACTGCTGTTCAAGCTTAATGGCCAAATACTGCTCCTGAACTTTACGTGATATGTTTTTATCAGGTGAAAGAAACGCATTTTTCACTACCTGCTGGGTAATCGTGCTTGCTCCCTGGGAGCCGAAGCCGTCAGTCACGTTTGCCCATAACGCTCCGAAAATCCGTTGGACGTCTATGCCGAAGTGGCTGTAAAAACGCTCGTCCTCCACAGCGATAAATGCTTCCTTCGCATAGTCGGGCATTTCTTCTATATCGGCGAGTTCGCGGTTACTGCTGTTTTGCAGCTGGGCAATCTCTTCATCGTTCTGGTCATATACAGTAGCCGCTTCAGATAATACCATCGCCTCCGCATCTAATTCCGGGGCCTGATTAATCATATAAGCGACAATGATGACGCCGGCAGTCATGAAGACAAGCATGAGCGAAAGCGCCCAGATGATGAATGTCTGCCAGAGCGGTCGCTTGCGGTTTTTCTTCTGTTTCTTTTTAGGTTTTTTCTGGTCGGCTGTCCGTTTTTCCTGGCGGGACCGGTAATTGTCGCTCATTGACGTTCGTCCTTTCGTTGTACATAGCATCTAGTTCTGTGTGCCCAGGCATTAGACGTTCAATTTTTTGTTTTGTTACAGTGTACTCAATGAAAATAAACGTCTTTCACGACCTTTAAGTAGTCAAGTCTTGGATGAAGACCGAGCGAAATTGGATGGCCGTGTGCCTGGATTTCCTGATAGGGAATGGATTTCCGCTTTGTCTGGCCGTAATACCAGTGAAGAAAATGGGAAGCGTCATATAAATACGTTTCTCCGTGTACGGCAAAACGAAGAAGCACAAATGCGATGCCATCCTGCTTTTGGACCTTGTACATATGATCTGCCTGGTGGTCATGAAAGTTCTGCAGGGGAAAAGCTGTCTTGTTGCGCGTTTCTTTTGCTTCAAAATCAATGTAACGTCCGGCAAATACACCATTGTAGTCTGTGGTGGAGGCCTGCTTAAAATATGCTTCGGTGATGCGCGCGGCGCTTCGTTTCGGGTAATGAACATCGACAATCTGGACGGGCGTCGGTTTTTTATGTATGATGCCGATGTCGTGTGCGATGTAGTATTCATTGGACTCATTAATGTCTTCTTCAAGCGTCATGCCGCGGTTGGCAAAGCTTTTTTCCGCAGGCGGGCCCTGGCGGGAGGAAGCATTTTTTTTCGGACGGTATACTTTTCCGTTTGGGTAGCGGTAAGCCATGAGAATCTTCCTTTGCTAAAATTTACTGCCTGCTGCTATTTTACCATAATTTCAGCCGGGTATTACGTGTGCCGTGCTTAGAATGATAGACAAAGCCTCGGTTATTCGTGTTAGGATAGAAAAGAACGAGAAAGGAAGGGGATAGCATGAGCGATACACCGATTAATATCGGATTTGGCAATATGGTGATGGCAGAACGGGTAATTTCAATTGTGAGCTCTGATTCTGCCCCGACAAAACGTTTGATCCAGGAGGCACGTGAAAGAAAGATGCTCATTGACGTGACTAATGGACGGAAAACCAGAAGTATTATTCTGTCGGACAGCGATCACGTGCTTCTGTCGGCCATTCAGCCGGAAACAGTAGCCCAGCGGGTGAGCAACCAGCAGGATCAGGAAGAAAGCACATCCTAAAAATATTCGCTTTCCTCTAAAGGGAAGCGTTCTTTGTATCAGAGGGGGTTTTTTCGATGCCCGGGCTTTTCGAAAGCTGTGACCAGATGAAACGGCGCATGGATGAAGCAGAGCAGATTTTTTACGAAGTACAGGAACGGGACGACCGCCCGGATTTTTATGAGGAAGTGAAACCGTTTGTCGACAAGGTAAAAGGGGAAGCAGATGTATGGAAAGAGGAAGCTTCTGCCTGGGTGCAGACGACAAGCTATCCGTACCTGCACGAATCCCAGATGGAAGACACCTATGATAACATCATGAATGCCTCTCTCCAGGCGTACCAGCGGACAACGAAAGAAAAACAATTCAAGGAAACGCTGCAGGCCGTAGAGTTTATTCTAAACAGCATTCAAACACAGTTAACACAGGAATCCTAGAAAGGGGAGAGTAAGTTGAGCTTTCTAATTTCTTCTGAATGGCTGGATGAGCACCGCCGCGATGAGCATGTCCGAGTGGTGGACTGCCGGTTTGAACTAAAAGATGCAGCAGCGGGGCATGAAGCTTATGTTAAGGATCATATTCCAGGAGCTGTCTTTATCGATGTGGAAAAGCATTTATCCGCCCAGGCAGGCACCCATGGGGGGCGCCATCCGCTGCCGGATATGGACTTTTTCGCTCAGGTGCTCTCGGAGCGGGGCATAGACATGCAGACGACCGTTGTAGCTTATGACGATCAGGGAGGTATGGGGGCAGCCAGGTTTTGGTGGCTGATGCAGTATGCGGGTCATACGAATACATACGTTCTTGACCGTTCTTATTCCCACTGGGTGGAGGAAGGGTTTCCGACAACAGAGGAGATTCCAACGCCGCTCATGAAGCAGATGATCATCGACCGCGAGCCGAATCAGCTGGTTCACCTTGAAGAAGTAAAGCAGCAGCTGCGCAATGAACATGCAGCGCTGGTGGATGCGAGAAGCTACGAGCGCTACGCCGGGGAAAACGAAGAAGTGGACGCCGTTTCCGGTCACATCCCCGGTGCTTATCATTATTTCTGGAAGGATGTACTTCGCGAAGACGGCACATGGAAGTCGCAGAGTGAACTGCGTGACCACTTTCAGGAGCTCGAGGGCTTTGATGAAGTTATTTCTTACTGCGGCTCCGGTATTACGGCCTGCGTCAATGTGCTCGGCATGAGAGAAGCCGGCATCGAGCAGGTGCGTCTTTATAACGGGAGCTGGAGCGACTGGATTTCCTATCCGGACCTTCCGATCGAAAAAGAGCCAAACAGGTTATAAATGTACAAAAAAGCTGCCGGCTTCTGCCGGCAGCTTTGCTTTATATCGGAGGTCAAAACCGGCCGGAGCGAAAAATTGCATACAGCAGCCAGACGAAGAGAAAGAACGCCACAATAAAGCTGATTTCGATGACAGGGAGCTGTACGAGAATCGAATTGTTATCCCCGAATGTGGATCCGACGATCAAGCCCACCATCACGATGCTGAAGGCGAGAAGTATGACGCTGAAGCTTAGACGGTTGCCAATACGGTCAAGCTTGTTCATTAAAATATTGATGCGGGGCATGCGTATATCGACACCGAGTTCATCGTCATTGATTTTTTTCAGTGCGGAACGAATCTCTTTTGGCAGCTCGCGGATATAGCCAAACTGCTCCTTGCCCTCGCGGAAAACGTCCTCGATCCGATCCCGTGGGTTCAGGCGTTCTTTAACAAGAATCCTGCCGTACGGCTCGGCAATTTCGACGATGCTTAAGTCCGGGTCGAGCTCGGTGGCAATGGATTCAACGGTAATAATGGCTTTAGCAAGCATCGTAAACTCTTTATGGATGCTGATGCCGTAGCGGTGTGAGGTGGAAAACACATCGTTGATGGCTGCGCCGATTTCAATTTCCTTAAACGGCGTTTCGTAATATTTGGATAAAAGGTAGTCCACATCTTCTTCAAAAATTTCCGTTTCCATATCTTCGGGAAAGTCGGCCATTTCATAGATAGCTGCTGCTACGTCCCGGGTGTTGCGTCTTGTCATAGCGATAACATAGTTAATGAACTGCCTGCGCATGCTTTTGCTTAAGCGGCCGACCTGGCCGAAATCAATGTAGGCGACGACGTTCCCTTCTTTAAAAAGCAGGTTCCCCGGGTGGGGGTCACTGTGGAAAAAACCGGTTCGGAGCACCTGATGTAAAAAGGAATCCACCAGATGGTGCGCAAGCTTCTTTTTATCAAATTCGACGGTGGAGTAATTAAGCTCGGAAAGCTTATGCCCCTCAATATATTCGATGGTCAAAACGCGGCGCGACGACCAGGCTTCATACACTTCAGGCACCTGGACAGAATCAAAATGCTGAAGGGTCCGGGCCATTTTTTCCACATTGCGGGCTTCGGTAAAGTAATCAAATTCATCCCGTATTGCAGATACGTATTCCTCTACAATATCCTGAAGCTGGTAAAACTGAGCCCATTGAAACCGCTGGGTGAGAAGCCGGGCCAGATCCCGCAGAATATCGATGTCCTGTTCGATAATCTCTTTGATGTGCGGGCGGCTGATTTTCACGACAACATCCCGGCCATCATGGAGGACTGCTTTATGTACCTGGCCAATGGAAGCTGCGGCCATAGGAGTTTCGTCAAAATAGGAATAGATGTTGCCGAGAGGCTCATGAAGGTCATGCTCGATTACCGATTTGGCAGTTTCGTACGGAAACGGAGGCACGTGGTCCTGCAGCTTTGCAAGTTCATCAACAATGGACGGGGGGAAGATGTCTCTCCGGGTGCTTACAAGCTGCCCGAGTTTGATAAACGCAGGGCCGAGCTCCTCCACGACAAGCCGAAGACGGACCCCGATAGACTGCGTGTTCCAGTCGTTGGGATCCGACATAATCCGCTTAGGAAGAGAAAGAATATGAAAAAGTCCCACTTCCTGCAAAATATATCCGAAGCCGTGTTTCGCAAGCGTAGTAGCAATCTTTCGGTATCGATTTGCGTGCCGGATACTTTTTGTTATAGCCATGAAGCGTTCCTTCCTTTAATTAAAATTGGCGGTTATTGATCGTCTGGTCTGTGCATCGCCTTTTCAATGGCGTCGAGCTTTTGTTCGAGACGGTCAATATCACGCTTGGTGGCGATGCCCATGCTTTCCGCCCGGTTTTCGAAGGAATTTTTTGCCTGGCTGTTCCAGGAGTTGCTCTGGGCCGAACCCCGTTGAATCATTTCCTCTTTCCATTCGTCTGCTTCCCGCGGTGTGATTTTTCCCTTGGTCACCAGATCATCAAGGTATGTTTGTACTTTTTCCCGTCCGTATGAAGCCGCTCCGAGCCCGAGAAAAAATCCTTTTTTCAGCATGTCGTTCATGAAAAAATCCCCCTTTATAGTTTATGAAAAAGTGTTCTGCTGACATTATACCAAAGAATAGGGCGGATAAAGAACTGCCGGGATTATCATTTATGTACCCTTTGTACAAAGCAGGAAAACGGACGGCTTTTCAGTGTGCATATTCATGTTATAATAGTAAGGGTTTGAACGGGATCAAAAAGCGGCGGAGACATTCTCCGCCGCTTTCGAGCATTTACACTAATCATGTTAACCGGGCATTCACACTTGAAGTGGATGCACGCTAAGTAGAAAGGAACGTTGCTTGTATGGGGAATATACACATTGAAGACATTATCATCGCAAACCAAACGCTCAAGGACGTGGTCACGCATACCCCATTGCAGAAAAACCAGGTGCTTTCTGAACGTTACGGGGCCAATATTTATTTAAAACGGGAGGACCTCCAGGTGGTGCGCTCATTTAAAATCCGCGGAGCGTACTATATGATGAGCAGCATTCCCAAGGACAAGCTTGAAAACGGCGTGGTATGTGCAAGCGCCGGAAATCATGCGCAGGGCGTGGCCTATTCATGCCAGGCGCTGAAAGTGAAAGGTCATATTTTTATGCCGAACACGACTCCGCGCCAGAAAATTTCGCAGGTGAAGTTATTCGGGAAGGAATACGTGGAAGTAGTACTTACAGGTGACACGTTTGACGATGCCTACTACGAAGCGAACGCATACGGCGAAGCGCACGATATGGAATTTGTGCATCCGTTTAACAACGAAAAAGTGATCGCCGGTCAGGGCACAGTCGGAATGGAAATTATGAACGATATTGAAGAGCCGATCGATTATTTATTTTCCTGCGTTGGCGGAGGCGGACTCGTGTCCGGTGTCGGCACATACGTGAACTCGATTTCTCCTTCTACAAAGATTATCGGCTGCGAGCCGGCCGGAGCACCGGGAATGAAAGCATCCATCGAAAATCAGGGCGTTGTCTCGCTCGATTACATTGACAAATTTGTTGACGGAGCTGCTGTAAAGCGGGTCGGGGAACTGACCTATGATGTGTGCAAGGATCTGCTAGACAGCATTACGCTCGTTCCGGAGGGCAAGATATGTACAACTATCCTGGAGCTGTACAATGAAAATGCCGTCGTAGCTGAACCGGCGGGAGCCTTATCGATTGCGGCTCTTGATTTTCACAAAGAAGAAATTAAAGGAAAAACGGTCGTTTGTATTGTCAGCGGAGGGAATAATGATATCGGCCGCATGGAAGAAATGAGGGAGAAATCATTGATCTATGAAGGACTGCAGCATTACTTCATTGTGAATTTTCCGCAGCGTGCCGGCGCACTCCGGGAATTTTTACATGACGTGCTCGGCCCGGACGATGACATTACCCGCTTTGAATACAACAAGAAAAACAATAAATCCAACGGACCGGCGCTTGTCGGCATTGAAGTAACCTATCCGTCGGACTACGACAAGCTGTTGACGAGAATGAGAGACCGCGGCATCAAATATACAGAAATCAACAAAGAAGAAACGCTGTTTAATTTCCTTATCTAATTAAGACGGTTCACACGGGCAGAAAGGGAGCGGATACAATGATCAGCGAGAATCGGAACGGCTGGGTGGAAGTAATGATGCAGCAGGAGCATGCGGCTCTTTCCGGAGAGTGCATGAAGTATTGGCACCATACGACGTTTAAAAAACAGGAATCCTGGTCATCGGCGCTTCAGGCTACGGCCCGCCACGATGATGCCTGGAAAACCCTTGATGAAGAGCCGGTACTTGATGAAAACGGCTGGCCGGTATCCTTTGTAAATTACCCGGTCCCGCCGAAGCTCGGCGCCTACCGCAACACCATCAACGCCCTCGAAGAAGAGGACCCGTACCAGGCGTATTTGATCAGCAGCCACTACGGCTCGTTTTTCAAAGAATCCGAGGTACCGGAGGAAATTGCATTTATGCAGGAGGAAATCGCCCGACAGCAGCGGCTGATTGTCGGCTACCAGTGGAATTTTCTGATGGCAGCTGAACATTTTCATCTGCTTCAGTTTTTTGACGATCTCTCCCTTTATATATGCATGAATACGCCGGGGGCTTCTAAGGAGCAGGAGGTTCCCTGGTTCCGGGACGGGTTCCGCCAGACGTTCGCCTCCCTTGATCATGAAACGATCCACGCCCATTGGGAAGACGAAGAGACGATAGCTCTGCAGCCGTTTCCGTTCACGGAATCCTTCACTGTAGAGGTGAAGCGGCGCTGTGTACAGCAGCCGCTTGAGGCGCCGCAGGAGCTGTGGGACGTGAAGCCGGACAGTCGCCGTGTCACGTTAAAGCCTGCCCAATAGCTGTTAGAAGCAAGATAAAGGAGGAATCATAATGACACTGCAGGGAAAAAGAATTATTGCATTTGTCGAAAACGATTTTGAAGATTTAGAACTGTGGGTCCCGGTCATGCGTTTGCGCGAAGAAGGCGCTGAAGTACTGCTTACCGGTAAAGAAAACGGCAAATCGTATACAGGAAAACACGGAGTGCCGGCCGTCTCTGAGGCAGCACTTGCCGATGTCGACCCGGCAGACTATGACGGGGTGCTGGTCCCTGGAGGATGGGCACCGGATAAACTCCGCCGCTACAGCGAAGTGCTTTCCATCGTACGGCATATGGATGAGCATAAAAAAATTATCGGTGAAATCTGCCATGCCGGCTGGGTGCTTTCCTCAGCAGGCATTCTGCAGGGTGTTCACGTCACGAGCACTCCCGGTATTAAAGACGACATGACCAACGCAGGGGCCGTGTGGTCGGACGAGCCGGTCGTCGTAGACGGCCATATCGTTTCGAGTCAGCGTCCGCCGGATATTCCAGCGTATAATCAGGCGCTTGTCGAAGCTTTTCGTACGCAGTAAAAAGAAAAGACCGAAACAGCCGGCTGTGTCTTAAGGATGCAGCCGTTTGCGGTCCTGGATATAAAGCGGGTGAAACAAATTGGAACGAATAACAAACGAGCAGCTTGAGCAAATGCTCGAAGCAGGGGACGGACGCCGGGTGGTTTTGTTTACTTCGCCGACGTGCGGTACGTGCCAACTGGCAAAACGTATGCTTGCCCCAATAGAAAAATTGTACGCCGGCGCATCATTTCTGGAAGTGGATATCAATACTGCTCCTGTACAGGCCCGGCAGCTTGAAATTCAGAGTGTCCCGTGTTTAATCGTATTTGACAGCGGGGAGGAAAGAGAGCGGCTGTATAAAATGCAGTCGGGCTCGTATTTGCTTGAGCAGCTGCACACGTATTTGAAAAAGGATTTAACAGAAAAAAAGGAGGATTCCTATGCAGGCCCCTCAGTTTCAACTCAAAGAAATGTCGAGCGGCGCTGAATGGTCGCTTGAGCAGCTGAAAGGAAAACCGGTCCTGTTGACATTCTGGGCGTCCTGGTGCCCGGATTCTTCCGCGGACCTGGTGCAGAAGAACCGGTTTTATGAACAAATGAACGAAGACAGTCCGCTGCAGTTTGTTACGATTAATGTAACCGGCCGCGAACGGCGAGAAGAAGATCCTAAAACGTATGTAGAAAACAACAATTATCGTTTTCCGGTGCTTCAGGATGAAGGTGTGGATACGTACAGACGCTACAAATGTGAAGGCGTACCGAGCACGTTTATTATTGATGAACAGGGCGAAATTGTGGCACAGTACGGAGATAAAGCATCGTTTATTGATATTATGCAAAGCCTGCAAAAGGTGAACAGTATATAAAAAGGCCCGCCGTGGACGGCGGGTTTTTTATTGGATAAACGTTATTTTGGCGGACGGCCAGAAGAAATAATACGCTTTACCTGGTCGCTGTTCGGATAATCGTTGGCGTCAAACTGGGCTAAAACTTCATCCGTATCATAAGGTACCCGGCGGATTTCCGGAATGATTTCCCCGTCTTCGATGGTCAGAAGTACGTACGATGGTGTCGGTTCCCCGTCAAACGGGAGGCCGATACTCCCCGTATTAATGACCCATTTAGCCCCGATTTTTCGAATGGAGGGAGTGTGTACGTGTCCGTACACATAAATGTCTGCTTCCTGCTTCTGAAAAAACGATTCTTCAAAAACGGAAGCCTCGCTGTCGACCGGAACCGGAGGAAACAGGCTGCCGGGCACCGCGTGGAAGGCGAACAGACGGAAGCCATCGTACTCATCGAGGAATGATTCGGGAAGCTCTTCTAAGTATTTAACATCATTAGTAGAGAGCCGCTCGAGGGCCCAGTCCCTCTCCTGGTTCATAATCGAGCGTTTGGCCTCGGGGACTTCTCCTTCCCGGACACCGCGGACAATCCATTCGTCTGCGTTTCCCTTCAATACTTTTGCAGGCAGGGACTGGACGGTTTCAATCGAATTTTTTGGCTCCGGGCCGCGAAAAGCAAGGTCCCCGAGCATATACATATGGTCTACCGATAAAGCGTGCAGGTCGTTTAAAACAGCTTTTAATGCACGGGCGTTACCGTGTACGTCTGAAAGAAGTGCGATTTGCAACGTAATAACCTCCTCATGAGCTTTTGAAACAGTGTTTATTACAGTGTATCAGAACAGCGGGCTCGTTTGGAATGCAAATGCACAAGCCGGTTGGCAGGAGAGGCTTCTCCTGTGCTATAATCAGACGTGCAAATTGGGACGTTATTTTAAAGGAGAGAGATTGACCATGCATATTACATCCATTGAGCCAACACCGAGTCCTCATACGATGAAGCTGAATGTTAACGAAACGCTGCCCGCCGGAACGACAGGCAATTATAAACCCGAAAATAAAGAAGAAGCTCCGGCGCCGATCCAGCGGCTGCTGGAGATCGAAGGCATTAAAGGTGTGTATCACGTCGCTGACTTTATGGCCCTCGAGCGTCATCCAAAAGCCGACTGGGAGCAGCTGCTGCCCCAGGTGCGCCAGGCATTCGGCGAAGAGGTGGAGAAGCCGGCCGAAGAGCCGGAGGAGCCGCAGGAGGCGTTCGGGGAGGTACAGGCACAGGTACAGATGTTTAAAAACATACCGATGCAGATAAAACTATTGTCCGGCGAGGAAGAAAAACGTCAGGGCCTGCCGGAGCGTTTTCAGACCGCTGCGTTTGAAGCCCAGCTTGAAGACGATAACATCGTGATGCAGCGCAAATGGGAGGACTACGGGGTTCGTTACGGCCAGGATCTCGAACAGATTGGCAGCGAGATGGCAGAGGAAATTGCTGCTGCTTACCCGGACGAGCGGCTAAAACGCCTGGTCCGGATCGCAAATACACCGGAAGCAGAAAACACCGAGCCAAAGTTTAAAAAAGTAACGATGGATATGATGGAGGAGCCGGACTGGAAACAGCGCTATGCGGCTTTTGACCAGATGGATCCATCCATGGAAGACCTCCCGGTTATACAAAAAGGACTTGCAGATGAAAAACCGGCCATCCGCCGGCTGGCGGTCGTGTATCTAGGAATGCTTGAAGATTCCAAGGTGCTTCCAGACCTCCAAAAAGCGATGCAGGATCCGTCTGTAACCGTGCGGAGAACAGCAGCAGACACGTATTCTGATTTGGGGGACCCCGCGGGCATCCCTGACATGATTGAAGCGCTGAAGGACAAAAATAAGCTGGTGCGCTGGCGTGCGGCAATGTTTTTATATGAAGTCGGTGACAGTTCCGCCGTGGAGGCTTTAAAAGAAGCCGACGGGGACCCGGAATTTGAAGTGGATCTGCAGATTAAGCTCGCACTGAAACGAATTGAAGGCGGGAAAGAAGCAAAAGGGTCCATCTGGAAGCAGATGAGTGAGAAAATGGAGCAGGAGCGAAAGCCCCGGTCGTAAAAGAGAAGGGAAGGAGCCTGAACGATGACGAAAGCAGAAGTACGACAGCAGCTTGAAGAACGAAATATGGAGGAAGTGCTCGAGCTGATTGAGGACGCTGAAAATGGCGATTTAAAAGAGCTTGAGCTGGCCGCTTCTCTCGGCCTTCTTCGTGATGAAACACTGAACGACGCAGTGCTGAAGGTGCTGCAGGATGAAGGAGTCACGATTATTTACGTGGAGGATGAGGAATGAATGACGGCATCTATGGGGAAGAAAATGTAACAAGGCCGGCGCCGTCGCAGCGCATATCTGAAGATGCGCTGACGGTCTGGCGTTTCAAGGGGATGATTGAAATGACCATTGTTTCTTTCATCCCTTTTGCTTTACTTGTGCTTGCCTTCTGGTTCGGATGGCCCGAATGGGCCCGGTGGGTTCTTGGCGCCATCCTGGGATTTTTAATTTGTTTTTCTGTCTGGTACGCATGGGTGCTGCCGAAATGGCAATGGCAGCGCTGGCGCTACGAGGTGTATGAAACAGAGGTAGAGCTTCAGTACGGTGTGATTATTTCTAAACACGTATTGATTCCCATGGTGCGCATTCAGCACGTGGATACAGCCCAGGGGCCAATATACAAGCGGTACGGGCTTTCCGCGGTGACTATTTCCACCGCAGCCGGAATGCATGAAATTCCAGCGCTTAAAGAAGAGACGGCACCGGAGCTGCGCAACCGGATCGCCTTTTTGGCAGGGACGGATGATGACGATGAATGAATGGAGACGAATGCATCCGGCAGCCATTGTCACCGTATTTTTCCGGCAGCTGAAGGATTTTCTTTTTCCGCTTATTATTACATTTTTTGCTGGCGGTACCGCTTCCGGGCCGCTTCCAGTTAACTGGATCTTTTTACTGTTAGTGCTGTTCATCGTCATCAGCAGCATTATGAAATGGATCTTTTTTCGTTACCGTTTGATTGAGCGGGAGCTTCAGATCCATTACGGCATTTTCGTGAAAAAAGAACGATTCATCCGCAGCCAGCGTGTCCAGTCGGTAGATATCACTGCCGGTATCATCCAGCGGATGTTCGGTCTGGTCCGTCTTAATATTGAAACAGCAGGCGGAGGCGCAGAAGCGGAGGCTTCGGTTCAGGCGATGCGCCGGGAAGAGGCAGATATTATACAGGCGGCGCTGATTCAAAAATCTTCTCATGCAGCTGATGAAGAAACAGAAGATCTTTCCGGGGACGGCATAGCCGCAGAACCGGCAGAACCGTCGTTTTCCTGGAATGTGCCGATGCGCACCATTTTCACGGCCGGGCTTACCTCCGGCCGGGCGGGTATTATTTTTGCGGCTCTTGCCGGCCTGTATTCCCAGGTGGGAAATTTTCTTCCGGATGCGTGGGTCGAGCAGTCGATTGGCGTTTTGATTGAGCTCAGCTACTGGTTTATTATCGGGGGGCTGCTGGTGACAGCGCTGCTCAGCTGGCTCGTTTCGTCGGCATGGACGCTCGTTCAGCACGGTAATTTCAAGGTGAACCGCACTGGGAATGATCTTGAAATCACGTGGGGACTCCTCGAACGAAAGCAGATTACGCTTCAGATGCACCGGATTACGTGTATACGTTTTATCAGTAACCCGGCCAGACAGGCGCTCGGCATGTGGGCAGTTTATATCGACAGTGCCGGTGGAAGCACCGAACGGGGCCAGAATTCGATCATGCTGCTGCCATTGATTCACCAAAAGCAGCTACATACCTTTATGGAGCAAATTGATGATACGGCCCTGATTCCGGAAAAGATAAACAAACTGCCAAAACGGGCGGCGAGAAGATATATGTTCCGGGCATCGGTTTTTTGGTGGCTGGTATTTATCCCCACGGCCATCTGGGTGCCCTACGGGTGGGCAGCTGCAGCAGTGCCGCTGTTTTTCACCTGGTGGGGCTGGATATGCTATAGAGGCTCGGGAATGAAGGTGGAAGAAAAGCAGCTGATTGTCCGGGAAAGGGCCTGGAGTGCCATTTATAATTTTGTCCCTAAACGACGGATTCAATATTTGGAAAACACACAGTCTTTTTTCCAGCGGAGACGGAGGCTGTATACGGTTTCGGCTTCAGTCATCAGCAGCGTCACCGGGCGGACGGTTTATTTACGGGATGTGGATGAAAAGGAGGAAGCAGCCTATTTTTCCTGGTATCAGAAAACATGGGACCAGGAGGAAAAAACACAGGAAAAAGGCTTTTGAACCTCGGTTCAAAAGCCTTTTTGCATAGTGGGTGGTTACTGCCCCCGGGCAAACGAGTTTGTATAGATAAACAGGTTGCGCGCGCCCTTATCGGTCGTAATTTCAAAACGGTCGAACACATAGTCCTCGTCGTCTGCGTGCAGAGTCCGTTCATAATGGTGCTGCACGATGAGTACGGACTGCTGTTTTCGGAAATAGAGAAAATTTACTCCGGTAAAAGAAGTTTCTTCGGGTTCCTGCATTAATTGATACAGCAGATGGTTATGGCATTCAACCAGATCGTCTTTGCTGAATCCGTTGGAATGAATATTTTTAACCAGGCTGTAGCGGGAAGGATCTTCAAGCTCATTTAAAAAGATGGCAAACGGCCGGAATTGATCACTGTGAATGCGGACATGGTCATGCTCCTGCAGCTCGAATATCTGGCCGTGGTCGTTACGGAAATACATATCGTAATAATGGACCGCGCGGCGCCAGGGCAGACCGGCAGGAGAAATTTCGAGTTCAAACGGGCAGTCTTCAATGTCAAGGGCCTGGCCGTCCGGTACCTCCCTGAGAAATACGTTTCCCCGTGAGCGGTGAATTTCATAATAAATATAAGATTCTTCCTGAGGCTCTTTTGGTTCCGGTGTAAAAGTAACGGAAAGAGAATGCAGCAGGCGCTTCCATTCTTTTTTATCGCTATAGGAGACGAGTGGCGAAGAGATCTCTTTTTCAAGCAGCTGTACGACGGAATGCTCGTAGGAAGCAGAGGTACGGTCGTCAGCAGCGTAAATTTTAGTTCCCGGGACAATAATGGTTTCGAGGTTAAATTCATGCACCGCTTCTTTTTTTGCCACCTCCGGAAGGCGGTGGGCCTGCTGAATCCGGACATGCCCTTCCCAAATTTTCCTGGGAGCGGCGGATGTCTGCTCTAAAATACCGTAATAGGCCCCGGATCTGCCGTAATCGACAACCACGGGGCGGCCTTGATGCTCGAATGCTTCTTGTCGTTTCATAATGGACCTCGCTTTATCCCTTTAAAATTTCTTTTCCTGACGATATCTTTTTTCGTTCACCTTTAACAGCTGACGCATTTTCCGGGCGTGCACATTGTTTTGTTCCATGCGCAGCGAGCTGATCCGCCCGCGCATCGCTTCAAGCGCCTGCAGCAGAGCGCCGTGCTGTTCGCTGCGGTGCTTCGGTTCAAGCAGCCTGTACGTTTCGATCAGGTCCGGTATTTCACGGCCCAGCATCCGCTCGACCAAATACTCATCCTCCACATCAAACTGCAGGGAGGGCGAAGAGCGCAGCTCCTCAAGCTCGCTGTCGATCTGCTGCAGCTCCTGATGAATGTCTGCCGGGAGGCTGCCCTTTTGTTTCACATAGTGCTGATGAAACCGGTCGAGTGCTTTATGCCATTTTACTGGCTCGTCTTCCGGCACTTCCTCTTTCTGAACCGGTTCGGCTGTCTGCAGCTGAATGTCCCGGGGCGCCCGGCCCTGAAGGGTGTAATCGAGCACTTCAAGCTTGCGGAAAATATGCTGAAAGTAGGACGATTTTTCAATATTGCGGGCATGCATTTTTCCGTTTTTCATATAATGCACCAGCGCTTCCCGCAAAAAAGCCGGGGTGTGGCTGTCAGTACTTCGTACGTAGTCAATCGTCACTGTTTTTTGAATGGCCGCCTGCGACCGCTCTTTTTCAAAGCTTGTAATGCGGATACGCCGGGCGGTCAGCTTCATACGGAACAAAAAAAGTTCATTTTCGCGTTTCAGGCGCTTGGACTGCCGGAGTTCATCCGCGCGGGCAATCACCCGGTCGATCGCGGCTTCCATTTCCTCCACGATAAACAATCCGTGGCTGTCGGAGAAGATATGATCATCCACCGGGCGCATATGGTCCGGCAGGAAGCGTTCAACCCAGGGATGTTCGAACCATCTGTTAGCCAAGGGATTCACCGTCCTATACGTTGGTATCTATCAGTTTAACAATTTGTGTTTCATCTGCTTGTTTAATTCATCCATTTCGGAAATGAACTGTTTACTTGAGGCGACAATACGTTCATTGGACTGCTCCGTCATCTGGATGGCTTCGTACACATCCTGATAAGCCTGCTGGAACGTTTCAAGAGCAATAGCCGGTTCTTCGAGTGTCTTCAGGGTGTCGGCCGTGTTTTCTTTCAGCATGCGTGCATTGTTGGTGAGCATATTTTCAGTAGATTCGTTGACGCTCTGCACCGCGTTGATCACTTTCCGCTGATTGCCAAGAGCAAGCTGGATGGAAGCGGTGACGGTAACGATGTTTTTCGTCATGGTAATGGCGTTAAAAATCGCTTCTTCAAGCTTTCCGTTGTTATCGACAATCAGGTCGATTGAAGCAATCGACTGCTGAAGGACCATAACCGCCTGGGTCATATTTTTTACCCGGGATATTACTTTCTGCTGTCCTTTTTGAATAGCGGCCGGGTTGTCGCGCCATTGTTCCTCGAGCATTTCTTCCTCAAGCATGGAATTCAGCTGTTTGCCGGTTTCAATCTGCGTTTCTAGCTCATCAATGCGCTTAATGGCCGTTTCTTTTAATTCTTCAAGCATGACGTTGTCTTCCTGCAGCTTGTCCCGGCCGGCGAGTAGGCCGTGAATAATATTGTCCACCTGGGATTCCACTGTTTCGTACTTTTTCGCGTATTGTTCAACCGGGTCGCGGCGTAAAATTTTGTTCATCGTTTTCTGCAGGCGGCCTTCTTTCAAATATTCCGGTTCAAGTTCGCCGACCACCGTTTTTAATTCATGAAGCTTATCGGGAAGCTCATTGTCTTTTTGATCCATCATTTCCCGGACAGGACGCTTCAATGCTTCAAGGGAGTCGCCGGCTTTGCGCTGCTCAGCTTCCCCTAGACCGCCGAGAGTACTTACGAGCTGGTCTGTATCTTTTTCATTTTTGAAGCGTTCAATGAATTTTTCAGCTTCTTGCTTGCTTTTCCCTTCGTTTGTGGAGGGAGTTAAATCTTCTTGATTTGTGTTGGGCTCATCAGTCATACGGATTCCTCCTCATAGTGAATTCGGCGGGGCCTTTACTTATATATCGTATGATCATTAACAATAGTTTATAAATAGGAAGTATAATACTTACAGTTTAGCATTAGAGCGGGCAATAGTAAAAAAATGTCCATTGGAAAAAGAGGTTTCCGGATGAACAGAATAAATCATTTTACTTTGCAATTTTGAAAATTTTTTGTAACATATTATAGAAGCAGTATATGCTCTATACACAAAATGAAAGCGGCTAAAGACAAATCAGCTCCAGCTTGCAGGGATGGTCCGCTGAAAGAAGAAAGGAACGAATGGCATGTGTTTAATTGCTTTTGCGTATCAGATGCATCCATGGTTTCCGCTTGTCGTAGTTTCTAACCGGGATGAGTTTTTAGAGCGGCCGACTGAACGCCTTCATAAATGGCAGGGAGAAGGCATCGTGGCGGGGAAGGATTTACAGCAGGGCGGTACATGGATGGGAGGCAGTCTTTCCGGACGGTTTGCAGCTGTAACAAATATCCGCAGGCCGGGTATGGAAGCCGGGGAGAAATCACGCGGGCATCTGCCGCTGCGATTTTTGCGGGGCGAAACGAAGCAGGCACTTGAAGTGGTGGAAAGAGAACGGAACGAATACAGAGGGTTTAATATGATTGCCGGTTCAGATAAGGAATTGTTTTATTTACATAATCACAAGGAAGGGCCGCATGCAGAGCGTCTTGCCCCCGGTGTTCAAGCGCTTAGTAATGCATCTTTGAACACGCCGTGGCCGAAGGTCGAAAAAGCAAAAAAACATGTGGAAACACTGCTTGCTTCCTCAGGGAACACGCTCAACCATGACGCCTTTTTTAAAGCAATGCAAAATGCAGAGCCAGCCGCCGACCAGGATCTTCCTGATACAGGAATAGACAAACAGCTTGAGAAACAGCTCTCCTCGATGTTTATTGATCTCCCCGAATACAAAACGAGATGCCAGACTATGTTTATTGTACGAAAAGACGGAAAAATTACGATGCTCGAACGGATGACAGACGCCCGGGTCGGCACCAGCCATTATGAATGGCATGTATAAGGTTGAATATTTATTCTTTAAAGCGTATGAATATAAAAAGTGTTAAAAGAATAAAAGCCTGCAGGCCTGCCTATAAGCGTTTACATGACTAGTGAAACTCAAATCTTAATTTGTCGAATGTTTAGAAAAATGATATAATATGCAAACCAATTTAAATTTGGACACCATGGAGAGAGGTGGAGAGGGGTATATGTTATTGCCTAGAAAAAATTATAAAGAAGGCTTGTATGACTCCCAGTTTGAAAAGGATAACTGTGGAATTGGCTTTCTTGCGGATATTAAAGGGAAAAAGTCACATGACATTGTCGAAAAAGGATTGCAAATTTTAAGAAACCTGGACCACCGCGGCGGCCAGGGAGATGAAGTAAATACTGGGGACGGCGCTGGAATGCTTCTGCAAATCCCACACCGTTTCTTTAAAAATAAAGAAAATGAGCTTGGTTTTTCACTGCCGGAGGAAGGTGATTACGGGGTGGGAATGCTGTTTCTGCCTGTAGATAACACCCGTCGCGCGCAGTGCGAACAGGCCATCGAAAAAATGGTGAAAGAAGAGGGGCTTCCGCTGCTCGGCTGGCGCGAAGTGCCTTCTGATGATTCCATGCTTGGAAATGCGGCACTTTCAGCTATGCCTGCCATACGTCAGCTGTTTATTAAACGCCCGGAAAATGTACAAACGAGAGAAGATTTTGAGCGAAAATTGTATATTGTCAGAAAACGGTCTGAGCATGAGCACGGAGTTAAGCTTCATGACCAGGACAGCTTCTATTTTGCAAGCCTGTCCTCGCGGACCATTGTGTATAAAGGAATGCTTACAACAGAGCAGCTGAACCAGTTTTACAAAGATTTAAACGACCGGCAGTTTGAAACGGCGCTGGCGCTTGTGCACTCCCGTTTCTCCACCAACACGTTTCCAAGCTGGGAGCGGGCGCACCCGAACCGTTACCTTATCCATAACGGGGAAATCAACACGATTAAAGGAAATGTTAACTGGATGCATGCCAGAGAGCCGAAGTTTGAATCAGCTCTCTTCGGAAGCGATATGGAGAAGGTTCATCCGGTCGTAGATGCTGAGGGCAGTGACTCGTCGATGTTTGATAACGCGTTTGAATTTCTGACACTGTCCGGACATAAAATGCCTCATGCAGCAATGATGATGATTCCTGAACCGTGGCAGAACAACCCGCTCATGAATGAAAAAAGACGTGCGTTTTATCAGTATCACAGCTGCTTAATGGAGCCGTGGGACGGGCCTACAGCCATCGCATACACCGACGGAAGCCAGATCGGCGCCTGTCTCGACAGAAACGGCCTGCGTCCGGCCCGTTATTACGTTACTAAAGACGACCAGATTGTCATGTCTTCAGAGGTAGGGGTGCTTGATATAGCTCCTGAAGACGTCTTGTATAAAGAACGTCTGCATCCCGGCCATATGCTGCTTGTAGATCTTGAAGAAGGGCGCATCGTTCCTGATGGAGAGATCAAGGATAAAATTGCCGGCGAGCATCCGTACCAGGAATGGACCGATGAATACCTGACGGATTTAGAGGATGTGCTTGAGAGCCAGGACGTATATAATACCAATTTTGAAAAGCTGGAGCAGCGCCAGCTTGCTTTTGGCTATACGTATGAAGAACTTGAAAAAGTGGTTAAGCCACTTGCCACCGGCTCGGGTGATCCGGTCAGCTCGATGGGCTACGACTCTCCGCTTGCTGTGCTTTCGAAAAAGCCCCAGCTTTTGTACAACTACTTTAAACAGCTGTTTGCACAGGTGACAAATCCACCGATAGACGCTATCCGCGAGGAAATAGTCACTGCTGTCGGCACGACTATCGGAAAGCAGGGCAACCTGCTCGATCCAAAGCCATCGCATGCCCAGCAGCTGTATTTAAAAAAGCCGATTGTCAATAATGAAGATTTAGCCAAGCTCCGCTCCAATAAACTCGAAGGATTTGCAGCTTCTACGCTTTCCATCGTCTTTGAAGCAGCAAAAGGAGCCAATGAAATGGAACACGCCCTCGAACGTATATTTGAGCAGGCGGACCAGGTCATCGATGAAGGCTCAACTATCCTTATTTTAAGCGACCGTGACGTGAATGGGAGCTATGCTCCGATACCGGCGCTGCTTGCGGTCGGCGGGCTGCATCACCATCTCATCCGGACAGGCCGCCGTACAGACGTGAGTCTGGTGCTTGAGAGTGCCGAGCCCCGGGAAGTACACCATCTTGCAGTGCTGCTTGGATACGGTGCAGAAGTAATCAATCCGTACCTCGTCTTTGATTCGGTCGATGACATGATAAAAGAAGGATTAATGGAAGGTTCGTATGTTGAAGCGGTAAGCACGTATATTAAAGGTGCTACAAAAGGCATCATGAAGGTTCTCTCAAAAATAGGCATTTCCACGGTACAGAGTTACCGGGGGGCGCAGGTTTTTGAAGCCGTCGGCATTAATGATGAAGTAATCAACCGCTATTTCACATGGACGTCCTCGAGAATCGGCGGTGTAAGCACGGAAATCATTGCAGAAGACGTTCTTGAACGCCACTTCCGGGCCTACAATGACCGTGAAGGACTGGATATGACGCTTGACCCCGGGGATGACCTGCAGTGGAGACGGTACGGTGAACCTCATCAATACAATCCGCATACGATCCATATGCTCCAGCATGCTGCAAAAACCAATGACTTTACGTTGTTTAAAAAATATTCAGACGCTATCGATAAACAGGAACAGGAGCAGACAACACTTCGCGGCCTGCTTGAATTTAACAAAGGTGTCCGCGAACCGATCAGTATCGATGAAGTGGAGCCGGCAGAAAATATCTTTAAACGCTTCAAAACCGGAGCGATGTCATTCGGGTCCATCTCCGAGGAGGCTCACGAAGCACTTGCAATAGCCATGAACCGTATTGGCGGGAAATCAAATACGGGCGAAGGCGGGGAAAACCCAGAGCGGTTTACCCCGGATGAAAATGGCGACCTGCGCCGTAGTGCGATTAAACAGGTGGCTTCGGGACGTTTTGGTGTTACGAGTCACTACCTGGTCAACGCCGACGAAATACAAATCAAAATTGCTCAGGGGGCAAAGCCTGGCGAAGGCGGCCAGCTTCCCGGCAAAAAAGTATATCCGTGGATTGCGGAAGTGCGTGGCACCACTGCTGGTGTAGGCCTGATTTCGCCGCCTCCGCACCATGATATCTATTCGATTGAAGATTTAGCTGAGCTGATCCACGATTTGAAAAATGCCAACCCGAATGCCCGGGTGAGTGTGAAGCTCGTTTCAGGAACAGGCGTTGGGACGATTGCTGCCGGCGTGGCGAAAGGGCGTGCTGACCATGTAGTCATCAGTGGTTACGACGGCGGCACAGGTGCCGCTGCCCGCACAAGCATCAAGCATGCCGGCCTCCCATGGGAAATCGGTCTGGCCGAGACGCATCAGACGCTTGTCATGAACAATCTGCGTAACCGGATTTCAGTGGAAACAGACGGGAAGCTGATGACTGGCCGTGATGTAGCGGTGGCCGCACTTCTCGGGGCGGAAGAATATGCATTTTCCACCGCCCCGCTCGTTGTACTCGGCTGTGTCATTATGCGTGTGTGTCATCTCGATACATGCCCGGTAGGTGTTGCGACCCAAAACCCTGAACTGCGTAAAAAGTTCATGGGCAAGCCGGACAACGTCGTAAACTTCATGACCTTTGTGGCCGAAGAGCTTCGTGAAATCATGGCAGAACTCGGTTTCCAAAGCATTGATGATATGGTCGGACATACCGAAGTGCTGAAGCAGGTAGACTCGGTGGACAATAAAAAGGCACAGACCGTGAATTTGTCGAACCTGCTTCACCGTCCGAAAGCGAAAAATCAATCCAAGCACGTGGCTCATATTAAACAGGATCACGAGCTGAACATCTCCCTTGACGAAACGACGTTAAAGCATGCGGCAAAGGATGCCCTTGAATCACAGACACCGGTGTTTGGAGAGTTTGATATCCAAAACACCAATCGTGTGGCCGGGACGATGCTTGGAAGCGAAATTACACAGAAGTACGGTTCCGAAGGCCTGCCGGAGGACACTATCAGATTTACTTTCTACGGTTCGGCCGGCCAGAGCTTTGGGGCGTTTATTCCTAAAGGCATGACGATGAGCCTGGTTGGCGATGCCAATGACTATATTGGCAAAGGTCTGTCAGGCGGAAAATTGATCGTCACGCCGCCGGATACTTCTACATTTGATGCCGAAGACAATATTATTATTGGAAACACGACGTTTTACGGAGCTACTTCCGGCGAGGCTTATATTCGCGGGGTAGCGGGCGAGCGGTTCTGTGTCAGAAACAGTGGGGCAAGAGTCGTCGTCGAAGGCGTCGGGGATCATGGCTGTGAATATATGACCGGCGGTGTTGTCGTTAATCTTGGTGTCACCGGAAAAAACTTTGCAGCAGGCATGTCGGGCGGCGTAGCGTACGTATACGACCCTGATCATACGCTTGAAAGTAAGTACAACAGTGAAATGGTTGGCCTCGAAGTGATCGAATCTGCCGGGGATGAACAGGAGATCCAGCAAATGATTGAAGCGCACGGAAAACAAACGGGCAGTGAAGCAGCAGCACGCATACTGGCCGCCTGGGAGACCGAACGCAAGCATTTCGTGAAGGTCATTCCATATGACTACCAGGCAATGCTGCAATCGATCCAGGAAAGAATAGACAACGGCTTGAGCGAAGCAGACGCTGTGCTCGAAGCTTTCCAGGAAGCAACGACGGAAGAGGACAAAGATAAAGAAAAAGTCACTGGAAATTAATAGTCCGGGAAGGCTTACAGAGCCTTCCTGGCTTTTCGAATAAAGGCGTTGAATGAACAGCATACAACGTTAAAAGTGGGAGTGAGGGAAATGGGGAAACCAACAGGTTTTCTAGAATACAAAAGAGAAGCTCCAAGTAAATTGGACCCGCTCGAGCGGGTGAAAAACTGGCAGGAGTTCCAGGTCATGATGCCCGAAGACAAGCTTCAGGAACAGGGCGCCCGCTGTATGGACTGTGCAATCCCGTTCTGCCAGGCCGGTACTTCCATGGTTGGTTCCGATGAAATCGGCTGTCCCGTGTACAATTTGATTCCGGAATGGAATGACCTGGTCTATCGGGGAAAATGGCAGGAAGCGTTAACGCGTCTGCATAAAACGAACAACTTCCCGGAATTTACCGGCAGGGTGTGCCCGGCTCCGTGCGAGGGATCCTGCACAGTAGCGATCAACGACGATCCGGTAACCATCAAATCCATTGAATATCACATCGTGGAAAAAGGTTTTAAGGAAGGCTGGATTACAGCTGATCCCCCAAAAACGAGAACTGGCAAAAAAGTAGCGGTGATTGGTTCCGGGCCGGCAGGACTTGCGGCTGCCCAGCAGTTAAACCGGGCCGGTCATATGGTGACGGTATTTGAAAAAGACGACCGCATCGGCGGGCTGCTTGCCTACGGTATTCCGGAAGTAAAGCTTGAGAATGAAACAATTACAAGAAGAACAGATATTATGGAAGAAGAGGGCATCGAATTCCGGACGAGTGTCGACGTAGGAAAAGATATTACCTCCGCACAGCTCGACGAAGAATACGATTCAGTTATCCTCTGTACCGGCGCGCAGAATCATCGGGATGTACCGGCAGAAGGGCGCGGTCTAAAAGGAATCCACTATGCGATGGACTTTCTGCGCGGAAATACAAAATCCCTGTTGGATTCGAACCTCGAAGACGGCAGATATATTAGCGCGAAGGACAAGCATGTGATCGTCATCGGCGGCGGGGACACCGGGGTGGACTGTATTACGACCTCCCTCCGTCACAACTGCGCCTCTCTGACCCAGTTTGATATTAATAAAGAAAAAGACAACGATCGTCCCGAAGACAATCCGTGGCCGCTGTATCCACTTGTTTACAAGCAGGAGGACGGGCACAAAGAAGCAGCCGCTCTTCAGGGCGAGGATCCGCGTGCATACAAAGTCATGACAAAGAAATTTGTCGGAAACGAAAAAGGTCAGGTAAAAGAAATCCATACGGTTGAAGTGGAAACGGTCTTTGAAGACGGCAAAAAAGTCCGTCACGAAGTACCTGGAACCGAGCGCGTCTGGAAAGCCGACCTCGTGCTGCTTGCTGTCGGTTTTACCGGACCCGAGCAGGAGCTGCTTGAGCAGATGGAGATCGAACGCACAGAAAGAAGTACAGTAAACGCTGAATACGGAAGCTATGTTACGAACCATGAAAACGTATTTGCAGCAGGCGACAATCGCCGCGGCCAGAGCCTCGTAGTATGGGCTATCCATGAAGGACGCGAAGCAGCACGTGAGTGCGACCGTTTTCTGATGGGGACAACTAACCTGCAGTAGATTAAAAAGGCCCGGGTAATCCGGGCCTTTTTAGGAAAGAATTTTTAAATTTCACGTACTGTAATGAATTTTTATTAATAATCTGGTACAATAGATTAAAACTTTCTTGGAGTAGGAGCCATATTGAAAAAAGTTGCAAATGGGATTTTAACAGCAGTAATTGTTTACGCAGCCATCATCGTACTTATTTTAGCAACGGCGTTATTGTTTGTAATGGTTTCATTTTCCGGGGAGATGGCCCAGGTGCTTCTTGGATGGGACGAATACAATGAATGGACAAACACGCATTTGGTCCCCTGGGCAGAAATGCTGTGGGAATGGTTTGTTGCTATAACGCCGGGAGGCTGACTGGAAAGGTGGAAAAAACATGGAACAGTATCGATTTCCTTATAAATCAGGAGTTTACGTTGGAAGCCCTGTAAAAGAAAATCCCGAACAGTGGCTGATGGAAGTAAAGGTAGTCCTTGAGCATCCCCGGCAGGGAGACTTGCACCAGCCGAAGAAGACAAACGTGCCGATTTTCCACGAACGCCGGGCACTGGCGGAAAAAGAAAAAATCTGGGTACAGAAAAAAGCGGTAAAGCCGCTCGAAACAGTTCCGGACATGACGTATAAAGAATCTCTGCGACAGGCGTTTGATGAGTATGAGCAGGAGCTCAAAAATAAAGAGGATGAATTCTCTCAAAAATCGCTGAAAACGCTCCATGCAGTAAAAGCCGATTATGAGCGGCAAAAACTATTATAACTCTGCCCGCGGGCAGAGTTATTTTCGTATCTGTATCCTATTTATACGTGTGGAGTACGCTCATCGGTGACAAATAGAGCCCCGGCTGTGTGCAGCCGAATGGAAAGCTCAATTAAAAACAGATCATCGGAATTATTCAGATCACAGCTTGTGAGTGATTCGATTTTTTTCAAACGGTATAACAAGGACTGGCGGTGGAGGTTAAGCTCCCGGGAGGTCTGACTGACATTGCCCTTGCATTCATTATAGGTACGCACCGTTTTCATTAAATCAATGCCCCGTTCGACGGAATAATGATGGAGGGGGGCGACTGTAGCTTCAGCGATCTGGCGGATTTCTTCATTTTTAGCGAGAGACATCAGAGCCCGGTCAAAGCGCGTGTCTTCATACGTATGAATGTAGCCGAATCCCCGCTGTCTGCGCCCGGCATCAAGAGCAGAAAAAGCTTCGGAAAAGCTTGTCACAAATTCCCAGGGCGCGGCCGTCTTGCTTACACCCCAGGAAATGACAAGGTGGGGGATTTTTTGTTCGAGACGATACTGCACTGTCTCTGCGAAATAATACACTGTGTCATACATCATGGTTGGATGCATTTCGAGATAAACTATCAGCTCTGATTTCTGGAACGTACTCATCACACGTGCTTTTAAATAACGGCTCGCGTGAGAGACTTCCTCTTCAAACATATAACCAATCTGTTCGAGCCAGTGGTCATAGGAAAGCGGCGGGGATTCTGCATGAAAAACCCGTTCAACATTTTCAGGTTTGGCCACAAAGCAGATATAAGGGAGCTCAAGGTTATAGCCTAATGATTTGCCACGCGAAAGCGCCTGGTCCCGTGATTCATAATTATCCTTTGCCAGACTCCAGACAAAATCATCCTTCAGGCGCATTTCAGTTTCAAGTGCCGTCTGGTCATGCAAAAAGCAGAGAGCGGAAGTAGTGACCGAGTGTTCAAGCAAAAGCAGGGTGTATTCTTCAAATACATCGTGCTTTTCTTTATGAGTGGGCCACTGAAGGATCATATACCCCTGAATGTCCTGGGTCGTCTGCACGGTTAAGCGCAGCAGTGTCCCGGCATCTGTATCCATCCATTCCATGTTCGCCGGCAGGCTCTTTTCAGGATCTGTCTGCTGAAAAGGAGGAAAAAGCGGATTGCCTCCCTGGCTTAAATACTGGTTCCACCATTCGGCGAGGTCCGACGAATGGTCCGTCTGAGTCTTCAGGCGTCCCCGCTTATCCACTACAAGCATCGGTATATGCAACTGCTTGTATACATAAGAGGCAATTGCCTCCATACCTTTGCCTTCAAGAATAATTTCGAGAAGATCTGTACGGATTTTATTTGAAACGTCGATCGAGCGCAGTGAGCTTTTATGAAGGGCTTCAGAAATTGCTTCTGTAATGTCTGAAAAGCGGATTTCCCAGGGTATTTCCACCAGTGGAAATGCTTTTGTTTCACAAAAGTCGATCACGTTGTCAGGAATCGAGGAAATGTAGTGGCCGACGGATAAAATTAAACCGCTCGCCCCCGCTTCCATCAGCTCCTCAATAAACTCAAGCAGCTCCCTGTCATTTTGACAGCCGATCCCGGAGCTTAAAATTAATTCTCTCGGACGGACGAAATCTTCCACAGGCGTTTCTATAACTGATGCCCAGTAGACGGTAATAGAACTTGAATCGGCATTTGATGTTAGTGGAAGGGCCGTATTCATAATCGGAAGCTGTAATACTTGTTGCATAGAAATCATCGCCAGACACCCCTTTACAATACCAAAAACGTAAATTCACCTTCTAATTATTATTTTACCATATTTGCATGGGAGATAATGTGTCATGCACATTGTGCAAAAGAAAGTGCGAAACTTCATACAATTGTGTGAATGGAATTTGGCCAAATAACCTATACACTGAAGATAGAGAAAAAATAGTAACAGGGAAGGTTGTGTTCAATCATGACAAACACACACATTAATCGTTCGACAAAAGCAGTATGGGCAGGAGAAAAAGAATACCGGGCATTTGGAGCTACCCAGGTTCCGGTAGTCCACAGTGTTGCCTATACGTACGATGATTTAGACCATTGGTATGACGTGGCAACTGGAAAAAAAGAAGGGCATATCTATGGTCGGAATACTAACCCTACCCTGCAATCGTTCGAAGAAAAAATCAGAATTCTGGAAGACGCTGAGGCGGCTACAAGTTTTTCGACCGGCATGGCTGCGATCAGCAACTCTCTGGCTACGTTCCTCCGTCCAGGTGACCGGGTAGTATCCATGAGGGATACGTACGGTGGTACAAATAAAATCTTTACCGAATTTCTGCCGCACATGGACATTGATGTGTCGCTCTGCGAAACAGGCAACCATGAAGAAATTGAGGCAGAAGTTCGTAAAGGCTGCGATATTTTATACCTGGAAACACCGACCAATCCAACGGTGAAAATTACTGATATCGAACGAATGACCAGTGTGGCAAAGGAAGTGGGAGCGCTTGTGTTTGTTGACAACACATTTGCCACCCCGATCAACCAGAATCCGCTCGAATTTGGTGTGGATCTTGTTATTCACAGTGCGACGAAGTTTCTGGGCGGGCACGCAGATGCCCTCGGCGGAGCAGTATGCGGCCGGAAAGATTTGGTGGAGAAAGTCTTCCATTACCGTGAAATCAATGGAGCGACGATGGATCCGATGGCTGCCTACTTGATGATCCGGGGCATGAAGACGCTTCATCTCCGGGTGCGCCAGCAGTGTGAATCCGCGATGAAAATCGCTGAACACCTGCAAAATCACGAGCAGGTCGATCAGGTATTCTATCCGGGGCTTAAAACCCATCCGGGTCACGACATTGCAGCAAAACAGATGAATCAGTTTGGCGGCATGTTCAGCTTCTCATTAAAAGGCGGAATGGATGCTGTTCGCCAGTTCCTGCCAAAACTCGAATACGCGAACCGGGCAGCAAACCTGGGATCAGTGGAAACGACGGTAGGACCGGCAAGAACGACAAGCCATGTGGAAAATACGCCGGAAGAGCGGGCAGCGCTCGGTATTCCCGAAAGCCTCGTGCGCTACTCAGTCGGCATTGAAGATACAGAGGATCTCATCAACGATTTGGAACAGGCGCTGGCTTCGCTGCCAAAAGCTGAAAGCGTGCAAAACTAAAGGACGGTTTGGACGATGACTATATTGGCAAAAACGATTAAAGAAGAAGCGGAAACGATCAGAGAACAGCTGGTCGAATGGAGGCGCAGTCTGCACCGCCGGCCGGAGCTGAGCTTTGAAGAGCATGAAACGGCAGCGTTTATTAGACAGGCGCTTGCCGGGCTTGAGCATTTAACAGTATACAGCGGAAGAGAAGAGACGGGTCTCGACACGGCCGTGATCGCAGAGCTCGGGGCCGGTGACGGCCCTCTCGTCATTCTGCGCGCTGATATTGACGCCCTTCCGATCCAGGAAGAAAATGACTGTGATTACACTTCCACGTATGAAGGGAAAATGCATGCGTGCGGGCACGATGCCCATACCGCCATGCTGCTTGGCGCCTGTTCTGTGCTTCACAAGCAGCAGGAGCATTTAAACGGAACAATCCGGTTTATTTTTCAGCCGGCTGAAGAAGATACGGATGAATACGGAAGCACCGGCAGTCCTTATTTAATCAGCCGTGGATGGCTCGAAGGAGCCGAAGCAGCCTTTGCGCTGCACATGGACCCTGAGTACACGCCGGGTCATGTAAGGCTGCAGGAAGGTCCGAGCATGGCAGGCATTGATACGTTTGAAGGGATCATCCGCGCAAGCGGCGGCCACGGGGCTTACCCGCACCTCGCCACGGATCCGGTCTGGATCAGCACATTTGTGATGCAGGCGATGCAGGGAATCGTCTCCCGCCGGACATCTCCGCTTGAACCGGCGGTTGTAAGTATCGGTGAATTAAAGGCAGGAGCGTCGACCAACGTTATACCCGACGAAGTCCGTATCCGCGGCACGATGCGCAGCTATTCGGACGCCACCCGTAAGCGGCTTCGCGAAGAGCTTCAGCAGGCCTTTCGCATAGCAGAATCGATGAACGCCTCCCAGGAGGTAACGATTGCTGAAGGCGAGCCGGCACTCGTTAATAGTCCCGATGCGGTAAAGGTTTACCGGGCGGTGCTTGAAGAACTGTACCCGGAAACGGTCATTCACGAAGAATCCTACGGCATGGGCGGAGAAGATTTTAGTTACATGGCCCGCCAGGTGCCGTCCTGCATGATGTTTCTCGGCGCAGGTTATCCTGATCGTGCAGACAGTGGGCTGCACATGCCCCAGTTTGATATTGAAGAAACCATTTTACCAATTGGCGCTTCCCTGCTTGCAGGAGCAGCTGTACACTATATGACAAAGCACAAGACAGATTAGACTGGGAGGAAAAAATATGCCGCATAAATTAGATTTTATCGGGTTTGGCGGAGTGGGACGCGGTCTTGCAGAAATACTGCTGGAACGGGGGAGCTGGCTGAAAGAAACCTTTGGTTCCGATTTTTTGGTAGTTTCCGTTTCCGATTTATACAAAGGCTCCCTTCACCACCCGGAAGGCCTTGACATGCAGAAGGTTCTTGATTGTCTGAAGAAAGACGGAACAGTGGAAAACTATCCTGATACCGAAGGGCTCGTGCGCGGTTGGGACAGCATCGAAACCATCACCCAGTCAAACGCTGATACTGTAATCGAAATCACGTTTACCAATGTGGAGACCGGCCAGCCTGCGATTGATCACTGCAAAACAGCGTTTAAGGCCGGTAAAAACGCCGTTCTTACGAATAAAGGCCCTGTAGCGCTTGCCTACAAAGAGCTTCAGGCACTGGCGGAAGAAAACGGAGTGCGGTTTTTATTCGAAGGGACGGTCATGAGTGGAACGCCGGCGCTCCGGATGCCGCTTACGAGCCTTTCCGGGAACCGGATTACTTCCATTAAAGGGATTATGAACGGCACGACAAATTACGTGCTCACTCAGATGGAGCAGGGCATGGGATACAGTGAAGCCTTACAAGAAGCCCAATCCCGTGGATACGCTGAGGCAGATCCGACGAGCGACGTTGAAGGCTACGACGTATTGTATAAAGTAGTCATCCTTGCCAATGTCGTCATGGGAGCCGATTTGAAAAAAGAAGATGTGGAGCGCCAGGGAATTACGTCTCTTTCTGCAGAAGATATGCTGCAGGCAAAAAATGAAAACAAGCATTGGAAGCTGATCGGGCGCGTCGAAAACGACCAGGGCACAATCAAAGGGTCTGTAAAACCGGAGCTGCTCTCCGAAGACGACGCTCTCGCCAACGTGGGAGGCGCGGTAAACGCAGTCACCTATGAATGCGACCTGAGCGGCCCGATTACGCTGATGGGCGCCGGGGCCGGCGTGCCGGAAACAGGATTTGCCTTGTTGATCGACCTGATTAACATGGACCGAAATACTATATAAAGGCGGGATAATATGACAACAAAAATCACAGAGCAAAAAATGCTGCTCGGCGGAGAATGGGTCGGCCGGGAGCAGACACTCGACGTCGTCAATCCCGAGGATCAGTCGGTTATCAGCACAGTGCCGATGGCAAGCAGTGACGATGCGCGTGAAGCCGTGCGGATTGCTGTTGAAGGAAAGGAAATCGCCGAAGCGCTAAGCACCCGGGAACGTATGGATATATTAAATAAAGTGGCGGATTATGTGCTCGATCATGCAGAGGAATTTGCGGAAATCATTGCTCTTGAAGGAAGCAAAACGATAGCGGAAGCTTCCGGCGAAGCACGGAGAACCGCTGAAACGATACGCCTTGGAGCGGAAGAAGCACGCCGTCTTTCCGGGGAATCGATTAATTTCGACCAGATGGAAGGCAATACGAACCGGATGGGCTACTACTATCATTTTCCGGTAGGTGTGGTAGCAGCCATCACGCCGTTTAATGATCCGTTGAATCTGGTGGCCCATAAGGTAGCACCGGCGATTGCCGCTGGGAATGCTGTCATTGTGAAACCAGCGACAGAAACACCGCTCAGCGCATTAAAGCTGGCCGAAGCGTTTATTGCAGCCGGTCTACCGAAAAAGGTGATGACAGTGATCACCGGAAGAGGCCGTGACATCGGCGATATCCTGGTGGAAGCAGAGGACGTACAGATGATCAGCTTTACCGGTGGCTATGAAACAGGAAAAAGCATTGCCCACAAAGCAGGGCTGAAAAAGCTGTCCATGGAACTCGGCTCGAATTCCCCGTTTATCGTATGGAAGGATGCAGACATTGAAAAGGCGGCGCAGTCCGGCGTGGATGGAGCGTTTGGAGCGGCCGGCCAGAACTGCCTGAGTGTTCAGCGGGTGTACGCTCATGAAGAAATTTATGATGCGTTTGAAGCATCGTTTGTGGATAAAGCTAAACAGGTGCGCGCCGGCAGAAAGATGGACAAAGATTCAGATATCGGCCCGGTCATCAACGAAAAAGAAGCCAAACGGATTGAAAGCTGGATTGAAGAAGCAGTGGAGGCGGGGGCCAAAGTGCTTGCCGGCGGTAAACGGCACGGGGCTTTTATTGAGCCGACGGTTCTTTCGAACGTGCCGGAACACTTAACGATTGTAAAAGAAGAAGTGTTCGGCCCGGTAGTGATACTTGCTTCTGTGGCAACGTTTGATGAAGCAGTCACACGCTCAAACGGAGTGCCTTTCGGCCTGCAGGCCGGCATTTATACGAATAATATTAATTTAGCGCTGAAGGCTGTGCGCAAGCTTCACGTCGGCGGTGTTATGGTAAACGACAGCAGCGATTTCCGGATTGACGCCATGCCGTTTGGTGGGGTTAAGCATTCGGGCATCGGCCGTGAAGGCGTAGCGTTTGCGATCGAGGAAATGTCGGAAAAACGGCTTGTATGCTTTACCATTGATGAATAATTAAGCGTAAACGGGATAAAAGGGGGGATCAGCTCATGTTATTTGAAAAAGATGAGTATCTGATGAGAATGAACCAGACGAAAATGAAAATGATGGAATATGGTATTGAAGTGCTATTGGTCTCCAATCCATCCAACATGTACTATTTAACAGGATATAACGCATGGTCGTTTTATGTGCATCAAATGGTGATTGTGATGATTGACGAAGATCAGCCGCTATGGATCGGGAGGGAAATGGATGCCCACAGTGCTGTGGTCACCACCTGGCTTGATGACGACCATATCATTCCGTATCCTGATGAATTTGTACAGTCAACGATCAAGCATCCAATGGATTTTGCGGCAAACATCCTGACCGAGATCGGCCAGGGCAACCGGAAAATCGGTCTGGAAATGGATGCTTTCTATTTTACAGCCATGTGCTACGAACGAATCCAGGCTGGTCTCCCAAATGCCGAATTCCGTAATTTCAGCACGCTTGTCAACTGGGTCCGGCTGGTAAAATCGGAAGCGGAAATTGAATGCATGTACCGCGCCGGCCGCATACTCGAAAATGCCATGCAGGCCGGATTTGACACGGTAGATGTGGGTGTGCGTGAAAATGAAGTGGCTGCGGCCATTACCAACGCCCAGATTCTCGGAACGAAGGAATTCGGGGGCGACTACACATCGATTGTGCCGATGATTCCCGCGAACGAAAATACAGCTACGCCGCATTTAACATGGACAGACCGCAAATATAACTACGGAGACTTTTTAACGATCGAAATTGCCGGAGCGTATATGCGTTATCACACTCCGATGGCAAGAACGATGGCGATCGGACAGGCTCCTGAAAAAATGTATGATCTGTCAGAAACAGTTGTTGAAGGCATCGAAACGACAATGGATGCGATTAAGCCGGGGATGACGGCAGAAGAGGTGGAAAGTGTGTGGAGCCGGACGATCGCAAGACGCGGGTACTTTAAGGAATCCCGCCTCGGCTACTCCATCGGACTGAGCTATCCGCCGGACTGGGGCGAGCATACGGTCAGCTTCCGGAAGGGCGATCACACTATTTTGCAGCCGAACATGACGTTTCATCTGATGCCTGGCATCTGGCTTGATGACCACGGAGTAGAGATTACCGAATCAATCCGCATCACGGAAAATGGCTGTGAACTGCTCAGCCACGTACCGCGGGATATGTATATCAAAGAACCTGGGGTGCTCGGTGACGGTTTTGCGGAAAACCGGATGAACGCCCATTACAAATAAAAAACAGGCAGCGGGCTCCCGAAAAGGAGTCCGCTTTTTTATGAATGGCACTCAGGCGTTGGCTATTTTTTCCGGATAGTGGTAGCATAAAGATGTTTGCAATGATGACTTGACTAAAAAGAGGAATGATCATGAACCGGCAGGCCTACATAAAACCAACACTAGGAGCTGCAGCCTTTGCGGCTGTATTTTTCTATTTTTTAGAAGTGCTTTTAGGCATTCCATTTGTCGAATACGGGTACAGCTTTATCGCCGGCGTGCTGCTAATGGCCTCGCTGCCTGTTATGCCTCCCCTTAACCGTCGGGTGGTTTACGTGCTGATTGCTGCCGGTATTGCTCTATTCTGGACTTACGGCGTCTCCTGGCAGACGGTGTGGACAAGCTTCGGAGAAAACCTGCCGCTGCTTGCGCTCTTTTTGACAGTGCCGCTGATTGGAACGTACATGTCGGAAGCGGGGCATCTGCATGCTTTTCAGCAGTACCTCGAACGCCAGAATGAAAAAAAAGGAGTGCCGCCGCACCGGCTTGGCTACGGCGTGACGGCAAGCATCGGTGCCATTCTTAATCTCGGCTCGATGCCGCTTGTGTACGGGATAGCCAAGGAAAGCTTTCCGTCGTTTGAACAAAAAAGAATGGCGTTAACGGTGCTCAGAGGATTTGGATCGTGTATGCTCTGGTCGCCGTATTTTGTAAACATGGCCCTGATTTTAAGCATCTATGATTTGAGCTGGGGAGAAGTCGGACCGTACGGGATTGTGATGGCTGCTGTATTCACGGGTCTGGTCGTTGTATTTTTCCGTTCGTCGGCATTCACCGATGACAGCTGGACGGTTCCGGAAAAAGAAAAAGAAGCAAATCCGCCGGTCTCTTCGATGCGCTCGTTTTTACTATTTTTAGGTATTTTGCTTGCTGCTTCTTTTTTACTTGAAGCACTGCTGCCCTACAGCATGCTGACGATTGTTTCGGTGCTTGCTCTTTTGTATCCGTGGGTATGGGCTCTGGCGCGACAACAGGCGGCCTCGTTTGCCCAGTCAACGTGGAAACACGTAAGCGGTTCGTTTGAGCGGCTGTACAACGAAATTGGTATTTTTGTGACGGCTGGGTTTTTCAGTGTTGCGCTTCGAAGCAGCGACGCCGGGGTATGGCTTTCTGAAGCCATCAGCTTTCTGTTCCAGGGCTATATGATTCTGCTGATTGCCTGGGTGGTCGCTATCGTGATGGGCCTCTCTGCGGTGGGCATTCATCCTGTTATCATTGTTACCGGACTCGGAGGGGCCCTTTCGCCGGAAATTTTCGGGGTGGGGGCTCCGTTTATGGCCGTGCTGCTGCTCATGTCCTGGATGCTCGGCGTCCAGGTGTCTCCGTTTACAGGAGCAATACTTATGACATCTCATTTAATGGGGGCGACCACCATTCAGGTGATCAGGAAAAATACAGCATTTATTCTAAGCGCAGCCGTCGTGCTGAGCATTGTATTATTTATACTGGGAGAAACAGTAATGTAAAATGAAGGAGAGAGGTTAGCATGCGTCCACTTGAAGCTGGAAAATTATATGGGTCGGTTATGCTTGTCATGCTGATGTGGGGGCTCAATGTCGTGGCATTGAAGGTGCTGGTGGCTGAAATAAACCCGGTTTATATGCAGGCTGCCCGCATTTTGCTCGCCGGCCTGTCTGTCGCCTTGTTTGTTTTTCTTCGCAAAGAACATGAACGGGTGCCACGGGCTGCTTTTATGTATATTCTGCTGGCCGCAGTGTTTGGCATGACCGGCCATCATACGTTTTTAGCTATAGGTTTAAGCGAGACAACCGCCGTGAAAAGCTCGCTCATCCTTGCGCTTCTTCCTATTACGACAGCGCTTTTGTCCATGCTGTTTTTGGGAGACGCCTTCACGAAGCTTCGCTGGCTCGGGGTATTTGCCGGGTTTGCAGGCGCAGTACTTATTAATATTACAGGAGAAGCCGGGGAGGCAGTACGGGGTGCTGCGAGGGGGGATGCTTTTATCTTTGCAGCCATGACTGCCCAGGCCGTGAGCTTTTTGTTCATTAAAAAAGCGTCTGAACTGGTGGCGCCAAGAGTATTAACGATTTACACCCTAATGCTTGGCTCTGTTGGTTTATTCGCGGTCAGCTTCGTGCTTTCCCCGTCTGGGTGGGAGTCGTATGTTACGGCTCCAGGCTGGGTATGGCTCGTGTTTTTACTTTCCGGGGTATTCGCCACCGGCCTCGGCCAGATTTTATATAACGCCTCGATTTCTAAAATCGGCCCGGGGAAAACAGCCATATTTAACAACTTTGTGCCCTTTTTCGGTCTGTTAAGCTCGGCGCTCATCCTCGGAGAAAACGTGTCGCCGGCCCAGCTTGGAGGATTTATATTTATTGTGGCCGGAGTGCTGCTTGGCACCGGCTGGGTGGACCAGCTGCTGTTAAAAAAACGAAAACAGACGTCCGTTAAGTATCATGCTTAGCGGACGCCTGTTTCTTTTTTTTCGGAACTTCGTCAAAACCGCCCGGGTGGAAGGGGTGGCATTTGACGATACGCCGCACCGTTAAAAAGGCCCCTTTCCAAAAGCCGAAACGTTCGAAGGCGGTAATACTGTACTGGGAACAGGTAGGATAAAACCGGCAGGAGGGAGGTGTGAACCGGGAGATATAACGTTGATACAGCCGGATCAGCGCCACCATTAATTTTTTCATACATACGCACTCCTATAGTCTTTTTTGCACTTAAAACGTAGCACAAATAAAAGCAGAACTGAAAAACCCCGCCTGAACCAGCGGGGTTTAAAACTGTAGACCTGTATTAGCCGACGTAAAAGGAGACAGCTGGTTCAACCACCTGGCGGAGAAGTGCTTCTTCTTCCGCATTTAAGCGTACCATTGGGAGGCGGACATCGCCGGAAATAATGCCGCGCATCTCAAGGGCTGCTTTGACGGGTGTTGGACTCGGCGCCGCGAACATGGATTTCATCAGCGGCAGCAGATCGCGGTGCCGGGAAGCGGCATGGACCGGCTGGCCATTAAAGAAGCTTTGGATCATGTCCTGCATGCTCTCTCCGGCCACATGGGCGGAAACAGAAACAACTCCGGTAGCTCCAACAGACAGAAGCGGAAGCGTCAGGCTGTCATCGCCGCTGTACAAGGTGAAGTCCTGCGGTGCATGCTGTAAAATATAGGCCGCAGCTTCGAGATCACCGCTCGCTTCTTTAATGGAGCAGATGTTTCTGACATGGGACAGTCGTACAATGGTTTCCGGTGTCATTCCGGCCGCGCTTCGCCCTGGAATATTGTAAAGCATAACAGGAGTGTTAATTCCTTCAGCAATGGTACGGAAATGCTGGTACATTCCCTCCTGAGAAGGCTTGTTGTAATAAGGAGTAACAAGCATGACGGCATCAATGCCGGTTTTTTCTGCTTCAAGGGATAAAGCAAGCGAAGCCCTTGTATCGTTGGAGCCTGTGCCTGCAATGACCGGCACCCGGCCGTTTACAGTCTGCACGGTGTGACGGAACAACGAGATTTTTTCCTCGTGGGAAAGCGTTGGGGATTCGCCGGTCGTTCCTGCGACCACAATGCTTTCAGTGCCTGTGCTGATCAAATGATTAATCAGTCTGGTTAATGCAGTGTAATCTATATCTCCGTGTTCATCGAATGGGGTCACCATCGCTGTACTCAATCTGCCAAAATTCATGTTTACTCACCCTCTTAAAAGTATAGTCTTGCCTAAAAAGAGAGGGCTTGCGGTTTCACGTCTTCGCCTCCGTCCGGACACGAAAAAAGCAACCATGGAAAGAGCCCATCGTTGCAGGAACGCTTCAGCTGTTAAGCAGAACCGCACGTGCGTGAGATAGCCCTCCATACAGAAAACCTGTATGACAGTCCCGTATTTATTCAATACGAGACCAGCGTTGAACGATTGAGTCGTTCGCAGCTTCGGCAAAAACCCCTTTCCGCTTTAATCACCAGAGCTCATTCTCTTCCTAAAGCGTACTAATAGTTTTCGCAGCCTCTAACCTCACTTCTCAAATAAAGAAGCAGGATATGAAATTAATTAACTACACCATAGCAGATAACGCCCCGAAAGACAATAGTACGGCTGAAAATCAATTGTATTTTCTGTATTGCCTGATTCCGGCTTGAGTAAACATAATTAAATATTGGCTGACTATCCCTTTACTGCACCTGTTTGGGCGGCTTCCTTCCAGGGCTCGCAAAAAATTTTTAAAAACACATTTCATTTTAGGGAATCTTTCTTATATAATGAGAGAGGGAAAACAGAACATTAGGGGGCCAATTACGTATGTCGCAGCTTCAGCAGATCGCTCTAGAACTTCCAGAAGAACTCTATACGGAAATCGAACATCTGTCCCAGTCAGAAAAGGATTCTTTTTTTCATCAGGTGTTAAAAGATCAGATTGAAAAACAAAAATCCAAAGACATGCAGGAACAATTGAAGAACGGATATGCAGAAATGGCTGCACTAAATGCTGAAATATGCGCTGAATTTGAATATGCCGAAACAGAATCTACACAGACGACAGAACGACGGCTGAACGAACAAGACTAGCTGTTCATCCTGTCCGGCAGCATAAGCGCGCAACCGGAAAAGGAGGTGAATGGGTGGTTTGAGTGATTCGAAACAAAACAATCAGCATCATAAAAAAGTAGTTAAACGGGGGGACGTATTTTTTGCGGACCTGTCTCCGGTAGTTGGGTCAGAGCAGGGAGGCGTCCGCCCCGTACTTATCATTCAAAATAATATTGGTAACCGCTTCAGTCCCACGGTGATTGTGGCTGCTATTACGGCACAGATTAAAAAGGCGAAAATGCCGACACATGTAGAAATTGATGCAGCCAAGCATCGGTTTGACCGTGACAGCGTTATTCTGCTTGAACAGCTTCGTACCATTGATAAGCAGCGGTTAACTGATAAGATTACCCACCTCGATGATGAAACCATGGAGCAGGTGCGTAAAGGTTTGGAAATAAGCCTCGGCCTGCATGAGTTCAATTAATCCATCATACATAACGACTGCGGGCCCCCGCCTGCATATTGATAAGTAAAACCTTTCCGGTCCGGAAAGGTTTTTTTGTTACAAAAAAAGAAGTGAATACCTTTAAAAAGCGATATATCATTCTGTGAGCCTATTAAAAGCTCTCAGTAGCGCAAAGATGTAAATTAATACGAAAAACTTTTAAATGCTCTATTTTATTTTAAGTTGTGATGTGATACACTGCTCTAGGAAATAAAGAGAGGGTTGGATAAACCAGCCTATAAGAGAGAGGATAAGGAAGGGAGGCTTTCATATGCTTAAAGCATTGAAGCAAAAATGGATGGATAAGCGCGACCAGCTCGCCCATCAGACAGAAGAACGGATTCAGGGTTATAATACGGATCTGCAGGTACAGATGAGGCAGAAACGTGAAAATGATGATTGGACTGATGAACTTCTCAATAAAGATATTGAAAAATATTTGTATACGATCCATCCGTCGTTTCTTCTGAACGACCGTGTGAACCGGGCACTTTACAACCGGCTGCTTGCCCGTGCGCAGGGGAAGTATTCGCTGACGCTTTCTGTTACAAGTGAAATGAAGCTTGCGCTCGATTTTTACAACACGGATCTTGCGGTATTTCTTCGTTTGATTGAAAAGAAAGGCTTTCAGCTTCAGGGAAATGAAGAGCGCTTTCTGCTGACGCTTATGAACCGCCTCAGCGAAAACAATTACCGCATGTATAAAGAACGTTACAGCGAATTGGATGCTCACAACGCTTCCTTATCAGATGCAGTCACTTCGTATCTGCAGCAGGTACCACGTGCTTATCAGCTGGAAACGGGGCGTCTTGACTTCTTTTACAAGTTCCTGATCAGTGAAGGTCTTCTTCCGGCAGGAACGACGAAGAAAAAGCTGAAGAAAGTAATTAAATCCTCAAATAAAAAGAGAGCAGGAGACCATCAGCTTGAGCGGATGGAGCGCCGGCTTGACCGGATTGGTTAATAGACGAACAAAACGCTGCAAAAATGCAGCGTTTTTTATTGTTCTGAAGACTCAGTGAGGACATAATCCTTTTCGATCAGGCGTTTCTGTGGCAGAATATAGGTAAATATACAGAAGGGATGGAGAGCTGATGAGTCAAAAGGAAACGAATCTCAGCACGTTTTTTGCCGGCAAATTGCAGGAAGCCAAAACTCAATTTGAGCGCACCATTGACTGTAAACACACAGCTTTTGACGATTTGTACCCTTATATGAATGAACAGCCGCAGTTTTTCTGGTATAAACGGTACGTAGCCTGGCAGGAGCTGCTGACTACTGTAGAGCTCGCCGAGGAACTAAATATCGACTGGCAGAAAGAGTTCAAAACGAAACAGCAGAAGTTTATTGAAAGCAAAATACTCGATGCAAAAGTGCTTGATGACTGGTACGGAAAACAACGTACAGAAGCATAAAGAAAGCCGGCGGATTCCCGCCGGCTTTTTATGACTTCTTCGATACATCTGCTGTTTTGTTAAAAGATAAAATGAGCGATCAAAACGATGACCGGAAGTGAAATGATGGTTCTTTCCAGAAAGATCAGCACAAGATCGATAAAGCGGACAGGAAGCTTGCTTCCGAGCAGCAGGCCGCCGACTTCAGACATATAAATGAGCTGACTGACCGACAGGGCCCCGATAATGAAGCGGGTCATTTCGCTTTCAATATCTGTACCAAGAATAGCCGGCAGGAACATGTCCGCAAAGCCAATGAGCATGGTTTCGCTGGCTGCTACAGCCTCCGGCACCTGCATCAGCTGCAGGAGCGGCACAAACGGAGCGCCGAGCCAGGCGAAAAGCGGCGTGAATTCTGCAATAACAACAGCGATGGTGCCAAGGCCCATAACGATCGGGATAACGCTGATCCACATATCAAGCACATTTTTTGTACCGCTGATCAACACGGAAGACCAGTGGGTACGTGATGCTTTATCGAGTGCTTTTTCCCACCCGGAGGATACAGGGTTTTTGCCTGTATGTCCGTTCTTGATTTCCTCTGCCGGCTGCTGGTTGTAATACTCGTTTTTCTTTCGCGACAGCGGAGGGATCCGGGGCATAATGAGTGCGCATACCACACCGGCTGCCACGATGGTGAGATAATATGGCAGCGTGTAGGCGAGCAGGTCAAGTTCCCCGAGGATCGTGATGGTGAATGTGATACTGACTACAGAGAACGTCGTACTGATAACAGCGGCTTCGCGCTGCGTGTAGTGGCCGCTTTCATACTGCTGGCTCGTCAAAAGCACCCCAATTGTGCCGTCCCCCAGCCATGAAGCAAGACCGTCAATCGATGAGCGGCCCGGAAGGGTAAATAATGGGCGCATTAAAATCGTCAGGATTGAACCGAAAAATTCAAGCAGCCCGAAATTAAGCAGAAACGGGAGAAAATAACCGGCAAAAAAGAAGACGGTAATTAAGAGAAGAATCAGGGAATAGAGCAAAAGACCACCGGTGGCGTCCCCGACAAGCCAGGCTGGCCCGATTTGAAAAAGAGTTAAAAAGGCAAAAATAAAGCCTAAAATCCGAATGAGCAGCCAGCCGTTAGTCACATGGAACAACGACACGGCAATACCTGAGGAAAACGGCCGGAACCTGGCAATAATGGCGCCGGCGACGGAGATGCCGATAAAAATAACGCCCATTGCAGGCAGTATACCGCTCAGTAAGCCTTCGAGCCATCCGGCAAGAAGAGCCACCGGAACGGTTAAGCCGTCCTCAGTAGAGATAGGTACCATGAATAAAAAGATCCCAATCAATGAAGGAATAATAAATTTAAGGGCGCTCGAGGCCCTGGTGGATGGGGTGGAACTCATTTTCTTCACCTCGATATTCATACAATTTTATGTATAATTACTACAAACATTGTACTAAATTAACACGAAACCCGCCATTTGCAAAGGACATTTTTATTCGTCTCAAGGGAAAGGAGCCACGATCAGGGCATGCCGCAGTATATCTTTGATGTTGAATCTGTTTATTTAAAGGAGCCGGAAGACGAACTTCGCACGCATATAGCGGAGGTGAGAACTGAAGTAATACACCGTGAAAAAGGAGATATTTTATTTGAAGCTGTCATTCCGGTAGCTTACCACGCTTACGGAGTTTATCCTGATGTGAAAGCAGTCGCCTCCCAGATCCCCCGTCCTTCGCTGCAGCGCGAGGTGCTGTTCCGCGTGAAGCGCTATGTCAAGAAACTTCGTCCATTTTTGTGAACCGGACGCCTGCTCAGCGAAGCAGAGGCACCAGATCCCCGAGAGCCGTCAGTTCATGCTCTGCCCGGAATTCATGGGCCGGGACGCTCCCATCGTGGTTAATCCAGGCGCTTTTGATCCCGGCTTTTTTTGCCCCGGCGATATCGGTGTTCATGTTGTCACCGACCATCAGCGTATCTTCCGGAGCAGCGCCTGCGAGCCGCAGAGCATGATTGAAGATTGCAGGATCAGGTTTTCCAATCCCGAATTCGCCGCTGATAATAATGTGGTCAAAAAAAGGCACGAGCGCCGGGGTCAGTGACAGCTTCAGCCGCTGCAGGCTTGGCGAGCCGTTTGTGAGCATCAACAGCTGATAGTCATCCTTTAATGTGTGAAGGACGTTAAACGTATCGGCATATACATAAGGAAGGTGACGCCGGTGCATAATAAAACGGTCTTTCAGCCATTCCCCTGTTGCCGGCTGATGGACGCCGTGGGCCGAAAGCGACCGGGTCCACGTTTCTTTTTGATAGGAGGAAATAAGCCGGCTCATCTCCTGGAAGCGCCGGTGTTCAATATCGTTAAAGTGTCCCCAGAGGCCTTCGAACGCGTTGATGCCTATCGTCTTAGTGAAATCATATACAGAGAGGTTCCTGTACAGTTCGGGAGCAGTCTGCTGCACGGTTTCCATGAGCAGGGGCGCCTGCACACCAGTTCGTATCTCGGCATCGAAAGCCGTAGCTCTCAGCGCTTCGGTAATGCTTTTTTTATCCCAGAGCAGGGTGTCGTCTAAATCAAAAATAAGTGTTTTCATGAAAATCCCCCTGTGAAAGTGAAAAAGTATGTATAAATCATAGCACAGCAATTAATGTTTAAGAAAAAGAAATATGCCTCTCTACCCGGAAAAGCAAATAATTCAGTTTAGGGACTGTCAAGTGAAAAGAATTAGTGTACAATATAGGTGTGTGAGAACGCTTCATAAGAAATGGCGCTTTAAAGATGCCGGAAAATAGAAATCAGGCGGATTTTCGGCCTCCTGCAGCGAGGAACATACATATTTTTCGTATACTTGGCTGTGCAAGGTTTTGAGCACCTGCTTTAAGCATGTTAAAATATGTCTGATTTATGAAAAGGCATGTTCTCGAAGAATTGGTTGAGTCGAAGAAGGGAAGTGATGGTGGAAACTCCATTCCAATGGTTCACCTTCATAGATATTAAACGACTAATATGATAATTTAGAAAACTTATTGATCACATAAGCTGGGGGTATCACTCGATGAGTAAGCATCAATCCAGGGCTGAAGAAGCCTGGCAGGAATTTTATGGTCCCAATCTGGGTTATATGTGGGAACAATACGACGTGTACAAAGAAGATCCAGACGCCGTGGAGCCGGAGATTAAAAGTTGGTTTGACCAGTACGGCCCGCCGTCTTCAAATGGGGAAGCAGCAGTCAGCTATGCTCCTGCTGTGGATGAAAAAGACCAGGCAGTCGGTGCCGGACTTAATATGGAAAAAATCGCGGATGCAGTCAAGCTTGCTGAAAATATCCGCATTCACGGCCATCTTTCTGCAGACATCAACCCGCTTCAGGAACCAAACGGAGAAACATCATTTCTTCGCATTGAAGAATACGGTTTAAGTGAGGAAGACCTTCGGACCATTCCAAAGGAAGTCCTCTGTCCGGACGCTCCGGCATCAGTGTCGGACGGCCTCGAAGCGATCGAGCATTTAAAGCAGATGTATACAAAAACCATCGCTTTTGAATTTGACCACGTCCATGATGTGGAAGAACACCGCTGGCTCAATCGCAAGGTCGAGTCAGGTGAAATTTACAGCGCGGTGTCGGAGGATAAACGTAAAGCCCTTTTGAAAAGCCTTACGGAAGTAGAAGCATTCGAGCAGTTTCTGCAGAAAACGTTTGTCGGCCAGAAACGTTTTTCTATAGAAGGAATTGACATTCTTGCTCCTATCATGGAAGAGCTCACTCACAGTGCGATGCAGGACGGGGCAAGAAATATTATGATCGGCATGGCTCACCGGGGGCGTTTGAGCGTCCTGGCTAAAGTCATCGGAAAGCCTTATGACCTGATTTTCTCCGAATTTCAGCACTCTCCGAACAAAGACCTCGTGCCTTCAGAAGGCTCCGTCGGGATTAACTACGGCTGGACAGGAGACGTAAAGTACCATTTGGGAGCAGATAAAAACATTAACCAGGAATCGTTTGAGTCCCGTATTTCCCTGGCCAACAACCCGAGTCACCTGGAATACGTCAATCCGGTCGTGGAAGGCTATACGCGGGCAGCGCAGGATGACTGCAGCGAACCGGGCTTTCCGCAGCAGGACGGCTCTAAGGCCATGGCTATTTTAGTGCACGGCGATGCGGCTTTTCCCGGCGAAGGTGTCGTAACAGAAACCTTGAACATGAGCCGGCTGAAAGGGTATCAAACGGGAGGCACTGTGCATATTATCGCCAATAACCAGCTCGGCTTTACCACCGATACGCACGATGCAAGAAGTACCACCTATTCAAGCGACCCGGCCAAAGGTTATGAAATCCCGGTTATTCATGTGAACGCAGACGAACCGGAAGCCTGTCTTGCGGCCGTGCAGCTGGCTTATGAATACAGAAACAAATTCAATAAAGACTTTGTGATCGATTTAATCGGCTACCGTCGTTACGGCCACAACGAAACAGACGAACCGGCAGCAACCCAGCCATACCTTTACGGCCTGATCCGTGAGCATCCGACTGTTCGGGAGCATTATGCGGATCATCTGGATCAAATCGGCTTCTGGAAAAAATCTGAAACCGATCAGCTGAAAGAGGATACGCTGAATCATCTGCGGGATCAATACAATAAAGTAGCGGAAGATAAAGAAGCGGAAACCGAGCTTGGACCGGTACCGGAAGAAGTGGAAAAACGTCTTCCTAAAGTGGAAACCGGCTATGACTTAAAGGAACTGAAAGAAATTAACCAGGAACTCATTACGTGGCCGGAAAACTTCAACGTCTTTCCGAAATTAAGAAAAATTCTTGAACGCCGCGGTCCGGCTATGGAAGAAGGCGGCAAAGTGGACTGGGGCCATGCCGAAGCGTTAGCGTTTGCAACGATTCTCGCGGATGGTACTCCGGTGCGTTTAACCGGGCAGGATTCCCAGCGAGGAACGTTCGCGCAAAGACATCTGGTGCTCCATGACCACAAAAACGGGGACATCTATTCCCCAATGCATGCGTTCTCGAAAGCAAATGCAGCCTTTGCACTCTATAACAGTCCGCTCTCCGAAAACGGTATCGTCGGTTTTGAATATGGTTACAATGTGCAGGCCCCGGAAACGCTGACACTCTGGGAAGCCCAGTTTGGTGATTTCGGTAACGCTGCGCAGGTAATATTTGATCAGTTCGTCTCTGCAGGCCGTGCCAAGTGGGGGCAAAAGTCCGGTATGGTCTTTCTGCTGCCGCACGGATACGAAGGACAGGGGCCGGAGCACTCGAGTGCAAGACTCGAACGTTTCCTGACGCTCTCGGCAGAAAACAACTGGAATGTCGCTTATCTGTCGAGTTCAGCACAGTACTTTCACCTGCTCCGGCGCCAGGCGGAATTTCTCGGAAAAGACGAAATGCGTCCACTTGTGCTCATGACGCCAAAAAGCCTGCTGCGTAATCAGACCGTCGCGAGTGAACCGGAAGCCTTCGGGGAAGGCGCTTTCCAATCCGTAGTGGAGGATCCGCTGACGGGCAAAGACAAAAAGAAAGTAAAACGTCTGCTTGTAGGTACAGGAAAAATGACTATCGACCTGCATGAAGCACTGGCTGACGGTGAAGTGCCGGGCGATATCCATATTGTCCGCATTGAAGAGCTTTATCCGTTTCCGGAAGAAGAAATCCGTGACATTTTAGAAACGTATCCAAACGTAAAATCAATTCAATGGGTCCAGGAGGAACCGAAAAACATGGGCGCATGGTATTACATGTACCCGCTCCTGCACAACCTGGCTCCAAAAGGAGTATCGGTGGATTATATCGGCCGCCGCAGAAGGTCGAGTCCGGCAGAAGGCGATCCGACGATCCATAAAAAAGAACAGAACCGCATCATCCAGGAAGCCCTAAAAGGAAACGAATAAGGAGGACGCAGTCATGGCAGAGATCAAAGTACCAGAACTAGGCGAATCCGTTACAGAGGGAACAATCGCAGAATGGTTAAAAAAACCAGGGGACAAAGTCGAACAGGGAGAAAACATCGCTGAGCTTGAAACTGACAAAGTGAATGTGGAAATCCCGTCGGAAAAAACAGGTGTCCTCCAGGAACTGTTAAAAGAAGAGGGAGATAACGTTGAGGTCGGCGAAGTAATTGCCGTAGTGGATGAAAACGGTGAAGCCGGCGGCGGAAGCTCAGAAGAGAAAAGCTCAGAGGAAGCGGCTCCGGAAAAGGAAAGCGAAGAAAAACAGGAAGCTTCCAAAGAGCCGGCAGCGGATAAATCGGAAGAAGGCACGAAAGAAGAATCGAAAGAAGAATCACCGGCAGACCGGCCGGTTGCTTCTCCTTCTGTACGCAAATACGCTCGCGAGCAGGGCATTGACTTGAACGAAGTGTCCGGAAGTGATCCAAAGGGACGCGTCCGCAAGGAAGATGTGGATAATGAAGTCAAAGGAAGCAGCAAAAAAGAGGAAAAACAGCCTGAAAAACCTGCTGCCAAAAGCGAGAAGGACGAATTCGAAGGCAAACCGGTGGAACGCGTCAAAATGTCCCGCCGCCGTCAGACGATTGCGAGCCGGCTGAAGGAAGTCCAGCAGGAGACAGCGATGCTGACCACGTTTAACGAAGTGGATATGTCAGCAATCATGGACCTGAGAAAACGCCGGAAGGATACGTTCCAGGAGCAGCACGACGTACGTCTCGGGTTTATGTCCTTCTTTACGAAGGGTGTTATCGCGGCATTGAAAAAATATCCGTTGTTGAACGCGGAAATCCAGGCTACAGAAGTGATTAAAAAGCAGTTCTATGATATCGGCATGGCTGTCTCCACTGACGACGGTCTCGTCGTACCGGTAGTCCGGGATGCTGACCGTAAAACATTCGCTGAAATCGAACAGGAAATTATGGACCTTTCCTTAAAAGCACGTGATAATAAATTAACCTTGAAAGATCTTCAGGGCGGTACTTTTACTATTACGAACGGCGGCGTTTTCGGTTCACTGCTTTCGACACCGATTCTGAACGCTCCACAGGTAGGTATACTTGGAATGCACACGATCCAGTGGCGCCCGGTAGCCATCGATCAGGATACGATGGAGAACCGGCCGATGATGTATACGGCCCTTTCCTATGATCACCGTATCGTAGATGGAAAAGAAGCAGTAAGTTTTCTCGTAACGCTGAAACAGCTGCTTGAAGATCCGGAAAATCTTCTGCTTGAAGGATAATATACGAGAAGAAAGCCCGCTTTCCGGCGGGCTTTTTTCTTTGCAGAAAAACAGAAGGCAGGGCTTATACCGGTGCCGGGCTGGCAATAAGAAAACTCATATTTTTTCATATTCCGCGATAATCTCTGATTTTTAGCCATTTTATCGTAAAAACAGAGCTGAAATGAAAATAAATGATTTTTTCTTCGTTTAACGCTTGCGTTCCGTTTCTATCTATTGATATAATCACTTATGTGATCGTTGAGAGAACACGATATACCAAGGAGGGATAGTATGAGCAATATTAAAATGGACCGAAAAACAGCTGCGCGTATTAGAAGAGATGGAGGCGTAGTTACGCTGGACCCATTTTATTTTTGGAATCAGAAAAAAGACAAAGGCCCAGTCGATACAGTAGTACAGGTAGGCACACCTGCTGAAACTGCCGCATATACGCGTTACCAGTTTGAAGACATCTCTGTGTACGTCCATGAACGCCTGCAGCTGAAAAAAGAATTGCGCCTATTCCTCCATGGATTCGGTCCGTTCGAACATCTCAACTGCGCAGGAGTTAGACGATTCAGCAAACCACAAAAAACAGCGAACGCTGTTTCTTAATAAGTTAAAAACGTCCTGGCAGCAGGACGTTTTTTGTATGGAAGTCAATTAATTTCACATACTGTATTAAACAAAAAAGTAAAAATCTGATATAATAAAACCAAACATATGATCCGGTTTTTAATCCGGCAGAGGAGAATGTTCATGAGCCTACAATTTTATCTTGGGCGTTCCGGGACGGGTAAGTCCACCGCCATGTATCAAGAGATTAATGAAATGATTACTCGTGAGCCTAACGGGCCGCCGGTAATCGTTATTACCCCTGACCAAATGACTTTCCAGGTGGAACAGCAGCTTGTCCGCCTCTCGGAAAAAGGAATGACGAGGGCCCAGGTCTACAGCTTCCCGAGGCTTGCTTGGAAGGTTTTTCAGGAAACAGGCGGTGCAGCCAAAACGGCCCTTCAGAAAACAGGCAAACAGATGCTGATCCGTAAAGTGATCAGTGAACAACGGAAGCATTTTCGCCTGTACGAAACCTCGAGCTATACTGATGGTTTCATTGATCAGGTGGATGAAGTAATTACTGAATGGAAAACACACAACGTGTCCAAAACGGTGATGCACGATATGGTGGCAGAGCTCGAAAGCACCGGAGCAACCGGGGCTGACCGCATTTTGACAGCAAAGCTTCAGGATCTTCTGCTGATTTGGGAAGAGATGGACAAGGTCATCGGTGACCGCTACATTGGAAGTGAAGAGCAGCTGTTCTGGCTGACTGAAAAAGTGGCCTCGTCTGCATACCTTGCAGAAGCAGTCGTTTATATTGACGGCTTCCACCGGTTCACTCCGCAGGAGCTTTCAGTAGTCGAGCAGCTGCTTCAGTACTCGCAGGACGTGCGGGTGGCGTTGACGCTCGACGATTTAACGAACAAGGAAGACGCGCACCCGGCTCCGGATATGTTCAGGCAGACAGCAAAAACGTATTACCAGCTGAGCGGACTGGCAGAAGAGCACGCTGTGCCGGTGGATAAGCCGTACTGGTTTAACGGGGGCAAGGTAAATAAGCACGAAGCACTGCAGCATTTAGAGAGATTCATGGAAAACCGTTCCTATAAAACAAGCTCGGGCGAAGATGCTATTACGGTCAAAAATGCGGTCAACCGCCGCACGGAGGTGGAGGAGTGCGCACGCGATATCGCAGCGCTTGTCCGGGATCATAATTACAGGTATGAAGACATTGCCGTCATCGCCAGAAACCCGGCGGACTACAATCATATAATTGAAACCGTATTCCAGGATTACCGGGTTCCGGTGTTTGTGGATGAAACGCGCCCGGTGCTGAATCATCCGGTAGTGGAATTTATCCGATCGGCGCTTGAGACGATTGCAGAACGGTGGAGATACGAATCAGTATTCCGGACATTTAAAACAGATATGCTGTTTGACGTGCATGAGTCCTGGACAGAAGCGAGAAAACAGGTGGATTTTCTGGAAAACTATGTGCTCGCCCGAAACGTTAAAGAAAAAGACTGGAAAAGCGAAGAGCAGTGGGTGTACCGGTATCATGCCACCAATGTGGAGGACGACTGGGAGCATAAAGACAACCACGAAATCGAAAGAGACATTCATCAAACACGAATGCGGCTGAGCGCTCCGTTGTTTTCGCTGCAGGCAAGACTAAAAAAAGCCCGGACTGTAAGGGAAAAAGCGGGCGCATTGTTTACGTTTTTAGAGGAGCTCCGGATACCGGAAAAACTTGAAATGATGCGCGATGACTGCCTTAAGCATAACCGTCTGGAAATGGCGAGAGAGCATGAGCAGATCTGGGACATGACCGTGGACCTCCTTGAGCAGATGGTAGAGGTCGCGGGCGATGATAAGGCAGGCATGCAGACCTTTCAACAGATGATGGAAGCCGGCTTTACGAAAGCGACATTTTCGATTGTGCCTCCTTCCCTGGACCAGGTTACCGCTGCTGATATGGAACGTTCCCGGCTGCTAGGTATTAAAGTAGTGTATCTGCTTGGCGTAAACGAAGGTGTCCTTCCGGCTGCCCTCGAAGAAAGCAGCATGCTGCAGGAGACAGACCGTGCCTGGCTTGAGCAGCAGGGCATTGAGCTTGAAGAAAGCGGGGAGGCAAAGCTTTTAAACGAAAACTTTCTCATCTACCGAACGATGAGTCTCCCCTCCGACAGACTGATTGTCAGCTATCCGATGGCTGACGAAGAAGGGAAGCGGCTGCAGCCGTCGATTGTGATCCAGCAGCTCTTGGATATGTTCCCGGACCAGGCGCTGGTGCTGATTCAAAACGAACCAGGGGTCTACAGCAACAAGGAGCAGCTGCATTTTGTGAATGCTTCCATGAAAACAATGAGCTTTTTGATTGGGGAACTCGAACGCCACAGGCAGGGAGAGGATGTAGCCGATCTTTGGTGGAGTGTGTACAATGTTTTTGTGAAAAACAACCGTATGGAAAAACTGACGAAAAGCCTGTTTTATCGTAATGAAGCAGTAGCTCTGTCGAGAGATACAACCCGGGAACTGTACGGCCGGAAAATGAAAACGAGCGTGTCGCGGATGGAGCAGTACGAAGCCTGTGCTTTCCGGCAGTTTGCTTCCTACGGGCTAAAGCTCAAGGAAAGGCAGCTGTATAAGCTCGAAGCGCCGGATATCGGGCAGCTGTTTCATGCGGCTTTAAAGGATGTAACAAAAGCGGTGTACCGGGACGGGCGTACGTGGGAGGAGCTTTCCGAACAAAACGCCCGCGATTATGCCGAAGAAGCGGTGCATGAACTGGCTCCGGCTATTCAGCGCCAGATTCTTTTAAGCAATTCCAGGCACCAGTATTTACTAAAAAAGCTCGAAGAAACCGTGCAGCGGGCTTCAATGATTTTAAGCCAGCAGGCAAAATCGAGCCGTTTTTCGCCTATCGGGCTTGAAGTTGGTTTTGGACCGAGCGAGGAAATTCCGCCGCTCCTATTTGAACTGGCGGATGGCACCCAGATGGAAGTGGCGGGAAGAATTGACCGCGTGGACCAGGCAGTGTCAGACAGCGGGGTGCTGCTCCGGGTAATTGATTACAAGTCGAGTGCCAAAGACCTGCGTCCGGAAGAAGTATTTTTCGGCCTGGCGCTGCAGATGCTCGTCTATCTGGATGTAGTGCTCTCCTTTTCCGAAGAGTGGCTCGGAACGAAAGCAGACCCGGCCGGTGTACTGTATTTCAACGTACACAATCCTATTATCCAGGCGGGACGGTCTTGGTCTCCGGAGGATATTGAACAGGAGATGATGAAGCAGTTCCGCATGAAAGGCATTCTGCCGGATGATCCCGGCATTGCTCAAATGATGGATGAACGGCTTGAGGCGGGCTCGGATTCGTTTATCGTGCCTGCGCGTCTGAATAAAGGCGGAGGGTTTAATAAACAATCACCGGTCGTGTCAAAAGAACAGTTTGAACGTCTTCGTGGACATATCCGTGAAAAAATCCGCCATATCGGTGAACAGCTGAGAGCAGGCGATACGAGCATTCAGCCTTTTCAAATGAAACAAAAAAAAGCATGTGATTACTGTGAATTTCATTCTGTATGCCAATTCGACCGCGGGTTTCCGGGCAACGAATTCCGGAGCTTTCGCAGCGGTGGCATGAAATGGGAAACGCTGTTCCAGGAGGAGGAAAACGATGAGTCTGAGGACCATTCCTGAAAAACCGACAGACGCCCGTTGGACGGACAGCCAGTGGGAAGCCATACAGGCAGAAGGATCAAATATTTTAGTGTCTGCCGCTGCAGGAAGCGGGAAAACCGCTGTGCTCGTGGAGCGGGTCATTCGGAAAATTACGCAGGCCGAAGAGCCTGTGGACGTAGACCGGCTTTTGATTGTCACGTTTACAAACGCAGCCGCAGCAGAAATGAAAACAAGGGTAGGCAAAGCGCTCGAGGAAAAATTAAAAGCAGACCCTTCCAACCTGCATATCCGCAGGCAGCTGGCGCTGTTAAACCGGGCATCGATCTCCACGCTTCACTCATTCTGTATGAACGTCATCCGGACGTATTATTACCTTGTGGATGTGGACCCGCAGTTTCGCATTATGGACCAGAATGAAGGGGCCATGATCCAGGAGGAACTGCTTGAGGAACTGCTCGAGGAAAACTATGCCGCCGAGAACAACGACGATTTTGTTCTGCTTGCCGACCGGCTGAATAAAGACCGCAGCGATGACTCGCTGCGTGAAGCAGTACTGCGCCTGTTTCAGTATTCCCGGGCCCACGCGGATCCGTCGGCATGGCTGCAGGAGGTGGCTGACCAGTACCGGACAGATAAAAGCAGGTCGGTTGAAGAGCTTCCGTGGGGACGCGAAATGATGCAGCAGGCAGAGACTGCTCTTGCCGGCGCTGTGCTGAAGTATGAAAATGCGATTGCAGCGGCCGGTCAGCCGGACGGACCGAAAGCAAACCTTGAACTTCTGCAGGAGGAGCTTGACACGTGCCGAAGGGCTCTGGAAGCCACGACGTGGAAAGACATGCAGCAGACGCTTGCCGGCTTTACCTTTAAAAAGCTGTCCAGCAAAAAGGAGGCGGACGCAGCACCAGAACGACGGGAACAGATAAAAAACAACCGGGACGGAGCCAAAAAGGTCATTCAGAAGCTTCAGGAGGAAATGGTGGCGGAAAACCCTGAGGATGCGTTGAGCGATATGGCGGCCCTCTATCCGTCGGTCCGGGAGCTGTGTCAGCTTGTGCAGACGTTCAGCGAGCGGTACTATGAGGTGAAGCAAAAGCGGGCAATGATGGATTTTTCCGACCTGGAGCATACATGCCTGCAGATTCTTGCTTTTGAAGAAGCTTCCGATCATTACCGCGGATTTTTCCAGGAGGTGCTCGTAGACGAGTACCAGGACACTAACTTTGTGCAGGAAAAAATCGTCACTCAGCTCGCTTCCGGTAATAATCTGTTTATGGTTGGAGATGTCAAACAGAGCATTTACCGTTTTCGTCTGGCAGAGCCGGATTTGTTTTTAGAAAAATTCCAGCGTTACGGAAAAAGCGATGACGGCGAACGGATTATGCTCGATAAAAACTTCCGCAGCCGCAGGCAGGTGTTAGATGCCGTCAACTACTTATTCCGCCAGCTGATGGATAACGACCTTGGAGGCATTGCCTATGACAGCGAGGCAGAGCTGAAATGGGGCAACGATCAGTATCCGGACCTCGGGGACATGGTAACCGAAGTGGCTGTAATTGATCAGGAGGATGTTGCAGAGAATGATCCGCAGGCAGCGGAGCTGACCAACGCCCGGGCAGAGGCCCGGTGGATCGCGCAGGCGGTCAGCCATTCGATGCAGAACGGCTGGGTGACCGATCAGGAGACAGGCGAAAAGCGCCGGCCGGTTTACCGGGATCACGTGATTTTAATGCGTTCGATGCCGTGGGTGAATGAAATGATGGAAGAAATGCAGGCGTACGGCATCCCTGTATACGCAGAAGTGTCCGGTGGGTATTTTCAGGCAGTTGAAATTCAGATTATGATTTCCCTGCTGCAGATTATCGATAATCCGCTGCAGGACATTCCGCTTGCTTCAGTGCTCCGCTCGCCGATTGTCGGCTGGGATGAAGAGATGCTCGCAGAGGTGCGGCTGGAAGACAAAAATGCTTCCTTTTATCAGTGTGTAGAGCTGGCCGCTGCCGGCTCCTCGAGTATGCAGCCGAGAGCCCAGGCGTTTCTGGAACAGCTGGAAGGCTGGCGCAGCCGATCCAAATACGAACCGTTGTCAGAGTTCATATGGGCGCTGCTCGAAGAAACCGGGTACCTGGACTTTTGTTCCGGTCTGCATGGAGGTAAACAGCGGCGGGCGAACCTTCTTGCCCTTTATGACCGTGCCCGCGTGTATGAATCGACGTCGTTTCGCGGCGTGTTCCGCTTCCTTCGTTTTATTGAAGGCATGAAAAACCGAAAAGAAGACCTGGGGACCGCCCGGGCGCTTGGGGAACAGGAAGATGTCGTCCGGTTTATGAGCATTCATAAAAGCAAAGGGCTGGAATTTCCGATCGTTTATGCTGCCGGGCTGCAGAAGGGCTTTAACGTGCAGGATCAGCGGCAGCCTCTCCTGTTTCATAAAGAGCTTGGCATCGGCATGAAATATGTCGATCCCAAGCAGCGCGTCAGCTGGCCGACCCTGCCGCACGCAGCCATCAAAAACCGGATGAAGACGGAAAGTCTTGCTGAAGAACTGCGTGTGCTGTATGTAGCGTTTACAAGAGCAGAAGAACAGCTGATTCTCGTAAGCTCGATGCAGAAGGTAGAAAAGAAATTTGAAGAATGGGAGCAAAAAAGCGCTCAGGCCGGAAGCACGCTTGAACTGCACGACCGCTTAGAAGCACAGCACGCATTTGACTGGCTGATGCCCGTCCTGCTGCAGCATGCTGAAGTGGATCCGTTAGAGCAGCAGACCTCAAAGAATGTGGCGGATCCTTCCTCCTGGAAGGTTCATATTGTACCGGCCTCGACCCTGCAGATTGGATCAGTGCAGGAGGAGGCGGCAGCGCAGGACTGGCTGCAGGCGGTAAAGGATAAAGAAGAAGTGCCGGCGGGAGAGGAATGGGACGAAGAAGTCAGGCGCCGTATGTACTGGCGTTATCCCTATAAGGAAGACACCCGTCATGCGGCCAAAATTTCGGTGAGTGAATGGAAACGACGTTCGGAAGATCCACAGGCTGAACAGCGGCATGCTGCTACTTTTACTTCCTCCTATGCACGAAGGCCGTCATTTATGATGGAAGAAGCCGTAAGTCCGGCAGAAAAAGGAACCGTTCTTCATATTGTCATGGAGCAGCTTTCCTTTACCGGTATCCCGGACGAAGAGCGGGTGCAGCGGCTGCTGCGCAGGCTGACAGACGATGAATACATTACCTCTGCCCAGGCGGAAAGTGTTGACACTGCTGCAGTCACTGCCTTTTTCGAAACTGAATTGGGCCGGCGCGTGCTGGCAGCCAAAACAGTTCAGCGAGAAGTCCCTATTACAGCAGGAGTGACCGGGGACGGGCTTTGGAACCGGCAGCTGCTTCAGGGAGTTGCAGACCTCGTGATACAGGAAGCGGACGGCCGCTGGGTGCTGATTGATTACAAAACGGACCGGGTGCAGTCCCGGTTCCCAGGAAATCCAAAGCAGCAGCAGGAATTTTTACGGGAACGCTACCAGACCCAGCTGGACTTATATCGCTCGTCCCTCGAGAGCATATGGGGAACGGCTATACCGGAAGCATACATTTTTGCCTTCGACGGCATGCAGGCTATTCCGATGAACGGCCGATAAGAAAAGAAAAGGAGGCAATAGTTTATGCGCTTACTGCACACCGCTGACTGGCACTTGGGGCGGACGCTTGAAGGGCGTTCGCGGCTCGAAGAACAGCAGGCCATCCTTGATGAAATTATCCAGATTATCGAAGAAGAAAATATTGATGCGGTCCTGATGGCAGGAGATGTGTTTGACTCTGTCAATCCGCCTGCTGCTGCAGAAGAAATGTTTTATGAGGCCATGGCCAAAATGAGCGATAACGGACGGGTGCCGGTCATCGTGATTGCCGGCAATCACGACCATCCGGAACGTCTGGCGGCCTCGCGGACGCTTTTGCAAAAGCACGGTATCCATTTACGCGGGTACCCTGGCATCGATCCGGTGATTGTCCCGCTTTCAGAGGAACGGCTGTATGTACAGACGCTTCCGTATCCTTCGGAATCAAGGCTGAAGCAGGCATTTATGCAGGAAGCAACAGAAATTGATCTCCGCGATGCGTACAATCAAAAAGTCCAGGAGATTTTTCAGCGGCTTGCATCCTCCCGGCGGCCAAAAGATACGCTTGTCGGCATGAGTCATCTGTTTATTGCCGGCAGCGATGCCAGTGATTCCGAACGTCCGATTGAAGTAGGCGGAGCTTATACTGTCACCGCCGACAGCCTGCCGGAGCACGCCGTTTATACGGCGCTCGGCCACATGCACCGGCCTCAGGATGTACGAGGAGCAGGCGGCCCGGCGAGATACTCCGGGTCTCCGCTTGCCTACAGCTTTTCTGAAGCAGGACAGCAGAAGTCCGTGACGATTATTGACACAAATGACAGTCAAAAAGAAGCTCATATTTCTACGGTTCCTTTAACGGCAGGTAAGCCGCTCAGCATATGGAAAGCAAGAAACGGGCTCGCCGAGCTGCAGCAGTGGGTGGAGGAGCAGCGGGACTGGAACGCCTGGGTAGAGGTGGATGTGTACGTGGAAAATCAGCTGTCGATTGAAGACATTCACGCTCTGCGGACAAAGCATACCGGCCTGTTGACGATTCGTCCGGTGTATTCCCGGCAGGAGCTTGAACCCGTGGAAAGCAAAAAACATATTCCCATCGATCAGCTGTTTGAACGCTTTTATGAAAAGCAGTCCGGGGGAGCAGTGCCTGACCCGTCGGTAACCAATCTTTTTTTAGAACTTATTCAGCAAGAGGACGGATAAAATGAAACCATTACAACTGCAGATACAAGGGCTGCACAGCTTCCGCCAAAAGCAGACAGTGGATTTTAAAACGCTTTGTGAAAACGGGGTATTCGGTATTTTTGGACCGACCGGCAGCGGGAAATCATCGCTGCTTGACGCCATGACGTTAGCTTTATACGGAAATGTGGAGCGGGCTTCCAAAACCGAAGGAATCATGAACCAGTCGGAAAATGAGCTGCGCGTCTCCTTTACGTTTTCACTCGGCCCGTCGGTGTATCATATCGAGCGCCATTATAAACGCACAGGGGAAGCAACCATGGCAGGAAAGCTGTGCCGGTTAACTGACCTCACGGAAGAGCCGGTAGTGCTCGCAGAAAAAACAAAAGCGGTCAATCTGAAAATCGAAGAACTTCTCGGCCTGACCCTCGATGATTTTACCCGTGCGGTCGTACTTCCACAGGGGAAATTTGCGGAGTTTCTTCATCTCGGGGGCAGTGACCGAAGCAAAATGCTCGAGCGGCTGTTTCATCTCGAGCGGTACGGCAACCAGCTTATTGCCTCCGTCAAATCCCGGAAAACCACCGCCGAGCAGGACGTACATAACATTGAAGCGGAACAGCAGGGACTAGGACCGGCTTCCGAGGAGGACTTAAAAAAAGCCGGAGAAGAGCATGCCCGTTGGGTGCAGCTTGTTCAAAAGCAGCAGAAGCATGTGGAAGAGCGAAGGAAGCAGTACGAAGAAATGAAACAGAAGTTTCATTGGACCGAAGAGCTTAAGCTGCTGGAAGCCTCCATGCAGGAATGGGAAAAAACGAGACATTCCATTGAACACAAACGGCAGACGTTAAAAGAAAATGAAATGTATGAAGCGCTGTATCCGTATGCGGACAGCTTTCAAAAAGCCCGTCAGGAATACGGGGAGCAGGAGCACGACTTAAAAGAAAAACAAAAGGCGCATGAAGAAGCAAAACGCAAAAAACAGGAAGCCGGAAAAAAAGCAGAGCAGAATGAAAAACGATGGGAGGAAGAAGAGCGTCTGCTTCAGCAATGGCATCGCCGGTTTGAGCAGATCGAAACACTTGAAGCTCAGTATCAGCGGCACAATGAACTGGAGAAACAAAAGCTTCAGGAGGTCGAAAAACAGCGCCAGTTTTATCAGGGAGCTTCCGATCAGTGGAACGACCTGCAGAATAAAGAGCAGGAAGCGCGGGAGCTGCTTGAAAAGCTCAAACAGGAACATGCCGAGGCCGAACAGAAAGAAGAGCACCTGCCGGATATGGGGGAGGCTTTGTCGCAAAAGCAATGGCTTGACGCCCTTCAGCAGCAGCTGAATGAACAGCGTACCCAGGAAGCTGCGGCTAAAGAAAAATTGGCGGAGACAGCTAAAGAAACCAATGAGGCAGAAAAAGAACAACAAACGCTTCAAAAACGTACGAAGGAAACGGCGCACAATATCTATTACTGGTATAGCCGGGCAGCAGCGAGCCTCAGGCTCATTGAGCAGGAGTTAAGGCGTTTTGAAAAAAAGCAGCAGGCCGAGCAGAAACGGCAGCTGCATGCGCTTGCAGAAGAACTGAAAGACGGAGAAGCGTGTCCGGTATGCGGGGCTTTGGAGCACCCGGCGCCGGCTGTGAGACCGGAGGAAGAAGCAGAGGGGTACACAGAGGAAGAAATCGAAGCGCTGCGCCAGTGGAAAACTGCCTGGGAGCACACGAAAGTCGGCCTGCAGCATGTGGCTTCGACGCTATCTTCCGGAGAAGAACAGAAAGAAGAAGGTCCTCCGGAGGAGACAGAGGAAAGCATCGCGTTTGCCCGCTGGGAAGCAGAGCTGGAGACGATAGACCGGCTAAAGGAGCAGGCGCAGGCATTGAATCGTTCCTGGGAGGAGTGGAATCGGCTAAATGACCGTCTTTCCATGAAAGCAGCCCAGCAGGAAACAGAAGCCAAGGAACAGGAAAATAAACTTGAACAGCAAAAAAAGCAGTGGCAGGAGCAAAAAAAGCAGTGGGAACAAACATTTGCGCCACTTTCCCTGGAGCAGTTTGACACGGAATACGAACAGGCGAAAAAGCGTAGAAAAGCAATCAAAGAGCTCCAGCAGCGCATTGATAAAGGCCAGAAGTATCTGGAAACAAAACGCGACGAACGCGCTGCCCGGGAGCGCGAATTCTATGAGGTGAAAAGTCGTGAGGCTGTAGCGGCGTCAGAATGGAAGCAGACCACAGAAGCCAGGCAGGAAGCGGAACAGAAGCTAAATGAGCAGCTCGAAGGCAGAACCAAACAGCAGTGGAAAGACGCGGTCGACAAGCGGGAGGATGCGCTTAAAACGGAAAAAGAAGAGCTGCTGGAACTGCAGAGAGAAGCGGAAAGGGAATACGAGCAAACTAAAGCCTCAAGCAGGGAAAGCGCTGAATCACTGCAAAAATCTGAAGCCAAATGGAAAACGGCTGAAGCCGAATGGTCCCGCCAGAAACAGCAGAGAGGTTCCACGGTTTCTCCAGAAGAGGTGCTTGCCTATTCGTTATCGAAAGAACAAAAAACAGAGCTGCAGCGTCAGGTAGAAGAGTATGACACGAAACAAAAAGAATTGCAGTACGAACAGAACCGGCTGCAGACAAAGCTTGAAAACGAACGGGTAACAAAAGAAGCTTTCAACAAAATAGAGCAGCAGTACCACGAAGCTTCTAATGAGTGGGACAAATACAAAGAAACGCTTGGCGGCATCAAAGAAAAGCTTGAAGATATCGAGCGGAAGGTAGAGCGTTATCAGGAGCTCGAACAAAACCGGATCGAGAGGCAGGCAGAAAAAGAGCGGCTGGCAGACCTCGACTATATCATGAAGGGAAGAAAATTTGTCGAATTTCTGGCCGAAGAACAGCTCGTGCAGGTGACAAGAGAAGCCTCCCAGCGGCTTCACGCCTTAACAAGAGGGCGCTATGCCATTGAGGTCAATGAGCAGAATGCTTTTGTGATTCGTGATGATGCCAACGGAGGAGTGTACCGCCCGGTTTCCACGCTGTCCGGGGGAGAGACATTTTTAACCTCCCTTGCTCTTGCACTGTCGCTCTCAACGTCCATTCAGCTGAAGGGGCAGTATCCGCTGGAATTCTTCTTTTTGGATGAAGGATTTGGAACGCTCGATCAGGACCTGCTTGATACGGTGATGGAGGCTCTGGAGAACCTTCACGGGGAATACTTATCGGTAGGGGTTATCAGTCATGTACCGGACATGCAGCAGCGGGTGCCAAAACGGCTGATGGTGACCCCGGCAAGTCCTGGAGGTAATGGATCGACTATAATGATGGAAACGATGTAGCCCTTGAGAAATCAGGGGCTTTTTTAATAGAATCAATAAAAATTTCATTTACTGTAATATAATTATTTTAAATTAATAACAAAAAAACACCTGCCGGTTTAAAACTGGCAGGTGCACAAGTGAAATACTATTGATCTTGAGTACTGTTCTGGTTGTTATTTTGATTGCTGTTTTGCTCCATGCTATCAATTACATTGGAATGGTCTGCTTCAAACACGAGGTGTTCTCCGTTTTCCACAATGGCATCTTTATTTTGGGTATCCTTCGTCAGTTGACGGAAGATCCGTTCACGGTGGAACGCACTTTCGACCGGGCGCGGGGTAGCTTCAAATACCCGGAAAGGCTGCATTTCCAGATGGGCAGTGCCGTCGGCACCAAGAGAATAGTTCGCAATGACGCTGTCTCTCGTTCTAGTCCAGCCCTGATCAAACACGAAGTTACCAATAGAGTGCATGATAAATGTGTCGTTGTATACTTCTGCCGATTGCAGCACGTGCGGGTGAGTACCGACAATTACATCAGCGCCAGCATCCGCGATCGCTTCTGTCATCTGACGTTGGCGTGTGGTAGGCGTGCTGTCGTATTCCTGGCCGAAGTGCACGTTCACGATAACCAGGTCCGCATTTGCATCTGCACGTTGAACAGCGTCAATATAAGCACTCGGATCCTGGCTCGTTAAAATACCAGGGGAGTTTGGACCAGCCTGTTCCATATTCGCATACGTAATATCGTTAACACCAAGTGTAGCCACATCCATGCCATTGTAAGTGTTCAATAAGTAGTCATGAGCTTCGGTTTCATTAGCACCGGCACCTACTACATTAATACTTGAATTTTGAAATGCTTGAAGGGTTTCATTCAAGCCAGCATATTGATAGTCCATCATATGGTTATTTGCCAGGTTGACAGAATCAAAACCTGCGTCTTCAAGTCCGCCAATAATCCCGGGCTTAGACGAAAGATTAATAATTTTATCTGCTGGTTCGGTCTGATCTGGATTAGCAACGATTGGATTTTCAAAATTTCCGGTCGTATAATCAGCTGCCTGGAGCGTTGGTTTTGCATATTGAAAAAGAGAGTCATACCCTTCCTGTTCAGCAATTTCTTCTACGTGACGCCCGGTCATCATGTCACCGACCATGGCAGAGGTGAAAATAGTGTCCTGCTCCTGTTCGTACTCGCTTTCAGCAGCAGAAGGTTCTACAACACGAATAAGGGTCATTGCCACCAAACATATAATAATGCCGAGTACAGCATGTTTACCAGCTTTACGCCGCTGGCGTTTGGTATAGGCTAAATATTTTTCTTTGAAGTTTAATAATCGCTTGGCCATATGTAAGAACCCCTAAATTAAATAGTATAGCGTGATGATTACAAATGTCGCAGCGGTAAGCACAAGCGTACTTGCCACGGTAGGAACAACGCCCTGGCGCTGCATTGCGTTTGCAATCAATCCCGGAACGATAACCCCGAGACCGCGAAACTCGTATATTTCAAAAGGCAGAATAGGGTAAAAGTAGTCAAAGATTAACTTTAACACAATCCCTGTGGACAACATGGCTGCAAATTTGCGGCGTCCGTAAAGAATCATAATGCGGGACAATCCGTGGGCAACAATCAAATACGTCAGGAAACTGATGAGAAAAATCGTTAATAGAAAGACAGGCTGATCAAAAACAATTGCCAAATAGCCGGGCGCAATAAGCCCGGCCGGCATAATTCCTGTCTTTTCTGCGTATATCAAACTGATAATAACTCCTACGACTAATGCGATATAAAGATCTGTACCAAACAATGTTACATGGCCTCCTCGCCGACTTTACTAATGAGTGTTTCCGGTGAATCATAAAGTTTTTCCATAAATTCTTCAGCAGCACCGTGAATGTTTCCAATCCCGAAGATAAGTGAGTGGGAAGCTTCCCGCTTCACCCGGGCCAAAATGGCATCTGCATCTTCGCCTTCCAGATTGATAACGGAATTAAATGGCAGATCGCCCTGGTCAAAAGCCTGAGTAATCGGCCGTACGTTTCCGCCGATAAGAATTAATTTCTCTGCCGGTAAATAAGGAAGAACGTACTTTGTAAATTCTTCGGTCCGGTCTACCCGGTCTTCACGGCAGTTGATAATGATCATCGGATTGTCGGTCATATAGCTCGAAGACCTCACGCGTGACCAGATCTCAAGTGTGGACCTGGCATCGTTTGCGGCGAAGCCGTTTACGAAGTGTGAGCGTTCCCGGCTGCCGTCTTCAAGAGTAACAATCCTTAGAGCACCAGGGTCCGGGTTGGCATTCAGCATTCCGGAAAGAGCCGTACGCTTATCGATATCGACAGCGCGGGCTACTGCAAGGGCTGCAGCAATGTTTTCCGGAAAAAGCATATAATCGAATTTGTCGATAAAACCGTCCGGAATTTCCTCCGGATTGGCAAGATAAACTTCCGTATTTCTTTTTTCGGCTATTTCACTGAAATAGTGGAAGTAAGGGCCATTGGACAAAATAAGTTTGCCGTTATACGGAATAGTGGAGCTGAATGCTTCTGCTACGTATTTCAGCGTTGGACCGAGCGTTTCCATGTGGTCTTCAAATACGTTTAAAATGACGCTGACGTTCGCCTGCAGGAATTTTTCCTGCAATACACGCTGATAGTCTGGATTAATTGCCATACATTCGCTGACAAATGCATTGGCTTCAAGACTCGAAGCGTGCTTTAAGATTTCTTTCTGTTCCCGAATATTCGGTCCCTCTAGTGAACGTTCGATTGGTTTTTCCGTCCGGTCCCAGTAAATTCTCCGTGCCTGTGTGCCTGTCGTTTTTCCAACTACTTTGTAATCAGCCTCGCTCAGCATCCCCGTAATCAATCGGGTTACTGTAGACTTGCCGCGAACGCCGTTTACATTTATGCGTAGTGGGATCTGATCGACCCTTTTCTGGTGCCGGCGCAGCTCAAAAATGCCCACTAACGCAATTGCAATACATGAACCGTACAATAATATCATCGACGCTTTCCCTCCTCAATACTCTCTAATTATTATCTCCCTTTGAATGTCAAATAACACCAACAGTATTCCATACCCGCTTATGCCAGGAGTAATCGCCTCATTGCAAGCGTAGAGTGTCTCTTGTATTTAAGAGACACTCCCCAAAAAACAATGCCTATACTAAGACGCTGATTCAAGAAAATAGTTACTGGGTATTTGTATTTTCTTGTTCAACTTCCGGCGGGCTATTCAATGCGCTGTTGATTTCGACTTCTTCTGTGGTGGACAGCTCAGCATCCACCTTAAAGAAATACATAAACAACACTAAAGCAAACAAAAAGAGGTAAGGGCCGATTTTTTTTAAAATGTTCACATTCACTTCTCCTTTATTGAGTCTGAGCAGAGCCTCCGCGGCGCTGGTCAATGATACCCTGCATTTCTTCATCGTCATAGTCTTTGATTAAAGCCGTGACGTTTCCAAAATAGGAAGGGCCTTTGTCCGGGGCAATAAAGTAGCGGTCCCCGTATTTGGTGTTAATTTCTTCAATGAGCTCAGCGTTCTCTTCCTGATCTCCGTTTTCGATAGCGAGTGTTGCCTGGCCTTCTACGACGTCCACAAAGGAACGGTTCGCTGCAAATGCTTCTTCATAGCTTTGGTCTAAGTATTCCATGCGGAAGATGACTTCTGCCATAACAACTGGGATACGTGACCCACCCGGGGAACCAATACCCATCACCGTTTCTTCCTCCGGATCCTGAATGATGGTCGGAGCAATAAAGCTTCTCGGACGCTTGCCGACTTCAATGTTGTTCGGGGAAGACTCCGTTTCATTATAGTTGTTCAGCTGGTTGTTTAAAAACATACCGCCAGACGTCTGGCCGCTGCCAAAGAAATTACCAAGCGTATTCGTAAGGGCTACTGTGTTTCCGTCTTGATCCATTACGTTAACGTGGGTGGTGCTGGAGTGGGTGATCGTATTTTGTCCGTCGGAAGACTCGTATCCTACTTCGTTTTCGAGCTCTTCTGTATCAAGACGATCTTCACGGACATTTTGTGCTAAATCATCGATGGTACCCTCACTCACGTATTCCTCTGTTGTAATTTCATTAAACTCCGGATCTCCTAAGTTTTCAAGGCGCTGATAATAGGCTTCCCGTGTAATGGCGCTCATTGTATGAATATAATCCGCTTCATTTCCACGCAGAGCTTCACCGATATTCAGGCGCTCGCCCATACCAAGCATTTGAATTAAAGTTACGCCAGACAGAGGGGACGGGGCACTGTACACATTCTGCCCTTCAAATGTCCCTTGAGCCACATCCGGTGTCTGCACATTATACTGTTCGAGACTCTCCGGAGTTATGTGCGAATAATCGGTCGTCAGCTGCTGAGAAATGGCTCCATCTGAACTGTAAAAGCTATCTGGTCCCTGCTCCTGGAGTGTGCGGAGCGTCTGGGCGTATTCCTCCTGGACGAGTGTATCACCTTCAGTAAGAATGTTTCCATTCTCATCGAAGAAGTCAGGAGAGTTTTGTTGATTTAACCTCGGCTGAGCGTAATACATGCGGCTGGCCAGATAACTATTAATTTCATATCCGTTTTCGGCATAATCAATGGCCGGTTGCATTAACTCAGCAAGCGTAAACTGACCGCTGCCTTGTTCTTCGTGCAGGGCAGCCATGCCTTTGACAAAGCCAGGGACGGCTACGTTCAGGGCCCGATTAGTGGTGGAAGCTTCCTCCCGGTAATCGTACGTAGCAGGTTCATCGTTTGGTCCATCCATCACGAGAGCCGCGCCACCGCCGCCGATACCGGAGCCGTATGGTTCAGTTACCGTCAGAGCGAAGGAGGTGGCAACTGCGGCATCTGCTGCGTTGCCTCCCTGTTCAAGGATTTCCATGCCTGCATCTGTAGCAAGCTCGTTATCCGTACTGACTCCGTATCCTTCATAGTCGGAACCGGAGGCTATGTCGCTTGAGGCACCAGAACTGGAATTTGAGTCATTTTGAGCACTTTCTTCCTCTGAACTGGAGCCGCTTTGATCGCTTCCTCCAAAATTTGTTACTCCTACGTAAATGAGCAGTCCTGCTACGACTACCGCAGCAAGTATGTACGTTATTTTTTGTGCATTCACGGGTCGGGTCAAACTCCTTTCTGGTTGGTCTGAGTAGTTTTTGAACGTCATTTGACTCCGCCTGTGCTTCACCTATTAACGACTAATCTATAATAAAGGCATTTATGTTGAAAAGAAAGGTCAGGAAGACCTAATGGTTTTCAAAAATTTCTCAGCCCTGTGACATCGAAAAATAGATAGAAGCATGGCGCTGGCATCCTGGGTTGAATGCCGCATGACAATTCGGGCATCGATGATCAGCATGAAGATAAGCAGACACGCTCATAGTGTGCCAGCACTTTCCACACAAAACTGCTTCTTCGGAAAATAAAGAAGAAGGCCAGGGTTCTATGGGGTGGCTCTCGCTTTCTTCATGACACGTGTGGCAACTGTACCAGCGTCCACAGCAATAAAACTTCATGGCAACAATATCGACAGATGTATGATAATGGGCGCATCTTGTTTCTTCATCTAAAGAAACGCCTCGAACTTTCACCTTTGAACAGCTCAAAAACTCATCTCCTTATATTAACACTCTCTATCGTATTCTAACAGTAAAAGTGCAATTTTTACGAGATGTTTTAAAAGTATGAAAATAAGGTATAATGAGAAAGCATTCCAAGTGAATGCAACAGAGAACATTGTTTGAATTTTCTTTCATTTTATCGACAACCGCTTTCAATTATGATATATTTATTTACACACATGGACGAATGTATATCGTGGGGAGTGGTAGGCAAACCAAGCGGTAAAACGAGATTTTTAAGGAGGCTATAAAATGGAAGTACAGGAAAATCAACTGACATTCGTTCAGGAAAAGGCGAAAGAATTGTCAAACGCGATGGAATTAAGAGGGTGGGCCAGTACAAAACTTGTCCCGACTCCTCCGTATGGATATACGTTAGTAAGCATGACCGGATGCCGTGCCTGGTTCGGAAAGCGCTGGGGCATGATTAATGATGACAGGGAAAACTTCCTGAAAGTGGTACTTGATATTCCGAAAGGCAGAACTTCCATTGAAGATGTAAGCGAACGCCTGGATCTCGATATTGTGCATGGTAATGAAGGGAAGACCGGCGTAGAAATGATTGATAACCGGGACCGCCATACCATTGTCATCTATCTGTTTAAAGAAACGCTCGAGCATACTGCTTTTCGCGACAGCGAAACCCTCGAACTCATCAGCGATGTAAGACGCTGGTCCTGCCTTTAAAAATTAAAATTTTTCAAACGCCCGGTTTCTGGGCGTTTTTTTATGCTGATGTGCATATGGTTCGATAAATGAGCTTATTTTTTCTATACTTAAAATCGAACAGAAAAGCAGGGCAAAGGAGTCCAAAAGACCGATGAAAAATATTCATGTTGACGTAAAAGCATACAAGGGAACCTATGCAGACATCGGCTATAAGCAGGGCCGCTACTTAAAAGACACGCCGCTCGTTCGTTACCATTATAATGAGCGTTTAAATCGTTCGCTTGCGAAATTTGATGTTCCGATAGAAGACGTAAAAAAACTTTACCAGCTGTACGTGCCTGGTTTGTGGGAAGAACTGAAGGGCCTGGCTGAAGGGCTGGAGTGGCCGTTTCAGGATGTACTCCAGGAATTCAGCGGCTATCAGGCATCAAAGGTGCGTTCCGGATGCAGCGGGCTGATGGCCAACGGCATGTACATTCGAAACTATGACTACCTGCCGAGTACGTATGAAGGACGGTTTTTATTCACTAAGCCAGTCAATGGACCTGGCACGGCGGGGTTTGCTCAGCGGATTATCGGCCGTTCGGATGCGATGAATGAATACGGCCTTTCTATCGGCTATCATTTTGTCCACCGCATTAAGCCAAAGCCTGGGATTGTCTGCTCCAACCTGCTCCGGATTGTACTCGAAACGTGCCGGAGCACAGCAGAGGCGGTCCGACTTCTGCAGGAACTGCCGCACCGGCACTCGTTCAACTACTCCATGATGGACGCCTATGGAGAGAGCGCAGTGGTGGAAGCGTCACCCCGTGGCACTGCTGTGCGTCCTCCAGGGGAAGTAGCCTGCACCAATCATTTTAACATGCCATTCATGCGGCAGGAAAACCGCCATTTGATGGGCAATTCCCGGGAACGAGAATCCCGCATCCGCTCCATCGACTGGAGCCGGGAAACAGCCTACAGTGCCTTCGCCCGCTTTAATCATGACACCGACTCTATTTATTCGAATGATTATGAACACTGGTCGGGCACTATTCATACAGCGCAATACCTTCCTGCGGAAAAAAAGATAAACGTGGGTATCGGCGGGAACCGGTATCCGGTACTTCTTCCGTTTGCGGGCTGGCTGAATGAAGAACCGCTGCGGATCACAAAAATCCGGGGGGCTGTAGATACGAACATGCCTTTTTCCTTTGAATGGTAGCCAGGGCACGGCCAATCTAAAAAAAGTAAGGAAAACAGTAGGAAACACTAGAGCAAGATGTTATAATATTTTAAAATATGCTCGAAAATAGTAGAAAGACGGGGTGCAGCATGAAAGCGTATCGTCGCAAATTCTTTTATCTGCCTTTACACCAGGAAAAGATGGAACCAATGAGTATGGACCGTGTCCGCCAGGCAGGCTTTGATATCGTTATTACAAGGGACGATCTTCCGTACATGATCAGTTTCTGCCGCGAATGGCGCTCGTATTTTGAAGAAAAAGCAAAAAGTGTTCAATCCGTGTATCGTCCGTACGTAGAGGATGCTGCTGCTTTTTTTGACGACCAGGTAGAGCAGATGACACTGTGCACATCTCCGCACCATGGCACTGATAAATATATTTTACCTCTTACAGAGATGGTCAGTTCATTAATGCTTGCCTACGACGCCTTTGACCGGGTGATGGATGAATATCATCATATGCCTGCACATTTTGAAACAGCATTAAAATATTACCGCCAGTTTAAAATGAAGGTAGACACAAATAAAGCTCAGTTTATTTTAAATCACTTGCCTGATCTGCGATTAAGCGTGGAGTAGATATAATATTGTGTAGAAAACCCTGAGGATTTACCAGGGTTTTCTAATTTTATCATCTGCGAATTTCGTAACCGCTTTCTTATTAATAGCGGTGTAAACTTACTGATAATTGAGAAATTACATAATTTTTAAGCATAAGAGTAGATAGTTATTTACTTCATGCCCGCCTTTTGATACATTAACTTTGATCTATTCTTTAAGGATTAGATCAATCTTACATACATGGTGGTGGGTATATGAACATATTATGGGGATTGATGGGAATTGTTTTTGTCCTGTTTTTAGCTTTTTTACTATCTTCCCGCAAAAAATCAATTCGTTTTCGTCCCGTACTCGTAGGGCTCCTGTTCCAGCTCGTATTTGCATTCTTAGTATTGGGGTCGCCTTGGGGAAGTAGTTTATTCGAAGGTTTGGTGCGTGCTGTCCAGGCAGTGATAGATACTGCCAGTGAAGGATACATATTCCTGTTTGGAGAAGATATTACAGAAACTGGCGCGTTTGCGTTTACCGTGCTTCCAGTTATTATCTTTTTCTCCTCACTGATCGGTATTTTGTACTACGTCGGAGTTATGCAGGTAATCATCAAATTTATCGGCGGGGTACTTTCCGCGCTGCTGAAAACGAGTAAAGCCGAATCCATGTCAGCGGCAGCCAACGTATTCGTCGGACAGACGGAAGCACCGCTTGTGGTTCGTCCGTTTTTGCCGAACATGACAAAGTCCGAACTGTTCGCTGTTATGACCGGCGGACTCGGATCGGTGGCCGGTTCGGTACTGTTTGGTTATGCAGGGCTTGGCATCCCATTGGATTATCTGCTTGCAGCGAGCTTCATGGCTGCGCCGGGCGGTCTGATTATTGCGAAAGTGATTTTCCCGGAGCCGGACCTCAGTCTGACCACGGATGAAATTAAAGTGGAAAAAGACACGGAGTCCCACAACGTGATCGACGCAGCAGCCCGCGGAGCTTCTACCGGCCTCCAGCTTGCTTTGAACGTCGGGGCGATGCTGATTGCGTTTGTTGCTTTGATTGCGCTGGTTAATCTGTTGCTTGGTGCAATTTTTGGGTTGTTTGGTGCTGACGGCATTACGCTTGAACTGCTTCTTGGTTATGTGTTCGCTCCAGTAGCCTTTATGATAGGCGTTCCGTGGAGTGAAGCTCTTCAGGCCGGCGGATTTATCGGCCAAAAGTTGATCTTGAATGAATTTGTCGCATACGCGAACTTTGCACCGGAAATTGATTCCTTCAGCGAAAAATCCCAGGCAATCATTACCTTTGCGCTTTGTGGATTTGCAAACCTTTCGTCCCTTGCTATCATTTTAGGCGGCTTCGCTTCACTGGCGCCGACACGCCGCAATGATATCGCTCAAATGGGATTGAAAGCAGTAGCAGCGGGGGCTTTAGTATCGCTCTTGAGTGCATCGATTGCCGGCATGTTCGTACTGTAAACCAAGTACTATCGCAGGCGCTCCTTTTCGAAGGAGCGCTTTTTGTATCAATGGCGGCGTCGCGGCAGGTGATATGCTACAATAAACAAATACTCAGATGATTAGGAGGCTTATCATGATCCATGAGCAGTGGAAAAATAGTGAAACCTTAAAATATGTAACATGCAGGCATGCACAAGCAGCCAAATACAAGGTGGACAGCGTGCTGACCCCGGGAAAGCAGTATCCGGTAAAAAACGAAACGGATGAATTTATTTTCATTATCGACAATACCGGGCGTGTCGGCGGGTTTTATAAAGACTACTTTGAAGAAGAATAAAAAAGGAGCTGCAGTGATTGCAGCTCCTTTTGGTTTACATAATGTAATTATGAGGAGAGAAATAATCAGCAGAAACGACCGAAGACATCCAGGAGGATAAACGTTCGGCAAGGAAATCCCGGTCAGCATCAAGCGTCGCTACATGATAGGAATGTTCGAGCCACTCAAATGATTTAAAAGAAGAAGAAAGGTTCTCGTGTATAGCGACGGCATTGGCCGGCGGTACAACATGATCGATTCGTGATGCTGCGACAAACGCCGGACATGAAATAGAAGATACCTGCGGGCTCACGGAGGCGGTTAACTCAAGCAGAGAATGTACTGAAGCTGTCGGAACGTGGGAATACGTAATTTCTTCTTCTTGAGGAGTCCGAATATCAGGACGCTCTTCTTTAATGAAAGCAGCAGACGTCTGCGTAACCGCACGCTCCATTTCCGGAACGTCTATGGCTGGGTTTATTAAAGCAATACCAGCAGCATCCTGAAAGAAAGCAGCGGTGTGAAGGGCGAGGGTTCCACCCATGGACTGCCCAGCAATAAAAACACGGCTGTGTTTAGCGCGGAGCGACCGGTACGCGGTATGAATGTCCTTGACCCAATCGTGGTGCGTAAAGCGTGCAAGATCTTGATAGGAGGTGCCATGGCCTTGTAGTCTGGGAGCATAAACCGTAAACCCATTTAGTGCTATCCGTTGGCATACATGCTGCACACTCTGCGGAGTGCCTAAAAAACCGTGACAGAACAGTACAGCTGTTTTGCCACCAGGGAAATAAAGCGATTCAGCGCCAGGGAGCACCCGGGGAACCTGAGGCATGGTTAATCCCTCCTTTAAAGTGAACTATTCTGATTAATTTACTAAGGATTATTATAGCTTCAGACATGAATTTTGTCAATTGGAGGAGGTTCATAATGCAGATAGTATTTGTATATGGAACACTGTTGCAAAAATTAAACAACTATCATTATATCGAGAATAGTGTATATAAAACAGAACAAGGAAGAGTGAAGGGATATTTATACAACACTGGGCCGTACCCTGCAGTTGTTGTCGATGATAACGGAATGATAGTTGTAGGCGAATGGATACATATAGATGAAGGAGCTATGAGCGTGTTGGATTGGCTTGAGCAGTATGAACAGCCGGGCCAGGTAAATGAATACGAAAGGGTGTGGGTAAAAGACGCTGAGAAAGAAAGAGAAGGGTGGATATACACGTACTCCCTTTCGCAGGCAGGGTGCTATCCACTTATTCCTTCAGGGTCCTGGCGTGAGCATCTGTTGTCCTGCGGGAAGAGACAGGATTGAAGCCAAAAATATATTCAAATAGTTTTATTGTCTCTTTCATGGAGACAGGCATTCCATTCTCCGCCTAGAAGAATGGCGAACCCTGTAAGATAAAACCATAGCATCAGCACGATTAAATTCCCCAGATTGCCATATATCATAGAATAATCACTGATGCTGACGTAAAACGAGAATCCAAAAGAAGCTGCCTGCCAGGTGAACAGGGCCAGGGTAGCCCCGGGAAGGGATTCCTTCCAGGTGGTTCTGCGGTTGGGTACTACTTTATAAATCATGGCAAGGATCGCCCCTATGACGAAAAAGCTGATAACCCAGCGAATCCAGCTCCACAGCTGCAGGAAATAACCATCGAGGCCGATAAAGCGAAAAAGAAAGGCACCGAGCGGTTGACCGTAGATAGGAAGCAACAGGGATAAAATAATGGCGAGCAACAGAGACAAAACAATAATGATGCCTTTTCCCAACATGGATAATAGAGAAGGGACCTTTAGGCGATAGGCAGCATTAATCGCACGAATAATGGCAAATGTCCCCAGGAGGCTCAGCCAGAGAGTAGCAGCTGTGCTAAGAGATACCAGACCAAATGACTGCGAATTCAAAATTGTATTCAGGTTGTTTTGAATAATGGTAAAGGCTCCGCCTGGAACGTAGGCGCTGATGAGTGAGAGGATATCGTCCGTTTCGATAGAGAAAAAGCCGATAATGCTGATCAACAGCATTAACAGAGGGAGCATGGCGAGAAGGAAGTAATAAGCCAGCTGGGCCGCGATGTCATAAATTTTATCTTCGATGCTTTTCTTAAAGAAAGATTGAAGAAAATGCATAAGATAATCCTCCTTTTTGCGGAAATCTCTTTTTCTCATTATAATACAGAAGTAGATAATGAGAAGGGGCGGAAAAGGAGAGGTGTATGAGAAGAGACGAAGACAGGGAAGAGCGCTTCGACGGTGAGCCGGATCCGGAAGACTTTGAGCCGGGACCGCCGCGGAAGCCGAAACATAAGCGTCGTGGTTTGTTTCGGGTAATAGCAGTGCTGATGGCAGGGATGCTGGTTTTTCAATCTGCCTATTATTTAATTGATACCTTTCGTCTGGACGCGTGGTCTTTTTTAACCGCTTCGTACGAGCTGTCCAAGCAGGAGGATGTGCAGGAGTGGCAGAATGCAGTCACGAAAATACAGGCCATTGAGAACGGGGAAACGTCTTTTGGTACCGGTTTCTTCGTCGAAGACGCCAGCGTTTTCATTACCAATTATCACGTTGTTGAAGGAGCGGACAGTGTAGCGGTCGAAACCGAAGAGGGCGATCTTGCAGAAGCCGCAGTGGTTGCTGTAGATAAACAGGATGATCTTGCTGTGGTGACGCTGGAAGAGCAGTGGCAAGGGGGCGGTGTTACACTGGCGGAAACGAGTGCGTCTGCCGGCTCGGATGTTATTGTAATCGGAAATCCGCTCGGCTTTTCAGATGTAGCCAATCGGGGAGCCATCATCGAGAGGGAGGAGGGCCGGTTAGTGCTTGACGCTCCTGTGTTCAACGGAAGCAGTGGCAGCCCGGTGCTGACAGAAACAGGAGAAGTGGCCGGTGTTGTGTTTGCGAGCAGAGAGCAGCAGGGGGAAAGCTACGGACTCGCAGTACCAGTAGAGCGTGTCCGTGAGATGATCGCTCAAGCAGAAGATAATTAAAAGCAGCGAATTACCGTAGACAGCAGAGGGTTGCGGTAATTATTATGTTTAAATAAAAATTTCATTTACCGTAATTATTATAGAACAAAAAATAACTTTTTAAGAAGTCAGTAGGTAAAACTTTATAAACACAAAAAAAGCACCGGGATGCGAACACCCTGGTGCCTGATAAATTACATAGAAACGTTATGCGCGAGCGTATTGCTCTTCGATATACTCGTCGTAGCTCATTTCTTTGTCGATCATACCTTCCGGAGTGAATTCAATAATCCGGTTGGCAATTGTCTGAACAAATTCATGGTCATGGGACGTGAAGAGGACCGAACCGTTAAACGACTTCAAGCCGTTGTTTAGCGCCTGAATAGCTTCGAGGTCCAGGTGGTTGGTTGGCTCATCCATAATCAGAACGTTCGCGCCGCTCAGCATCATTTTAGAAAGCATGCAGCGGACCTTTTCACCACCGGAAAGCACATCCGCTTTTTTGAATACTTCTTCACCGGAAAAGAGCATCCGTCCAAGGAAGCCACGGATAAATGTTTCGCTCTGGTCGTCCGGGGAATACTGGCGCAGCCAATCCACCAGGTTGATGTTCAGCCCTTCAAAGTAAGCGGAATTGTCCTTCGGGAAGTAGGAGCGGCTGGTGGTCAGTCCCCATTTATAATCACCGCTGTCCGGCTCCATTTCCCCGGCCAGAATCTGCAGCAGAACCGTTTTTTTCGTTTCCTCTTCGCCGACAAAGGCTACTTTGTCACCGCTGTTGAGGGTGAAATTGACGTTATCAAGCACTTTGACACCGTCGATTGTTTTCGACAGGTTTTCCACGGTCAGCAAATCCTTGCCAAGCTCCCGATTCGGCTTAAATTGTACGAATGGATACTTTCTCGAGGACGGCTTAATGTCATCAAGTGAAATTTTATCCAGTGTCTTTTTCCGGGAGGTCGCCTGCTTGGACTTGGAAGCATTCGCGCTGAAGCGGGCGATAAAGTCTTTCAGTTCCTTGATTTGTTCCTCTTTTTTCTTGTTCTGTTCGCGGGCCATCTTCTGGGCGAGCTGGCTGGATTCATACCAGAAGTCATAGTTGCCGACGTACAGTTCAATTTTGTTAAAGTCGAGGTCTGCAATGTGCGTGCACACCTGATTCAGGAAGTGACGGTCGTGGGAAACGACAATGACCGTGTTTTCAAAGTTAATCAGGAATTCCTCGAGCCAGTGCACCGCCTGCACGTCCAGGTTGTTGGTCGGCTCGTCCAAAAGCAGAACGTCCGGATCGCCGAACAGTGCCTGCGCGAGCAGCACTTTAACTTTCTGGGAGCCGCTTAACGAAGACATCGGCTTCTGGTGCAGGTCCTCGGTAATGCCGAGGCCCTGCAGCAGCTGGGCGGCTTCTGTTTCCGCTTCGTACCCGTTCATTTCCGCAAATTCCGCTTCAAGCTCTGCTGCTTTCATGCCGTCTTCGTCGGAAAAGTCCGGCTTCATATAAATTTCGTTCTTTTCGTTCATCACTTCATATAAGCGGCTGTGGCCCATGATGACCACGTCGATAACCGTATATTCTTCGTACGCGAAGTGGTCCTGTTTCAGCACGGCAAGCCGTGAGTCTTTATCCATGATTACGTTTCCGCTCTGGGAGTCAATTTCCCCGGAAAGAATTTTTAAGAACGTGGATTTGCCGGCCCCGTTCGCCCCGATCAAGCCGTAGCAGTTGCCGGGAGTGAACTTTATATTAACGTCTTCAAATAAAATTTGATCCCCGAACCGGAGTCCAACGTTTTGTACATCGATCATGTTCATATCTCCTTTATAAATAACAGTCTGTTTCATACTAACACGCGGCGGTTCAAAATGAACAGGGAAAGGAGGAGTTTTCCACAGAAAAGAAGACCGGCAGTGCTGTCAGAGACAGAAAAAGCATGATATAGTAAATGCAGAAAACGGATAGATACCAAAGGAGGCATTTCGGTGGCCAAAGGATTAAGCGGGCGGCAGGTAATTCTTGCCGCATCCCGGAAAACAGAGGAAATGGAAGAGTTGATTCGGCGGCAGGGGGGAGAGCCGCTTAACTATCCGCTCCAGGGAACATCGTTTTTAAATGAAGAACAGCTGCGGGCGCCGATGCGGGCCTATCTTGAGCAGCCGGTGGACTGGAGCATATTCATGACGGGCATGGGGCTGAACGCAATGCTGGGTATTGCCGAAGAGGAGGGCATCCGGGAAGCATTTGTGCAGAAAATTCAGCAGACGAAGGTAGCGGCACGCGGCTACAAGACCGCTAATGTCTTAAAGAGCCTGGACTGTGATATCGCGGCCCGCGATGATGATGGTACGACCGAAGGCATGATCCGTGCCTTTGACGGCCATGATTTCCGGCAGAAGCAGGTGATGGTGCAGCTGCACGGTATCGAAAATCCGAGACTCCGGCAGTACCTCGAGGAGCACGGGGCCGAAGTGTATGACATTCTGCCGTATCAGCATACGCCTCCCGAAGAGGCAGTCGCAGCCGAATGCCTCGAAAATATTTTGAATGCCGGCAGCGACGCGATCTGTTTTACCACCGCCATCCAGGTGCACGCTCTCTTTCAGTATGCCGCGCAGGCCGAACGCACCAGGGAGCTTGAGGAAGCACTTCGCCGTCAGGTGATGCCCACAGCGGTCGGGAAAGTAACGGCAGAGGCATTAAGAGAAAGAGGCATCGATGACTATGTGGTGCCGGACAACGAACGGATGGGCGCCATGATTGTCGCTCTGTCCAAACATTTTGAACAACGAAAGGACTAATCCATTGAAACAACTATTCTCACGCATGCAGCGATGGAACGTATTAAATGATAAAGGCGAGTACTATGTGCTCGCTTCGGGAGCCCAAATTGCCCGGCTGTACAAAGAAGATACGGACGGGGAGCTTTCCCCCGGAGACCAGGTGGAGGCGATCAGCTGGTTTGACGAAGAAGGAAACAAGCGGCTGGATGTGCATCTACCCGATGTAGAGGAGGAAGGCTTTGCCTGGCTCGCGGTCGTGACAAGCGACGCGGATCATGGCATCGAGGTAGCGGTTGATGAGCGGTGGAAGGCGCCGGTTGAACGGCATGACTACCTGCAGGACGAAACGTACTGGCCCGCTCCCGGGGAGTTTCTGTTTGTGCACCTGGAGTACACGACCGGCGGCCTGAGAGCCTTTCCGGCCAGTGAAGACGACGTGCAGCAGGTGATGGCCCAGGCACCGGCAGGCCTGCACCACAGCTGGGTCAACGCCACGGTTTACAGTTCGCCCCCGTTTGGTGCCTTTTTATTAACCGCCGACCGCTATAAAATATTTATTCATGAATCGGACTGGACCCACCGGCCGCGTGTAGGCGAAGAGCTGAAGGTACGTGTTACTCACCGCCAGGAGGACGGATCATTAAACGCCTCAATGTATCCGCCAAAGGAAGTAGCAATTGGCGAAGACGCCCGGCTGCTTCTCGAGCGGATCCAGCAGGAAGGCGGCACGCTCCCGTTTGGGGACCGGAGCAGCCCGGAAACCATCCGGAAGGAATTCGGCCTCAGCAAGGCGGCATTCAAGCGGGCGGTTGGCTCGCTGCTGAAGGAAAAACGCATCCGCCAGGAAAACAATACCCTTATCCTGGAGCCGTCGGAGGAGCAGACAGATTAACGGCTTCAGCTATACGTTGACGGGCAGTGTAGAAAAATAGAAAAAGCGGGCCTTGCCGGGACCGCTTTTTTTGTGCCCAAAACGCCTTAATCAACGGGCCTGACGTTAGCGGGAGCAGAGCCCGCCGCCTCTAGACCTAAAGTATGTTTATGATACGAGTTTGGCTTAAGAACAAACAGATACGGGTATGGTACATGCAATCATACCTTTGAATGGTGGTGGAACATTGAGCAGCAAGAAGAAAAGCTCCAGGGGCAATGACAACCTTACCTATGCGTTCATGGCTGCCGGCAGTTTAATCGGCGGGGCGCTGCCATTGCTGCGTAAAGACATCGGCAAAAAAGCAGAAAAAAACGTCAACCAGACCGCGAAAAAGGCCCGGAAGCTGAGCCCGGAGCCGCTGAGTCAGGCCATTAAATCCGGCCAGGGCATGGAGAAAAAAGCCAAAGGCACGGTAAAAACCGTCAAGCGGGCCGCCAAAGTATCCGCGGCTGCATTTGCGATGGCCAAGGTGCCGAAAAAAATCAAAAAGCAAATCTACACCCTGCGCTATCATGTCGGGGAAGCCGTCATCCATACTGGTGAAAAAATCCAGGGATCCGCCTATGCTCCTGACAGAACGGCCGCCGAGAGTACAAACAGCGAAGAACAGACTTCGTCTGCACCTGAAGAGAGTCCTGCAGAAGCTTCTGAGAGCAGCGGAAGCGAAGACGCCTGGGAACAGGAAGAGGAGTACGAGGAAGAAAAATTTGAAGGTACGAAAGCCTCGACGCAAAAGCCGGCAAAAACGATAAGAAAATTAAAAAAAGCATCCAATGCCTAAAACAACCAATACTAATTTTATGAGGTGAAGCGAATGGAACCTAAGTTCAAAATTTTCCATAACGACGAAACGTTGAGTGAAACGATTGATAAGCTCCGAAATGACGGTATCCGAGACGAAGACATGTACATCCTCGCGTACGATAATGACCACGACCGCCGGGCGAGAAAAGATACTGACGCCAAAAAAGTGGGGATGAAGGTGGTCGGTTTCGGCACGAGCCTGAAAAACGTCTTCCGTGGAAAAACGAAAACGATTTTAACCAAGCTGCAGAAGCTCGGCTTTGATTCGGAAAAGTCCGAACGCCTTGAAGAAGAACTGCAAAAAGGCAAGACGCTGCTTGTCGTGACCAATCAGGATCAAGTGGAATTTTAAGCCCTGCGCCGGGGCTTTTTTATTTTACCCATCATAACCATTTTTTTACATATAAATAGCTGATATAATAATGCTTAGCTTTGTTCCCGGCTCTTCGCCATTGGTCCTTTGCCTGAATCCTGTTATGGAGTGAAGGAAATGTGTTAGACGCAGGCAGGGCTTTTTATGCGTTATAAGACGCCTCCCAGAAAGAAGTTTTTGAGTAGCGTTTTACGAATATCCTATTCCCTTTACAACAGTAATCGGAAAGAATGGGCTCGGGTCCTGCTGATTACAGCGGGTTTCAGTGTATATTTCGTAAATTTATTTCAAAGGTGTGCCTATCCCCGGAGCGGGAGCGGACCCTTCTGCTGTTGGAAAATACGGGCAACATGACGTACGTCTATGCTAAGGTGGAGCGGGAGCTTCTTTCATTTTATATAAACAAGGAGGCGATAGTCTGTCTGGTGAAAAAGCAGGTCTCCTCGGAACATGAAAAGCCCGTGGCCGCTCCAGGCTTACGTAGATATATTTTTTAGGAGCGGTTAAAAGATGTACATATTATTTTAAATGAGAAAAGCAGCCTGGGAGAAATCCAACATGTCCGCTGTGAATTAATGACCGCTGGCTAAAAAGGCTGCTCACACTATTTTGATGCCTATCGAACCTAATTTTATGACGCTTGGAGTGTTTTTTTGACGATTTTACTGACTGCCTTACTTGTAATGATTTTTTCTTTTATTGCCGCTGTGGTTATTGCTGCGATCCGCCCGCGTTTACTGGTTAAATCCGTTCTACCTGCGCTTGGGCTGACATTTGTTTTAGCCGTCATTGCCAGCTACTTCTTCCTTCCGGCATGGACGATGCTGTCGCTGGCCGGCCCAAATCTGGTGGCGCTTCTGGTGTTCAGTGCGATCTTTTATACCCTGGCGAAGACTTCAGGAGAAGGGGTGCCTGATAAAAGCATCAACATATCCGCACTTGGCGGCGCGGTGATTCTTCTCTTTCTGCTTGTGCTTCTCGTGCGGAGCCTGTTTGGATACGAAAAGACCCATGAAGCGATTGACAACAACAGTCAGGTGGCGGACAATCCCCCGTCGTTTTCCGAGGAGGAGACGCCGGTACAAGTGGCGCCTGAGTCCGCCCGTAATAAAATGCAAAAAGCGATGTCGGAAGTGGATAATGCGCAGTTTTATGACTTTGGCGACATTCAGGCCCAGGTGATTGATGGGGAGCCGATGTATGTTGCCAACGTGGATTATACAAACCTGTTTCGCTGGTTCCGTGGTGATGGAACACCGGGATACTTCCAGATTTCTGCGGTCGATCCGAACGACAATCCGACCTTTGTGGAATCGTCCATGCAATACACGAACAGCAGTTTTTTTAACGAGAAGCTGAACCGGGTAATTTATAGCGCCTTTCCGTCCTGGTACCAGAGCGGGAGCACCTACCTCGAGGTGGATGAGGAAGGCAAGCCGTGGTACGTCCAGACCGTCTATCAAAACCGCGCCTTGACGTGGCACACGGATCACACGAACGCGCAGGTGGTGGTTGTAGACCCGGAAACAGGGGAGGCGTCCAAATACAAAGCGGATAACGCTCCGTCGTTTATTGAAAGTTCGTACAGTCCAGCTATGGCGAGCGACATGAATGACAAGTACGGAAAATACGGGCAGGGCCTTCTCAATTACATGTTTGGGAAAGAGGACGTCTTGATTCCAAATGAAAACGGCACGGAAAATAAGGTAACGCCTGTCTTTGATGCCGAGGGAAATATGAGCTATTTTACGGATTATACCAGTCCAAATGAAGATTCGGACTCCACGCTCGGTGTCTCCTTTATTGATGCCCGTACCGGAGAGCTTCGTCTGTACAACGGCGAGGAATATACAGGCGCCATGGACACTCAGGGGGCGCGAGGCATTGTAAACCGCCAGTTTCCTGAAAAAGAGTGGACCGGCAGCATGCCAATTATGTACAACATTAACGGTAACGCGACCTGGGTCGTTAATACACTTGATCCGTCGGGACTGTTCCGGCAGTACGCCTACATTAAAGCCAACGATGCCGATGTGTACGCGTTTGGCGACACCGCGCAGGGCGCCCTGGAAAATTACCGTTCCGCGCTTGCTTCCACTGATGAAGGCGTGGAAGCGAGTGAAGCTGACCGGGAAGAAGCCCAGGGAACCGTTGACCGGGTCGTCATCACATCCGGCGCCGAGGACGCCAATCTTGTGCAGTTTAAGCTCGAGGGCGATGACACCCTTTACGTCTACAACACATCCAGTGATGCCGATGCTGTGCTGATGCAGGAAGGCGACGAGATTACCTTTACCGTTAACCGCAGCGAAGACATGGGGACAGTCCAGGAAATCACCGACCATCCGTGGTAGGGATTTTATAAGCTGCGCGCTCTCAGGGATTTCACTTCATACAGAGACGTATATGTGTCCTTGAAGCGGCTCGGAGCGGGAGCGGTGTCTCAGGGCCATTAAAACAGGCGTTGTCTGCGGTTAAACAGAGCAAAAATGTCATGAAAGACTCCTTCGGGGGTCTTTTTTTGGTTTTGATGCGGAAAACATCTCCAGCTTTAATTAGCGGTGGTGGATTGAAACGGGGGTTGTCTCATTTGATTTTGAGACAGATGAAGAATTGATAAGTCGTGCAAATATAGCGGAGAATTAGATGGTAATTATGGAATAGCAAATAATGCAGCAAACTCTTAAAACAGAAATGACTTATAACAAGAATGAAAATGCGTGGAAAGAAAAAGAACAAAAAGCTGCCGGGCACTCACAAAGGTTTATTTGAACGACTGACAAAAATACGGCTGTTATGAGTTGGCTGATTCAAAAACCGCTACTGCGATTTACGAGTTCGGCTGTAATGAATAATCGCGCCTTGGCCACGGGCAGTTGTTCCCGTAAAGTTAAAAGCATACAAAAAATTTAGCATAGCTGAAGCTTATTCAATAGCTTGAGTTGAAAACACAGGGAAACGGATTTATAAAATTTGCCTGGAGAAGACGGGGAAGTGAAATGAAAATTAAAGACGCAGCCCGCATACAAAGTTGATGACTAAAAGGGAAGGTGAAGTTATAAAGCCAAATGTGGACCCTGGAGTGCTTTATTTATTTCTAGTTAACATAATATATATTATCGGAAGTTATCGATTTATTATTTCAATACTGAAGATAACTTCATGTTTTGAGACAGCACAAACAAAAAGCACCAGTATGATTCATGACTGATGCTTTCTCGTTGGAATTTGCTTTTTTATTGTACTGGTTTACAACGTGTTTACAGCGTGAGATCGATCGAAAACAGCTGAAAGCTCACGTAAAATAATCCGGCGATGAGCAACGCGTTGATCAGTCCTTCACCAAAGGTGGATCCGGTTTTTGTGGTAAATGGGAACCGAAAGGCATAGTGCAGCGGAAACAGCACATGGACGCCCTTGGTGGTCATCATGTCGAGCACGATATGGCTCACAATCCCGAGGCTGATGCCCCACTGCAGCGCGAGGCCCCATCCTTCCTGCCACTGGGCAAGTGACAGGAAGACGAGCAGCACGAGCAGAAGGCTGTGGGTGAAGGTGCGGTGCCCCACCAGCTTCGAAATCAGATGGGAAACGCCCGGCACCCGCCTCCCCATCCACGAGTTGGGCTGGCAGATATCCGGCGCCAGGCCTCCGAACACCAGGCTTGCGACATAAATGCTTGTCTCCCATTCAAAAAAGGCAAACGGCACCGGCGTCAGCCACTGAACGGCCAGGCCGCCTGTGACTGCTCCGATCACATGTGTTCCTGCTTTCATGGTTGTTCAGCGTCCTTTTTGTTAGCGAGCGGAGCGTTGTTTACTGGTACGGAACATCCTTCCATACCGCTTCAATTACTCCGTGCTTTTTCGTATCAATAACATAGGAACCGTTGCTGTAACGGTCGACCCGCCGGTATTTCGCCGGATCAATCGTGACGGTCGTGTTTTTCGTGCGGGCCTGCAGTACAAATGGTTCGCTGTCCAGGATATAGCTTGCGATGATCCGGTGCGGTTTGGATTTGACTTCTTTCCAGAGAACAACGCCCCGCTTGGCTCGGTTCGTCATCGGAATATCATCGAGGCTCATGCGTTTGACGCCACCGCGCTGGGTGACCATGACTGCATCCTCGGTTTTATAGGCTGACGTTACATGTGCCCCAGTGACCACATCGTCGTCTTTCAAATCAATGGCTTTGACACCGGCTGCCCGGACACCGACCGGGGACACCTCCTGTTCATGGAATCGGAGGCCGTAGTTTTGATGGGTGGTGAGAAACAGCTCCTGTTCCCCGTTCGTCTGGTACACGGAAAGCACTTCGTCCCCGTCCTTTACATTCACTCCGATCATGGAGCGTCCGTAGCGCGAAGCCTGGTAAGCGGTCATCGCCGTTTTTTTGATCATGCCCTGGCGGGTGATAAACACAAAATAATCTTCTTCGGTAAACTCCTGGACTGGCACTACTGCCACCAGCGCATCCCCCGGGTCAAGCGGGGAAACGTTGCCGATATGCTGGCCGTTATCCTTCCAGCGGATGTCGGAGAGCATATGTACCGGCAGATAGATAAACTGTCCTTTTTTCGTAAACAGCAGCAGCATGTCTGTGGTATTCATGTCGCGGAAAAACAACAGGGCGTCTTCTTCCTTCATTCCCGGCGGTTCGGTGTTCGAAGCCGCATAGGACCGCTGGCTCGTGCGTTTAATGTATCCCTCTGCCGTAGCGGTAACGATCACGTCCTCGGACGGAATCATCACTTCGCGGTCGATTTTAAGCTCTTCGATTTCCGCTTCAATCGCGGTGCGCCGGGTGTCGTCATACTGCTTCTTAACTTCCTCGAGTTCCTTTTTTACGACCTGCTGCAGCTTCTTTTCGCTCGACAGGATGCCGCGGAGCCGCTTGATTTCTTTTTCGAGCTGTCCGGCTTCTTTTTCGAGCTGGGTAACATCGGTATTGGTTAACCGGTACAGCTGCAGGTTCACAATGGCCTCGGCCTGCGCATCGGTAAAGGCAAACCGCTCCACCAGATTTTCCTTCGCATTTTTCTTGTTTTCCGACTGGCGGATCGTATCAATCACCTGGTCAAGTACGCTGATCGCCTTGATCAGACCTTCGACGATGTGCTGACGCTGCTCCGCTTTGTTGAGGTCAAACTGGGAACGGTTGGTGACAACGCTCCGGCGGTGGCTGATATAGGCATCAAGCAGCTGTTTTAAATTCATCAGCTGCGGGGTGCGGTTGCTGATGGCGACCATATTGAAATTGTATGACACCTGCAGGTCGGTCATTTTATAGTAAAAGTTCAGCACGCTCTGGGCGTCGGCATCTTTTTTCAACTCAATGACGACCCGAAGCCCGGTCCGGTCCGTATCGTCGCGCACCTCGGCGACGCCGTCCACCTTGCGGTCAAACCGGAGCTCGTCCATTTTCTTCACGAGCGTGGATTTGTTGACTTCGTACGGCAGTTCGGTGATCAGAATCTGTTCCCGGCCTCCCCGCACCTGCTCGATGCTCGTTTTGGCACGAACGACAACTTTCCCCCGTCCGGTCTCATACGCCTGGCGGATGCCGTCCTTGCCCTGAATAACGCCGCCGGTTGGAAAATCAGGACCCTGCACGTACTCCATCAATTCATCGGTCGACACCGACGGATTCTCGAGCTGGGCGACGGCAGCATCAATAATTTCCCCCAGCTGATGCGGCGGAATATCGGTCGCATAGCCGGAGGAAATACCGGTGGAGCCGTTTACCAGCAGATTCGGGAATTTCGCCGGAAGCACGGTCGGCTCCTCCTGGGTATCGTCAAAGTTTGTTACATGCTCTACCGTTTGTTTTTCAATGTCTTTCAACAGCTCCGACGAAACGTTGGCAAGCCGCGCCTCCGTATACCGCATCGCCGCCGGCGGGTCGCCGTCGACCGAACCGTTATTGCCGTGCATCTCCACAAGCGGGGCGCGGACCTTCCACTCCTGGCTCATCCGCACCATCGCTTCATACACGGAGGAATCGCCGTGCGGGTGATAGTTCCCGATCACGTTCCCTACCGTTTTTGCTGCTTTGCGGAATGGTTTGTCCGCGGTGTTACCGTCCTGAAGCATCGCAAACAGAATCCGGCGCTGGACGGGCTTTAACCCGTCCCGTGCGTCCGGGAGCGCACGCTCCTGAATAATGTATTTGCTGTAGCGCCCGAAGCGTTCGCCGAGAACATCTTCGAGGCGCAGGTCCAAGTATTGTTCTGCGTCAGCCACTTACGGTTCCTCCTTAATAATCTGCAAATCAGTGTTATCCAAAATATTCAAGTCCTCTTCCATGCCAAACGCCACGTTGGATTCAATCCACTTGCGCCGGGGCTCCACTTTATTGCCCATCAGTGTGGACACGCGACGGTCCGCGCGGGCGCCGTCCTCCACGGTAACCCGGATGAGGGTCCGGCTCTCCGGATTCATCGTCGTCTCCCACAGCTGGGAGGCGTCCATTTCCCCAAGTCCTTTGTAGCGCTGGATAGCGTAGCCTTTCCCAATGCGCTGAATGGCTTCCTGGAGGCCGTTCTCCTCCCAGGCGTATTCGGATTTCTGTTTGGCACCGCTGCCCTTGCTGATTTTATAGAGCGGCGGCAGGGCAATATAAACCTTTCCTGATTCCACAAGCTCCCGCATGTAGCGGTAGAAAAATGTCAGCAAAAGCACCTGGATGTGCGCCCCGTCAGTATCGGCGTCTGTCATGATGACGACTTTATCGTAATTCCGGTCCTCGAGGGTGAAATCCGTGCCAACACCGGCTCCGAGGGCATAGATGATGGTGCGGATTTCTTCATTTTTCATGATGTCATCGAGCTTCGCTTTTTCCGTATTAATGACCTTCCCGCGCAGCGGAAGCACGGCCTGGAATTTCCGGTCCCGCCCCTGCTTGGCCGAACCGCCGGCCGAATCGCCCTCGACGAGGTACAGTTCATTGCGGTCCGGGTTTTTGGACTGGGCCGGGGTAAGTTTCCCGCTAAGGAGCGCGTCTTTTTTCCGGTTCTTTTTGCCGTTTCTGGCTTCTTCCCGGGCTTTTCGTGCGGCTTCGCGCACCTGGGCGGCTTTGATGGCTTTTTTGATCAGCATCGTGCTGATCGTTGAATTTTCCTCCAGAAAGTACGTCAGGCGGTCGGTAATGTACTGATCCACCGCGGAACGGGCTTCCGGGGTCCCAAGCTTGCTTTTCGTCTGCCCTTCAAACTGCAGCAGATGCTCCGGGATCCGGATGGAAACCACAGCGGTCAGCCCTTCGCGGATGTCGCTGCCGTCAAGGTTTTTGTCCTTGTCCTTTAACAGCTGAAGCTTGCGGGCGTGTTCGTTGAGCACGCGGGTGAACGCCGAGCGGGCACCCGACTCATGGGTCCCGCCGTCGCGGGTGCGGACGTTGTTGACAAACGACAGCATGTTCTCGGTATAGCCGTCGGTAAACTGAAACGAAAAGTCCACCTCGATATCCTGCGACCGGCCCTCAAACGCCACGACCGGATGCAGGGTCTCCTTGTCTTCGTTTAAATATTCGACAAAGGCCTGAATACCGGTGTCAAACTGAAACTCTTCGGTTACCGGTTCCTTGTCGCGTTTGTCGTGCAGGCGGATGCTTGTGCCCTTTAACAGAAAGGCCGCTTCGCGCAGGCGTTCGGCAAGCACGTCAAACTGGTAGTGCACCGCATTGAACATGGACGCGTCCGGCTTAAATCGGATCGTTGTCCCGGTTTTTTTGGTGTTGCCCTTCTGTTCAAGCGTCGTCACCGGACGGCCGCCGTTTTCAAAGCGCTGCTCGAAAATCTGGTTGTCCCGGTAAATGGTGACTTCAAGCCATTCTGACAGCGCGTTGACCACCGAGGCGCCGACGCCGTGGAGCCCTCCGCTTGTTGCGTAGCCGCCCTGGCCGAATTTTCCGCCGGCATGAAGCACGGTCAGGATCACTTCCGGGGTCGGTTTGCCCGAGCTGTGGGTGCCGGTCGGCATGCCCCGGCCATGGTCAGACACGGACACGCTCCCGTCCTTGTGGAGCGTCACTTCGATCACGCTGCCGTAACCGGCGATCGCTTCATCGACCGAATTATCAAGAATTTCAAAAACCAGGTGGTGAAGCCCGCGGCTGTCCGTGCTTCCGATATACATGCCCGGCCGCTTCCGGACCGCCTCGAGCCCCTCCAGCACCTGAATGGATTCATCATTGTATTGATAGGGTTTATCTGCTGCCACTCCTGTCTCTCCCTTCTTCATTCTCCGTTCTAGTTATATTTCATACTAACACAGTTTGTCAATGAACGGGAACATATGTTTCGATTTTAGGACAATCCCCTCTGCAGACAGGAAAACCTTGGCAGGAAAACCCGCCAAGGTTGGTTGCTGTCCGGTATATCCGTGTTTAGGCGATCGCATGCTCCACTTTAATACAGCGGTCCATGATCACCGTCATGCCTGCGTTGACTGCAATGTCGTACGCGTCTTCGCTCACCAGGCCGAGCTGGGTCCAGAACACGTCTGCGTCCACCTGGGCCGCTTCCTCGGCTACGCCTTTGAGAAATTCGCTGCGACGGAAAACGTTTATGATATCAATGTGTCCTTCGATGTCTTTGAGCGAATCGACGGCCGGAATGTCAAAGACTTGTTCCACGGTCGGGTTGACCGGAATGATGTCGTAGCCCGCTTCAAGCATCACTTTGCTGATCTGGTAGGACGTCCGGTACGGGTTATCCGACAGGCCGACGACCGCGATACGTTTGCTGCGGTCAAGAATGGCCCGTATTTCTTGTCGTTCAGGGTTTTTCATTGGGTATCCCTCCTTAAGATAATAACGGGCAGTCCGTTAGTTGCTGCCGAGCAGGTTGTTTTCCTCAAGGTAGTCCCGGGCAACCTCCCGGTGGTCGGCGCCTTCGTAGTCCACCTCGTAGTTCATTTCCTGCATTTCTTCATTGGTAATCTGGCCGCCGAGGCGGTTTAACGCTTCTTCGAGGCCGGGATTGTCATCCAGGGTTTCCTGCTTTAAAAGCGGAGCGCCCTGGTACGGTGGAAACACATTTTCGTCATCCTCAAGCACGGTAAGCCCGTACTCTATGATATACGCATCGGTGGAGTAGGCGTCAATCAAATCGATCTGGCCCTCCTGCAGCGCGTTCGAACGAAGGCCGGCGTCGAGGGTTTCCACTTCGTCAAACTCAAACCCGTACGTGTCGACAATCGCTGGGTAGCCATCGGTCTGACGGTCAGCAAATTCAAAGGTGAATCCGGGAACAAGCTCATCGGTGTGCGGCTCGAGGTCCGAAATGGTTTCAATGCCCAGGTTGTCGGCTTCCTCCTCGCGGAGCGCCAGCGCATACGTATTGTTGTATTCCATCGGCTCGAGATAGGCCAGGCCGTCCTCGGCAAGCAGGCCGCGCGCTTCCTCGTACACTTCTTCGCGGGTGCTTCCGGACGGCACCCCCTGGTCATACAGGTTGGCGGTCACGGTACCGGTAAACTCCGGATAAATGTCAATATCGTCCGACTCCAGGGCGTTAAACGCGATGCTGGTGCTCCCCAGGCCGGCTTCCACGCTCGTTTCAAGATCGGTGTTTTCCTCAATCAAGAGCGAGTACATGTTGGCAAGAATTTCAGGTTCGGCCCCTTCCTTCCCGCCGATCACGAGCTCTTCCTGCTGAGTGGAGGCAAGCGCCGGCGTGATGACGACTAACAGGGCGACACCCAGCACAACCGCGACCGGAGCAAGCGCTTTGCCCTGGGACGTGCGTTCGGTGATGCGCAGCACCAGGTCGAAGAACAGAGCCAGAAGAGCGGCCGGAATGGCGCCGAGCAGAATATAGGCGTTGTCTGCCCGGTCGATGCCCGTCATGATGAAATCACCGAGGCCCCCCGCGCTGATCAGAGCCGCCAGGGTGGCGGTGCCGACAATCAGTACCATGGAGGTCCGGATGCCGGCCATGATCACCGGCATGGCCATTGGCAGCTCAATTTTGCGCAGGCGCCGGAAGGAATTCATTCCCATCCCGGTGGCCGCCTCCACCAGGGCCGGATCCACGCCGGCGATGCCGGTGTAGGTGTTACGCAGAATCGGAAGCAGCGCATAGGCGGTCAGCGCGACCACGGCCGGTACCGTGCCAATCTGGTTAAGAATAAGAATCATAAACCCGAGCAGGGCCAGACTCGGAATCGTCTGCAGTACTGCAGCGATGCCGATGATCGGCTCGGCGATCGACCGGCGGCGGGTTAAGAGGACGCCGACCGGCACCGCAATAAACGACGCGCACAGAAGCGAAATCAGACTCATGTTGACGTGCTCCCACACGAGAGTCCAGAACTGTCCCTGTTCATCGGTAAACAGCTGATAGGTGTTTTCAAGTAGATTCATGTTTCCGTGTCACCTCCCGCGGATGCGAGCTTTGCTTTCTGCAGAAACTGCATCACGTCCTTGTAGCTGAGCGCGCCGACGAGCCGTCCTTCTTCGAGCACCGGCAGCGCTTCGGCATCGGTATCGTTGAAGGTTTTGAGGGCGTCATACAGCACGTGATCCGGGGAAATTACGGTTTTCTGGGACGCAATGGAGTCGCCGTCCCGGCGGCCGAGAAACGTGTCGTTCTGGTCGAAGATATAAAGCGGCGCCGGGTAGAGCGGCATTTCGGGCATGTCGTGGACGCTTGCGATGTACTGGCTGTCGCGTCCGCTCATGACCGACCGCACCGGGGTGTCCCATTCGTCCCGGCGGTCCCCGATAAAGTCGCGCACAAAATCGTTGGCCGGCTCATTTTTAAGCTCGCGCGGCGTGCCGATCTGCACGATATCGCCGTCCTTCATGAGGCAGATCCGGTCGCCGAGGGCAAGCGCTTCGTCCATGTCATGGGTGACAAAAACGATCGTTTTCTGGATGTTCTGCTGCAGGGCGCGGATGTCCTCCTGCAGCTGTTCGCGGCTCAGCGGATCGAGCGCGCTGAACGGCTCGTCCATCAGAATGATGTCCGGATCCGCGGCAAGGGCCCGTATCACCCCGATCCGCTGCTGCTGGCCGCCGGAGAGCTCCGACGGCTTCCGGTTGCGGTATGTATCCGGATCGAGGCCGACCATCTGCAGCAGTTCATCGACCCGTTCTTTGATCTCGTTTTTCTTCCAGCGCCGCATTTCCGGAACGACCGCAATGTTTTCAGCAATTGTCATCGTCGGAAACAGCGCAATCTGCTGCAGCACGTACCCGACGTTCCACCGCAGCTCATGGCGGTCCCACTCCCGGATGTCCTTATCCTGGATTCGGATGGTGCCGGTGCTTGGCTCAATCAGCCGGTTGATCATTTTCAGCGTGGTCGTCTTGCCGCACCCGCTCGGGCCGATCAAAACGAAAAATTCCCCCTGCTCGACCGTGGCGTTAAAGTTTTGAACGGCCGGGTCGTCAGCGCCGGGAAACGTCTTTGCAATGTCAGTGAATGTAATCATGCCAATCCCCCTCTAATGGTTCTGGTGCAAGGGACATCTAAATTATTAGAGTCTCTACTTTATTTCACAAAAGCGCATCCTTCAAACGTCCCGGGGCAAAACCCCCGCTGCACCGGGCAGCGGGATCAGGACCAGCGGTACAGGCCCTGGTACTTATGGGACAGGTGGGCAAGCAGCGGCTCCGGGTTGGTCCCTTCCCCGGTCGCGGCCGCAATGATGTCGGCGGGCCGCTTCATCCGGCCGTGCTGATGAACGTGCTCGGTCAGCCAGTGCCGGACCGGCGCGAGGTCCCCGCTTGCGATCAGATCGTCGAACGCCGGCAGATCGCGGGCCATTGCCTGCTGGAGCTGGGCGGCGTAGATATAGCCGAGGGCATAGGACGGAAAGTAGCCAAAGGCGCCGCCCGCCCAGTGCACATCCTGCAGCACGCCCTCCGCGTGATTGGACGGCACGACCCCGAGGTACTGCTTCATTTTTTCATTCCACGCCTCCGGCAGATCCTTCACCTGCAGGCTGCCTTCGATCAGGGCTTTTTCGAGCTCGTAGCGGAGAATAATGTGCAGCGAATAGGTCATTTCATCGGCTTCAATCCGGATGAGGGATGGTTCGACGCTGTTGACGGCAAAGTAAAAATCGTCGAGGGCCACGTACTGGAACTGGCCGCTCAGCTCCTGGAGCCTGCCAAAGTTGTTTTCCCAGAACGAACGGGTCCGCGCCACGAAATTTTCCCAGAACAGCGACTGCGATTCGTGGATGCCCATGGACGCCCCGTCTGCGAGAATCGTCCCGGCCAGGTCCGCGCCGAGGTGCTGCTCGTACAGCGCATGGCCGCCTTCGTGGATGGTGCCGAACACGGCGGTCCGGAAGTCGGATTCGTCGTATTTGGTGGTGACCCGCACGTCGTTTCGGTTCAGGCCGACGGCAAACGGATGCACGGTTTCATCGAGCCGTCCGGCTTCAAAATCGTACGTCATCTGCCGGAGCACATGCTCACTGAAGGCGCGCTGCCGGTCCTTCGGCACATGGGCGTGCAGAAACGAGGTGTCCGGCTGCACCGGCGCTCCCTTCACCTGCTCCACAAGCGGCAGGAGGCCGTCACGGAGCCGGGAAAAGGTGGTATCGAGAGTGGAAACGGTCATGCCGGGCTCAAAGTCATGGAGCAGCGCGTCGTACGGATGCCCGTTGTATCCGAGGTACTCGGTGAACCGGCGCTGGTAGGCCACGATCTCTTCGAGGTACGGGCGGAACCCTTCGAAGTCCCCGGACGCTTTCGCCTCCTCCCAGTACGATTCGGTTTTGGATGTAAGCGTCGTAAACGCCTGATACTCGTCCTGGGGCAGGCGCTCCATCCGTTCCACCTCGGTGAGGGTTTCTTCCGCCGCTCTTCGTGCAACTGCAGAGACCTGCGAGGCCGCTTCCGGCTCAAGCAGATACTGGCTCATTTCCTTCAGGCGTCCGGAGGTTTTCCGGGCAAACAGCTCGGTGGCAAGCGCCCCCACCACTTCCGAACGCTCCTCCACCCCTTTTTTGGGCGCTCCGGTCCGGGCGTCCCATCCGAGCAGGCTGAGAGCCTGATCATAGGCATTCAGGCTGCGCTGCTCCGTCAAAAAATCCCGTTCGATCTGTGCATAATCCGGCATGGCGATTCCTCCTTGGTATGAACTCTGTTTGGTATGACTCCCTCCTTCATGATATAACAAAGAGTGGAAGGGAGCGAAAGATACGTATGCAAATGACGATTACTGAAGAAGCAGGACGCCACTACAAACAGGAAATGGAGCTCGATAACGGGGCGGCCGTGCGCCTGTTTGTCCGCATCGGCGGCGTGGGCTCCGGCGGTTTTTCCATCGGGGTGGAACCCGGGGAGCCGTCCGGCACCAGCTACCAGACCGAAGCAGGCGGCCTGCGCTTTTTTGTGGAGCCGCAGGACCGGTGGTACCTCGACGGCATGACGATCAGCTATCATCCGGCCATCGACTACCTGCATTTTGACAATCCCCGGCTCGGGGATACCGATCATCCGAACAATTAGGACGAACGGGGCGGCCGCGGTCCCCAGTACTGGTAATAATCCGTTTTGAGGTTGCCGTTGTAAAGCTTGCGCCGTTTGGTCGCCTCCCGGCCGAACAGCGCTTCAAACCGTTCATGCGACGTCAGCACGTAGTAGGACCAGGTTGGCGTATCCCGGGCGATACGCCCGAGGGCCCGGTACACTTCCTCCACCTCGGCAAGGTCCCCGATTCGTTCCCCGTACGGCGGGTTGCTGATCACCGCGCCGTACTCGCCCTTTGGCTTAAAGTCGCGGGCGGCCATCTGCTTGAACGTGATCAGGCCGTACATGCCGGCTTCCTTGGCATTTTCCTCTGCCACTTCGATGGCCTTCGGATCCAGATCGGTGCCGGTAATCATGAGCGGCTGATCGTCCCGGAGGAGGTCTTCGGCTTCCTGGCGGGCGTCGTTCCACCGCATGGCTTCCGCCCACGGCCACGTTTCGCTCACAAATGAGCGGTTCACGCCGGGGGCCATGTTCTGGCCGATCATGGCGGCTTCAATCGGAATCGTGCCCGAGCCGCAGAATAAATCCACGAGCGGGCGGTCCGGATGCCAGTTGGCAAGCATGATCAGGGCTGCCGCCAGCGTCTCCTTGAGCGGCGCCCGGGCATGCGTTTCCCGGTAGCCGCGCTGGTTCAGACCGGGGCCGGACGTATCGAGCGACAGCACGGCTTCATCCTTATGCAGCGCCACGTCGAGCTTAAAGAGCGGTCCGTCTTCCGGGAACCATTCGCGTTGGTAGGACTGCTTCAGCCGTTCCACGATCGCTTTTTTGACGATCGCCTGGCAGTCCGACACGCTGAACAGGGTGGATTTGACCGAGCGGCCGCTGACGGGAAATTCGGCATTTTCAGGCAGAAACTTCTCCCACGGGAGGGCCTTCGTCTGTTCGAACAGCTCATCAAACGTTTCGGCGGTAAACGAGCCGATTTTGATTTTAACCCGGCCGGCGGTGCGCAGCCACAGGTTAGCCCGGGCGATGCCTTCGGCGGGCGCTTCGAATTCCACGCGGCCGTTTTCGGTGCGCAGGTGCCGGTAGCCGAGTGCTTTGATTTCTTTGGCGACCAGGGCTTCGAGGCCCATCGTCGCCGTGGCGATTAAGGTGTATGTTGGTTGGGTCATAGGTTCCTCCTTGGACGTTAATGTCCGTTCATATCTACTAAAAAAACCCCTGAATTCCTCCAGGGGTTTTGCTTCAAGAAGCCGGGACCGTTCGTGTAAGCCATGTTCTGTTCCCTTGTGCTGCTAGCGGCTGTTCACCTTGCACTCGGGTGGTAATCATCTATCTGCAGAAAGAATTCTGCCCTTTCGTTCCGTTGTGTTCCTTCCGAAAGGCGCCCCTACCTAATTTTGGGTTTCTCGCTCGAGGGGTTTACCGCGTTCCACTCCGGCCGTTTCCAGCCGGACTACGTCACTGTGGCACTGTTCAGGGGACTCCAGCCATATCCGGACGGACACAGGCTGTTTCCCCGCCGTCAGCTCCGAAACGAAGCTGCTCTGACTTATGGTTTCGTCAGACACGAACACTACAGCCGTCTCAGGCTGTGCGAGCATGGACTTTCCTCTGTATGGGTACATACAGCGATCACCTGAACGAATCCCGGCTCTTTATGGCCAGGTGCTATTATATCGGTTCCGGGCGGAAGAAGCAAGAAAAGAAACTGCAGGTCAGCACGGATCTTTTTTGCCCGAAGCGAGCACGGCCTGTCTGGCCAGCCGGTCCGCCGCCCGGTTGTCCCGGGAGGGCACCCATTTGAGAAAACAAAGGGGCAGCTCCTCTTCGGCGCGCAGAATTTTGGCTAAATACGGCTGATAGAGCTTTCGTTTCACAAACCGCTTTTCCACCGACGCATTCACAAGCTGCGAATCGGTCCGGATCGAGGCTGAATGCCAGCCGCGCTCGCGGCAGAGCTCGTACGCCTGCACGCACGCTTCAAATTCCGCTTCGTTGTTGGTCAAGCACCCGAGCGGGCGGGAAAACTCCTCCACGCTGCCGTCATCGTGCTTGACGAATATGCCGATGCCGGAGGGCCCGGGCTGCCCGGCGCTTGCCCCGTCAATATGAATCGTCCGCATATTCACGCGTCCCCGCCTTTAATCGTATAGTTTTTTGCCGAATACTTCTTTTTCAAGGTTCGAGAGCCGTTTTAAAATATCGTAATTGGTTGTCCCGGCGGCCGGCTCGGCTGCGGTGGTGTTCGAAGCGGTGTCCGTACTGCCGGCGCCGCTTTCGGACCGGGTGGAAATCGACGACGTTACGGTACGCTGGTAGCGGGAATCCCCTTCCGGCGATGCGGCTGTCCGCTGTTCCGGCGAGCGGTTCAGCTGGTCTTCGAGCTCGCGCACCTTTTGTTCGAACCGTTCATAGTCCTGAATAATAATGTCTAAAAATTGGTCGACTTCGTCTTTGTTGTAGCCTTTGACACTGTTTTTAAAATCTTTGTCTAAAATGTCTTTGGCAGATAACTGTGTCTGTTCCATCAGCAAGGACCACCTCTGCTTTATTTGTATGATACATTCGCAGCCGCCGGCGCCTGCCGGGCGGACGACCACGCATTTATCTGCTTATATTCTTTCAGAATACATAAAAAAAGTCAATTTCCTTCCTGTATCTATCCGTCCCATTCCCGTTCGGCTTCCTCGCGCACGGTTTCCTCAAGGTCCTCCGGCACGATCGTATAGACCGGATAATGGTCGCTCTGCTGGCGCCGCTCGGCGGAGGCGAGCATATATTTGGGCACCCCCTCCTGCTCCTCGTCATACAGAATCAAAAGGGCGTCCGTATGGGAAATAATAAAGTCGTTTTTGGCCTTCAGCTGTGACGGATTCACATACGGGCGCTTGGAAATCGCATCCACATAGTCGGCGCTCTGCTTCAGCTGTGCATAGGCGGTGCGGACGTGCTCCGGCCAGATGGAATCCTGTTCGAGAAACGGCTCGAGCACGGCGAGCTGAATGTGGTCATACTCCTTTCGCAGCCCGTTCCAGGCTTCGGCGGCCCACCATTCCACCCCGGGCTGGCCGGAAATAATCAGCCATTCGCTTCCCTCTTCAATCAGGGCCCGCAGCCGCTTCTCGAGCGTTTTCCGGATGTAGGCAATTTCCGGGGCGTCGTCCTTGAAGATCCCGATCTCTGCCGGCTTGTAGCCGGTGGCGGCCAGGCGCCTCAAGACGTCCGCCCCCGTTTATGCATCAGCCGCTCGAGCCGTTTATGCAGATCCGCCTGTTTCCCGGTCGAGAGCTGGATCCCGGCCCGTTCGGCCTTGCTCTGGACCCCTGCGGCGTACAGAAGCGCCCGCTCGGGATGCTTCGCCTGGTGCTCCTCCCATTTGGCAAGCTCCACGCCGGCCTCGAGGGTATACCGCGAATCCTCGTTGCGCTCCCAGACCTTCTCAAACCAGGAAACCGCTTCGGCGTACCGGTGCTGTTTTTTTAAATTGAGCCCGTAGCGGTGCATCGTTTCGCCGTCCTCGTCCCCGTTTTCGACCATGGCCGTATAGTGCTGGGCGCTTTTGGTCCACTCCTTCTGCTGGTCAAACCATTTGGCGACGGCAAGCGACTGCTTTTCGCCCGTGCCGTCAGCAAGAATTCGTTTGGAAATATCAATGTAAAGCGTGATCAGCGACAAAATATCCTGCTCGTTATGCTCCAGGATCCCGGTTACAAACTCGGGAAGCCCTTCGTTCACATAGTCAAAGTACAGCATCGGCGCGAGGTATCCCGGCGTGTCGTCCTGGCGGACAAACCCGAGAATATCCCGCTCCACCACGCTCAGCCGGCACGATTCCAGCCGCTCGGCAAACAGGCGGCGGCTCGCGTGCAAAAGATCAAAGTGGCCAAAGGCCGGAAGCTTCGGCACCTGGTTGCGCACGAGCGTATGCCGGGTCTGCACCTGCGGCCAGTCAAACGATTTCCCGTTGTAGGTGACCAGGTTTTCCGCCGAATAGCATTCGGTCAGAAAGTAATGATACAGCGCCACTTCATGCTCCGGCCCGGGGAGAAAGTACTGTGACACCTCGACGCGGTCGGTGTACACCCGGGCGCCGCCAAGCAGAAAGATGGTGGTGCCGGTCCCTCCTTTCAGCCCGGTCGTTTCCGTATCAAAAAACAGCAGGTCCTCCGGGCGCCGGCCCTCCGGATGGAGCGGATGAAACGCGGGCTCCTGCTGCCAGCGGTCAAACACCGTAAACAGCTCGCCAAAGGAGGCGCTTCCGTGGATGTAGTCCAGCGGATACGTAACGGTCCGCTTTAAAATCGTTTCCCCGTCGTAGTGCTTCGGCACTGCGCCGAAGGCTTTCCATTCCTCCAGGTGCAGGATGCTTCCCTCTTCCCTGTTTTCTTCGGGCGGAGCGGGAGCAGCCGGGGTTTCTTCCTGCAGATGCGTTTTCATTCGCTTGAGTTTATTTTTCATGCTCACCGGTTGAGCTCACCTCCTGTTCGGCCTGAAGCCGGTGAATGAATGCGAGCACGGTCGCTTTCGTGTTTCCACTCAGCATAATATCCGATCCGATGCAGGACGGGCATCCGTCGTGGCACGGACAGGCCTCGATTAACGAAGCGCAGTCGCGGAGCACGTCGGGCAGGTCGGTAAAAATGGTGGACGAAAGACCGACGCCGCCCGGATAGCGGTCGTATAAAAAGATGGTCGGCTGCTCCGAATGGGTCGCCTTCATCTGCGGCACCACGTGAATGTCGGACGGGTCGCACATGACCCGCACGGGCGCCGTGTGCCGGAGGACATTCGCAAGCCCCATCATCGCCTGCTCGAGGGTATCGCGCCCGAATTCCCGGACGGTCTCCTCGGGAAAATGGAGCCAGCAGGCATTTGTATGCAGCTCCTCCTCCGGCAGGTGCACGGTTCCCGAGCCGATATTTTCAAACGTCGTCAGCTTGATTTTTTTAAAGATCGTCACCTTGGCGTGCACCATCACATCGCCGAAGCCGGCGTGGTAGGACGGGTAGCCGGCCGTTTTATCCTCTTCGAGCACCTTCAGCTCAACGGCCATGTTGGCATCAGTATAGTAGTCGACCCGCACCTCTTCCACGTACGCTTTTTTCTCGTCCCAGTCCAGATAAACCACCTGGTACTGCACGCCCTGGTGAATGTAGATGGCTTCGTCATGCAGCAGGGTCATTGCGCTGAAGCGGTCCATCTGCCCGATCACCTTGGACGCGGACGGCACCGTCTGGTCGATGATGACGACGTTTTCCTGCGAGGCGGAGCGCAGGCTGATGCCGTGTGCCGGAAACGCATCGCTCATCCAGTACCATTTGGAGCCCCGGTGGTGCACGACGTTTTCCTCCGACAGGTACTCAAGCACGTCGCGCACGTCAACTCCGCCGAACGTGTCATCGTCCCGGAACGGCAGTTCAAAGGCGGCGCATTTCACATGGTCCACGAGAATGATCAGGTTATCGGGATGGATGCGCGCGGTTTCGGGATTTTTCTCGAGAAAGTAGTCGGAGTGCTGGATCATGTACTGGTCGATCGGATTGGAGCTTGCGATCATGACGATCAGCGACTCCGACTGGCGTCGTCCCGCGCGTCCGGCCTGCTGCCAGGCACTTGCAATCGAGCCCGGATAGCCGGACATGATGCACACCTGCAGCTGGCCGATGTCGACGCCAAGCTCAAGCGCGTTGGTGGAAATCACGCCCATGATATCGCCGGAGCGAAGGCCCTCCTCAATAGCCCGCCGCTGGTTTGGCAGGTAGCCGCCGCGGTAGCCGGTCACGAGGCTCTGCTGGCCGGTCTGCCTGCTGTTTAAATGCTGCAGGTGACTTAAAATCACCTCCACCATCACCCGGCTTTTCGTAAACACAATCGTCTGGACGTGCTGCTCGAGAAATGTGTTGGCAAGCCGGTTGACCTCAGAGAGAACGCCCTTGCGGATGTTCATCGCTTCGTTAATCACCGGCGGGTTGTAAAACACAAAATGCTTTTTCCCCTGCGGTGCCCCGTTGTTATCCACGAGTGTAAAGGGCTGTTCAGTGAGAGTTTCGGCAAGTTCGCGCGGATTGGCGATGGTTGCCGAGGTAGTGATAAAAGTCGGCTCTGCCCCGTAGTAGCGGGCGATACGCAGCAGCCGGCGGAGCACGTTCGCCACGTGGCTGCCAAATACCCCGCGGTACGTATGAATTTCGTCAATGACGATATAGCGAAGGTGCTCAAACAGCGACACCCATTTGGTATGATGCGGCAGAATGGCCGAGTGCAGCATGTCCGGATTGGTCATGACAATATGGCCGGCACGCCGGATCGACTGCCGGATGGTCGGTGGCGTGTCCCCGTCGTACGTGTAGCTGTTGATGGAAGCGCCGATTTCTTCGATAAACTCATTGATCTCGCTTTTCTGGTCCTGGGCGAGGGCCTTGGTCGGAAACAGATACAGGGCGCGTGCTTCCGGCTCGTCCATGATCGTCTGCAGCACCGGGAGGTTGTAGCACAGGGTTTTCCCGGAGGCGGTCGGTGTGATGGTAACGACATTGTTCTTCTGGCCGTAAGCCTCCTCAAACGCCGAATGCTGATGGGTGTACAGCGAATCGATGCCGCGGGCGGCAAGACCGGCGCGCAGGCGCTCATGCAGCTGGTCCGGGTACGCCGCCGTTTTCGCCGGCCGTTCGTCAACGGTATGCCAGAATTCTATATTGGGCGCAATGGATGGGTCAGTTTTCATCCACTGCATTAACTCCTGTAAGGATTGTTTTTTCATGGTTGCTCACCTCAGCATATCCCCATTATAGCGAATGTACGTTTGTTTTTCTATCCAGGCTGTTTTTGGTGTTATAACACAGAAAAGGCCTCCCGCAACGTTGTGCGGGAAGCCTTTTCGGGACGTGAGCGTTATTTAGTGTTGGTGTGATAGTCATTAATCATGTCGAGAATCGTCTGATTTTCCTCTTCCGGGGTATAACGGTCTTCTTTCGATCTAGTGAAATGACGCATCCTAAAATCGCTCCTTTTCGTTAATGTTGTTATAATGTAATTCAAATTATATACTGTTGTTATAATACAGTCAACGGTTATTTCAAAATTTTTTCGAATTTTTTATAAAAAAGCCCCTCTGCCCTGTGGCAGAGAGGCTCTATTTATGGCTTAGCGGCCGGCAGCGGCACGGATGCAGCTGTCGATGGTTTTTACCAGGGTATTAATTTCGGGCTTGCTCACCTGGGCGTCGGCCCCGACTTTTTCCCCTTTGTGGAACAGATCCGCCGTGATCAGCGACGAAAAAATAATGACCGGAAGGCTTCGGAGGTTTTCATGGTCCTTGATTTTTTTCGTCAGATGGTGGCCGTCCATCTGCGGCATTTCAATGTCAGTGATTACAAGGTCCGGGAGGCTTGATGCTGCGTCGTCTGCGAGTAATGCTTCTAAGTACTCGTACGCTTCCCGGCCATTTTCAAAGGAGCGGTGCTGTTTGTAACCGGCCTCTGCGAGGGTATCAACAATCAAATGCTTAAGCACCGGCGAATCCTCCGCAATTAACACGGTCGTGTTTTCCCGGTCCGGCTTGTATGCCGGCAGGTGCTGGTCAAACAGCGTGTCCGGGGAAATGTCGCTTATGATTTTTTCATAATCGAGCAGAAAGACCATGGCGTGCTCCATTTTCACAATCCCGATGGAGCGTGCTTCAAGTCCCTGGGACAGGGCGTTGGGCTTTTCAATATCCTCCCAGCTGATGCGGTGGATACGTGAAACCTCCTCCACATGAAACGCCACCTTCACCTGGTTCAGCTCTGCGATAATGTACTTGTCGTGCCGGGCGTCGTCCGCCCCCTCATGATGGAGTACTTTTTTTAAATCGATCACCGGAATCACTTCATTGCGCAGCCGGACGATTCCCTTCACGTGCTCGTGGTGATTGGGTACGGGAGTCACCTCCACCTGATGAATGATTTCGCGAACCTTCAGCACATTGATACCGAATTGACTGTTTCCGACGGAAAAAAGAACGATTTCGAGCTCATTCGTCCCGGATTCTAATAAAATATTTTTTTCACCTGCTAAGGACATGCCGTTTCCCTCCTGGTCTCTTTACTTCATATATCGGCCCGTGTCAGCATGTGTTAAAGATTTTCAGGCAGGAGTTTTTATTTTTTGGATGTTTTTGGGCCGGGCACGGAAGGTATAGATGAACAGGAGGCTGATAGAATGAAAGCACTTGTACTGAATGAAGCCGGAGGACCCGGTCAGTTAAAGGAAGAAAATATCGACATGCCGGAGCCGGAAGCTCATGAGCTCCGGATCAAGGTACACGCCGTTGGATTAAATCCGGTTGATTATAAATTAATGGGCTCTCCCCTCCCGGAATGGTCGTTCCCTCATGTTTCGGGGCTGGACGTTTCCGGGGTAGTCGATGCCGTCGGCGCGGAGGTAACCGATTGGTCGGTCGGCGATGAAGTGTATTATCACGGAAATATGACAGAGGACGGCGGGTTTGCGGAATTTACGACCACGCGTGCAGATGTGGTTTCATCCGTGCCCAAAGGACTGACGCATGTGGAAGCAGCATCCATGCCGACAGCCGGTTTCACGGCCTACCAGTCGCTGTACCGGAAGGCGCCGCTTCGCCCCGGGCAGACGATTATGATTCAGGCCGGATCCGGCGGTGTCGGCAGCTTTGCCGTCCAGCTCGCCAAGCACCTCGGCCTTACGGTCATTTCCACCTGCTCGAGTGACAATGCGGACTATGTCAAAGACCTGGGCGCCGATCATGTGGTGGACTACCGCCGGGAGAATGTGGTGGAGGAAGTACACAAATGGACCGACGGCCGCGGTGTTGATGTAGTGCTTGATCTGGTAGGACAGCAGACGGCCACAGAAGCACTGGATTATCTTGCCTTCAACGGGCATTTGATTGCTGTTGTGGAATGGCCGGATCTTTCCCACTACGTAGCGAAAACGCTCGCCCCTTCCATTCATGAAGTGGCACTTGGGTTTGTGTACCGCTCCGATGACGAAGCGCAGATTAAAGATCTCGGGTTCATCGCCCGGGAGCTTGGAGAACTGGCTTCTCAGGGAAAAGTGAAGCCTTCCGTCAGCCGGACCGTCAGCTTTAGTGATATTCCGGATGCGTTAAAGGACATGCAGGACGGTCATACTCGCGGGAAAATCGTCGCGTCGTTCGAGGCATAACCACATTCCCGGGCCCTTTCCTGTATTAGGAAGGGGCTTATTTTTGGCATTTTTGCTTGACTCTTTAATTATATATTTTTTTATTTATATTAATTACGGTAATTGAAATTTTTATTGTTAACCGAACAGCTAGGTTCGGCGTCAGCGTATCGGCGCTCCCCCGATGATAAACCACGGCCGCTGTTCATGCCACTGGATGCTTCCGTTTACGTCAAATGCGGTCGAAATTTCCTCATCTGTCAGCACGTCCTGTTTTTTCCCATCTGCCTGCACCCGTCCGTTTTTCATAATCGTTGCAGCTTCCACAGCTCCCGGCAGTTCTTCGAGATGATGGGTTACATACAGTACCGTCGGGGCCTCGGGGTTTTGCAGTGATGCTTCAAGCCCTGCGATCAGCTCTTCTCTTCCCTTTACATCAAGCCCGGTGCATGGCTCGTCGAGAAGCAGCAGTTTTGCTCCTGTTGTCCAGGCTCTCGCAAGCATCACCCGGCGCTTCTCTCCCTGCGAGAGCGCTGCGTACGGCACATCCCTGTACTGGGAAACCCCAAACGTGTGCAGCGCGTTTTCCGCCCGGGCGGTGATTTCTTCCGGTGCCTGCTCGTAAATACCGATACTCGCAAAATAACCGCTTAACGCGACATTAAAGGCGGTTTCCCCCGCCCGGTGCTGGTACTGGTCATCGAGGGCGTTGCTGACGATACCGATTTCCCGGCGGAGATCCTGCATGTTCACCCTGCCGTGACGGCCAAACCAGGTATGCACTACGCCTTCCGTGGCCCAAACCTGCCCTAAAATCGCCTGCAGCAGGGTGGTTTTGCCGGATCCGTTCAAGCCGAGCAGCGCCCGGTGCTCGCCCTGATTGACTTCAAATGAAACGTCTTCAAGCCTGACCCGTCCGTTGGTCCGGACGCTGACGTTTTTCATGTCCACTAAACGCTCCATTGCCTGGTCCTCCTTACGCTTCGGTGTGTTCATACAAATGAATATTGTTTGCGATCGTCTGGTTTTTATTTTTCAGCATCCACTTGAGCGTTGGGTGATAGTCGAGCACCGGCGACGGCTCGATCAGATGCAGGGTGTCTTCATCGGCAGCCCGGACGTCCGGTGTTGTACCCGGGGAGGCGTGCAGCTGGAATTCCTGAAGCCCCTGACACCCTCCCGTGAATTCATAGGCAATCGTTATCGTCTGGTTGTCCCCGAGACGGCGGATCGCCTCTTTCGCCCGGTCCGTTACATGTATTTGCATAGCTTCTGCCTCCTTTTCCTCTGTTCATTATAGCAAAGCTTGTCCCGGTATATAAAAAAAGAAGCCCTGAAAGGCTTCTTTTTAGGCATTCAATGGAAGCGGCCGGTGCAGAATCTTCACTCGTTCCGGAAGTTCCCCGGACCTGCGTGCTTCCATCAGTCTCCGGTACATCCGTTTACCGCCAACTGCATTAGCTGAGTGTATAGTAATTTTTGAAGGGATAATTTGTTTTTCAAGTAAATACAGCACGACGGAAAATCCATTAAAGTACTTCGTTCCCAAATCGTGGTCAAGCGACAGATGACTCACATCAGCCGTGTTTTGCAGCAGTCGCATACATTCTTCTGCTGTTTTCACTAATACGTGATTCTCCGGAGACTGTCGGACGTCGTCTAAAAAAATATTTGTTCCGTTCATGTCCCCATCCTTTGTCTTACAGAGTACTTGTATTATAACACACTCACTCTTTCTGTCCAACCAGCCTCCGGACCTCTGCTTCAAGCTCGGCCCACTGCCGTTCGCTTTCCCCTGTTTTTTCCTGCCGGAGCCACTCCGCCTGCCGGCGGGCCGCCGTTTCCCAGTCAGCGGTGCGCTCTTCCCAACGGGCCCGGGCGGCTGCCTCTGCCCAGGCGTAGACCTCTGCTTTAACGATCTGCAGTTCTTCTTCGACGACGGGACGCAGCTGTTGTTCCAGCGCCTCCCGGTACCCTTTGTTCTGCCCGTTCATAAAGAAATCATGGTGGGTCAGCGTTTTCCACTCGCCTTCCACTGCTTCTGCAATTGCCGGCACCTCCGGCGGGGAGAATTCGATTGGCGGAAAAGCTGCTTGCTCCCCCGAAAATACATAGCGCAAATGATCCGGAAGCTGCTGTCTCCAGTGCTGTTCTTCTTCGTCCATGGTCCGCTGCATCCACTGTTCAATCCGGGCGGAGGTGATCCTTGTTTCCTGCAAAAACCGCTGCAGCACCTGCTGCACCGCCTCCGTCGTTTTTCGGCGGAGCTGAGAGCGAAACGACGGCTGCTCATAAAAGTAAGCCCGTGAAAACCAAAACATAAATTCTTCCCGGTAGTAATAAAACAGGCGCTGGCGCACGTAAAAAAACAACTCCTCCGTTTCCTCCGTGAGCCGCTGTTCGATCCGTTTCCATGATTCTGTCCATTTGTCCTGTGTGATGAACTGCTCGAGCTGTGCGATATCGTTTTGCTTTTCCTGCTCCTGTTCGGCATCCGTCCGTTCCGCCTGTGCCCGCGCTCGTTCCACATAGGCCAGCACCTCCGCTGCTTCCCGGCTGCCCTCTTTCATGACAGTCGTCTCAAGCGTCGAGAAAAGAAACTGCTCAAACACGGCGTCGAACCCTTCCAGGCCGCCGGCCGTTTTATCCTGAAGCGATACCTTCCCGGAAACAGGCAGGACGAGTGGCTCACGGATGCCAATCGCGGACAGCTCCTGCCGGACGTAGTGAAGAACCTCTTCGAGCTCCTGGCGCCCCGCGGCCAGGTCCGATGCATTAACCAGGAAAAGGAGCTTATCATAGGAAAAGGTCTGGTTCACCGCAGCCAGCTGTTCCAAAAACGCTTTGTCCCCGCGGGAAAACGCATGGTTATAATAGGATAAAAACAAAATAGCGTCCGCCCGCTTCATTTCCTGAAACGAAATGTCCGCATGCCGCTGGTACACGGAATGGATGCCGGGCGTATCAACGACTTCCATTCCTCTTTCGGTCCACCCTGTCGAAAGGTAAACATCCGCCCGCTCGATCATCATGGCGGCTTCTTCAGTGCCTGCGGCCTGCTGAAACGCCTCCAGGGACACCGTATCCGGACGGCCGGCACGGCTTTTTTGCTTTTCATAGGACGCCACATACTGATCAAGCATCCTTTTTTCTTCCTCCCGCATGGCGTCAAACGCGAGCGGCTCCAGGTGCTGCTGCTCGAGCTCCGTCCGTTTCTGCTTTTCAGCCTTCTCCGCCCGCTCCTGCACCTCTTCTTCATAGGCGGCGTACCGGCTGTGCCACTCCGACACATGCGAAAGACGCACCTCAAACGGCGCGAGCAGGTCATTCATATCCTGCAGGACGTCAGCCTGCTGTTTATAATAAATGACCGCGCTCCGGTCTGCGTGCCGGTCGTCCGGCGCTTTCATATGCGTGATGGCTGCTGTGGTCGGGTTCGCTGACACCGGCAGAACGGCTTCTCCGGCCATGGCGTTGGCCACGGTGGATTTTCCGGCGCTGAAGCCGCCGAAAAAGGAAACACGAAACGCCTGCTCCCGAAGCCGCCTTGCCCGGGACTCAAGCCTCTGGGCAAAGCCTTCAAGCGGCGCATACGGCTGCACGAGACGGGCGAGCTTCTGCCACTTCTCTGCCTCGGCCTCCGGATCTGCGAGGGAGGACCGCTCCCGGCCGGCGCGGTCCAGATAATCCCGGTACCATTCCTGCACCGAGTAACCTTCTGCACCCGTCGAAGGGGCCACGGCCTGCATGACCGGCTCGCGCTCTTCCGGCTGCGCGAGCGGAACCGCCTCCTGGGCCCACCACTGCTGCTGGGCTTCGAGCAGCTCCTTCTCTTGATAAAATTCCTCCCGCCACGCTTCGTAGGCCCGCCATGCCTGCCGATGGGCAGCCGCGTTTGATTCCTGGCGCTCGGCTTCCGTCTGTTTGTGGGCATGAGCCTTCTCTAAAAACAGCGGCATCCATTCGGCGAGCTGGCGCCGGTACGCTGTCTGCATTTTTTCCTCGAGCGTGCGGCAGTAGGTTCTTGCATAGGCCTCCGTGAGACGCGCTCCCTTATTTTCCGCTTCCTCGAGCATCGCGGAGTCTGCGCGCACCTTCATGGCATCAATAGCAGCTTCCACCTCCGGGCTTTTGCCCGCATACCGTTCGGCGGTCTGCTTCATGTCACGTTTTAAATGATTTTCGAGCTCGTTTTTTATGTTTTCATTCAGTTCTTCGAGCACCCGGGCCTCGCGCTCTTTCCGTACCCGGGCTGTCTTCCGGGTGCCCAGCCAGCTTTTCACCCGGAACGTGACCAGGCGGGATTCCAAATACGCGTGCACGGCGGCCCGGGTATGATAGGGCATCAGCTTGGCACGGGCAAAGCCGTCGTGGATGGTCCGGCGCATTGCTTTTTCCGCCTTCGTTTCCCAGTGCCTGAACTCGCCGGCGGCCTCTTCGTCGGCTAAGAGTGCCTCGTAAAGGGCCCCCGGTGTGGAAAACGTCTCCCAGACGCGCTGCATGTCCCCATCCGGCTCCGCAGCAGCAAGACGCCGCTTTAAATGGGAAACCGTGATGTAATAGGCTCTCGAGGCGCATGTCTGCCGGATGCGCTCCTCCCGCTCCCGGGAACCCTCGGGCAGCATTTTCTCCTGCAGCGCTTTCCAGGAAGCAGCGGTCCGTTCCGGATAAAGAGCGGACACAAAGAAAATGGCTTCGTATTCGATCTGCCGGCGCTCCAGGCTCTGACGGATCCGGTCCTGATACGCCTGAAACGAAAGCTCCCCCTCCTCATGCTTATCCACCTGGTTCACGATAAGACACGGGCGGACGTACTGCTCGTTCAGCTGCTGCAGAAATAAGAAATTTTCCTCCGACTCCACCTGCTGGTAGTCGGTGACGTAAAACAGCTCATCGGCTACCATCCATTCCGACTCCGCCGCCCGCTGATGAGCCGATTCGGTGGAATCGATGCCCGGCGTGTCAAAAAGCGTCACCCCCGGCGGCAGCGGAAGGGCAGGATGCTTCACTTCCACCCGCTCGGTCTCTCCGGCCATCATCCATGCGTTCGTCCATTCCCCGGGCGGTACGGCCGTTGTTTCTCCGCCGGTGGTCACCTCATAGGAGGAAGCGCTTCCGGTCGTAAACGAAACGATATTGGCACTCGTTGGCACCGGGTGGGCCGGCAGCCATTCTCCGTCGAGCATCCGGTTGATCAGCGTGCTTTTACCGGCGGAAAAATGGCCGCAGACGAGCACATGGTACGCCGCCGCGCTGTTTTTCGCCTTCAGCCGCTCAAGGTCCTTCTGCTCCTCTTCGCTCAGCGCCGCCGCGGCCTGAAGCTCTTCCAGGCCGTCCGCGACCGCTGCCTCTGAAAACGTATGCCGGGAGAAAAAGCTCCGGACCGTGTCATTATTCCATTGATACATTTCAAGACTTGGCCGCTGCACCGATACCGCGCTCCTTTTTATGTAAAAACGCCGCCCCTCCGCAGAAGGAGAAGCCGGCGCTGTTTACAGCAGATAATCTTTTTCATACAAAAACGCATAAGGAATGTCCACAAACACGTACAGATCCTCCGTGATCGGATGGGAATACGTCCGGATCATTTCATCGCTGTGAAAGTCCGTATACATATCAGAAAGAATCCCCCGCTGTTCAAAGTTCATGCGCACAATGTTTTCGAGGAAATACGGCCGCCAGCTCCAGTTGCGGTTGCGCTCCTCCGTCCGGTATTCCCAGGCTTCACCGCTCTGACGCGAGGCGTTGCCGGAAAGCTGATACCCTTCCCGGTCGCACACGTACACCCTAAAGCTCATTTCCTCGAGCGACTCGGCGGTTTTCATCGTCCAGCCGTCAATGTCCTCCATCACGTCCGCGTGCTTGAGCCGGTCGTTCAGCCGCTTGTTCAGCTCGGCGGTCAGCTGGATCTGGGCTTCAATTTTTTTGCGTTCCACATCAATAAAATGGTGGATGTCTTTTTTCATCCGTTCCTGAAACTGATCCTTTTCAATGAACGTTTCTTTCGGCTTATCCAGATAAAATCCCTGGTAGTACCGGGCGCCGTTTCTCCAGGCGTAATTCAGCTGATTAAAGGACTCGATCTTTTCAAATAAAAGCGAAGCCCCGATTTTTCTCGACAGCGTCGATAGCGAATGCAGCACGTCCCGGTAAATGCTCGGGACGGCAAAATTTTCAGAAAACGTCACGTCCACCTTCAGGACATTCGGCTTTAAGTAGGCAATTTGCTCCAGATGAATCGCTTCCTTGCCGAGATTGTCAATCGCAATCGACAGGCCGGCACTCTGAGCATACTGCATAAAATGCTTCAGGCGGGACAGGTCCTGCTGAAAGTCCGTCGCCTTCAGCTCCAGGCAGATCGAGGTCGGGGCGATGCCCCTTTCTTCGTAGCCGAGCAGAAATTCAACGAGCCCGTCTCCTCCGTCGCCCAGGATGGTGGCCGCATCCACGTTCAAAAAAATCATGTCCGTCCGCTCTCCGGTCACAAAGGTATCCAGGGCAGCCTGGTGCACGGCACGGTCGATTTCCTGCTTGTACTCCCACGGCACGCCCGGGTCCCGAAAGCAGCTCTCGAGCGTTTCGGCGTTCCCGTTGTCGTTTTGGAAGCGGCCGAGCACTTCATACGCAGAAATTTCCAGCTTATCTGCACTCAGTATCGGCTGAAAGTATACCATGATCCGTTCCTTGTTCATCAATACATCTAGCGCATCCAACTCCATCACCCAATCTTTTGCTCTCAGTCTTCGGCGGCTCTGCCATTTTATCATTGCCTGCTGTTCACATACGCGTCTATTATATCATCTTTTCTCCGCCGACTGAAAAAACTGTTTCCAAATTGGAAACAGTTTTAGGCAAAATCGAACGGCGTCTCCTGATACACATAGTAGTTCAGCCAGTTCGTAAACAGAAGCGTCGCGTGGGCGCGCCACATTTTCAGCGGGGAATACAGGTGGTTGTCGTCCGGAAAGTAGTTTTCCGGCACCTCTGTCCCCAGGCCGCGACGCATATCGCGTTCAAATTCGTCGCGCAGGGTTTCTGCATCGTATTCGCTGTGGCCGGTCACGTAAATCCGCTTGCGGTCCTTGGTCGCTACGATATACAGCCCGGCTTCGTCGGATTCCGACAGAATATCAAGGTCCGGACAGGCTTCCACGTCCTCGCGTCTCGTTTTTGTGTACCTCGAATGCGGCACGTAAAACTGATCGTCGAACCCGCTCAAAAGCTTTTCATTGCGTCCGTTAATATAGTGCGGGTACACGCCGAACTGCTTTTTCGGGAGCGGATATTTATCGATGCCGTGGTGGTGGTACAGCCCGGCCTGGGCGCCCCAGCAGATGTGCATCGTGTTCGTGACGTTCTGGTCGCTCCAGTCGAGAATGCTCTGCAGCTCTTCCCAGTAGTCCACTTCTTCAAATGGAATTTTTTCAAGCGGAGCGCCGGTAATGATCATGCCGTCGAATTTTCGGCTCCGCACTTCATCGATCGTTTTATAGAACGACGACAGATGCTCGCGCGGCGTATTTTTGGACCGGTGGGTGTCCGGATGCAGAAACGATACGTCCACCTGCAGCGGCGTGTTACTGAGCATCCGCAGAATCTGGGTCTCGGTGCGTTCCTTTAGGGGCATCAGGTTTAAAATGACAATTTTCAGCGGGCGGATATCCTGCAGATAGGCCCTGCTTTCGTTCATGATGAAAATATTTTCTTTTTCCAGCGTATCCTTGGCCGGTAAATAGTCAGGCACTTTAATAGGCATGGCACTATCGTACTCCTTTAGCGTATTTCGGTGTTCTCTCCTTTTCTTTCTGTTATCTGTATATCAAACATCGCGCCCGGCGTCCAGTATTTCTGTATTTGTGAAAAACGGATGGCCGCAAGGGACCATCCGCAGACGCTTGTTATTCTTTCCACCACGTATCGTATAACGATGCCGGCAGCTCCCGTTTATGCGCCGTTTTGTTATACATATCCACCAGCCGGTCATGGGCCTCAGGATCGATGCTGCGGCCTTCGAGAAAGTCGTCAATCTGGTCGTACGTCAGCCCGAGCGCTTCCTCGTCCGGAAGACCGGGACGGTCGCTTTCAAGATCAGCGGTCGGCACTTTTTCAAACGTCGACGCCGGTGCCTCGAGCTCGCGCAGCAGCATTTTGCCCTGCCGCTTGTTCAGGCCAAACAGCGGTGCCACATCACAGGCGCCGTCCCCGTGCTTCGTATAAAAGCCGGTGACCGCTTCTGCCGCATGGTCGGTGCCGAGCACAAGCAGCCCTTCGGCCCCGGCGACGTCATACTGGGCCTTCATCCGCTCCCGGGCCTTGGTGTTGCCTTTGATAAAGTCGGACATGGTGGTTCCGAGGGCTCGTTCAAACGCCTGCACCGACGCGTCCACGCCCGGCTGCACGTCAATCGTATACGTTTCCTGCGGCTCAATGTAGTCAAGTGCCTTTGCCGCATCATCTTCATCATGCTGTTTGCCGTACGGCAGACGAAGAGCGACGAATTTAAACGGCACGGCCTGCTCGGTTTCGAGCTCATCGACCGCCATCTGGGCGAGCTTGCCGGCGAGCGTCGAATCCTGGCCGCCGGAAATGCCGAGCACAAAGCCTTTGGCCCCGGCCTGCTTCGCGTATTCCTTTAAAAAGTGCACGCGGCGCTCGATTTCCTGCTTCGGGTCAATCTCCGGCGTCGTCTGCAGTGCTTCAATAATTTCATTCTGCGTTGCATTCATAGATCGTGCCTCCAGATTAAATTATTTGTTTGAACGAGGAGCCTGAATACCAAACCGCTGCATCTGCGCCCACTGTTTTTCCTCGGACAGAATGTGCGCTTCGTAATCTCCCAGCAGGTCAAAGTGCGGGTAGTCGTCGCGGTAATGGATCCAGCCGGCCTTCAAGCCGTACTGCCTGCCCCAGCGCGCAAGTGTTTCCACGTCCCGGCAGGAGGCTTTTGTGACCGTATCACAGTCGGGAAAGCGCGGGTCATACCAGTAGTGCGTTAAGAGGGCGACCTCGCCCGCGGCAGCCTTTCGTTTCCAGGCTCTTAGTTCCTGGGCTTTAATGCCAAATGCCATCATCTCCACCGCCTTTGGCAGACCCGGCGGCTGTGGACGCCGCCAGCCGGTTGTATGCCTCGTGCCAGTCCGGCAGTGCCCTTCGGATAGCCACCGGTTTGAACGTTTCCTTGCGGACGCACACGTGGCTTGAAAACGCCCGGATGCACGTCTCGTTTTTAGCGTTAGTCACAATATACCCATATTTTACACGCACTCCGTCATAAGAATCAATCCACGTTTCAATTTCCACATCCTCGCCGTAGACGGCCGGCGTTTCGTAATCGATATTAATGCTGAGCACCGGAAACAAATAGCCGGCCCTTTCAATATCCGGATAGTAAAAGCCCATCTCCTTCATATGGTGTGTGCGTCCGATTTCGCACCATACCACATAGGAGCCGTGATGGACGATGCCCATCTGGTCCGTTTCAGCATATCGTACTTCAATTGGTGTATGAACGCTCTTCATGTCCTTCTTCTCCTTCAGATTTCACCCGTACTTCAAGCGCATGCTTCACGTCTTCAGCCGTCAGCTCGTGCAGGTCTTCATCGTTTTCCTCCGACTGGAACAGCCGGAAGGCCTGCTGCTGAAAGATTTCTTCGGCCACGTCTTCGGCGAGCCGGGCGTTGCCGTCCGTGTTGGAAACGGCGTATCTGCTTTCAAGCAGCTCGCGCGCCTCCGGCTCAAAATGATAGCCAAAACGCTCCACCGAACGCTCTGTGATCTCTGCCAGATCCTCCGGCGTGTACGGCGGGAAGTAAAAGGTTTTTTTAAAGCGGGATTCAAGACCCGGATTCATTTCAAGCAGCTGCTTCATCGGCTCCGGATAGCCGGAAAGCACAACCACCAGATTTTCGTCGTGCTTGGTCATTTCTTCGACGAGGGTATCCATCGCTTCGCGGCCGAAGTCACTCCGCGAACTCGACATCAGGGCGTACGCTTCGTCAATAAACAGTACCCCGCCGAGGGCTTCGCGGACCTTGCGTTTCGTTTTCGCGGCTGTCTGGCCGACGTACTCGGCGACCAGGTCGCTGCGGCCGGCTACGATGCAGTGGCCGCGCTTTAAAAACCCGTATTCCTTCAGGATACCGGCATACACCTGGGCAAGCGTCGTCTTGCCGGTGCCCGGCGGCCCGGAAAACACGGTATGGAGCTGAATCGGCACAGTCGGCGCGCCTTCTTCGCGGCGCTGCTGCTGCACACGGATAAAGGAGGCCAGCTTTTTCATTTCCTGCTTCACATGGTCAAGGCCGATAAAGTCATCGAGCTGCTGGACGGCAGAGCGTTTGTCCTTCGACTGTTCGCCTTCAGGCTCCTGAATGTCATCGGCCGTCAGCAGCGAAAAGTCATCGATGCCGATATAGTCCTGGTTGCCGATCGCCGCCCCTTTCTGGAAAATGCTGTCGAGCACAATATTTTTCACGGTCCGGCCGTTGCCAAACGTTTCGTCCACCTGTTCTTTTTCGATCCGCTCTTCAAGGACCCGTTTGCTTTCCTCGCTCAGGAAAAAGTCATTTTCAAGCGCAACCTTTTCTCCAATTTCCATCAGCTCATCCATGCTGTAGTCGGGCAGATGAATATGGTTGCTTTCCGGAAACCGGCTGCGAAGTCCCGGATTGGCGTGCAGAAACTGCCGCATTTCTTCCGGGTAGCCGGCCAGAATAACGGCAAACGTACCGGCGTATTCCCCGCTCGTCATGGCAGAAACCAGGGTATCAATCGCCGTCTGTCCAAAGTCGTTTCCAGCCATGCCCTCGCGTTTTAAGCTGTAGGCTTCATCAATGAACAGAACGCCGCCGACCGCTTCCTTGATCAGCGCCATTGTTTTTTCCTCGGTCTGGCCGACGTACGAGCCGACGAGACGCGAACGGTCGGTTTCGAGCACTTCATCGCGCTGCAGCAGGCCGAGCTGGTGATAAATTTTAGCCAGCAGGCGGGCGAGCATGGTTTTACCCGTGCCGGGGTTTCCCGTCAGGATCATATGAAGGCTTCGTTCATCCTTCCACTGGTATCCCTGCTCCTTGCGCCGCTTCTGATACTGCAGATAATGATACATGTTATGCACGCGGGACTTCACGCCGTGAAGCCCGATCATGTCATTGAGCTCTTCAAGCGGGTCGGCATACTCCTCGCCCACCTTCGTGAGGGAGCTCGACGCCTCGTTCCATTTTTCCTTCAGCTGCTCCACATGGCTGATCGCTTCTTTAATTTCGCGAACGGCTTCAGGAGAATAAAACGACCCCGACGCCGTATCCATATAGGCCTGGGCACTCGACGCCAGCCGTTCGCACGCCTGCTTGATGTTTTCAAGCAGAAACGGGAGCTCGCGCAGGTGTTCGTTTTCCACCACGTTCAAAAAGTCCACTGTCAATTCTTCCGGATTCCACGTGTCAAGCGTGTCATCGAGATACTGAATCATCTGGCGGCACTGCTCGCGCAGCTGTTCAGCCACGCGGTAGCGGGCCGACGCCGGATCCGTTTCGCGCAGCGGCGTCAGCTGGGTGTCCAGAATGTTTTCCTGGATGCTGTCGATCCGCTCCATCGGCCGCAGCTGCTGCAGAAGCGGCACCGAATCGTCGAGCTCCTCTGCTTTTTGCAGCCAGTTGCGGATCATCGGATCAAACCGGCGCTGGTGCTTCCACCGGTCTCTGGCCATCAGCGCATATACGCGGGCGCAGCCGGAGGGCTGCTCGTTTTCTTCGAGCGTCCGGATGCACTCGTAGGCCCGTTTGACCGTAATATTATTTTCTTCTTTTTCCCATCTATCGATTATATCGTAAATGTTATTTTGCTCGTTAATTTGCAATAAAGGCACCCCCTATCGGGAAAAGGACGAAAATGAGTTGTCATCTTTATCGTATTCCCTGGTTGAACACGCATTAGTCCTTATTTTTATTATAAGAGGTTGAAGAATGTGTGACAAATTTTATCATTACGGTATGTGAAATTTTAAATGCCTTTCAAACGAAAGCCCCGGCGGACCGGGGCCTTCTTTTAAGCAATTACTGATTGCGTTTTGCTTCTGCCGCTTCAAGGTTGTTACGGAGAACCATCTGCAAAATACCACCGTGACGATAGTAATCCATCTCAACGTCACTGTCAAAACGGGCAACCACCTGGAAGGTAGTCGTTTTGCCGTCCTGGTCAGTAGCAACGACGTCTATCATGTCATGCGGTTTTACGGTATTATCAATTTTCACATCGAACTGCTCTTCTCCGGTCAAGCCAAGAGAATCAGCGTTTTCCCCTTCCTGGAACTGCAGCGGGAGCACGCCCATCAGCACAAGGTTACTGCGGTGAATACGCTCGAAGCTTTCCGCAATAACAGTCTTAATGCCGAGCAGGTTTGTTCCTTTCGCTGCCCAGTCACGGGAGCTTCCCATGCCGTAATCTTTGCCGGCCATTACAAGCAGGCCAGTGTTTTCCTCTTTGTATTTCATCGCTGCATCATAGATGGACAGCACTTCGCCGTTTGGCCAGTAGGTCGTATAACCGCCTTCTGTGCCAGGCGCCAGCTGGTTTTTAATCCGGATGTTGGCGAACGTTCCGCGCATCATCACTTCGTGGTTACCGCGGCGGGAGCCGTACGAGTTAAACTGCGCCGGCTTGAGGCCTTTTTCCATCAGGTAGCGGCCGGCCGGGCTGTCCTTTGCGATGGACCCTGCCGGGGAAATGTGGTCGGTCGTAACCGAGTCGCCGAATTTCGCCACGGCCCGCAGAGCAGCCAACGGTTTAATATCTTCCGGCTCCTTGGACATTTCTTCAAAGAACGGCGGGTTCTGAATGTACGTGGACTCATCGTCAAAGTCGTACAGCTGCGCATTTTCGTCCGATTGCAGCTCGTTCCAGCGCTCGTTATTGTCAAAGACATTCTCGTACTCTTCTTTAAAGAGGTCCGGAGACACGTTTTGCGTGATAAAGTCTTTGATTTCGGTCGCGGACGGCCACAGGTCGTTGAAGTATACGTCGTTGCCGTCTTTATCCTTGCCGAATGAATCACGGTACATATCAAAGTCCACCGTACCAGCCAGCGCGTAAGCTACAACGAGCGGCGGCGATGCCAGGTAGTTGGCTTTGACGAGCGGGTGGATCCGTCCTTCAAAGTTACGGTTACCGCTCAGTACAGAGGAAACAAGGAGATCGCTGTCTGTGATCCCTTTTTCGATCTCTTCGAGCAGCGGGCCGCTGTTACCGATACATGTCGTGCAGCCGTAGCCGACCAGGTTAAACCCGAGATCGTTCAGATACGGCATCAGGCCGGAATCGTCGAGATAGCGGGTCACAACTTTGGAACCCGGCGCGAGCGACGTTTTAACGTATTCCGGTACTTCAAGCCCTTTCTCCACCGCGTTACGGGCGACAAGGCCTGCACCGATCATCACGTATGGATTGGACGTGTTCGTACAGCTTGTGATGGCTGCGATGGCGAGCGCCCCGGTTTTCATCGTCGACGTTTTGCCGTTTGGATGTTCGATTGTCGCTTCGTTGTCGATCTCCTCCGGAGACAGGCCGAATCCCTGGTTGCCGGCTGGAGCCGTCAGCGCTTCATTGAACTGTTTTTTCATGTCGGATAAAGTAATCAGGTCCTGCGGGCGCTTCGGTCCGCTCAGGCTTGGTTCAATCTCCGCGAGGTCAATTTCAATCACCTGGGTGAACTGCGGTTCTTTTTCGGATGGATCAAAGAAGATGTGGTTGTGCTTGCAGTAGTCTTTAACAAGCTGCACATGCTCTTCGTCGCGGCCGGTCAGACGCAGATAGTTGAGCGCTTCTTCGTCAACCGGGAAGAATCCACAGGTCGCGCCGTATTCCGGTGCCATGTTAGAAATCGTCGCCCGGTCAGCAAGCGGCATTTCCGCCAGACCTTCGCCGAAGAATTCTACAAATTTGCCGACAACGTTCGTTTCCCGGAGCCGCTGGGTAACGCGCAGCGCCAGGTCTGTCGCTGTTGAACCATTCGGCAGGGAGTTTACGAGACGAACTCCGACCACTTCCGGTGCCGGGAAGTAGGATGGCTGCTGCAGCATGCCCGCTTCCGCTTCGATACCGCCAACACCCCAGCCAAGCACGCCGAGGCCGTTGATCATGGTCGTGTGGGAGTCCGTACCGACGAGCGTATCCGGATACGTGTCCACTTCGCCGTTTTCAGTTTCCTTCGTGTGTACGACGGAGGCAAGATATTCCAGGTTCACCTGGTGCACAATGCCTGTAGCCGGCGGCACAGCGCTGTAGTTGTTAAACGCTTTGGTCGCCCAGCTGAGGAGCTTGTAGCGCTCTTCGTTTCTCGAAAATTCAAAGTTCATGTTCTGGTTTAACGAGTCATTAGTACCGTAACGGTCCACCTGTACCGAGTGGTCCACCACAAGATCAACCGGAATCGCCGGGTCGATGACATCCGGGTCTCCCCCAAAATCATTCATTGCTTTTCGCAGTGATGCAAGGTCCACGACTGCCGGAACCCCGGTAAAGTCCTGGAGGATAACGCGGGATGGTTTGAATGGTACGTCATACTTGGATCCTTCTTCCGAACCCCATTTTGCTAAGCTTTCTACGTGTTCCTGTTTAATTACGTGTCCGTCCAACTGTCTTAGTACAGATTCGAGCAGCACACGAATGGAATATGGCAGCTTCGATACATCGCCGACTCCTGCATCCTGAATAGCTTTAATGTCGTAGTAGTGATACGTTTTGCCATTCGATTCAAAAGCCTTGCGAGCATTGAATACGTCTTGATTTTGAGCCATATGTACCCCTCCTTCTTGATCTATTATACAACAATCCAATAACGTTGTCGAAAAAGTAGATGAGGATAAGCAGAAAGGCCTGCAGCTGTATTACTTCACTGCCGCCTTTCCTGATCTGTTTCTCGACCCACTTTCATAGAATAGCAAAACTTTCCTCAAAGATAAATATTTTCGGATAAAAATTCGGAAAACGCTTGCCTCTTTTTCGTTTTTCAGATGCCAAGCAGCTTTTTCCACCACGGTTTTTTCTCTCCCGCGGCTGCTTCTCCGCTGTTCTCTTCCGGCTCATCCTCGGCAAACACGTCCTCACGGTTAATGGCCGTGTCGGAGGTGACGACCAGGCCGTAGGTGCCCTCCGGGTCGTCGAGCGTGACGCGCCGGTAAGGTACGCGCCGGGTTTCGGCTGCTTTCCGGTACGGCCGCAGCGCTTCGAGGCTCAGGTGACCGTCGACCAACACTTCTTTCGCCTTCCGGTCATGCATCGCATTCAGCACTTCCTGGCGTATGCCTTTTTCCATCACCTGTTTTTTCGTCAGCGCAAGGATAACGCGTTCCCGGTACGTATCGAGATACAGACGCCGCTCCGCTTCATTGGGCAGTTTTTTGCCATGAATTTCATTTTGCAGGTGTTCATTTACATCGTTTGACATCGGCACTTCTCCCTTTCCTTAAGATGAATGGCGGGAGGATACAGAGCTCTCAGGCTCCGGGTCCCGCTGAAGAACCTTTTCAAGCTGTTTGTATTTCACGGCCATGTAGACGCGCCACGGCACAAGCATGGCAAAGGCCAGCAGGAAAAACATTCCGGCAAGCACCGCCGGCTCAATGGCATCGCCGATGATCAGCTTAATAATCGTACGTACGATTAACAGGCCGACCAGAATAAAGGAAAAGGCTTTGGACCGGCGCACAAAAATCCGGCGCTCCCTTATTTCAAACGACGTGGTGGCCATCAGCAGAAAGGAGAAAATAAATCCGACGAGGAGCGCCTCGCCGACTTCCAGTCCGGTTGGCCGCGCCGGCGGATAAACAAACATCAGCGCTCCCGTCGCCATAAAAAACGGCGGCAGCACGATTTTTTTAAAAGTCGCGGGCTGCTTGATGGCTTTCATGCGGATAACAATCACGACAGAAGCCATAAAAAAGGCCGTGAGGGTCGTAATAATCAGCAGTGTGCTCACTTCGGCCGCCTTCCTTTCTATAAAAATAGGGTGTATCACATGAAGGCTTTCCTGCCTTTATGATACACCCCGCAGCGGCGGCTCGCAATTATTCGCTCTTTTACAGCACCTCTTCATTTTCATGCTGCAGCCGGTACATTTTCTCATACAGCCCCCCGGAGGCAAGCAGCTCCTGGTGCGTGCCGCGTTCGGCGATTTCGCCCTGGTGCAGCACGATAATCTGGTCGGCATGCCGGATCGTGGACAGCCGGTGAGCGATCATGATGGTTGTCCGGTTCTCCACGAGGTTCGCAAGCGCCTGCTGGATCACCGCTTCACTTTCGCTGTCAATGTTGGCCGTTGCTTCATCGAGCACGAGCACCTTCGGGTCATGGGCCACGGTACGGGCAAACGTAATCAGCTGTTTTTCGCCGTTTGAAAACGAGCTTCCCCGCTCGCCCACCTGCTCGTCGTACTGGTTCGGTAGTGCTTCAATAAACTGATCCGCGCCGACAAAAGCAGCTGCCTGCCGCACGTCCTCATCGCTTAGTCCGTGGTTGTGCATCTCAATGTTTTCGCGCACCGTGCCGGTAAACAAAAACGGATCCTGCAGCACGAGGCCAACGTGGCGGCGCAGCGCCTGCTCCGGCCAGCGCTGCAGCTCCTTTCCGCCGAGGAAAATGGTACCGGCATCGTGTTCGTAAAACCGGAGCAGCAGGTTAATGATGGAGCTTTTGCCGCTGCCGGTGTGGCCGACAATTGCAATGGTTTCGCCTTCTTTGACCGACAGGTTAATGTCCCGGAGGACCGGATGCTCGCCGTCATAGCTGAACGTCACGTGGTCAAACTCAATCTCTCCGCTCTCTGACGCCTCCCCGGTCTGCCGGTCCCGGGCGACTGCTGATTCCTGGCCGGTCACATCCATTAAATGAAACACCCGGCCGGCGGACACAATCGACTGCTGATACAGCGACATCTGCTGCATGATTTCATTCACCGGTTCGAAGAAGCGCTCAAAATAGTTGACGAAGGCATAAATCACCCCGACCTGCACCGCCCCTTCCATGGATAAAATGCCAAAATACGACAGTACGCCGACGAGCGCCAGCACCGACACGAGGTCGATCGCCGGGCGAAGCAGCAGGCCGTCGATTTTCATGCTTTTCAGCCCGGCTTCGTAGTGGGCGTCATTGATCCCGGAAAATTCCTGCTTCATCCGGCTCTCCTGCCGGAACAGCTGGATCACCGACATGCCCTGCAGGCTTTCGTTAATTTTCGTGTTCAGCCGGCTCAGCTTTCCACTCATCTCGCCGTAGTACCTGGCGCTGTAGCGGCGGTAGAGCATCATCAGAAGAAGCAGAAGCGGCATAATCAGTATCGCGGCGGCGGCCAGGCGGACGTCCAGAAAAAACATGGCGATAAGCACCCCGACGAGAAACACCCCGTTCTGGATAAAGGTCGAGAGCACCTCCATGTACAGCTCCCGGATCCGCTCGGTGTCGTTGGTGATCCGGCTCACAAGCGCTCCGGACGGCGTCTGGTCGTAAAAACGCATTGATGCGCCCTCGACGCTCGAAAACACATCGACCCGGATCTGCTGGATGCTTTTCAGGGCGATGCGCTGAAACCAGTAGGTGTGAAAATACACCATTACCGCGGAAAGCACGGTGGCTGCCGCAAAAATGGACGCCAGCCACGTTAATTCACCCGCCGGAAACACTCCCGGTGTCACGTAGCTGTCGATAAAGATCTTTACGAGATACGGGCTGAGAAGCTCCGCCCCGACCCCGATGACGAGAAACGTACAGGCAAACGCCAGCAGCCGTTTATGCACTCCTGCGTATTTTAAGAGCCGCTTCACGATCGCCCGCTGCTCCTGTTTGGTTAACACTTTATCTTCGTGCAGCATCAGCGGTCCCCCCTTTCCACCTGGGCCTTCAGCTCTTCACGCTTCACCATTTCTGCATAAATGCCTTCGGCTTCCATTAATGCACGATGGGACCCGTGCTCAACAATGGTGCCGTGCTCCATTACCCATACCGCATCCGCTTCTTTTACCGTGCTCATGCGGTGCGTGACGATAAAAGTTGTTTTTCCCCTCCGCTCCTGCTTCAGCGCTTCGAGGATCTGCTGCTCGGTATTTGCGTCCACAGCGGAAAGAGCGTCATCCGGAATAAGGATTTCCGGATTCTGCAGAAGCGCCCGCGCAATCGAAATACGCTGCTTCTGGCCTCCGGAAAGCGTAACGCCGCGCTCACCGACAGCTGTCGCATAGCCGTAGGGAAGCGCCACGATATCGTCATGAATGGCTGCAAGCCCGGCCGCGCGCTGAATGTCCTGCTGGGTGGCTTCGGGATTTGAGAACGCGATATTGTCTGCAAGCGTCATCGAAAACAGGAAATGCTCCTGCGGGACGTTTCCGAACGCCAGTCGGTACGTGTCCAGATAATAGGCCTCCGCCGGGGTCCCGCCGATCGTAATGGCTCCGTCCCCGCTTTTCAGCTCACGCAGAAGCAGCCGCAAAAGCGTGGTTTTCCCGCTGCCGGTCCGCCCGACGATCCCGATCGTCTGTCCCGGCTGCACCGACACGTGAATGTCGTGCAGCGCTTTCGTTTCCGCCCGCGGATAAGAAAATTCGTCTATGTCGATCTGCACCGCCCCGGCCGGCACTTTATCCACTCCGGCTTTCTGGTCGGTAATATCGGTCCGTTCGGCCATCAGGCTGCGAATCCGGTCATACGAGGCGTGGCCGCGTTCAATAATGTTAAAAAACCACCCGAACGCAAGCATCGGCCAGATCAGCATGCCCAGATAGACGCTGAACGTCGTTAACTGACCGATGGTAATGGTTCCGTCAGTCACATACCCGGCCCCAAACCCAATCGCAAGCAGATAGCAGACGCCGATAATGAGCGTGATCGTCGGATCAAACAGGGCATCAATGCGGGCGACCCGCTCGTTTTTATTTACGACGTCACGGGACTGCTCATCAAATGCTTCGATGTCTTCTTGTTCGTAGCCGAACGTTTTTGTTACCTTCACGCCGGAAATGCTCTCCTGCGTCCGGTTGTTCAGCTGCGAAAAAGACTGCTGGGCAGCACCGAACCGTTGATGAAGCAGATGGCCGTACCAGCTCGTCAACAGCGCCATCAGCGGCATCGGCAACAGCGTAATCAGCGTCAGCTGCCAGCTGATGCCAACCGCCATGGCCAAAACCACGAACCCTCCCATGACGAGCGAGTCCACAATCGTTAACACGCCCTGTCCGGCCATCATCTGGACCGCTGTAATATCGTTGGTGGCATGCGCCATCAAATCCCCGGTCCGCTTCCGCCCGAAAAAATCGCTGCTCATCCGCGTAAAGTGCTGATACAGATTATAGCGAAGCGTACGGCCAAGATGGAGCGAGGAACCAAAAATCATAATACGCCATACGTACCGGAGCACGTACATGCATATTCCAGCCGCGACCATCGCCCCCATCCAGCCGGCAAGCATTCCGGTCGTCAGGCGGTTTTGTTCGATGGCGTCCACCACCACCCCGACCACATACGGCGGCAGAAGCGACAGCAGTGCCACAATGACAAGCAGCAGAATGCCGAAGCTGTACTTAAAGCGCTCCTGCCAGAAAAACCAGCGCAAATCCCAAAAAGCGCGCATTCGCCTCACCCTCTCTATGGATAAAAAAGCACCCTCTAGAAGCTAGAAGGGTGCTGACCGTTATTTCTTATCTTGTTGTCGCTGCATTGCTTTCATCATTTGGTTGATTTTTTTCTGGGACGGGTTCTGCCCCATCTGCATCATCATGACGCGCAGCATCTGTTCATTAATAGGAGGATTCTTTTTCAAATAATTCATCATCGTTTTTCTTGCGATAAAGAAACCGATGGCTATACCAACTAGTAAAATGACGATGCCGATAATTGTTAACCATAGCCAGCCCATGTGTCTTACCCCTTTCCCGAATACCTAACATATATACGTGTTCCTGTTAGTGTCTCTAAACAGACCTTGTTTATTATAACGCATTCTTTTATGTAAAGAAAGCACCGATTCGAAAGATTCAGCCATGCTTTCCGTTTTTCCCATTCGATGAAGATAAAATAAGAAAAAGCAGCCTGCGGGCTGCTTTTCCCCAACACATAGTTATTTGATCAGCTGTCTGGCGGCGTCTGCGACCTTGTCCGGGGTAAAGCCGTACTTTTCGACGACTTCCCCGCCCGGCGCGGACGCCCCGAAGCGGTCAATGCCGTACACGGAGCCGTGGGAGCCGACGTACTTGTACCAGCCGAAGGACGATCCCATTTCCACCGCCATCGCCGGTACGCCGTCCGGGAGCACCGAGCGGCGGTAGTCCTCGGACTGATGATCGAACGCATGGAAGTTTGGCATGCTGACGACGTTGACCGTCCAGCCGTCCTCCTGCAGCTTCGCTTTCGCGTCCACCGCGAGAGACACTTCGGAGCCGGCCGCCACAAGCAGCAGGTCCGGGCTTTCGGCCTGTTCGCCGATCACATAGGCCCCTTTGCGTACGCCTTCGACCGCTTTTTCCTTCGTATCCTCCAGCGTCGGCACGCCCTGACGGGTCAGCACAAGCGCCGTTGGCGTTGTTTCACTTTCCATCGCCACGCGCCACGCCGCGACCGTTTCGTTGCCGTCCGCGGGACGGATGACATTCAGGTTCGGAATCGCGCGGAGAGCAGCCAGCTGTTCCACCGGCTCGTGGGTCGGGCCGTCTTCGCCGACCGCGATGCTGTCGTGGGTGAACACCTGGGTGAGCGGAAGCTCCATCAGCGCACTCAGGCGCAGCGCCGGACGCAGATAGTCGGAAAAGACCAGGAAGGTCGAGCCAAACGGCTTCAGGCCGCCGTGCAGCTGGATGCCGTTGACGGCTGCGGCCATCGCGAATTCCCGGACACCAAACCAGATGTTGCGGCCGGTGTAGTCGTTGCGGCTGAAATTATTCTCCGCTTTGATGAGCGTCTTATTGGAGCCGGCCAGGTCCGCCGATCCGCCGAACAGGGACGGCACGGCTGCCGCTACTTCCTGCAGCACGTCACCGGAAGCGGCACGCGTCGCGACTTTTTCATCCGTAAAGACCGGCAGCTTCGCATCCCAGCCTTCCGGCAGCTTGCCGGCAATCGCCTGCTCGAGCTCTTCGGCGAGTTCCGGATTCGCCTGCTTGTAGGCGTCAAACAGCTCGTTCCATTCCTGTTCGGCCTTCGCGCCGGCCTGTTTCACTTCGTCAAACAGCTCGGTCACTTCCGGCGGAACGTGAAACGCGTCGTATTCCCACTGATAGGCTTCTTTCACCAGGTTGTACTCGTCTTCACCGATCGGCGCGCCGTGGGCGGCATTGGTGCCGCCTTTGTTCGGTGCTCCGTAGCCAATCACGGTTTTCACTTCGATCATGGATGGCTTCGGGGACTGCTTCGCTTCTTCGATCGCTGCCTCCAGGGCATCGACGTCGTTGCCGTCCTCGATAAAGATCGTATGCCAGCCGTACGCCTCATAGCGCTGCAGCACGTTTTCGGAAAACGACTGGTGGAGCGCCCCGTCCAGGGACACGTCGTTGGAGTCATACAGCACCACGAGGTTGCCGAGCTTCAGGTGGCCGGCGAGCGAGGCCGATTCCGACGCCACGCCTTCCATCAGGTCGCCGTCTCCGCAGAGCACGTACGTGAAATGATCCACGACCGCGTGGTCGTCGGTGTTGTACTTGGCCGCCAGGTGGCGTTCGGCCATCGCCATGCCGGTACCCATGGCGAGTCCCTGCCCGAGCGGGCCGGTCGTTGCTTCCACGCCGGCGGTGTGTCCGTACTCCGGGTGGCCCGGCGTCTGGCTTCCCCACTGGCGGAAGTTTTTCAGTTCCTCGAGCGACAGGTCGTAGCCGCTCAGGTGCAGCATGCTGTATAGGAGCATCGATCCGTGTCCGGCGGACAGCACGAAGCGGTCGCGGTTAAACCAGGACGGATTGCCCGGGTTATGGTTCATCGCTTTGGTCCAGAGCGCGTACGCCATCGGCGCGGCGCCCATCGGAAGCCCCGGGTGACCCGACTGGGCTTTTTCAATGCTTTCGATGGACAACGTCCGGATCGTATTAATTGCTAATTGTTCTGTGCTAATTGCCATGCATATGTCCCTCCACTGTATGTATTTTTGGGTGGAAACCCGCACCTGTGAGTTGAATCCGCGGGAATTTCCGTGTTCATGTACGCTTTTATGATAAAGGTTTTAAAACGATTACACAAGCGGGTTCATAGAGAAAGAAGAAAATCAAAAGGCCTGCTCTTTTTTAAGACCAGGCCTTTCTTTTCTCTTAATGCCGGAAGCTGCGGTTCCGGCGTTTGACACGCTCAAGCTTGCTCGGAGTTACGTCCGTGCCTTCTTCATCCACCACTTTAACGTTTTCGAGCTGGTTTTTAAACGAAGAACGGAATTTACTTAAATATTCTTGACGCAGCGCATGCTGTTCTTCTTCTTCTTCAGCCGTGAGTCCCGTCGATTTTTGACGTTTGGCCAACTCATTAATTCTGTCAATTTTTTCTTTCGAAAGCATAAGTTGCCTCCCTTAAAATGTGCGTTCCTTTTTTATTATATTAAAAACAGCGCCGTACCGCAAACAAATCACTGCGGATCCGTGTCTGCACGCTGATGTTCATATTCTTTATAACGGCGGTGCACCGTCGCTTTGGAAATATCGTAGCCAAGGCCGCGGAGCGTGGAGGCAATATCTTTAAACGTCAGCTCCCGCTGTTTCAGTTTAACAATTTCTTCAATAGGAACCTCTTTTTTCTTCCGGCCCCCGCTGCGGTTCAGACCGAAGTTTTCTTCCGGGTGATACCCGTTTTCCACCGCCCGCTGCATCCCCCGTTTAATCTTAAAATTATGCAGCCGGCGCTGATGCTCTTCCACAATAGACAAAATCTCCATAATCATATGATCCGTATCCGCAATTTCAAGCTCTCCGCTGTCTTTTACTGTATAGATAAACGTGCCCCTTTTCTGCAGTTCATGGAGCACGGCAATTTTAGCGTTTCCACGTCCAAGGCGCGTGTCATCGGTGATAAGCAGCGTATCCGCCCCGGTGTCATCGAGGAGTTCAAACACACGGAGAAGCCCATCCCGTTCCACCGAATAGCTGCTTTCCTGTTCTGTGACGGTCTGCTGTACCTCCCAGCCATTCGCAGCCGCAAGAGCCTCGAGCTCTTCCTGCTGTCTGGCAAGCGAGGACTGCTGTTCTTCTTTTTCCGTACTTACCCGGGCATAAATAATGCAGGTTTTCATGTGTCAGCGGTCCTTTCCGTTCGCGTTTTACTGTTCGGGTGCATCAAACGACACCGTTTGCTCCCATGGCTCTTCCTGATAGCCCGGCCTGTCCTTTAAAACCGGATGCTCCTGTTCATAGACGATTTCTGCCGAACGGTCTGATTCCGTGCCGCCCAGCGTATCCGGAGTGATGGAAGCGTCCGCTGAATATACCAAAAATAAAAGTGCAAATGCAAATAAGATAAGCATGGTCCAGTCCGTTGAAGTAAAAGCTTTGAGTTTATTCATATGCATGTTCCCCCTGAATGAGAATGTATGTTCTTATATTCACCCAGTATACCAGAATACCTGTTCCCGTCAACAAAAATATTAGAACGGGTGTTTGCGTTTTTGTTCCCCTCATGCTATACTTTATTCAGAAAAATTCCTCAAAAGGAGGTGCGGAGATGAAGCTATCCAAGCGCCAGCAGCAAATTCTTGATTATATAAAAGAAGAAGTAAAAGAAAAAGGCTATCCGCCTTCGGTACGGGAGATCGGGGAAGCCGTCGGACTCGCTTCGAGTTCTACGGTTCACGGGCACCTCGCCCGCCTTGAAAATAAAAACTTAATCCGCCGCGACCCGACAAAGCCACGGGCGATTGAAGTACTTGAGCTTGAGGATCAGGGCAGTGAGCCGATCCACGAAAGCAAGGCTGTGTACGTGCCGGTCATCGGTAAAGTCACGGCCGGCGAGCCTATTACCGCGGTGGAAAATGTCGAAGAATACATCCCTCTTCCGGAACGCATGGTTACCGATGAAGAACAGGTCTACATGCTTACCATCCAGGGCGACAGCATGATTGAGGCCGGCATTTTTGACGGGGACCTTGTCGTCGTTCAAAAACAGCAGACCGCAGACAACGGCGATATTATTGTCGCTATGACCGATGAAATGGAAGCAACGGTTAAACGGTTTTATAAAGAAGAAAACTTTATCCGGCTGCAGCCTGAAAATGCCACCATGGATCCGATTATTCTAGAAAACTGTACGATACTCGGCAGAGTCACCGGCGTTTTCCGCACCATCTTTTAATCACACAAAACAGGCCGCCTGCTTTTTTTAAAAAAGCAGGCGGCCTGTTTCATTATTATGCCCGGATGGCAAGCGTCTGGTAGTCCGTAATGATTTTGTCTTTTTGAATATCCCGGTCAGTAATTACGATCACCGTGGCTGACGTAATATTTTCCCGTTCAATAAATTCGAGCCCCCGGTGCCAGAGCCATTCATACACCGTGGTCATGTCTACATTCAGTTCGTTTTTCTGGAGCGCCTCTGCCGTAATCTGCATCGACAGGAGCAGCTGTTCGCGCTCAAAGATGTGAAGCACCGGTCCATTAAAATGTTCAGACTCTCCCGGGCTACCTTCGTACGGTCCGTGGTAAAAATCAAGCAGGCGTGCCATCACGATTCCCCCTTTAACGACTCCGGCATTAATTCCTGTCCGAAGCTCGTCTTTCTATTGGTGAATTGTGATTCCTTTTCCCGGCCACCCTCCTGCTAAACCCGAATTTCCCACGCGCTTCCTAAAAGGTTACTGGTCGAGCCACTCTTTAATCTGCTGTTTGTCGTTTTCATCCAGGTTGCCTTCCTCGATCCAGTAGCTCACCAGCTTCATCATGCCCTGCTTGGACAGCCCCACCCGGCTGCTGTCGGAGGGATGGCTGCTGATGTCCGTTTTTCCGTATTGGTAAATGGATACATACGGCGCTTCCGCATGGTTTAAGTTGTGAAGATCCTTCTTTTCAAAATGCAGCATTGGTATGCCCCTTTCTATTTTCCGGAATGTTTTTATACCTGCGCCCGCCACAAAAAAGAGCCTCCCGGGAAGGAAAGCTCCGCTTAGCGTTTACATAGATTTAGAATACGGTTTGTGACAGATCGAGTGATCGATCGTTTCATCGGGCTCACCGCTGTACACACAATCGCAGGTGTCTAACACGTAAGTATGCTCTTTGGCGTGAATGACCTGACTTCCCTGATGAAATAACAGTTTTTCATCGGCCGGCTGAAAATTACTCATCGAATGAAGCACCACTTCATAGCCATCGGCGTATTCAATCACCTTGTAATGAATTTCATGACCTTCACTGCTATACGTCACCTGCGGCTGCGTTCTGCATTTGAATTCCACTAAAGCCACTGTCATCCACCCCCTCCACTTATTTATACCACAGTTTGTGCTGTTCGAGAAGACACCCGCCTGTTTTTTTCAGAAAGAATTTCCTGCCGGGCCCAGTGAAAACCGTTTCTCAGGACCGCCCCCGCAAACGATCAGTCAGCCTGTTTCTTCTATAATAAATACGATAGAAATATAAATTAATAACATTATGAAAATACTAGTAGAAAATGGAACAATTTGTCGCTATTATAAGTATAAAGACTCTCATATGAAAAATACAGCTTCATTTTAGCTGTATTTTTATCATACATTATACACAAAGGGGATAGTCTCATGAGAAGAACACCTTGGTTAGGTTTTATTGGAGCAGGTATAGTTGTTTTAACTGGATGCGGAGCTGAAGATGTGGACAGCGAAGCCCCCGAAGCTAACGAAGAAACTACCTCTGAAAACGATAAAGCGGAGGAAGGATCAGAAGAAAATTCTACTGCCAATGAGCAGAACTCTGAAGAAGATTCAAAAGATGAATCAGCAGAAGAATCCTCTTCCATTTTTGACTTTTCTGGCTTAGGTCAAGCGGAAATTATCAAACACGGCACCGGTGAAGCGATAGGAAACACTATGTCGATTGGGCCTATGGAATTTTCGGTGAATCACGTGGCTCTTATTGAGCTGGAAACGTCTCAAGAAGCCAAGGATTATTATTTAGACGAACCAGCTGATCAAGTAAAACTGCTGGCAGTAGATGTGGAGGCGACAAACACCACAGAGGATGATGTCTCCTTTTATCCGGGTTCGTATTTGACTACGGATTCCGGCGAACAGTTGGAAAGCGACATGATGTTCAGTACTTGGCTTGGGGACGATTTCCTTGGAGACGTCAGCATGGGAGGGACAATGTATTACGTACTGAGTGATGCTGAAGCAGAGGTTTCAGAAGTCACTTACATTATTGATGCTCCGTATGATTATGATGACATGGACGACCTTGCCGAAGAAGAGCGCTATACATTTCCATTAGAAGAAGGTTCCGGAAATTTGACTCAAGACGATTTGGAAGTGGATACTTGGTAAAAGTCGATTAAGCGGGTGTTTTCAGCCCGCTTTTTTTGTTACTTCTCTCATGGGGTAACAACAATTAAACTTCCGCCATCAACTTTCGATTTCATGAAATTTTTTATTATTTACTGTCTTCTATATAACAGAAACAAAAAAGCGCCCTCTCAGCTTGAGGGCGCTTCAAAATCTCTTAATAAATTGTCATACGATTTGTTTACTTCTCCGTCCGTGACGTCCTGGACGGTGAGGACGAGACGTTTTCTTTCCGTGGGCTGTTCCTGCTTCAAATAGTCCATGCCAATGTCCCACAGCCATCCCGGCACGTTTTCTTCCTTTAAACTGGCTTCGGCTGCCATCGCCGAGGTGGTCACCTGGACGAGCAGCACCAGTTCTTCGTCCCGGTACACTTCAACTGATTCTCCGGCAAAATGGGTCGGACGTACGCGGTAGCCTTTCAGTCCCTCCTGGGAAAAATCCGGTTCCTGTGCCATAGTTATCCTCCTTTTATCCGATTACGATTGCTCCTGGAGCGCACTGCTTCCTTCAAGCTCGATGCTTTCCTGATCCACCCGGGTAATATACACCTGGCCGCCAAACTGAAACCCTTCCCGGGTGTAAAAATACAGATCCAGTGCAGGCGAGGCACTGTTGAAGGCCTGGTGGAAAAATTCCTCGTTTTCGCAGTCTGTAATGGAGACGGTCCAGCGCTCGAGCGGCCCGTCTCCAGCCTGCAGCTGTCCATCATTTACATGGATAACTTCATTTGTGGAGATTGTTTTAACAGATTCAAGTGCTAATGTCGGCATCGCGTCCTCCTGGGTGTTGTTATTTCTTTTAGCTTCATTCTTTAAAAAAGGCGGCTTGTTCAAAATCTCCTGTTGGGTGCATTAATTTCTATTCGTCCACCTGCCGTTTATATTCTTCATAAAGCTCGCGGCCTTCTTTTGTAATCTTAATGCCGCTGTAAACCGCCTGATCTTTCTCTCCGGAGGCGTCGTCATACGTCACGTATCCGTGCTCCGCAAGCTCCTGAAAACGGTCCTGCTCGATTTCATCTACCGGCGACCACTCGGCTCCGATCTCCCCGCGCTCGACTCTTCCAGCGAGCTGGGCCATCGCTTCTTTTCTCGGACTCATGGCTTTCTCTCCTTTCCCAATCATTGAGCATCTTTTCACAGCTATAATCCCCGAATTCACGCGTATTAAACGTTCATCCGGCTGCCAGCTTCCCAACATGCAAAAACAGGCGCCAGCTTCAGCTGACACCCGTTTTCTAGTTCTTCTTTATATTTGCACCAGTTCATCGAGGCCGTCGAGATGACAGTGCTTCTTCTCGCTGCCTTCAATATTTTTAAATTTAACGAGTCCCTGGTACTCTGCTTCTTCGGTTTTGATCCGAATGCTGATGCTGTTTCGGTTCGTAAACTCCTCGGAAAATTCCTGCTCTGCATTGTAAATGACTATCGTCCAGGCGCTTTCCCCGATCCGCTCCGGACCGGACGTTTCCAGATACAAATACGCAGAATCAAATCGCAGCTCCGATTCGTCGAGTACAATTTCGTTGATTTCCTGAGTTTCCTGTTTCATTTTTGTCGCCCCTTCACTCTAATAGGTGCTGCACATGCCGGCAGAATCCCCGGCTTCTTTTTACCCTATTACACCCGGACGGTGATTTGAAACCTCGGAAAAGAAGCGCCCGGGTAGAAGCCCAGGGTCATTCCTTCCATTTGTGAATAACATAAAAAGCGACTGCCGGGGTCGGAAACTGCGTTAATCCCCACAGGCCCCATGTCCATTTTGCTTTTCCCTGCTTTTCTGCTTCCCGGTAAAGCCACCAGGCCTGCAGAAGCAGCAGCGGGACCAGCAGCCAGGCGGTATTTCTTCTCTTTTTCATCATCATCTTCCTCTCTGACAAAGACTGGGAGGTACTTTGTTCATTATACTACGTCAGCGCTTTCAAAAGCCTTCCGCCTGACAAAAAAAACGGACTTTTCTGAAGAAAGTCCGGTACGCACCTAAGTAATAAATAAAACGCCCGCCTGCTCCGGCATAAGCGAATCGTTTTTACATATTGTCTTTGTTTTTCCACTGTTCATTTAAAACCGGCAGGTCGCTTACCACAGATATGATTCGTTCATTTTCCCGAAAATCCCGTATGCCTTTCAGCAGGTCCTCTTCGGTGTTAAAAATATGCTTTTCCCTGTCCGGAAACTTTTCCTTAATGTCTTCTTCTGTCCCTACGAAAACTTCATTTCCTTCTTCATCAATCACATAAGAAAATTGAGAGATAGCGCATGCTCCTTTCAACTCCTGTTCCGCCCAAAGCATAACACTCCCACTTCCCGATGTATAGGAAATATATGGTGCCCGGTATGCTCAGCACACATCCCCTGTTAAAACTACAAAAATTCGTCCTTTGAATAAGTGTATATAAAAAAAGAAACATGAATCGATTTAGAAACACATCAAACGACACACTTAGTTTTTATACATCAATTCAACATGTATATAAAATAATACAAAGAGGTGCCGTGCATTTCCGGACACCCCTTGATTTATTGCCAGCCAAAATATGATTAATATAAAATATATGTGTTTCCATGGAGCGTCATTGTTTCCTGGTCAAACGGCATATAGATCCGGTCGTACTTAGGGGAAAACGAGCTGTCATCAAGCGCATGTACGTCAAACACAAATCCTTCATCGGTCTCCCAGGTTAAACAGTGCAACAGACTCCCCTCATCGCTTAACAGCACCTGAACATAACGAACATGGCGGTTGACATACACGGTAGCCATCGCTTATCCCCCTCTCTTTTATAATACTTCAATTTCAAGTAATAAAGTACTATTATTTTTCAAATTAAGGAATTTATTTTCTGATGCTTTTTAACCTGGGCGACCCGTGTTCCCACTGTATATTTTTTTGTTGTTTTTGTGCATCAATACACTGTTTTCTTTTTTATTAAAAACACTACGCTTAAAAAATAAAAAAAACAGCCCGGGTTGTTTTCCGGACTGTTTATGTCGATTTTATTCTTCAATATAAGGAAGCAGTGCCTGTTTAAATAATATCGACGCCTGTTCTTCACTGAATACAGCACCTGTTTCCGTTTCCCATCTGCAGGAGTTTAAGTCCTTCAGGTAAGCACTGCGCGGCCTGACGTCGCTGACGTTATAGGCAGAGTCATTAATACGAATTTTAAAGCTCATTTCCAAAAAGCCTTTACGGGTGAAAATCTCCCCGGACTCAATGATCAGCTCGGAAACGCCGTAAAAATATTTTACATGCTTGTTGCTTTTTACCTTTTCCACTTTTAAGTCTGACCGGCCGTTGATGGTCCCCATCAATTCATCGAACATGCCTGTCAGCTGCTCGGAGCAGGCACGTATGCTTTCCATCTGCTTTTCTTCTTCCACGGTGGACGCCTGTTTTTTATTCTGGCGGGCCGTGCTTGATAATTGATGAATCCAATTGTCCATGTAAGACCCCTCCTTTTATCGCAGGAATTTCATTTTACTGTTTACGTCATCGTCAAGCGGCGCATAGGCCCCTTCGATGTAGTTCCACTTGATGAGAAATTTTGACCGGACGAATTTTTTCTCGCGCTGCGTCTGCAGCAGCTTTTCTCCGTCTTCATCTTCATCGAACTCAGCTTCTATTTCGTGTTCGATCCATATGCCCATCTCATCGATGGAATCGATTTTTACGATAATAAATTTTTCCATCGTTTTAGGCGCCAAAATTAATTGCAGTACTTTATCTTCTTTGGCTATATCTGCAAGAGCAATTCTAACATTTTTTCCTATAGAATTTCGAAATGACATATTTACCTCCTGGGGAAACTTTTTTTACTCTGCTGTTTAGTACCCGGACCCTTCGAATTCTTTCAGAAGATCTTCATAGGAGGTAATCAATTTCCCGTTTTCAAGATCTGCTTCTGTAATCACCATCCGCTGGCGCTCGCCGGGATCATTTTTCTCCAGATAGCCGACGCCGGTGTCCCACAGCCAGTGCAGCAGGTTGTCCCTGTCCGGCCGGTGCGGTGAATTTACTGCCTCATCGGTCATCTGGATAAGCAGGGCCAGCCCGTCGAAATCCAGTATCTCGATGGAATGCGCAGCGTTCAGGGCATTTGGAAAAAACGGACGGTATTCCGGGTGTTCATAATACGTGTCCATACAAGTCGTTCCTCCTCTGCGTCCGACGTATTCATTGAAAAAGCACCCCGTCCGGGATGCTTTATTAGTACTTGCTAATTTTCCCCTGGCCTTTAATGATTATATTTCCTTCCGAGTCTTCATCGCCTGCTTTCGACGCCCTGCCTTTTCCTTCGTACTCCACCAGGCTGTTATCCTTAATGCGGAACTCATTGCCCTGATCGGAGAACAGCTCCATGCCGCCGGTGAAATTAATTAATTCCGCCTGCCATGTATTGTCGTTTTCGATAGTCAATATGCCGCTTTCTATCGGGATTTCTCCCCGTTTATCGACCGTTATAAATTGGAATTCCAGTTTCTCCATTACCAGAGTCCTCCTCCACATGCTGTGCGGCAGTGCAGCTTCCGTCTGCCGTTCTTTCTATTCTCGTCTTTCCCCGTTCTGACCGGGTTAAAAACCAGGATCCTCGTTTTTTATGAATGAAACTACAGTTTTTTTGCCCAGACGATTGTATCGTGCACAGCTTTGGCCTCATGCCGCAATTCGTTGCTTTTTTTCATCCGGTCAATTCTGACCAGTACGGTAGCAGCATGCAGCTTTCCTTCAAACCGCTCCGACAGCTCGTCTGCCACCTTCAGCTCATGAGATTTTCCCCGGTCCTTCAGATAATCAATAATCAGCCTGTCCAGCTGCTTTTTCTGCTTTTTATTCACGGCGATCCCTCCTTTAACGTACGCATCATGGTCGTTAATCCCTTTTACCCGCTTTTACTGCGGTCGTAATCCTTTTTCTGCTTCGCTTTAAGATATTTTTCAGTTAACATAATTATATTATGCATTAAACGAAAAGCGTCTCTTCCCAGAGACGCTGCCGGCTTTTACAATCTTTTCACTAGTGCTACTACCTCTGTAGTCGCCGCGTTTTCCCCAAACATTGTATACTCTATATCAATCACCCGGAATTTTTCGTCCGGTTCGAGGGCTATAGTTTCACCGATGCGGGGGATAAAGCTTGTTTTCTGTTCTTTTCTGATCTCGTTTTCTCCCTGTACAGCGAGTTTCACGGTTGCTTCACTCATGCTGAAAGCTCCTTTCTTTTTACGGCCCGGGGATTATTGCCCCAGCCATTCACGTGCCTCTATCTTTTCTGTCTGCCCGAAGTGCTTTGTTTCGATTCCAGGCATAAGCTTACTGAAGGTTTCCACTGCTTTCATGCCTTTTTCATCACTGACAATTGCCATTTTTTGAAATTCATTTATGCGTCTCAGCCATTTCAGATCCTCTACAATCGCCTGGGGCGTCATGCCCTTCCAGTCGCCCGCCACCGCAAGCAGATTAATCGGAGTTTCGTCCTGCTTCACAGAATGAAACCACTTCCGGAATGTTTCATAATCCTCTTCTGTCAGCTTTCCGCTGATTTCAATCTCGATTATACGATCTGTTTCTGCCGAGGTAACGCTCAGCATGTTTAAACACCTCCCGGAAAAGTCTACTGGTGTAATTCCCGGCAGTCACCTGTCTTAATCGGTCAATGTGGAATTTTCAGCTCCCGGAAAACAGGAAAATGCATATAATAACTAGAAGTAAACGAGTGGAAACACAATTATTTCTTTAGGAGGCAAATCATGCATACCATGGACGTTATTTTAGTTGCCGTAGATGGTTCCGAGGAAGCCGATTACGCGTTTGAAACTGCTCTTCCGATTGCTAAAGCCCAGGGGTCGCAGCTTGTGATCACCCAGGTGATCAACCGTAATGCCTACCGGCCGATGAGCAATTACGATTCCACCGTTATCAGTAATGTAGAGGATGATGCACGCCAGCTGCTTGATAAATATAAAAAGCAGGCAGAAGAGTTTGGCATCACGGACGTGGTGGCTGACATCGAATACGGATCGCCAAAAACAGCCATTCCACGCGATCTTGTGCCAAAATACAACGTCGATTTAATTGTCACGGGTGCGACTGGCTTAAATGCCGTCGAGAAGATTTTTCTTGGCAGCGTGTCCGAGCACATTACAAAAAATGCCGACTGCAGCGTGATGGTCGTACGGTTATAGTCCGGTAAACATGATAAAACCCCGGGGCCTGAAAGAGGCTTCCGGGGAAATTCACATCATTACAGACGGCATATTTCGCTCGAGCAGAGGTTGTGCAGCGGGCAGTTGCACAGCTCTCGCAGATAAAGCATGTCGTGAATAACAATGCGGCCGTTCTCATAGGAGAGGACGCCGGCCTTTTTCCACTCATTCAGGCAGCGGTTCACACCCTCTCTCGACAATCCGATGTATTCCCCGAGATCGGCGTTCGTGAGCTTCAGCTGCAGTACGGTCCCATTCTCCGTACCGGCGCCGTACGTGGTGCTGAGCCGGATCAGCGTTGAAGCGAGGGCGCCGTTTTTCCCGTACAGCAGCAGATCCCGGAATTTCGACTGTTCCTTTAACGTATTGCTGCCCATCCACTGCATCATTTTCAGGGAAAAGGTGCCGGACTCTTTAATCAATGCTTCGATTTGTGTTTTTTTAATAGCGCCGACCAGGCTGTCGGTGGCGACTTTCGCGGAAAAATCATGGCGCACCGCGTTCAGATTGCCGTATTCACCGGCCAGATCTCCGCTCCCGAGCAGCGTGATCGTCAGTTCCTTGCCGTCGCTTGTGCTTTTTTGAATTTTCACGGTTCCGTTGTAGAGAAAATAGAAATAATCAGAAGGGTCTCCTTCTAAATACAGGTACGTGCCGGCCCGTTTGTGCACCGGCTGCGTGCGCGCCTGGAAACGGTCAAATTCTTCAGGTGACAGCATACTCGCAAAAGATCCGCCCGGTTTCTCGTGCACTGGAAGACTTTGAAGGGGCCTGCTCATTATTTCCATCTCCTTCGATAGTATTACCATGATACTATCAAAGGGTATTTTTAAAAAATATAAGGGAAAACCCTTAATTATTTTTTCCTGCTTTTTTAACACTTCGTGGTTAATCCTCTGGGCAGGAGTTCCCGAAGCGCCTGATTGTATGAATGCCTAACCATGCATAAGAAGGTGACTGTATGATTTCGATTGTATTAATAAGCAGACGCCCGATTTACCGCAAAGCGCTAAGAACACTGCTCGACGAAGCGCCTGACTGTACCGTCGTTAAGGAAGCAGCTGAGTGGCCTTCTGCAGATGCTTTTCCGTCCGGCAGTCCGCGGACCGTCTGTATCGTTGATGCCGGCACGTTGTCGCTGGTTCCGGCGATCGCGAGCCGTCCCCTGCTTCCGGCCGTGTTTTTAGTCTCCGGAGAGGAAACGCCCGCATTTCTGCAGCAGGTATACGAACGAGCGGCCACCGGGTGCCTGCTGCACACCGATCCCCTGGACGATTTATACGGGGCCATCCGGGCCTCCGCCCGGCACACCCGCTACGCCTCTGCTTCCTTCCAGGCCTTAATGCAGGCCCAAAGCCTCCCGTCTGCCGGCCAAAGCCCGAGGCGGCTGTCCCCGCGGGAGTGGGAGGTGCTTTATTATATAACGCTTGGCTACGCCAATAAAGAAATTGCCGATACGCTCGTGATCAGTGTTAAAACCGTGGAGGCCCACCGCACCAATTTAATGGAAAAGCTCGCAATGAAAACCCGCAAGGAGCTCGTGGAGTACGCCTATCAAACCGGGCTGATTCATTCCAGAAAATAGCCCTACTGCTCTCTATGCTCGAGCGGCTGGCGCACCACCAGCACGTCACAGATCGCCCGGTGGGCAATTCCCTCCGCCACACTTCCGAGCAACAGCCGCTCCGTCCTGTTCCTTCCGGACGCGCCGCTTACGATCAGGTCAATTTCGTGCTGCACGGCATATTCCTGTGGAATAATCAGCTTGGCCGCCCCGTAGAGCAGCGACGTCGTTACGTCTGCAACACCGAGACGCTCTGCTTCTGCTTTATAATCCTCCAGCATTTTCCGGTCATCGTCCTCGATCGTTTTCAGAATATGGGCGTTCAGGGAGGTGGAATACAGCAGATACGAATTAAATACGTGCACAATAAACAGTTCCGCCCCCGTCTGCAGCGCAAGCTGGACGCCTTTTTCAAATGCGAGCCCCGCCTCCTCAGAGCCGTCCACGGCTATCAGAATTTTTTTATAGGCACCGGCGTCTTCCTTCCGGACGATGAGCACGTCCTCCCTGGCCCGGCGGAGGATGCCGCTCGACACGCTCCCCATCACCAGTTTTTCCACGGTACCCATCCCGGAGGCCCCGGTCACGATCAGGTCAGCCGCAAACTCCGGGGCGAGCTCCTTTGGAACCATTGACTTAGGAGCACCGGAGCGCAGCACCGTCTCCACCTTCGTCACTCCCCCGCTTTCGGCTTCGGCTGTAAACTGCTGCAGCATCGCCTCGTTCGTTTTTTTCGTTTCCTCCCAGGCGGACGGCACGTAATACTGAAACGCGCTGAAATCCCGTTCGTTCACTACATGCGCAAAAACAAGCGTAGCCTCAAAACGGCCGGCAAGCATGACAGCGGTCCGGGCTGCCCGTTTTGCTTCCTCAGAACGGTCCACTGCAGCAAGAATGGTTTTATACATATCGCATCTCCTCTGTACGTTTATTTTCTGTTATGTTTCCTGCCTTCAGGACAGCGGCAGATCCGCTTCCGAAAAATAGTACGTCACCATGCCGCCCCGGTACGTCCGGTATACCGTCTCAAACGGCGGAACCCGTTCAATTCCGACAATTTTAAACGTCCGGTTCCCCACCGTCACAGCGTCCGCAAGCGCAAGCTCAATATTTAAAAGATCCACGCTCGCACTCTTTCGGACGTTTTCCCTCGTGCCGATGTAGAGTACCTCCTCCCGCCGGTACGGCTCGTCAAAAATGTACACAAACCGTATATACTCTTCTTCTCCTGCCTCTTCCGTGCTTTCTCCGGCATATCCGTAGTGATGCTTCTGCATATTCAAGCAGTCCTCCTTTATTACTTGGGCGCTTTGAGAACGTTCTCATTTTTGCGGGCCATATCTACATCACCCGGAAGGTCCACGTGCCGGACCACCTTTTCGCGTTCGCCTCCCCGGCCGGAAGGGCTGCTTTTGTCGTTAAGTAATAGTATTTCCGGAAGACGTGCAGCGTCCATTCCTCAAGGGTAAACAACGTCACTCCGTCCTCCGGGAGCCTGCTGATGAAAGACAGCCCGTAAAAGTACCGCTTCATCTGCGCCGAGGCCTGCAGGGACGGGGTGTCGAGTGCAATAAAGGCGGCGTGGTTCAGCGTGCCGGGAAGCGCGCGCTCTGTCATCAGCGAGTATTCCTGCCACTCATACGTATGAAAGTAATACACGTAAAAGGGAAGCAGGCAGGCGATTTCTGTATTGCCGTCCGCTTTGTCATTTAATTCCGGCAGCGTACGCGGCACTTCTCCATACTCATTCAGCATTTCCTTCCAGACAATCTGCTTTAATCGATCCGTCATACCGAAACTCCTTTGTGCTTTATTTTCACAGCCCATCCAGGCTGTACCAGTTTTCATTTACAGCTCCTTGTGAGCACAGTATAAATAAAAAAGTCCCGGTTGGATGTGAGGTTCCTCACACGCAGCGAAGAAAAAATGAGCTAAACTATAGATACCATCAAAAAGCCAGAAGGGACTGATTGCAATGACGCTGCACTATGAACGTATTCTCGTCGCTCTCGACGGTTCGGATGAGGCGGAATACGCTCTTCAAAAAGGCATCGAAACCGCCCTCACCTACGAAAGCGCACTTGCATTCTGCTACATTATCGATTATCACAACATCCGCGAGCTCCGCCAGGAATCGCCGGATCTGTTAAGCGCGTCGGAGCGTATCGGCACCGACATTTTAAACCGGGCCAAACAAAGCGCCGAGGACCAGGGCGTAAAACAGGTGCTGACGTTTTTAAAGGAAGGCCCTCCCAAAGCGTTAATCCCCGGCGAAATCGCCCATGAGTTCGGAGCCGACCTAATTCTCTCCGGCGGCTCCGGGGCCGGGACGTTTGAAAAACGGATTTTTGGAAGCGTTGCCGCAAGCATCGTCCGCCACGCCTCCTGCGACGTCTGGATTGTTAAAAACGAAGAGCCGCCGGCGCCCTACCGTTCTGTACTGATCGCTGTGGACGGCTCCGAGGTGTCCACCAGCGCTTTGTATGCCGGACTCGACATCGCCAAACGGGAGAAAAGCCGGGTGCAGGTCGTATACGTGCTGAATACGCCGTTTATTTCCTCGGCCGAATACCATACCGAGGATATTATCGAGATGTACCGGGAACGCGGCAAGGAGCTGCTTGAGGAATACCGGAATTTAAGCGCTGCGGAAAATATATCGGCGATTGATTTTTCCGTCGAATACGGAGCGCCGAAGATTGTGATTCCGACCGAGGCAGCCAAAAAATTCGAAGCGGATCTGATTGTGGTCGGCTCCTCCGGGATGGGACGCGCCGAGCGCCTGTTTCTTGGCAGCGTCTCGGAGAGTCTCGTACGCCGGGCTTCCTGCGACGTGCTGATTATCCGAAACGACTATCTCCCGAAATAACATTGATGCCGCCCCCTGTGCTGCAAAGGCGCAGAGGGCTTTTTTACTGCCATTTCATCGCATAGGCAATACCAGATGTGTAGTTTTTATTGCAGTTATATTCTGCTTTGCACAGATCACGAAATACACTGCCGGGTTGGTTATTTTCTTTTTACATGCTTTCTTGTACACTGTTATTAATACTAATAACCGATACTTTTTTCACACATTACGTCCATCTATTTCCTGACTACGTGCCAACCAATTATGCAGCGGGGTGATTCTATTGAAAAAACCAGTCAGGCTTTTGTCCTCCGCCCTGGCGCTCACGCTCTTTCTGTCGGCATGCAGCGAAGAGTCCGGCCAGGAAAGCGGCGGTGACGCCACGGAGGAACAGACGAGCGAACAAGCCTCAGAGGATGAAAACACCGAAGACACAGACGACCAGGCAGAAGATAATAACGAAGACGCTGCGGACGGGGAAGCCTCCGACAGTGAAAGCGGCGAAACGGCCGAGGAAGACCAGCAGGAGAACACGTCGAAGGAGGAAAACTCCAGTGAAGCTGAACAAACGTCTACCGGAGATTCCTCTGACGACAGCGACAGCACCGAAGAAGAAGCCCCGGCAGACACCTCGTCCGACTCTAATGCTGAAGACACCAACGCGACAGTAACCAACGTCGTCGACGGTGATACGATTGATGTGGACTATGAAGGCGGCGAGGAGCGCATTCGTCTCATTCTTGTCGACACTCCTGAGACCAAGCATCCGCAGATGGGCGTGCAGCCGTTCGGCCCGGAGGCTACAGAATTTACGACAAGCGAGCTGGCCGGTGAAGATGTGCGGCTCGAGCTTGGTGTCGAGGAACGCGACTATTACGGCCGGCTGCTTGCCTACGTATTTGTTGACGGGGAAAACTTCAATCAGCAGCTGATCGAGGAAGGACTCGCCCGGGTAGCTGTCTATCCGCCGAACACGGAGTACCTCGACGAATTTGAAGCCGCCGAGGAAGAAGCCCGGTCGGCCGGCATCGGCATCTGGTCGCTCGATGATTATGTGACCGACGACGGCTACGTGGAGCAGGACGAGGAACCGGAGGAGTCCTCCGGGGATTCCGGTTCTACGGAAGACGCTGATTCCTCTGAGAGCGACGACGTGTATTATGAAAACTGCGACGCTGCCCGCGAAGCCGGGGCTGCCCCGGTCCGCGAAGGCGACCCGGGCTACGGCGGCCACCTCGACCGTGACGGGGACGGCGTCGGCTGCGAAACGTAAATAGAATAAAAATAAAAGCAGGCCCCGGCTGCGTACGCCGGGCCTGCTTTCTATTCGCGGGAGGCTGACTTACCCCTGTGGCACTACCTCCACATAGTTTTCATGGGTCGTAATATACGTGCCGGAAATAAGTTCAAACAGATCCGAGCGCTCCTCCATCGGCACGCGCCGCTCAATCGTAAACGCCTCTCCCTCGGTGGCTTTTCCCGCAACCGCTTCGCTGTCCCAGGACGGTTCGCTGCGGTAATTCACCTGGCTCGCGACCACCCGGAGCAGGTCTCCCTTTCCGCCGACGTTGGTGAGCGGATCTGCTGTGTTGTCGACGACGCGCCGTGCCCCGACGTAGCGGGACTGCCAGTAGTCGCGCGTCGAATCGGCGAACGCCACCCCGGTGGAGCCCTGGGCCCCTAAAAACGTCTGGCCGTCCACGTAGAAGCCGACGTGGGTCACTTCGTTATGGTTCAGATCCTCCGAGCGGGTGTCCTTCCAGAACAGCAGATCACCGGTGCGGAGATCTTCCTCCGCAACCTCAGTCCCTGTCTCCGACTGGCTGGCTGCGGTCCGCGGGATGATCTCCCCGGTAACATACTCAACCACGTAGCGGACAAAGCCGCTGCAGTCAAAGGTGTCCGTGCCGTCGCCGCCGAATTCATACGGCGTGCCGAGATGATCCTCCCCGTACGTAATCAGCTGATGCCCCAATGTGTGTGCCAATGCTCATCATCCTTTCCTGAAGCGAATAGGTGCCGGCTTGTTGCCGCCCTACCCAGTAAAGGAACCCGGGCCTCCTTTTTTACAACCATCCGCCGGAAATTTTTTCATCGATAAAAAAAGCACCCGCCCGCAGGCAGATGCTCGCTGTTAAATAAAGTTGACGCTGACGCTTGTTACTTTTTTGCATTCCACTTCGGTGTTGAACCATTCGCTGAATACCTCGGACATTTTCAAATCCTGCTTTTTGCCCTTTTTCAGCTTTTCAATAATTTCATCCACGCTCGGGGTCTCGTTGGACTTCGGCACAATCAGCCGGTCCCCGTCTTCGATGAAAAAGATAATAGATGTGTACATAACGATCCCTCCCAAATTTATAGCACCGCCATCTATTTTACATATAATCAGGCCAAACGACCACCAATTAAGAAAAAATGGCGCTGCCGCGCTCAGATTTGTCCCGCCCGGTGCCGCTCCCAGCTGCACGCAAACACCTCCCCCGCTTCCCACAGGTCGCTTTCATGATGCCATCCCGAGCGGACCGGCGTGAATTTAACGTAGTACCAATGCGGTCCCAGATGGTGATTCTGAAGCACCACCACCCCCCACTGCTGTCTCGCCTCGCTGAAGACCCGCGTGCCTGGTTCGTAATACACACTAACCGCCCCTTTGCATTTTCATTTTAAGCTGTACGTTCAAAAGGCAGGCTGCAGGCGTATTTGACAACCCCCTCCGCTATTTTCCTGTGGTACAATAGGCTTAATAAATCACGGAAGGCGGGAGATGATGGCTTCCATTATTGCCGCTTTGATTGTCATTTACCTCGGGTGGACAGCGTACGCGAAAAAGAAAAAGCAGGGCTGAGCCTGGAGTGTCAGCAATGGACCGGCCTGATCTTTCCAGGAGGGATGCTTTGTGAGCGTTTTTCTGATTAGTGTCGATTTAATCAACAACACCAAAACCAGCAACTACGATGATCTGCTTGATCTGATCACCCACTTATCCGAGCACGACAACGCCAGGCAGGTTACCCGAAACGTCATCGTGTTTGAAAGCAACCGGGAGACAGCAGAAATCAGAAAGGCCGCAGATGCTTTTTTAAGAAGCTTAAAAATCAGCGGCGAAATTGCTAAATATCATTTCGTTTTAAGCAAGGTCAGTGAACTCGAATTCAAATCGAAAGAGGAGCATTTCTTAAAAATGATTAAACAGACGAACCAGGTATAGGTTCATTTGGATAGAAAGCTTATCCAGGGGGGAGTTTCATGCAGAAAAAAAGGAAATGGCCACGTCTGCCCGGCCTGCGGTCAGATGCCAGATGGAAGCTTATGCTGGCCACGCTCGTTTACGCCCTGGTTCTTGTTGGCGTTATCACTCTGGTATTCAGGGGGGCACCAGCAGATAACGCAGCGGAAAACGTGCGCAGTGAAGATGCTGCTGCCGAAACAGAGGTAAAAAGCTGCAGCGACTTCGAAGACGATCAGGAGCTGTACGACTACTGGACGGAAAACAGCTTCAGCTCTGAAAATGATCCGAGCGATCTTGATGCGAATGGGGACGGGGTGCCCTGTGCGGTACTGTCCGAAGACATGGAAGGCGAATTCACCGCCTATGAAAAAGAACAGACCGGGGGAGCTTCTGAAGCAGAAATCCCCTCCTACACCCTGCACGAAGGCGAAAGCAGCAGCTACGAAGATGGCGTTTATTTAGATTATTATGTGATCCCGGACGCAGCTCCCACGTCGATTGATGAAACGGATATCGACACGATCAGCGATGAAGTGATCATGAATGCCAAAGAAAAAGAGCCCTTTCACCTGCTGACCATCAATTTTGTCGACGCCGAAGAGGCGATGGACTACGGCAGCTATGTTTACGGAAAAACGGATTATTTCCCGAACGGCGAAATCGAAACCGCGGAAAATTATGAACCCGGTGATTACAGCGACCATGAGATCAACACGGTATACGGCTCCATCAACAATAAAGGCCTGCCGAAGCAGCAGGACAACTACCCGACCGAAAAACAGCTGGATATGTATTTTTACTGGGCGGGCCCCGCGTACGATGAAAGTCTCGATTCAAAAAGCAGCCCCGTGGAAGCGACTGCTGATAAATTCGGCGTTTCCGGCGAAAAGGTCGAGCAGGCTATTCAAAAAGCCAGCAACCGTTAACGGCTCCATTGGGCAGCCGCCGGCAGGTTTTTAATATTTTTGACATTATTTATACCAAATGACTCATTAATGAACATTATTCATCCGATAAAGTGCTTATGGGATGAATATGTCATCCCGCTCCTGAGACTGGCCCCGTGTTCCCCGCGGGGCCTTTTTTTATTCAGCAAAATAGTCTCAATTCTTAAAAAGGGACTATTGCCTCGTGATTTTTATATGAAAGCGCTTTAATATAAAACATGTACCGCTTTCCCAGATCGTCTCCCTGGTGGAAGGAAATGATGCTAGTTTGCAAAGGTATATTCCCTCAGCTTGCCCTGCGTGCGCGCAGGGTCTTTTTATGCAAAAAAGGAAGCCGGCTTATAGTCATTTACTTCAGTAAATAGCTTTGGAAGGTGTAGGCAAGGATCTTGTCCAAATCATTCTGCTCCAGCTCTTTCCCATCCGCTGCATCAATGCTCCACGTGCCTTCCTCTGTTAAATATAGCGCTTCAAACGGCTTTTCTCCGCCTGCAATTTCTGTGTTGTGCCGGTTCGTTTCGAAAACAATCCTCGCGGTGTATTCGCCGGTTGGCTTCCTGTCAAATACAACACGAAGGTTGGTCTCCTCCTGCCCGGCACTGGTATTGTCTTCGTTACCATATTCATATATTACAGACGCTCCGTCCTCCGTCCTTGTTTTATGGACAGGCACGCCGTGATCGTTTTCCAGCGTAGCACCTGAACGGTCCAGCCCAGCTTCGAGTTCTTCTATTTTTGCGGTTATTTCTTCTTTATTCATTGAAATTCCTCCCACTATTATAGTGATCACTATAGCCTTTAACCATAAGGGGGAAACCTTTATTTACTGGAAATTAAAAAGCACCCGCCCTCGTGACGGATGCTTTATTGAAGTCATGATTTTCATGTGCTGATGTCTACGTATTCCACTGTGTTCTCCCCTGCACCGTCTACTTTCCTGGCACTTATATGGCCCTCTTCAATCAGTTCATCAAAGGCTTTTTCTTCCCGCCCTTTCGATGCTTCAATGGACTGCCCTTCTTTGACTGACTTTGCCTGCTGCAGTAAATGTTCTTTCAGATCATCCATACAAAATACCTCCTTTAATTATTAAGTGAACCACACATTTGAAATAATTGATTAGAACTGCCATTCCCATATTCATAAAACATAAAACCGCTAGCATTGAGAACTTGAGTAAATTTTCTGAAATCCAATAATAAGTTTGGTCTCATTTCAGGATTTATTACATATTACTAATCCCTCAATTAATTATTAGCCAGCATAGCTGTACTGGAAAAGAAAGCTATTAATTGATATAAGTCTTTTTTTGTCCATTCATTAGGTTTATCATTGCCATGCCCTACAAGATTTCTATTCAACCCTTTTATATTCTCTCTATCAGCTACTTTTCCACGTAAAAAATTGTCTTTATATATAAAGCTGATTATCCTGGCAAATTGTTTTAAATAAGGGTGATCGGCGTACTCATCTTGAAATTTTTCCAGAAATTTATTTATTTCATTTTTTAAATCATTGCCATAAAGCTTACTGTGGTCACTATGTTCATCGATAACGTTTTTTATCCCTTTTTCTATACCGGTAACTAATAAAGGTATTACCGGACGATATGTATATTCAATTACTAATTGATATACTTCATCAATAGTTTGTTCCCACTCTAAACCGACCAAGGTTTTAATGTTTGCAAATTCCGCCGCAAGCACCTGTGAACGCTAGAATAAAGTTGACAGATTTTGCTTGATTCGATTTTACACTTTTGCTCCATCAACCTGCTCCTTTAGTAAAATAGATAATGACGTTATTTTACTGGGGGGTCAGGAACTTGGAGGAGAAATTAGTGTTATATGTCAAGATTCAGGAATTACACAAACGAAAGTTGAAAGTCACACAGATCGCTCAAGAGTTAAAGATATCCAGACCGACGGTCTATAAATATTTAGAGATGACGCTACAGGAGGCACGAGCCTTCATCGAGCAACCCCATCGAAGAACCAAGAAGTTAGACGAGCATAGCGACTGGATACGTGCCTGGCTGGAAGAAT